>CAVRYB010000101.1:0-21268 GCA_963725295.1 uncultured Acidobacteriaceae bacterium
ATCCTTATTCAACACAGCCACACGAAGGGGGCGCGAGCCGTGGCTGGATTTCGCGCTATGCCTGGGCGCGCGAGGACTATCACGATGCAGTGCTGCGACGCCTGCAGCGCGTGGAAAACGAACTGCGTGGAATGTCCAGTGTCAGCGACTCGCTCCAGCTTCGTAGCTATGTGGACACAGGTCCAATTGTCGAGCGCGTGTATGCCAAACATGCGGGTGTCGGATGGATTGGCAAGAATACATGCATCATCAATCAGAAGTTGGGATCGTGGCTATTTCTGGGGGTCATTCTCACTTCGCTCGATCTCGCAGCTGACTTCCCAGCACCGGATCGTTGCGGGAGTTGCACGCGCTGCATCGTTGCCTGTCCGACACAGGCGATCACAGCGCCTGGAGTGCTGGACGCGCGTCTGTGCATCTCCTATCTCACGATTGAGAAGCGCGGCGCTATTCCCGAAGAACTGCGCGAAGGAATGGGAAGACACGTCTTCGGATGCGACATCTGCCAGGACGTTTGCCCGTGGAACCGCAAGGCGCCCGCAACTTCCGCGGCGGAGTTTGAGCCGCGCGAAGGACTGGTCAATCCGGCGCTCGCCTGGCTGGCGGAAATGCGGCCAGAAGAGTTCCGCGAGGTATTTCGCGGATCGCCAATTCGTCGCGCAAAGCTCTCCGGCCTGCGGAGGAATGCGGCGATTGCCATGGGAAACAGTGGCGACAAGAAGTTTCTCCCGACGCTCAAAGAACTCTGCGAGGATGCAGAACCAGTGGTTGCCGAACACGCACGCTGGGCGTTGGGACGGCTTGGACCCCTCTAGGGTCGATCTTTAAGAATGAAGGATTTAGCGCACAAGTAACGCCAGATCTTTGAGGAATAAGGACTTATCGGTAAGATATTTATAAATCAACAAGTTACGGAGAATTTTCGGCTCGTTTTTGGACTCATTTCCCGCTAAGTCTTTGAGAAATAAATATTTTAGCGGTCGTCGTCTGGGATCGGCCAGTCTTGGGGTTTTCTTGAGGCCACGGCCATGGAAATGCCGGGCTCTTGGTAGGGGTACGGTCTCGCCTTGAGCGCTTTCCCTTGATTTCACCATTTGATCAGGTCCAAATCGCATGGCACACTCTGAACGGTGAAGCTTCTAAGATACATCGAGTTAAAGAGTGGCCATTCCGACAACGGCCCCGCATGGATCGGTTACGTGACGCCCTCAAAAACTGGCCGGACGCTGTACTTCAATGGCCGAGGTTTGATGAAGCTCAAGGGCCAGCGACGTGGCGAGTCGGGTGGCAATTACGTTGACATGGAAACGGGTGAATCGCTGTGGGTTTCCGGTGTAAAGAGAAATGGTCAAGATCGCCACTGGGCTGGATCGGGCAAAGTTCTCAGCGAGTCTGCACCGCTGTCAGAGTACCTGCAGGTAATGGGGACCAAAACCTTGGACGCGTCACGTTGCGACGTGACAAACACGATTTGTCAGACAGACATCAAGAGACTCTCACAACTGGCGAACGCATCGGGCAAAGGGTGGCTCGACGACCCTGAAAAAGCGAAGAGTCCGTACTCCTTCGGCCGCAACGTATCTTCCTCGCGGGAGTGAAGACTCAATGAGTGCAGACGGAGTGCGGCATGGGCAGCATTCCCTCAGCGGCTGGAAGCCGCCGTTGGTTAGGCACCGATTTCGGCACGAGTGGAACTCGTGCCCTTCCCGGTGGTGCAGAGATCGGGAATTTTCCGCAGCGGCGGAACGGTTTGCAGAAAAAGTGGCCAGCCGTAAGAACGGCGACCAACGGGGGCTGAAGCCCGCATTGATTCGAGGATTTACGCGGCGCTGAAGTTGTCGTGAGCCTGCGCTGTCCTTCCGAGTCTGTGTCATAGCTTCTCTGTCGCCCCGGTGGGGCTTGCCTTCTTTCCATTTCTTACCCACGGCTTGCGCCGTGGGCTGAATTGTAGCGCCGCTTTGCGGCTGGAATCCGAGTTCTCCGTCTGATGCCGCGGCCTTTCAAAACCAAGCCAAGAGAACCTGAGTTTTTCGGCAAACGGCGAGAACGGTCACCACTCGCAAGCCAGCCAGTCCGGTACAATCGTCGGTTCATCGGGGGGAGGGGATCATCATGTTTCAAAAAGATCTGCTTCGGGGCAAGCGCATTCTGATTACCGGCGGCGGCACTGGTCTTGGCAAGGCCGCGGCGCAGCGGTTCCTGGAACTCGGCGGAGAAGTTTACATTTGCGGGCGGCGGCAGGATGTTCTTGCCGCAACGGTGCGGGAATTGGGCGAACGCACTAGCGGCAAGGTTCACTCGCGGGTCTGCGACGTGCGTGATGCGGCGGCGGTCGAGGGGATGATCAGTGGGATTTGGGCCGAGGGCCCGCTTGATGTTCTCATGAACAATGCGGCCGGGAATTTTCTGTCGCGCACCGAAGAGCTTTCGTTGGGAGCATTTCAATCGGTGATCGGGATTGTTCTGATGGGCTCACTGCATACTACGATGGCGTGCGGCCGACGCTGGCTGGCCGCGGGACACGGTGGCGTGGTGCTGAACATTACGACGACTTACACGACGACGGGCTCGGCGTATGTGGTGCCATCCGCAGTGGCCAAAGCTGGTGTGCAGGCCCTGACGCGGAGTCTGGCGGTGGAGTGGGGCGATCGCGGCATTCGCATGAATGCGATTGCGCCGGGTCCGATTCCGACTGAGGGAGCATTCTCGCGGTTGATGCCTCGTCCCGAACTGGAAGGTGCGGCGAAGAAGCGCATTCCGCTGGGGCGCTTTGGCACGACGGAGGAATTTGCCAACCTGGCAGCGTTCCTGATCAGCGACGGTTCCGGATACATCAATGGAGAAGTTGTGACCATGGACGGCGGAGAGTGGCTGCAAGGTGCGGGTGAGTTTACGGCGTTGGGACGGGAGCTAACGGAGAAAGAATGGGCGATGATGAAGCCCCAAAAAACGAAAGCGCCCGGACTCTAAAAAGAGTCATCGGACGCTCGTTGAACAGCCCTCCCCCGAAGTCTGCTCGAGGACTACTCTACTTAGAAATGACTCTGGGTGAAATGGCACGAAAGGGGGGCTACCATCGGAATTTCGGGGTAGCCCCCCTTTCGTTTGACTCTATATCATTCATTACACGGACGTTAGCTGATCCAAAGCGCAGGGCTCCTCGACCACTTCGACCGGTCCCGTGCGTTCGGTGATGTTGATTCCGCGCTTTCGGGCCTCATCCACGAAGGCCTTCCCGGGTACAGCCAGTTCGAGCGGCACCGAACCGATTGGAGTATCCTGCCGGGCCATCATGGCCGCGACGATCGAGGCATGCCAACCTGTCAGTCGCTGCATGGCGGTGAAGCCGGTCGCCTCATCGTAGTAGTCGATCACTTCAACGATTGCTTCGGTGGGCTCGCCGTTTTTCTTTCCCTTGGCATGCGCGCGGATGATGCAGACGTCCTTGAGGTCGTCCACGCGTACTTGTGGTTCGAACAACGCATGGAAGAGCTCGCGCGGAACGACGTCTTGTCCATTGACTGAAACCGGCTCCAGGTCAAACAAGCCGAGATCAGAAAATGCCTTGAGTTGCGCGAAGGTTCCCGGATAGCGCAGCACTTTGAGCTCATAGGTTTTGAGCCTGCCCAGGAAGGTCCAAGGAGCAGTCGAAGCACCGCCAGCGATGAGGAACGACTCCAGTTTGCCGAGTGGGGGAACATCCATCATTTCCAGTTCGGTGAAGCAAGGAGCATGAAAGAGCTTGCCATCGCGAAGGATGGTCATTCCGTCGAAGTATTCGTTGGTCAGGCCGCCGATGTTGAAGGTGAGCGCATAGTTCCAGGGTGGTTGCGGCATTTGCGGCAGGCCACCGTCGTAGAGATAAACTTCTTCCGCGTCCCCGACGAGATCCATGGCGTAGACGGCTAGAGTGTTGCCCATTCCGGGACCCATGCCACAGTCCGGGATCACGCTCACGCCCGCTTTCCGCGCTTCGGGATCGAGCGCGTGCTGCTGCCGGACGATGTCGGTGTTGCCGCCCATGTCGCAGAACGAAACACCGGCCGCAATCGCGGCCTTGGTCAGGGCGAGGTTGTAGCAGTACGGCACTGCGCTCAGGGCGACATCGTAGCCCTTCAGCGCGCGAGCTACAGCCTGTTCGTCGCTCACGTCCAAGGTGATGGCGTGCGACGTGTGGTTGTGCAGTAAGTCGTTCACCTTTTTGGCCCCGGCTTGCGCGCGTTTGAGATCCGAGTCGGCGAGCGTGACGCGTGAGGCGTTTCCGAAGCGTGCCAGATCATATGCCGAGGCGACGCCTTGCCGCCCGGCCCCTATCACCAGATATGAATAAGCCATAGTTCCCTCTCTCTCGTGCTAAGAATTTTTATGTTCGTGCTACTCGCGGCCGGACCAGCCCCGAACCTTGACACCGGTGATGAGCAGAATCAAACCCACCAAACCCATAGTGGCGATAATGCCGAGGAACATCGTGCGGTGCCCATAGACAACTGCGGAGGGCAGAAAGAACGCGACCAGCAAGTCCATGAGCCAGATCCCCAGCCCAATGACCATCAGGCTGGCACCGGTTTCCTGTTTTTCTTCTATGTCCATCATTGGATGTCTACCATGGTGGGCCTTCCTGAGCCTCCGACGCGCAGCATGGGAGGCTAACTCTATTGTCAATCGAAGGCTGCCGGGCCGCCGTGATGTCGATCACCTAAGTAGGTGATAATCGGGCATTTAGACAGTTTTTTCGCGCCAAAAGTCACCCTCGGCTGTGATCAGGGGTACTGCCCTTCCCTTCCCTAAGCGAGAGGATGTCTAGTAACGCATCTTCTAACGCAGCTTTTGACGTAACTCTGGAGGGACGCATGAAAAAAGTTTTGATTCTAGGGGCGGCAGGCAGGGATTTTCATAACTTCAACGTGCTGTTTCGCAATAATCCCGACTACCAAGTCGTGGCCTTCACAGCCACACAAATCCCGGACATTGCGGGCCGGCGCTATCCGCGAGAACTGGCGGGGAGTCTGTATCCGGATGGCATTCCGATTTTCGAAGAGAAAGACCTAGAGAAATTGGTCGCTGAACACGGAATCGACTCGGTGGTGTTCTCTTACAGCGACGTTTCTCACCAGACGCTGATGCATCTCGCGTCACGCGCGGTGGCGGCGGGCGCAGACTTCTGGCTGCCTGGAACCGAGCACACGCAACTGAAGTCTTCGGTCCCCGTCATTTCGGTATGCGCGGTGCGGACGGGATGCGGAAAGAGTCCGGTGTCGCGGCTGGTTGCAGCGGAGTTGCGGAAGCAAGGACAGAGAGTAGTCGTGATCCGTCACCCGATGCCGTACGGAGATTTGGCGGCCCAGGCGGTGCAGCGCTTCGCCAGCATGGAAGACCTCGACCTGCATCAATGCACGATTGAAGAACGGGAAGAGTACGAGCCACATATCAGCAAAGGAACCGTGGTGTATGCGGGCGTGGATTACGAAAAGATTCTGCGGCAAGCGGAGAAGGAAGCGGACGTGATTCTGTGGGACGGCGGCAACAATGACACGTCTTTCTATACGTCCGATTTGGAGATCGTGGTTGTGGATCCGCACCGTCCGGGGCATGAACTGTCTTACTTCCCGGGAGAAGTCAACCTGCGGCGTGCTGATGTAATCGTCATCAACAAGGTCGACACCGCCGAGCAGCGTGACGTGGAGACGGTTCGCCAGAACATAAAACTGCACTCCCCAAGGGCTGTTGTTCTTGAGATGGCTTGCCGCGTCTCCGTTCCCGAGCCTTATCTGGTCAAGGGACAACGCGTGCTGGTGGTGGAAGACGGCCCGACGCTCACTCACGGCGAAATGCCGTACGGCGCAGGCGTGGTCGCGGCGCGGCAATGCGGGGCGGCGGAACTGGTCGACGCGCGGCCGTATGCGGTGGGATCAATCCGTGGCACGTATGAACGCTTTCGGCACCTGACCAACCTGCTCCCGGCGATGGGATACAGCGCCATGCAGAGACACGAACTGGAGGAAACCATCCGGCGCACTCCTTGCGGGCTGGTGCTGATCGCAACGCCGATCGACTTGGCGCGTGTGATCAAAATTGATCGTCCGAATCTACGTGTCACTTACGAAGTTGAAGAACACACCAAGCCCGGCCTGGCCGAGATGCTCGGCAAGTTCGTGCGCGAGCACGAGCCAGCTCTGGCGGGGGGCGGAAGATGAAGGGCAAAGATTTTCTGTCGATCCGAGATTTCTCGCCGTCAGAAATTCAGTACCTGCTAACGCTGGGGCGGCAAGTGAAAGCGCACCCCAGCGTGTATAGCGGGGCATTGCGGCGGCAAACGCTGGCCATGATTTTTGAAAAGCCGTCGCTGCGCACCCGGGTCACGTTTGATGTTGGCGTCCAGCAGCTGGGAGGATTTTCGCTCTATCTCTCTCCGGCGGAAATCAATCTGGGCAAGCGCGAGTCGGTGCACGATGTCGCGAAGAACCTCGAGCGCATGGTGCAGGGCATCATGATTCGGACGTTTGCTCACGAAATCGTAGAGCAGATGGCCCTACACGCCAACATTCCCGTGATCAACGGTCTCACCGACTACAGTCATCCCTGCCAGGCAATGGCCGACTTTCTCACGATCTGGGAAGCCAAGGGGCATCTGGAAGGACTGAAGGTTGTCTACATTGGCGACGGCAACAATGTGGCGCGGTCGCTGGTGTTTGCCGGAGCACAGTTGGGCGCACATGTCCGGGTGGCTTCGCCTCCGGGATATGAACTCGATGCCGAGTCGGTGGCATGGGCGCGCAATTGTGGCGTCGAGACTGGCGCCACTTGCACGCTGACGAATGATCCGGATGAGGCAGCTGCGGACGCGGATGTGATTTATACCGACGTCTGGGCGAGCATGGGGAAAGAGGACGAGGCGGAAAAGCGAAAACACATCTTCCTGCCGTACCAGGTGGATGCAACGCTGTTCCGGCGCGCGAAGCATGACGCCATTTTCCTGCATTGCCTGCCGGCGCACCGCGGCGACGAGGTTACTGACGACGTGATCGATTCGCGGCGTTCGCTGGTGTTTCAGCAAGCCGAGAACCGTCTGCATGCGCAGAAGGCGATCATGCTGGAACTGATGAAAGGCGAGTTTGTGAAGTTGCCGGGGATCGTGGAGTTGCAGGAGTTGGCGCATATATAGGACTTAGCCACTAGCTCCTAGCTACTAGCTGCTAGCTACTACTTATGAAGACCATGCTGCTTGCCATCGGTCGAAACTCCCTGATTCGCGCGGGGGAGAAGGGCACGATTGCCGAGCAGCGGGCTAATGCCCAGCGAACGGCAGCTCAAATCGTCGGCTTGATCCGCGCCGGATATCGCATTGTGCTCACGCATGGCAATGGACCGCAGGTCGGGGCGGCGCTTCTGCGATCGGAACGGGGAGCGAGCCAAGTTCCAGGGCTTCCGTTGGATGTTTGCGATGCTTCCACGCAGGGCGAGATTGGATATCTGCTTCAGCAGTCGTTAGAAACGGAGTTGCAAGCCGCCAATCTGCACGTTCCGGTGGCGACGGTGGTCACGCAGTGCCTGGTGTTGCCCGGCGATGCGGCGATGACGCATCCTAGCAAGCCGATTGGACCTTTCTACTCGCGAGGGGAAGCTGAGGAGCGCAAGCGCGTCTATGGGTGGGAGATCGTCGAGGATGCCGCCCGTGGTTATCGCCGCGTGGTTCCTTCGCCGGATCCTGTGGGTATTGTCGAACTGGAAGTGATTCGGGATCTGGTTGGGCATGGCGTTCTGGTAATTGCCTGCGGCGGGGGCGGAATTCCTGTCCGTTGGAACAATGGGCAGTTGCAAGGCGTGGAAGCGGTGATCGACAAGGATCGGGCCTCAGCGCTGTTGGCGTCATATTTGAACGTTGATCTCTTTGTGATTTCCACTGATACGGATTACGTGTATCTGGATTATAAGAAGCCGACGCAAAGGCCGCTGCGCCATGTCCACGCGGCGGAACTCGAGGAACACGCCAAGGCTGGACACTTCCCTGTCGGAAACATGGGGCCGAAATCGAGTCCGTATTGCGCTTTCTACACAACGGCGGTAAGGAAGCCGTCATCACCTCGTGCGAGAACCTGTGCGCGGCGGTGGCCGGAACTGCGGGAACACACGTTCTTTCCGATCACGACCTCGACGACATTGAGCACGAACTGGAAATTGAGTTCCCGGTGGGAGGAGCGAATGCTTAAGCAGAACGTTATTCCCCTTCATCCATCTGACCCGGAAACGGCATTGGAAAACAGGACGCCTTTGAAACATGTCATCGAATCACAGCAATTTACCGTGCCTCTGCTCATGGAATTGTTCGCGCGTTCGCGCGGGATGGAGCACGTGGTCGCTCGCGGAGGCACGCTGGATTACCAGAACCGCATTCTGACAACGCTGTTTTACGCGCCTTCGACGCGCACGCGGCTGTCGTTCGAGGCGGCCATGCATCGGCTGGGCGGGCGGGTTTTGTCGACGGAAAATGCTGGCGCTTTTTCTTCGGAGATCGAGGGCGAGCAGGTCGAGGATTCGATTCGCATCATCAGCGGCTATTCGGACGTGATTGTAATCCGGCACACTGAAGAAGACGGGGCGCGGCGGGCGGCCGAAGTTTCGCGCGTACCGGTGATCAATGCCGGGGATGGCAATGGCGGGCAGCATCCGACGCAGGCTTTGCTTGATCTGTACACTATTTACAGGCAGCGTCCGCTGAATGGCTTGAGCGTGGCCATTATTGGCGAACTGGATCGGGGACGCACGGCGCGGTCGCTGGCGTATCTGCTGGCCAAGTTTGAGCGGGTGAAGATGTTCTTCGTCAGCCCGCCGCAACTGCAGATGAAGCCGGACATCCTGGATTATCTCGACGAGCACGGCGTCCGTTATGAACTGGAGTCGGATATCGACCGGGTGATTGGCGAAGTCGATGTCGTGTACCAGACACGCATCCGGCCGGAGCGCGTGCGGGATGTCGCTGGGCAAGGCACGGAAGGCTTGCGGCGTTATGCCATCGATTCGACGGTGGTGCAGCGAATGAAGAGGGACGCGCTGATTTTGCATCCGCTGCCGCGGACGGTTGAGTTGGATAAATCAGTCGATGCCGATCCGAGAGCGATGTATTTCCGACAGTCGATGAATGGGCTGTATGTGCGGATGGCGCTGCTGACGTTGCTGTTGGATAAGGAGTCGGGGAGTGCGTGGTGGTAACGCTGGGTTTCAAGTAAATGGTTGGAAGGGCGCGGCTTTAGCCTCTGGGAGGATATTCGTGTGACAAGGAAGGCAGGTCCTTGAAAACACACCTAATCGCGTTGATTTGGTTGTCCGCTCTCGTGTGGGGCCAGCAGAAAGAGCCGGCGTGGGAGGAAGCGGACCTCGTGCAGATGGACAGCCATTTTGCGCAAGGCAACGACAGTGTATGGAAGGCTACCGGTTGCACTTACTGGAAGAAATGCTGGACGATTATTGAAGTGCACCTGCAACAGGCCGATAGGACATTGGTTTTGCAAGAGAAGGTTCAGTGGCGAAAGAGCATCGGGGACATGAATGGCGAAGTGCCCCGACTACGTGAGGGCGACCACGTACGATTTCACCAAAGTGAAGCCGGGGTGTACGTTCTACTCGACCGCGACGCTAATGCTCACACCTTCGTGCTAGCGAAAGTGATTGGAGCTACCGCAGCGGCGTTAAGCAATGACAATCACACTCCAACCGTTGCAGCGAGCTCAGTCGTCCATGACCCTGCCGTGTCTACTCACGCATCACCGGGTCCGGTGGAGGAAGCTCTGATCGGAGTTTGGTTTACCGGAAATCCGACGGTAAGACACGACGGAGTGGAGGTCGCTGGTGTCCAACCCCAGGGGCCCGCTGACGGCATTGATTTAAGACCGGGCGATGTGATCCTCGCCATTGATGGCCACTATCTCTACACCATCGACGATCTCCGCACTGAACTTCTGCGGCATAAGCCTGGAGCGCGACTAAAAATTCAATATAGACATGATCGTTTGATTTCTGAAAACTATCTCATTCTTGGCTCTGAAGGCGTGACTTCTCACAGATGACGTGTCGTGCTGAGTGAAAGGACCTTATGACCACCGAACTAATAGAAAAATCTATGCGCACCGATTACTTTGTTGAACTCGAAAACCAGTATGGAGCCCACAACTATCATCCGCTGGATGTAGTGATTGAGCGGGCGGAGGGCGTTTGGGTGTATGACGTCGAGGGCAAGCGTTATCTCGATTGCCTGGCGGCGTATTCCGCGGTGAACCAGGGACACTGCCATCCGAAGATTCTGCAGACGCTCAAGAGCAGGCGCGGAAAGTTACGCTGACCTCGCGCGCGTTTCGCAATGAGCAACTGCCGCTGCTTTACAAGGAACTCCACGACCTGACCGGGTTCGACATGGCGCTGCCGATGAATTCGGGCGCAGAGGCGGTTGAAACGGCGGTGAAGACGGCGCGCAAGTGGGGATACAAGGTCAAGGGCATTCCCGAGGGCGAGGCCGAGATTATCGTCTGCGCCAACAATTTTCATGGGCGCACGGTCACGATCGATGAGCTTCTCGACCGACGAACAATATCGCGACGGCTTTGGGCCGTTCACGCCGGGATTCAAGGTGATTCCCTTCGGCGACGCGCGCGCGCTGCGCGAGGCGATTACTCCGAATACCTGCGCCTTTCTGGTTGAGCCGATTCAGGGAGAGGCGGGGATTGTGATTCCGCCGGAAGGCTTCTTGAAAGAGGCGGCTGCGATTTGCCGACAGAATCGCGTGCTGCTGATGACGGACGAAATTCAGTCTGGCCTGGGACGCACCGGCAAGCTCTTCGGCTACATGCATGAGGGCATCACGCCCGACGTGTTGATCGTCGGTAAGGCGCTGGCGGGAGGCTTCTATCCGGTGTCGGCGGTTCTCGCGTCGAAAGAGATTCTCGGCGTCTACCGGCCGGGCGATCATGGCAGCACGTTCGGAGGCAATCCGACTGGGCTGCGCGATTGCGCGGACGGCGCTACGCGTTCTGGTTGAAGAGAAGATGGTGGAACGGTCAGCCGAGCTGGGCGCGTATTTCCTGACGCTGTTGAAGACGCTGCGCAGCGATGATTTGAAGGAAGTACGTGGGCGCGGTCTGTGGATTGGCATCGAGTTGCACAGTGCTGCGCGTCCGTATTGCGAGGCGCTGAAGTCAGAAGGAATTCTGTGCAAAGAGACGCATGATCGCGTGATTCGGATTGCGCCTCCGTTGGTCATCACGCGCGAGGAAATTGACTGGGCGTTTGAGCGGATCGCGAGGGTGATTCAGAAGCATTGAACGGCGAGCGCATCGTCGCCCAGGTTAGCGCCCGAAGAACGGGCGCGAACCCTTTGACAAGCTCAGGGCAGGCTCTTGGGGCACCCAGCTCCCCTGCTCTTTTACTCTTTTGGGCTGCGCTGCCACATTGGAACTGCCGGATTCCAGTTGTGCACGTCGGTCTGGAAGTTGCGAGGCTCTGCCGTTGTGGTGACGGTCGCTAATTCGGCGGGCGCGTTCGCCAGCAACTGCGAAACGTAATTTTCGATCTGCTGACGAATTTCGGGGTTGGCCAACGCCGCCAACAATTCAGGCTTATCGATCCGAGTAAATACGCCGCACACTGGACACTTCACCAAGTCTTCGTTCAACATTGCGGTCTCCCTGAGAATGACGCTCGCGATTCACGCTCATTGTGGGCGCGGGAGTTCGGGACGGCAGTGATTGGAATCACAGGTTGCGGTGAAGCGGGTTTTGGCGTCTTGCCCTCGGAACTCCGGCCACGAACATTGCTCCCTCGTGAGCGCGCATCAGGGCCCAGGTTAGCGCCCAAAGAACGGGCGCGAACCTGGGGCACCGTGCTGGGGCTCTTAGCGTCGCGTTAGTTCGCTTCCGGCTTGAAGATTACACCTTCGCTGGTGCGGCTATTCATCACTACGCGGATGGGCTTCGTGAAATGGAGGTGGCGGACGCAGTCTTCCTCTTCTACCGCGGGCTGTTCGGTGAGCCAATCCCAATCGACGGAGCCTTCTCCGGCGTCGGGATTCACGGTGAAGTAGCCGACCTGGAAAGCGGTGAGGTTCTGGAAGAAGTGGCTGCCCTGCGACGGAGTGACGCGAAAATCGCGGAAGCCGGCTTCGACGATGACGCGGGCTCCGGAGATTTCGTCCCACTCGACGGGAATGCCGAGCCAGGGTTCGGTCGATCCCCATCGGCCCACGCCGATCAAGAGATACGGCCGATTCTTCTCGTTCAGGGCACGATTCAGGCGGGCTACTACGGTGGCAACTTCCTGGCTGCGTCCGCGCTCGAAGCGCTGCGAGTCGACGACGACAATGTCGTGGAGACCGTCGATGCGTCCGTTGCCGAGTACTTTACTGCTGCGGCAGATCAGTTGCTCGGGTTGCACGTCGTCGAGAGATAGATCCTGCGTGTCACGGGCGAGGGTGAGCGGGCGAATCTGGAGGAAACCGAACTCGGCGGGGTGGCCGGATTGCTGGGGTAGGCGGACGGCAAATTCGATCTCCACGGGATTGCCGAGTGAGTCTTCGCCGGCCTGAACTAGATCATCGAGAATCTCGGCCAGTGGGAAAGTGTCGTGCTTGAGCATGGGCGCGAAGGTCACGAGGCGCGCACCGGGACGACTCACACCGTCGTAGATAGCGTGGTTGTCGCGGGAATATGTCGACGCCAGCGGCCACAGGGTGCCGTCATTCTCTGCAGCGTCGAGACCGAAGCGCCTTTCGTGCCAGTGGCCAGGACGACCTTCGGAGGAGCCATCGAGTTCGAGAGCCCAGAATTCGGTCTGCGAGTTGGAAAGTATGTCTTCGACCGAGGAAAACTGGACTAGGTTTTGCGGGTAGCGCGGGCAGAAGGTGAGGCACTTGCCTCCGTCGACCACGGCTCGGCCGAGTCCGAGAGCGACGGCGGCGATGCCATCCTCGAAGGTCATGGGCAGGACGGGGTAGTAGTTGCGGGAACGCACGACTCCGGAGAAATCAGGATAGTAGCGCTCGTCGTGGCGAGTTCCGACGACCTGCTGGAGAATGACCGCCATCTTTTCTTCTTCCAGGCGGTAGGGCGTGGCGCGAACGTAGGCTTTGGCGTGACGGCTGAAGGTTGAAGCATAGACGCGGCGGATGGCCTCGGCGAGGGCGGCGAGGCGATCGTCAATGTTCGCTTGCTGGTTGCCGAGCATGAAGGTTTCGTAGACGCCGGTGAAGGGCTGGTATTGCGAATCTTCAAGCAAGCTGGAGGAGCGAACGGCCAGGGGGTGATGCACCTGCGCGAGAAAAGCCCGTAGATCGTCGTTCAGCGACTCGAACAACGGCGCAGCGAGAAACTTCTGACGGATCTCGTCGTCATCTTCGCAGTGCAGGGCGAAATCCAGCAGATCATTCTCGCTCACGAACTGGTCGAAGACATCGGTGGCGAGGACAACGGCGGGAGGCACGGAGATGCGCACCCCGGGAAAACGGCGGGTCAGGCGGCTTTTGCGCAGCATGTGACGCACAAAGGCCAGGCCGCGAGCTTTGCCGCCGAGCGAGCCAGAACCGATGCGCAGGAAGCTGGATTCCGAAGGCTTGAAAGTATCGGCACGAAAATCGCCAATGAGCACCTCGCTCTGTTCGCGGCGATATTCGTTGATCGATTCGATCAAATCGCGCCGCATGTGCTCCGGGCTGGCAAAATCTGAAACTGTGCGCGGGCGCAGTTTGGCGGCTAGAGCGAATTCGGTGCGCGCTCCGAGCCAATGGGAAAAGTGGTTGCTCTGCGCGTGAAAGACGATGCTCTCCTCGGGAACGACCTGCAACTGCTGCTCCAGTTCGTTCAAGTCTTTCGCGCGTCCGACCTCGCTCAGATCGGGCAGGCGGAATACGAAGTCACCGAATCCGAATTGCTCCGTCAAGATCTCGCGCAGATCTCCGAGAAGCGTAGGCGACCGCTTGCGCAAGAATGAGTAGCCTTCGGCATGAGCGCGGGGGCGGAACTCGGTACGGCTCGTCTGCAGAACGACGGGGCAGTCGGGGACGAGGCTCTTCACCATGCGTGCCAGTTCAAAACCGGCTTCGGGACTGAGCTGGCCATCGCGCGGGAATTCGACGTCGGAGACAAGTCCGAAGAGAGAGTCGCGATACTCCTGCACCAGGCTGGCGGCGTCTTCGTAATTTGAACTAAGCAAGATTCGCGGGCGCGCCTGCAAGCGCGCCAGTTTGTGCGCGACATTGATGCCTTCCTGAATCACGCGGCGGGATTGCTTGATCAACTCGGTGTAGATGACAGGGAGAAACGACGAGTAGTAGCGGATGTTGTCCTCGACGACGAGAAGGACCGGAACACCGAGGGCGCGGGTGTCGTGGAGTGCATTGCGTTTGTCTTCGATGTACTTGACGATCGCGATCAGGATGCGGGCATTGCCCTGCCACAAGAAAATTCGATCGATATCGGTGACGGGATTGCGCGCAACAAAGTTCTTGATCTCGCGGTAGTCATATGCGAGGACGACGACGGAGACATCGAGTCCAGCGCCGCGTACTTCGCGGGCCAGTTGTGCGGCGTCCATGTCGCCAACCGCGAGATTGGTGACGATCAGGTTGAACTGCGGATTGGATCGGGCAAGATTCAGCGCTTCGGCACAGCTGGAAACGTGGGTGATCCGGGGAATCTGGCGCAGGTTCAGTTCGAGCGACTCGTCGATGAGCAGTTCGTTGAGGCGGCCGTCTTCGCGAAGGATGAAGGAGTCGTAGAGACTGGAAACGAGCAGGATGTTCTGCACCTTGAAGGGCATGAGGCGTTCGAAGCCTTCAAAGCGCTCTTCGGGGTCGGTGATGATGACGGCGTCAGCCGTGCGGCGCACGCTCATGCGGATATCCTAGTCCGGAAGGACGGGAGCGAGCGGTGATTATTATCACTGCATGATGGTGGGCCCGGAGGGAATCGAACCCCCAACCCTCGGATTAGAAATCCGATGCTCTATCCACTTGAGCTACGGGCCCCTGACTACGTAGCCCATTTTCTCATATTGGTTTGCGAGCGGAGCAGGGTTCGGTGGAGGTTGGTCACTGGCTGACGTGACTCCACGCACTGACGAAATCTGTTGAGCGCCTATCTTGCAATTGTCCCCCAGTTGCTCTGAAACGATTGTTTCTGCTCAGCCTCACTTTCTGAGCAGTTCATCCGTGCGAGGAGATGTGGCATGAAACTAAGAATTGCGGTTGTGACTCTTATAGCGCTGGCTCTCGCTTTGCCGGCGTTTGGCAAGACTTCCAAGAATACTTATCCCACCCCTTGCGGCGATCTATGGGGCGCGGTCAAAGATGTCCTCAGCGTTGCCGAAAATTATGAAGTCCAGGAAAGTGACGACACCTTAATGACGGCGGCCTACAAGGTGAAGCACAACGTGCATGTCACCGTAACCGGGGCGCTCACCCAGCGCACGAACCACGTGGCGCTGGTATCGAAGGGTGCGGAGTGTGAGATGCAAGTGAAGTCGAACTACAGCGGATTTGAGCACGACGACAGCGGCGACTTCCGGAAGCGCGTGGAGGAATCGTTTGGCAAGCTGAAGGGGGTAAAGCCTGCCGAACCGGCAAAGCCGGAGGCAACTGCGAAATAAAGGCACCCCAGCGGCTAAAGCCGGACGCCATAAACAAGGCATTCATCGCAGCGGTGAACCGCTGCGCCACCCAAAATCAAGTGCAAATCCGAGGCGGCTGTAGGCTCTGAAATTCGTGGCCCTTCCCTAACCCGACGCGGTGCGCGCGGGAATCGGAGAGTTTCCGCAGCCGCTCCTAGATTTGGCGACGACTCCGATCCTGCGCGCTCGAGATGAAGCCGAGATTCTGAGTCGTAAAGTTGTTCAGGTTGGGGAAGATCGACGGCAGATTGGCTGCCGGTACGCCGAACCACTGTGCCAGCGTTGCGCCGTACTGGTCGATCGAAGTGGTCGGAATCCAGCGGCCTTGATTGGTGGCGTCGCTGGGTCCGCCCAGAGCTTGCGTCGGCCATGTGCCGTAGAAGTCTCCTCCGGCTACGGCGCCACCCATTACCAGGTGGTGACTGCCCCACGCGTGATCGCTTCCAGCAGTGCTATCGGGCTGGAACGTTCTGGCGAAATCTGACATGGTAAACGTCAGCACATTCTGCTGCAGGCCGAGTTCGACGGTCGCCTGATAGAAAGCGCTCAGGGCCTGATCGACTTGTTGCAGGAGACCGTCCTGCGTGGGCAGCTGGCTTCCATGGGTGTCAAAACCACCGAGGGTTACAAGGAAGATCTGGCGCGACAATCCGAGGGTGGAACGAACCTGGATGATCTTCGCGACTTCTTGCAGCTGCGAGGCGAGAAGATTTCGGGGCGGGAATACCGTCTTTATGCCCGAGCCTGTGGCGAGTGCGGCCGCCAAGGTCTGAGCATTTTGAATCGCGGTCGAAGTGGTCGAACTGGCCGACTGAATCAGCGTGAGACCGTCGCCTAGGGTGAGCAGCGACTGAAAAGCGCCCAAACGCGCGTTGTCGGCGGCAGAACCGGAATATCCGCTCAACGACAGGGTCGGATCGCCGCTGGTCTCGAGCGGCTTGGCGATCAGTCCCTGGGCAAAGACATTGACGCCTCCGAGAGAAACCAGGATGGGGAAAGTGCCGGCGCCGTAGATGGCCTGTATCTGGTCAGCGACGAGGCCACCCCATCCGACGGTGGGGAAGTTCGTGTATTGAAGCGTGTCGGTCTGCATCTGGTTCTGCTGGTCGGCATGCGAAAACAGATTGACGGGGATGGGGACCTGGCCGTTCAAATACTGGTCGCGCGTCATGGGTTGCGGAAGCACGCCGGTATTCACGACAGCAGCAACCTGACCTCCGTTAAAGAGGTTCTGCATATCAACGAACTTGGAGTGAAATGCGAAGGGCAGACTTTGGCTCTTGGGCTGTATGGGCAACAGGCCGCTTTGCGGCAGGGCAAGGTTAGCGCGGAGTTTGGCGTAGTTCGCGTAACCGGCCGTGTCGTAAGGGATGATCATATTGTTGGCGTCATTGCCGCCAAACAAGAAGACGCAGACCAGAGCCTTGTAGTCTCCACCCTGGGCATAGGCGCTCATCAAGCCGAGACGGTTCAGGTTGGACGCAGCAACTCCCGCTGCCGCCGCTGTGCAACAAGTGGTTCTCAGAAAACCGCGCCGTGTAATTCTAGGCATACGCCCTCCGGGTGGTGCTTGGTATCAGTGCTCTAACTGAAACTGTGACGAGCTTAAGGTCAGATAAAGTCCCGCCTGCGCGGTCATCGTAGGAGAGGTAAACGCCGGCGACGACAGCGTGCTAGACAGCGTGCTGTACATGTCGCTCGGCATCTGGCCATGCATGATGTTGGTGTTGATCAGAGTGAGCAGGCTCGTAACGCCGCTCCCGGCCGCCGTCACGTACTGCGAAATGTCTGTCTTCGTGTTCGGGCCGACAGTTCCGTAGATCAGGTCGTTAATAAAATTGATCCGGTTTATCGTCGTGTTGGCATTGAGAATGTCGAACTCGGGGCCGAACAGGCCGGTTCCCGGGACTTGATAGTCCGGAGGATAGAAGTTGAAGACGCTCGGAGAAAGGAAAGGCCCCTGGAGCATGCTGCTCCCATAATTATTCAGGTTGACGCCGTCGGTGGTTGCATTGACTGCGCGGAGAGCGGCCATCACGTGAAGCAGTGGTTCGCGGAGATGGCCGTCCGAAGCCTGCACCTGGGTAGGATCGTCGCCGCGACGGGCCTCGGAGTCGAGAAGAATCTCCGAGACGACCGCCTGCATATTGCCAGTCACCCCGGTCCCGTCATTGTTGAATGTCTGGGAGCAGCGGGAAACGTAGGCGGGACTGGGATTGCTGGTAACAAGTTTCAGGATGAGCTGCTTGCAAATAAATGGAGCGACGTTCGGGTGACCGAAGACGTTCTGCAAGCCAGAGGTAAGATCGGTCTGAATGTTCCCTTTGGGGGGAATCGTGACGCCGTTCAACAAAGTCTTTGAGCCTGCAGAATAGACCTTCTGGTAGGGAAGCATGGGTCCGCTGTAGTAGGGCGTACTGAAGAAGCGCGGTGGTTGCCCCGGCTTCGGAGGATATCCCCACCCAGTAAACAGCTCGCCGAAGCCGTCGATGGTGGCTTGTCCGTAAGTCGGGACCAGGTTGCCGTTCGAATCGAGGGCGGGCGTGCCATCCGGATTCAGCTCATACAGACCTATGGTGAACAGTTGCAATAACTCGCGAGCGTAATTCTCGTTCGGCCGGCAGTTTTTAGCACACCCGTCGTTCTCCGCCATGTTGAGGTAGGAGCCCATGGACGGGCTGAGAGTGACATCGTTGATGATGTTGAAGAAGTTGCCGAAGGCGTCGTTCTGAAGCATGTTCATCCAGAGCGTAAAGGCGCTGGGGTGCTTTATGTTCTTGCCGACGCCGGAGATCACGATGATCTCCGAGAGTGCGAAGGAAACCCGCTGGCGAAGCTGGTCCTGACCATTGATCGCATTCACGAAGAACTGGTTCTGAACCACGGCGATTTTATCGGTGTCGCTCGGAGTCGTGTAGGTCGAGATGGGCGCGTTGAACTGCTGCTGCAAGTATGCCTGCAAGCTACCCGCTGCCTGCACCTGACTGATCGTAGTCGCTGTCGGCCCCCAGCTGGACTGCTCAAGGAAGCGCGCCGCAACCATGGGGGTAACTTGCGCTGAACTGACGACTGACATCAGCAGCGCCGTGAGGCAAACTGAGAGAACGCGGAGACAAAACGCTTGCTGGTGCAGACTTTTCCCGATCATCGGCCCCTCCAAACAGTGAACCGGTTAGAAATCTAGCTGACGTGCAAAACCGAGGCTTACCGCTGTCCAGTCACCGCAGGGAAGAAATGCGTCGGTACTGGTGACGCGGACGTTACCTCACAACGGTCAGGCTGTCAAGATGAAGAATTTTGCATGTGAGATTCCAGCAGCACTTACGAGTGACTCTACTCACTTGGTTTTCGCGGCGGGGCACTGAATTAGCCATGCGATCAGCAGGTAGCTTGAGTTTGATGATTGCGGAAAATAGTTAGTGTATTCGGTGACGACCGACGCGGATGGGCGCTGCGGTGGCGGGAATTTTTCTAGTCCTTCAGGGGAACCATGGTGCGATCACCGCGACAAAACGTGGCGACCTTGAGCAGTCCACCCTGGGCTTGAGGCATGGTCATGACGGGGCCGTAGCAGTAGACGGCGTGACCGTTGGCGGCGAAATACCAGCGCCCTCCCTTGGCCTTTGCCGGAAGATGGCTGGGGGTAGGAGAGGGCTGAGCTGGCGGTGCTAGTCTGGGGACGGGAATCGACAACAGTAGCGCTAGGGTCAGGGTCTTCATCAGGGTCTCACTTGTGCGGCCCTCAGATTGGGCCGTTGTGCACAGAACCGCCGCTCTCTAACTCTATTAGACCGAGTCTTTTGTAGTCCAGACCGGGTTAATAACTGGTCGTGCCTAGATCACTCGCGTGGCGCGGCGAACATCTTCCAAATCGGAGGCTGGCTTTCCGGGAACCTGCTTCATGGTGCGAGCCGATTTGGTAGAGCGACTGTCTTTTTTGTCCGATGTCTTGGGGCTGGTGGCTGCGCTGGCGGAGTCCGCGTTCTTCGAGTCCGGTTGCGGAGCTGCCTGAGCTGGCGCGTTTCCGTGGGACTGCTTTACGTCTTCCCTGGCCATTTTGTCTTTGATGGCAGCGAGTTGCGCGCTGTCCTTGAGCATCTCGCGGATCAGGCCGCGCTGCGACTCGATGGTCTGCCCCTGCTCGAACACCAGCATGGTCAGAATGCCGTAGGAGACGATGAACAGAATCACGAGAAGCGGCATGATGGCACTTGGCCGCGATTTCGTTCGAGGTGCCAGCGTTTCAGAGCTGTAAATGATGGTCAACTTCGCCCCCATCCGGCCCTATGCGTATCTGGGCTTCGCTGGTAGTAGTGCACCCATAAAACCATATGGAGTACAGGCCATAAGATGTTGACGTAATGGAAGTTAGCCGCCATGATCACAGTCGGAATAAGAGTGCGGGTGAAACCGTCTGCACATTATGAGTAACGAAACCAGCGTTACCAGGGTAAGTTCGCAGGGCGTCGAAAAGACCTGCTGGGTACGGCGTTTGGCAGGATACGTGGCCGGAATTCTGGCTTTTAAGCTATGTGCAGGGCTTTGAGAATTTGCCGGAATTGGTCGTTACTCACTAGTCCGGGTTTCCCTTCGGCGGCGTGTTTGACGGCCAGCTTCTTTACTTCGACCAGCACTGGGGCTCTTTGTTCAGGGGCAATGGTGATACCGAGTTCGCGGCATTTCAGGTCGATGCTGTCGAGGCCACTTTTCTTGCCGAGGACGATACGACGATCGGCGTCGACGATTTCCGAAGAATAGGGCTCGATTGCTTCGGGGAGATGAAACTGGCTGGCGACAGCGCCGCTTTCGCGCATGAACAGGTTCTCGCCGACCAGCGGCTTCCACGCTTCTAGGGTGTAGCCTCCTGCTCGTTGGACGACCTGCGAGACTTCGCGTGCTTTCTCGAGGTTCATGACAACCGGCACGTCGTAGAGGCAGCGCAAGGCCAAGGCAATCTCAGCGATGTCGGCATTGCCGGCGCGCTCCCCCATGCCGTTGATCGTGCCCTGGATCCAGGTGGCTCCGCCGCGAACGGCGGCGACCGCGCAGGCTGTCCCCATGCCAAAATCGTTGTGTCCGTGGAAGTGTACGGGGACATCTTTTCCGGCCCACTGGCAGACTTGCCGGGTGAGGAATTCGGCAGCTTCGGGGCCACAGGCGCCAATGGTGTCAACAACGACTAGTTCTTTGGCTCCGGCGTCGAGGGCTGAGAGATAAACAGTCTTGAGAAATTCGAGGTCGGTACGAGTTCCATCGACAGCGAAGAATGCCACCGTGATGCCCGCGTCGCGCGCTGTCGAGACGGAGTCGCGAATCCGGCGGAGAACATCTTCCTGGGAGATGCCGTAGGCCTTCAGCTTGATCGCGCTGGTGGGTGCTTCAATTACGGAGTACCGCAGGTTGAGCCGGACGAGTTCCTGCACGTCGGCGGCGACGGCGCGAGAAAATCCCCAGAGTTCGGCCTTAATGCCAGCCTTCTGCATGAGTTGGATGGCCTCAGCGTCTTCGGCGGAGACACGGGGGAATCCGGCTTCGATGCGGCTTATGCCCAGTTCATCGAGTTTGCGGGCGATCTCGACTTTTTGAGCAATACGTAACTGAACGGGTGGAAGAAGAACATTTT
>CAVRYB010000102.1:0-18547 GCA_963725295.1 uncultured Acidobacteriaceae bacterium
GAGAGTACAGCCTGACCGCCGGAGGCGCAGGCGTTCTCCACCGATTCTATGGGTTTCCCGGCTAGGCCGGGTACTATTGCCATCAGACCGGCGAGCAGGCCTTGTTCGTTCAAGGAAATGTTGCAAGTGGCGCCGATCGAGCCGACATCTAGGCTGCGGGTTCGACATTGATCTCGCTGCACGCTCCGTTGACCGCGTTTTGGATGATCTCCGGTACCGACATGGCCATGAGCTTTCCGAATTTGGATTGATGGTAGGCGGCGATGTAAATGCGCTTCATAAAACACCTCGCTAGGTTGACTTACGCTTCCACGGAATTACTTCAACCGATCCTGGAGTTCGCGTTTCAGAACCTTGCCATAGGCATTGCGGGGCAATGCCTCTGTAAAGATGATCTGCCGGGGCAGTTTGATCTTATTGATTCTGGGACGAAGAAACTCGATAAGTTCGTCGTCGCTGGTGCTTGATCCTGGTTTCAGCGACACGAAAGCGATTGGAACCTCGCCCCACTTCTCGTCGCCTGTCCCCAATGACGGAGACTTCGGCAATGGCCGGATGATCGAGCAATTCCTTTTCGATCTCCGCCGGATAGATGTTGACGCCGCCGCTGATGATCATGTCTTTGCAGCGGCCTGCAATATAGAAGAACCCGTCTTCGTCACATCGCGCCAGGTCGCCGGTGTGGAACCATCCTTCGGCGTCGAGCACCTGGGCGGTGGCAGAAGGATTGTTCCAATAGCCCCGGCAAACATGCGGTCCACGCAAACAGAGTTCGCCAACCTCGTTGGATGCGGCCTGATTCCCTTCGGAATCGACGGAGCTTCGCTTCCGTGAACATCATCGGCTTGCCAACGGAGCCCGACTTGCGCAGGGAGTCCTCGTCGCTCATGGCAAAGCAATTCACGCCGACCTCGGTCAGCCCGTAGCCTTGGCGAAAAACCACTCCGCGCTTCTGGTAGGCATGGAGAAGTTGTAACGGAAGCGGGGCGCCTCCGCTGGCGCACCAGCGCAGATGGCTGAGATCAAGCGCTCGCAAACTCGGGCGAATCGAGAAGCATTTTGAAGATCGTCGGTACGCCGAAAAGAAGCGTGCACTCGTAGTCTCGGAGAGCTTGCAAAACTTCAGCGGCGTCGAAGCCGTCATGCAGAACAATGCTGCCCCCGATTGCGAACAGTGGAGTCATGAATACGGTGAGCCCGCCGGCGTGATACATGGGCGTGTAAACCTGAACCCGGTCGCTCTGCCGCAATTGCCACGATAGAACTGTGTTGAGCGCGTTAAATGCGATCTGCCGGTGCGGAATCATCACGCCCTTCGGCCGTCCCGTCGTGCCGCTGGTGTAGAGCAGGCAGAAAACATCCTCGGGTCGGGGTCTCGGTTGAGAGCGGATCTGGACGAACTCGATCGATAGCTCTGTCGTAACTCAGTGCCTCGTGGCCATTGTCCTGCTGCATCGAGACTGACGTAAGTGCTCAAAGGCCACGAGTTGCTTGCAGCTCATTCGCGAGTTTCTCGTACCGGGCGGAGTACATCAGGCAGCGCGGTCCGCAGTCCGCGAGTATCTGGTGCAGTTCGTGAGCTGTGCTGCGCGTTCCGAGCGGGACAAGGATGATGCCGGATTTACCTGCTGCCCAAAAGGCGTCGACATATTCGACCCGGTTCTCGGAGAGGATGCAGACGCGATCCCCTGGGCGCAGAGAGCAGAGATCCAGTCCAGATCCGCGCGCACTGCAACGGCCCGCCGATTGAGCTCCGCATAAGTGAACTGCCGGCGCGTGGGAACATGGATCAATGCGACCGCGTCGGGGCTAAGACGAGCGCGTTCTCCGAGAATGTCGCCGGTGATCACGAGTTCTCCCCAGACAGCCTGGAGACGGATTCGTGCAGTGGCGGACGCGCGGGACGAATCTGACGCGAGAATTTGCAACAAGACTCGCGTCAACTCCCGCGGACGCTCGAGCTGAGGCGCATGGCCGCATCGCTCAATGACCGTAAGCGTGCAATGCGGAAGCTGTGCTTGCAGCTTTCTTCGCATAGTCCAGCGGGACAAGACGATCGGAGGCGCCCCAGATAAGATCCACCGGCAGCTGGAAGCTTGCCAGTTTGTCTTCGAGCAGGTATTTCGACATATCTTCTTCGCCGGCGGCCAGCAGCCGCGAAATCGGACCGGTAGTTGGAGACGCGTACCAGGTCATCGAGAACAAAATTCGGCCGACGAGGCGCGGAAGGGTCCAGCACGGCATCGAGCGTGCGCCGAGCTTCTTCGCGGTTCTTTGGCATGAGGTCAATTTCCGACACGTTCCTTGATGGGGCCGCCATCGATGAGGATAACTCGCGTTACCCGATGCGGATGTTTCTCCGCATAGAGCATGGCCATCCAGGCCCCGAGCGAGTTACCTGCAAACACCAACGGCGCATCTCGCCACGGAATTGCATCGAGCACTTGTTCGAGAGCGGCAAGCAGCAGTCCCAAACTCAGCGCGCCCGTAGACGGGGTCGCTTTCGCCATGGCCTGCAAGGTCCGGGATCACCAGTTGAAAGTGGCGCTTCAGTTCGGGCGCCACTCTGTTCCATGTTCCCGCTTGATCGCCTGCGCCATGCAGCAATACCAGCAAGGGTCCGTCGCCGCCATGCCACACGATCTGCTCTCCCACAGTGGTCGTAATCTTCGTTTTTCGCAGACCTGCTCGGCGAAGCGCGCTCCTCCGCAACCAGACCGTCGTAGCGACAGGCCGCAAAAAGAAAACAATGGAGAAGGACAATCAGAGCGGTGACTGCAACGAAAATCAGCAGCAGCGCAATTTTGATTGCCAGGCCCATTCCGCTCCTCTCGGCCGGCTTGGTTGGAAGTCAAGTCCGGAAGCCGCCTACGGCATACGAAACGCGCAGCCCGCCTGGTTGTAGCCGACCCCGGAACCGACCAGCACGACCAGGTTGCCGGACTTCACCTTGCCCTGCTCGATGGCGTGGTCAAGCGCCATGCCGACGCAGGCGGAGCCGGTGTAGCCATACTGTTCCATGATCGTATGCGCGCGTTCCGCCGGTACCCCAAGCCGCTCCATCACGCGTGCAATCGTGGGCTTTCGCACCTGGGTAAAGATGAAGCAATCAACGTCGCTCAGATCGAAACCGCCGTCCTTGGCGAGCCGTTGCGCAATGATCGGCCATGTCTCTTCGTTCAACTCCGGAGGATAGCGGTTCTTGATCGTGCACGCGGTGCGCCCCGCCTTTACGGACTCTTCGCTCGCCGGTTCGAAGGTGCCTCCGGAATAGATTCCCCAATAGTCGTGATAGGAACCGTCGGCGCGAAAGGTCGAAGTGATAAATCCCGGCGAAGCAGCAGGTTCGAGCACCGCCGCGCCCGCGCCGTCGCCATAGAAAAAGACCATGGGATCGGCAGGCGACGTGAGTTTGTGCATCAGATAGACGCCGACGACGAGCACCGTCTTGATCCCAGGGTTGGCGGCGATGATTCCCGCAGCTGCGGAAAGACCGGTTGGAAACGAAGCACAAGCGCAACCGACATCAAACGTCCCGGCATTTTTTGCGCCCAGCTTGTATTGCAGTACGACCGAGGTTGCGGGTGTGATGTAGTCGGGTGAATCGGTGCCGAGGATGATCAGATCAACATCTTCGGGCTTCTTGCCAGCGCGCTCCAGTGCGAGTTTGGCTGCGGGCAAAGCGACATCGCTGGTAGCCCAGTTTTCTGGAGCATTCCAGCGCGTCTTAATGCCACTGCTGGCTTCCATTTTGTCCACGAAATCCGGGATATGTTTGAATCGCTCGCGCAGCATGTCATTCGTCACTTCGATCTCAGGCACGTACCTGCCGGTGGCGACAATGGTTGCGTATCGCGTCATGAATGAGTCCTCTTAAATTGCCGTAAGTTACGTCCCCAGCACGAATCCGCCATCGACGGAAAGCACAGTGCCGGTAATGAACGAAGCCGCATCGGAGGCCAACCAAACATAGGCCTCGGCAACGTCTTCAGGCTTTCCCATGCGGCCCAGAGGCGTATGAGAAACCATCGCCTGGATAACCTTCTCCGGCATCTTCTGCACCATTTCGGTGGCGATGAAACCGGGAGCGACCGCATTCACACGGATATTGTATTTTGCCAGTTCCCGCGACCACGTCCGGGCAAAGGCGATCACTCCTGCTTTAGTGGCTGCGTAGTTGGTTTGACCGAAATTGCCGTAGAGACCCACGACGGAAGAAGCGTTGAGGATCACGCCCGCGCCCTTGCGGATCATGTGCGGCACCACGGCGCGCGAACAAAGGAATACGCCTTTCAGATTGACCGAGATGACGGAATCGAACGCTTCGTCTGTCATCATGCCGGCGACGGCGCCATCCTTCCACTTGACGAACTGCGCGTCGCGCGTGATGCCCGCGTTGTTGATGAGTACGTCGACATCATTCCAGCGGGCGACGACTTCCTGAACCCCCGCCTCGACGTCGCCGGAGTCGCACACGTTGGTTTTGCGGAAGAGCGCCTCGCCACCGAGTGCGGACAGTTCGCGCAGCAACTCCTCCTGCCCGGCATCGTTGACATCCCATGCCGCCACGCGACAGCCTTCGGCGGCAAACCGCTTTGCCGTGGCGCGGCCGATGCCCGCCGTTGCGCCGGTGACGATCACAACCTTCTCGTGCAGACCACTGGGATTCATTTGAAGTGTGCCTTTTAGTGGCAGTGCAGTGACAGCGGGCACGCTGTCACGTGCCCGCTATAACGCGCTAGAAGTTGTACTTGAGTGCAAACTGGATCACTCTGGGCCCGGTCGTAGTTGACACGATCTGCCCGAAGTTCGCCGATGAAACTACGTTAACTGGGTTGGCGAAATTCACGTTGTTGAACAGATTAAAGAATTCTGCACGGAACTCGATTTTCTGGTTTTCCGTTATCGGGACTAACTTCATAACCGACAGATCCGTGTTGATCTGCTTCGGCCCTCGAATGATGTTCCGCCCCAATGTGCCGAAATCAGTTGTGTCGGGAGTAGGAACAACAAACGCGGAGGTGTCGAAATAAGCGTTCAGGCGATCCCTGACGTTGCCACTTTTAATCGCCGATTGCAGCGTGCGACCGGGGGCCAAGTCCGCTTGGGTCAACGCAAAGAGGGAGTCGGATCCCAAGATGGAGAAGGGAACACCGGACTGCAGGGTTTCAATCCCGGACACGCTCCAGGAATTCAGCAGACTCTTCGCGAACCTTGAGTTTCCATGAAAAGCGTCCGGCAGGTTATAGAGGAAGCTCACGACGAGGCGGTGGCGCCGGTCGAAATCCGAGGAAGCATAGTTGTTGCTTTGATTCACCATGTCACCCGGAAGAAGTGTAATGTCGCTGACGTCGCTGCCCGAGTAGTCGTCAATCGAGTGGGACCACGTGTAGCTGAGCAACATCTGCAAGCCGTGGGAGAGCCGTTTGTTGACCGTCGCTTGGAAGGAGTTGTAGTTCGAGTTTGAGTTGCTCCGCATCAAGAAACTGCCCAGTCCCGGAGCGGGCAAATTGCCGAAGCCGGGGAAGAGCGGTCCGCCCAGACTTCCGAGCGCGGGTACTCCGGCGAATGAGGGGCCAAACGCCTGGTTGAATGAGAACAAGCGTGGGAACTTGCGTCCCACAGAGCCGACATAACCTAAGTCGATCATCCAGTTGTTAGCGATGCTGGTTTGCACCCCCAGGTTGAAGCTCTCCGTGTAGGGAATGCTCCAGTCGTGGATGTCTGGATAGAGCCCGGAGGCGGGAACGATCGTTGGCTGGGGCGTAACTGACCCATAGGAGGTTACCGGCAGCACCGCCGGATATCCGCCGAATGGGAAAATACTCGTATTGCTTAGGCTCAGCGGGAAAGCGCTGGGCAGCGGAACTTGCACGAAGGGGCTTTCGTTCGGTGTGACGAGTGCGCTGGCCAGCATTTCATATGGCATATTGAACAATTGGCTGTTATACAGCCGCATGTTGGGCCGATCAAAGAAGATGCCATAGCCTCCGCGCAACACGGCCTTGCCATTGTCCGTGAGTCGGTAAGCGAAACCAATTCTGGGTCCAAAGTTCTTGTAGTTGGAATTCACCAAGCCGTTGCTGACCTTTGTGAATCCCGGTGCGCCGCCGCTGGGGACCGGAAGATTTCCGTTGCCAGCCTGGACGAAGCCACCCGTAACCGCAACTCCGCAGGTGTCCGCACAGCCGGGAACAATTGGCAGCGGTGTGGTTACAGCGCGCGACGGATCGAAGCCCACAAAATGGCCTTGGGTCTCGGTGGTCGGACCGAAGTAGTCGTAGCGCATGCCCAGGTTCAGTGTGAGGCGAGGCGTGACTTTCCAGTCATCCTGGAAGAAAGCAGAAAAGTCATTGGCGCGGTTGTGAATGCTGTTTGTGCCCGAACCGATCACGGAAACGCTGGCCATTCCAGCCAGAAAATCCGTGAACGGGTTGCCGTTGATGAATCCCGCATAGGCAATTTCACCGTTGGGGAATACGTCGAAATAGGGGGCATCCAGCTCCTGGCGCTTGTATTCGGCGCCAAACTTCATGGTGTGCCGGCCTTTCGTCCACGTCATCATGTCGCCGACGCTATACATATTGGTCGCCGCATACGTGGTGCCCAAAAGGAGACGGCCCAAGCGTGAACATGTTCGCAAAAACCATCGTTGGCATACCGGGGAACAGACTGCTCAACGGAGAGCTGATGTCCAAATCGGCGGAACTGACTGGTTGCGACGGCTTGCCGGGGCCGTAAATCGTGCTCCATCCGAAACGCGCCTCATTTACCATGCGGCTTGAGATCACCGAAGAGACACCCACCGAGAGGACCCGCTGGTTCACATCTTCTTCTGTCGGCCATCCTGGAGCTTGCAGCGGGTTGCCATCGCCAAATTGATTGTAGAGAGCCTGATTTTCGCGGTTGAATGATTGAAAGTATTTGGCGAAAAAACGATTCGATTCATTCAGCTTGATATCCAGGTTCGTGTTGAACTGGTCTTCTTTGTAGGTGGAGTTTGAGGGTATCGTCTCCAGAACCGGTGGCGCTGTTATCGCCTGCCCTGGCGAGCAGCCAGCGCCCGTTTGCGTAACGCCCGGCGCGGAAGGAATCATATATTGCCCGTTCGGTAGCGTCTGATTCAGGGCCTGGAATGCGGTGAAGGGATCAAAGAATCCGCCCAACCCATAGCAGCCGAGAGAGCGGCTAATGGATGCCGCGTCACGCTGCGGTCCCAAGAAAGGCGGCAGAAAGAGCGTGGCGAGTGAGTTGGTCAGCGAGGTGCCGTTGTTTTCACGAGTTCCCTGATACGAAATAAAGAACCAGGCACGATCCTTTATAAGTGGACCTCCGAGCGTGCCGCCAAACTGGTTGCGATCGTACTGTGGGCTGGCCGTGCGCTCTTCATTCAGAAAGAAATTATTGGCATCCAAATCGGTATTTCGGATGAATTCGTAATGTCGCCGTGGAAACCGTCGGTGCCTGACTTGGTCACAGCGGCTACGTTGCCGCCGGCATTGCGGCCTGACGAGGCGTCGTACATGCTCGTCTGCACAATGAACTCTTGCAGCGAATCGATCGACGGGACAGAGAGATTCGGATTCTCGCCCGTACCGATCGAGTTCGCATCGACGCCGTTGATGATGACGTTATTGGAAAGAGCGCGCTGCCCATTGACGTAGACAGCCACATCGCCGCGACCCAACTCCGACGAATTCTGGATCGAACCTGACGTTCCGGACGTCAGCGTCAGCAGTTGCTGGAAGTTGCGGGTCGGCAGCGGCAGACCTCGCACTGCTGCTCATCGATGACCGAACCCCGGGCTGAGCTTTCCGTCTGCACCAGCGGTGATTCCCCGGTGACAGAAAGCGTTGTCGCCTGGGTCGCCACTTTCAGGCGAACATCTGCCACCGTCGTCTCGGTGATCTTAACCACGATCCCTTCCAGTTTTGACGTCGCGAATCCGCTCTGGTTCATCTCGAGCCGATAGGCCCGGGTCGAGCAGAGGAACGTATAACGGCCGTTGTTGCCGGTGTGCGTTTCCCGGCGCACGCCGGCGTCGCTCGTTGCAGCGATTTTGGCTCCTGCCACGAGAGCCCGCCGCTCGGGTCGGTCACTACTCCTACGATTTGTCCGCTGGTGGCCGTTTGCGCTTGCGTCGTCGGCGTCATGAAACAGAGAATGGCTGGCGGCCGCCAGCAGGGATCGCGAGGGTTCGCATGTGCATCTTTTCTCCTTGTGTCGTAATCGTTACGGCTTCGAAGCTCGGCCCTTTCCACTTCGGGTGTACAACCGGACAAACTGCTCGATCGCCTCCTCGTCACTCACGCCGAGATGGCGTTTTGCGCCGAAAAGTTCCTCGACCAGAAAATGCGTAACAAACTGCAAATACAAATTGACGTAGGCAAATCCCGGATTGACGTTACTGGGGAAGGGAATCGGCGACTTTTGAAACAAAGCCGTCGAATACGTCCGCAGGCCTCCGGCAATCTCTCGATAGCTGTGAATGAAGTGCTTATGACGGAACTCGACCACGTCCACATACATCAGCCGCCAGTAGTCCAGATTCTCCGAGACGACACGGCCAACGGCCATTCCCAGCTTCTTTAATGACTCCGGATCCGGGGACTGCATCAAGGGAAATATCTTTTTCTCCCGGAGGGCTTCCATTTTCTGCTCCATATGCCGGACCAGCCCGATGAAAATGTCCTCTTTATTCGGGTAGTACAGGTAGAGCTTGCCCATGGAGATGCCGGCGGCGCGAGCGATTTCGCGAACGGTCGTACCGTGGAAACCCTGGCGGGTGAAAAGCTTGAGCGCGGCGCGCTCGATTTTGAGCTGGTTCTTGGCGACAGTGTCGTCCAAAAGCTTGGGCATGCAGGTAGCCCTTAATGGAAACCAAGGTGAGCGCTCGCTCTTTAAAATATGAGCGCTCGCTCTCGGTGGGGAATCTTAGGACAGCCCCTGTGGGTTGTCAAGAAAATTTAAAGGATGGTGAATGGATGGCGTGAGCTTCATGCGAGCACGTGGTCGAAATCCACTCCATGTTCGGCTCTAGCCAGGACGGCCCTTTCGTCGCCCATTTTGGATCGTCTTAATCTGGACCCGGTCCTGCACCGCCCTATTCGCCTCCTGGGCGAGGTTGGTGATCGAGTCGTGAGCTAACTGGGCAATGGAAACGCTCGCTAAGACTTTCTTCAACGCCGCCTGTGCATCGCTCCAGACGGGATGCGCTCCACACCACGACCGCCGGTCGCAGGTCGCCTCGCCGGGCAAGCAGAGGTTGATCTGTAGTGGCCCTTCGACGATTTCAACCACATCGAGGAGCGAGACTTCTTCAGGGCGAACCGCGAGATGAAATCCTCCCCCAGCGCCGCGATGCGAAGTCACCATGCTGTGCTGCACCAGTTGTTGAAGCACCTTGGAAACAAAACTTTCAGGAGCCCCAATTCCGCGCGCAATCTCGGACGCTGCGACCCGGGTGCCGTGCTGGAGAGTTGTCAGATGAATCATGAGCCTCACGGCGTAATCAGTAGCGCGTGTAATTTGCATGACCTGGAAATCGGACGAACCTTGTCCAATTTCCCAAACCATAAATTAACGATGCGCTCAAAGTCTGTGATTGTTTGCACCCAGTAATGTGACTGAAAAGATGTGACAAAAAGCGATTGACTCCAGCAGAGGGAGGAATCCATTGCGGAGATGCGCCGGACAATAAAAGCGGTATCGATTGTTGGGCGATGCATCCGTGACTGTCACGCTGTACGATGGACAGTACATTTTTAGTCCGATGGAGCGTGCCATGATTCCTGCACTCGCGAACCTGCAACCCGAAGCCGTTTGGAAACACTTTGACCAATTGGCGGCGATTCCTCGCGCTTCCACCAAAGAGGCTGCTGCGCGGGAGTACGTGCTGACATTGGCCAAGAAACATGGCCTCGAGTCCACGCAAGACAAAGTCGGCAACCTCGTGGTTCGGAAGCCGGCACGACCGGGGCGTGAAGGAGCTCCGATGGCCCTCCTACAAGGGCATCTGGATATGGTCTGCGAGAAGAACGAAGGTACCGTTCATGATTTCGCTGTCGATCCGATCAAAGTCATCAGAGACGGCGACTGGCTGAAGGCCGATGGAACGACTTTGGGTTCCGACAACGGAGTTGGCGTCGCCGCTGCGCTCGCCGTGATGGAAAGTAGTGACATCGCCCACGGTCCTTTAGAGTTCGTCTTCACCATTGACGAGGAGACTGGACTCACTGGCGCAGCGGAATTCCCGGGCGGGTTGCTGAAGTCGAAATATTTTCTCAACCTCGACAACGAAGAGAAAGGCACTCTCTGTATCGGCTGTTCCGGAGGCATCAAGACGACCGCCCGGCGCAAGGTTGCGCTTCGTCCAGTCGGCGCAGGGTCGGCTTGGCGAATCAAAGTGTCTGGTCTGAAAGGTGGCCACTCCGGCGTCGATATCCATCAAGGCCGCGGAAACGCAGTCCGCATCTTGGGTGGAGTGCTTCAGACATTGCTCGATCGGCTTCCCGTCGAAATCGCCGACATCAAAGGGGGAAGCGCGCAGAATGCCATCCCCCGTGAGGCTGCCGCGGTAGTTGTGCTCGATCCCTCGCGCGAGAATGAACTCAAGTCGCTGGTCGCCACCGCCGAAGGCGGATACAAAACCGACTTGGGAGCATTCGATTCCGGGTTGCAGATCACGTTCGAAAAGGCGGACCGCCCCGAAAAAGTGCTGGAAGCGAGCGATGCGAAACAAACGGTGGCACTAATCGCCACCCTGCATCACGGCGTTCTGGCGATGAGCCCGGACGTTGCTGGCTTAGTCCAGACGTCCACGAACCTGGCGATTATCAATACCAATGGGGATGTAGTGGAGGTTGTCACCAGCCAGCGCAGTGCGATTGAGAGCAGCATGTTGGCCGCGGCGCGCATTGTTGCCACAGTATGCCGGCTTGCGGGATTCGAAGTGGAACACTCGGGCAAGTACCCCGGCTGGAAGCCGGAGCCTAATAGCGACATCGTACGTAAGCTGCAGGACGTCCACAAAAAGCTCTTCGGCGAACCGGCCAAGCTGATCGCTATGCATGCTGGCCTGGAGTGCGGTGTGATCGGCGAGAAATATCCGGGCATGCAGATGGTCTCTTTTGGGCCGACGATCGTCGATCCCCACAGCCCGAACGAGCGCGTGCAGATATCGTCGGTGGAAAGCTTCTGGAACTACCTGGTACGGGTGCTTGAGAGTTTGTGAGGCGGTTGGAACGAAGGTTAAAACTAAGGTAACCTCCGGCAACAACAGAAGCCGCGAAAATCCCGGCGTTTGAGCCCGTCTCTGCTATACTAATGATGACGCTTTTGCCACGGTATGCTCGTGACGCGGTGGTCCTCTAATTAGACCAGCACTATCTCCGCTTTTCCTGCCCGCCGTTTTATTTGCGTGAAATCCAAAAATTGAAATGCGAGCGGCGTGGCCTCTCTAGACGTGTGTCAGAGTGTGCGTGATAAGCCCCTCCAGAAAGAACCAACTTAGAATGACCACATTTACCGAACTGCCCTTGTCCTCTGCTTTGCAGCAGAAACTAGCGGCGGCTCAATTCACCAACCTCACACCTATCCAGGAACGTGCAATTCCTCCAGCCCTTGAAGGCCGAGACGTCATCGGCACCGCCCAGACGGGCACCGGAAAGACCCTGGCGTTTCTCATTCCCCTTATTGAAGTCCTGAACCAGGAACCAGCTGGTCATACGGTCGCTCTGGTGTTGCTCCCGACGCGCGAGCTCGCGATGCAGGTTCACGAACAATACGAACAGTTGCGTACGAAGGCCATGCCGAAAGCCGCGCTGGTCATCGGAGGCGTATCTGAGAAGGCTCAGATTCAGGGTCTTCGCGCCGGTACGGGATTGGTAATTGCCACGCCCGGACGTTTGCAGGACCTGATGACCCGCAAGTTCGCCGATCTGCGCCACATCAAGGTGCTGGTGCTCGACGAAGCCGATCGCATGCTGGATATGGGCTTTCTCCCAGCCATCCGGCGCATCCTGTCTGTACTTCCGCAGAAAAGACAGACGCTCTGTTTCTCAGCCACTCTCGAGCAGTCTGTCGCGGGACTCGTGCATGACTACATGCGCGATCCTGTGCGAGTTGCTTTGGGTTCGGTGCTTAAGCCTGCCGAGAACGTGCAGCTTAACGCCTACGAAGTCCGGCCGGGAGAAAAGCTCGATGTTCTCCGGCAGTTGCTCTATGAAGAAAAGGGACAAACGCTGATCTTTACCCGCACCAAGCGCGGAACAGAACGGTTGGCCAAGGACCTGATCCGTGACGGGTTTTCCGCCGCCATGATTCATGGCGACCGCTCACAATCGCAGCGCAACGGAGCATTGGGCGGATTTCAGGAAGGCCGCTTCCAGGTGCTGGTTGCCACCGATATCGCTTCGCGTGGCCTGCACGTGGACGAAGTAGCGCACGTCATCAACTACGACGTTCCCAAGATGGCCGAGGACTTCATTCATCGTGTCGGCCGCACTGGGCGTGCTGGATTCCTGGGACGCGCTTCAACGCTTGCCGCGGGAGCCGAGGTCCTGGAGTTGCGTCAAATCGAACGCACGCTGAAGTTGCGGATCGAGCGCAAGCAGATTGACGCAGAGAGGTCCGAGCCATCGCGTCGAGTAATTGAAAACACACTTGCCTCGCGGACTTTGACCAAATTGCCGGGAGAAGTGTTCGTCTAACCTGCCAGACGCGGTGCCCCAGGTTCGCGCCCGCTCTTTGGGCGCTAACCTGGGAGCCGCAAAATTAATACGGCTTCAGCCGCTGAAGGACTGCATCAATTACTCGGGAACCGGATCCTCGACACCAACGTTGAACAGAGCCGCCTGAGCTGCGGCGTGTTCGCGCAATTCAGCCATCTCATCGACGGCGCCCTCCACTGGCTTCTCTTCTTTTTTCTGGACCCTGCGCTCCGCTTTGTCGCGCTGCTTCTGTTGTCTCGTCTGTTCCTTCTGACGTTTAGTAAATGTCGATCGGCCTCGTGGCATAACTCTTCTCCATTATTCGTCTGGTGATTAATGCTGGCAGCAATCTCGGAGCCAGCGGATTCCTTGTCAGAAAGCAACGGTTACCAGCGCGGTTCGCGCGGCTGGCGTGGATGGCCACGATAGTCGTCGCGTCCACCACCTTTTCCGCCTCCGCTGCCAAAGCGTTGACCGCCGCTCTTTGGGCGATCTGTCTTCGGCTTGGCCTCGTTGATGGTTAATGCGCGACCGCCAAGGTCGGTTCCGTTCAACGCCGCGATGGCCTTGTCGGCCTCGCTCGCATTGGTCATCTCGACAAACGCAAAGCCTCGTGAGCGTCCCGTGTCGCGGTCCGTTACCAGGCTGACTTTATCGACCGCGCCGTGCGCCTCGAAAATACCGCGCAGTTCAGCTTCGGTTGTGGCGTGTGGCAAATTACCAACGTATAAGTTTTTCATTATTGCATTTCCTTTCCAAGCCAATCCAGACTGGCCGCAGCAGCGGCTCTTTTCGACGTTCGTCCTTCAGAATCTCGCGGTGGAACCGGCAGGTTTTGCAGAGCTCGCGTGCGAGCGACCGAAGCGGAGCGCACTGCGGAGATCTGCCGTGACGCCTCCAGAATTCCCCAGCGCTGATTCGGAACTCCAAAATCGGACGGTGCGGCTGATCGCGCTGCACCAAGAAGAGCAGGGTTACTCATTTCGACCGCAGACTCGGGCTCATCTGCCTTCGGTGAATCCGCGAGGTAGTCGGGTTTGCCGACCAGGAACGCGAGTTGTTGCGGAGGAACGGCGCGGCGAATATCTCCACAGAATTCGTCCCGCTGGCCATTGCCATTCTGCACATTCAAGAGGACGAGGTTGTAGAGGTCGGCTCGCCACCAGGAGCGCGCTTCGCCAATGTCTGCGGCACAATCCACTTCCATGCCGAGCTTTCTCATGACTTCCGCGCGCAGCTCTCGCTTGCTCGTTGATTGGTCGATCAACAGCACACGTTTCTTCTTGAGTGTAACGGGAATCGGAGCGGCAAGCGGCAAAGGTAGTCGTGGAGCGCTCATGCCGTCACCTGTTTCTGCTTCGCGGCGCCTTGCGCCGGTTGCGTTGCTTCACGTGTCAGGAGTTCGCGGGTTCGCTTGCGTCGAGCGATGTTCTGTTTGCGTTTGATGTGAAATCTGCTTCTATTGCCATTCCGTGCTGACATATCGAACTCCTCGAAGTAGGTTCTGCTCACAGCCAGGTTGGACAACCTTCGCGGTACCGCACGGGCGACGACTGGAGCATTCGACTCGAACGCAGCGCGAAATGTACGGGGAAATACCGCGGATATAGACGCCTCTCGATCTCTCAATCGCGAAGGCGCAGGCAGCTGTAAGGAAAGTGTCTTCGAGGTTAAGTTAACCAGATTATACGCTGTTGTGTGAGTTCGTGCAGAGGCGGAGATCTCGCGAGCCACATCTTGGACCCCCTCTGAGGCGGTCTTTAAGAATCAAAGACTTAGCGTATGAAAGGCGCCAGATCTTTGAGAAATAAGGACTTACGGGTAAGGTATTTATAAATCAATAACTTAGCCATGAATTTAGGGTTGTTTTTGCGGTTTTTTCCGGCCAAGTCTTTGAGAAATAAATACTTTAGCGGTCATGGGGGTTGTGTGGTTTGTGCACCTAACGATTCCGATCTGGGCCTGACGCTGACTATCACCAGGCACGAGTCTTCTTGGTCCATTCAGAACTTGGATACCGTTTGTGCAGGAGCTTAAAGATGTCGCGGGACCAGCTATTCTGAGCGACATTCTCGCGGTTGTCGGCACATCCATAACGATCTACACGCCACGCAAAGTGAAGAGCCTCGGGAACTCTGGGGTCGTCTGGATGCGCTTTTGCCCATGCAAGCACTTCCTTCGGAAGATAGTCTGCGGCTAACCCCAAAGAGAGTATCTTCCTCCATTCTTCTGTGGCTTTTACCCTCTGCTCATCGGTTAGGAAAACAGGCGAACTCGCTTCCACACGCCTTTCGAATTGAGCAACCTGGGCCAGGTTGTCGCTGTACTGCTTTTCGTAGTTGACGTCGTCGGGAATTCCACCCACGTCCGTACACCACCAGTTATCGCGGTAGTCATCAATCTGCTTGAAATCGGTAGTTCTAACATATCCGTCGACAACAAACGGACGGAGACCCGGAAAGTGACTGATAGTAAACACAGCGACGAAATGCCGTTCGTCCTCTGTTGTGGCGGAGTTGTATTGGTCAAGGTACGGTTTGAGCTCTGGTCTCAAGATCGCCGCTGCACCGCCGGCTTGTTTTGCGGACGAAGCGTTACCGAGCAGTGCAGCACGTGCCCAAACCGACTCGGCTAGATGTTGCCTCAAGTTCGGGGGGAGCGACTCGGACGATGCTATCTTGATCAGAACATCGACCGGGATGCGTTTGTTCAGGACCTCTGCAACGCTGAGGTCAAATTGAGGCAGCAATGGAGTATCCGATTTTGTCTTGGCAACTCCATAGAGAAGCAAATTGCAGTCCTTGCTCCGGAAGTAGCAAAACGCATCCTCCTCGCTGGAGTCGGCACCTTCAGAAACGCTGAGGGGATTTCGTGCTAGACGCGCCTGAAAGGCAGCGAGATCGGCTGAGTTGCGCAACTGTTCGTCTTCCAGCAGATTTCTGGATGACAGCGGCAGGGTGTCGGCGTGGCGCACCGCGGATTCAACCACTTCCCGAGCTAGTTCCGGTTGTCCGGATTCACGAAGCAGCCTTGAGCGATGAAACGCAAAGGCCGGAAAAGTATTGGATATTTCCGGTACACCGGAGGCTGCTCTCAGAAGGTCCGGGGCAGCATCACCTTTTCCGTTCGCCTTGACCATAGCGGCGAAAAGCCAAGGTAGCGACTTTGTGGCTTTCCATTTCGATATGGCGTGGTTTCTCGCTTCCGCAGCATCCGATTGAAGCGTGATCAACCAGTCGCTTAACTCGTCGGAGCGCTGTTTCTGGAGTTTCGAATACTGGCTCCGCTTCCATTGTTTGACACGTCGGTCGTAGGTTGGCCCCCAATAGAGTCCATCGTCGAAGGTGGGACTCACATCGAGAAAATTGTCGAGCAACAACTTGTAGTCGAGGAGCTGTTGGCCGAAATCGGAATCTGAACGACCACTCAAAAGAATGTGCGCCAGTTCATGCTGGCGCTGTTCCGGGTGAAGATGAAACTCAACGAGTGCTTGGAGTCTCCGGGCGTCCTTGCAGAGTGCACCGAATTTCGGGTTGGAAATAATTGCATTGAGTCGGGGTTCAACCTGCCTCAATGTCGCCGGATCGTATTCTTCGTATATACCTCCTGCCTTTACGTTCACCCACGCATCGCGAATCATAGTGCGCACTGCCATATAGGCAGCGATCTGCTGCCAGGGAGAGGAAGTGTCTCTGCCGATCGCGTTGAACTCCGCGAGCGCTTCTGGCAGCCGCAGCGAATAGAAATCGGCAGCGGCGACCTGGTAAGCACGGTCGGCGCGGAGCAACGCATTCGCGTTCGCTGGCAGCACCTTTGGCATCGAGGTTCCTTCGTGGCAGTTATGAAAGACTTCGTCTTGTCCACTGATCCATTCCGCCAGTTCAGCACTGCGAGCCCCGAATTGTTTCGCACGGGTATGAAGAGTCATTACTGCGTTTTCAAATGCAGGCGCCGGGCAATTTAGAAATCCAGAATATGGAGAAGAACCATTTCGAAAAACAGTAATTTTGGGTTGGGGGCCTTCCTGGTATTTCGTTCGTTCTGTGAACCATCGCTTGACCGCATCATCGGCTGGGATTTGCTCGTGAACTCCATTGTTGTCGAAGAAGTCCAGAAGCGAACGCTGTTCGGCTGGGCTTAGGGGCTTTTCGTCAGATATCGATAAGCCACGACCAGGAAGGCTCGCCGCCAGGTCGGCAACGGTATTCCAATTCGTCCCGCGGCGAACTTCGACATCGGCTTATCGGGGCCGGAAGGGCGCGTGAACGCGACCTGTGGAAACTCTGGGAGACACGTTTCTCCCCAGCGAGGGAACACGACCAGGATGAGGATCGAAATGCAGAAAAGTCGGGTTACGGTTTTCATCATTTTTCTACCAGCTTTCGTACGTTTTCAGCCGCTTGCGGGTCCCAAGAGCGTGGATGGAACACGTAGACTCGACGAGCGGCTGCAATATCAGGCCAAGGCTCGTCGGTCGAAACCCCTATGCTGTCGTTGCACAGAGGCTCGCGGATGGGATACCTCCAACCGGGTTGCCGCGGGGATCTTGGGTCTTCGCCCATCCGGAAAAGCATTGGGACGGCTTCGTCAATCGGAAGATCTTCTAGCCAGCTGGCGCTTCCGCACCACGATGCCAACGCTGTGATCGAGAGCGGCATCGTCTCTGGAAGGCGGCGTCGGACCTCGCGCACGAGTCTTGCGTAGAACGCGCGCTGGGATCTAGTCGCATCGAAATCAATCTGCAGCGCGGCAACTGCGGGTTTGCGCGCCGAGCCAACGATCAAGTCGGCAACAGTACCAGGAAGGTCCGGCGAGTCGAGCATGGCGAATTGTGTTGGGGCCTCTATTCGCACAACCGCAATCAGCTTTGTGGAGTCCGTAAATTGAATAGGCTGCTGTCGGGGAACGCCTCTCGCCTGATCAGAGATTGTTATCGTCTGATCCAGATAAGCGACGGCATAGAAACGTGGATCTAGTGTGTGGAAATCTTCAGGCCTCTCCCATGCCCAAAGGGTGACGGCTGGAAATGTGCGGAAGCGGTCTTGGTGCAGGTTGGACCGAAGGGCCAAGAACTGGACAACCACTAAGAAGAATAGGCCCGTGACGAAAAAGAGAGTCATGCGCGACCCGATTCGCTGCAAACTGCCTGAGGAGCGCGATCCAGATCTATCCGGCAAGTTCATCGAAGATGCTGTCACAGGCCTCCCCGCAGCCATCCGAACATCCTGTCTTGATCTGTGTCAGTAATTCCACAACGTGTCACAAAAGACACGCGGCCAGTCCCGCTAGCGCAGCTGCTAGAGGGAAGCACGTGTCTGTGAGATCGCGGATTGTGGATTGTTTGCGTACAAGCTCACGCCAATTACTCGCCACTGTATCCGCGTTTTCTCGGAGGATCAATTGTCCGATTCCTTCGGTTTGATGTCGTGCACGTCAGTTGCCGAAGGGAAATTCACTTACGGGGTCATCGGCGTCGGGGCGGGTGGCCAAAATTTCGATCTTTACCGGACTCGGAGCGAAATTTCTAGCTTGCCCCGCCCTGTCGGTCCAAGGGACTGACAACAAGAGCAGGTCACGCCTAACTCAAACTTCACGCCCAGTTCAAACTCCACACTCCGAATCGCCTTGCTAATTGTGCATTCTGCACGTACGATGGCTCTGTGCGTTAGACCGAGTCGGTCGTGAGCAGCTATTGCGTCAAAAGCCAGTAACCTGCCTTCAGTACCTCCGAGTCTCTCCAGCGTAAATCAATTGAAAAGGAAACAAGTATCAACATGGCAGAACAAGGAACAGTAAAGTGGTTCAATGACGCCAAGGGCTACGGCTTTATCAGCCGT
>CAVRYB010000103.1:0-19434 GCA_963725295.1 uncultured Acidobacteriaceae bacterium
TTCCACCGCGCCTCTGGCAATTTGCACCCAGGCGTGGCGATTACCGGCAAGCGCTTGTGATACTTCTTCTCCCGAAGCGAGCTTGGTGACGAAGAGCTTCACATCCTGATTGATCTTGACCGATCCGGCGCCGCCGTTGTTCGAGGCAATGACGCGAAACTTGCCACGCTTCTCGGCTTCTGGAAAGCTCTTCTGCTCGTAGCCGGGTTCGTGCCCCTGCTTGTCCGGGAAGATCCAGATCTGCAACAGGTGCACGGTTTCGGTCGATGATGGATTCGCCTCGCTGTGACGAATGCCGCGGCCGGCGGTCATGCGCTGGCCGTCACCGGGAAGAATCACCGAGCCCGTGCCGAGGCTGTCCTTGTGCTCGAGCTTGCCCGACAACACGTAGGTGATGATCTCCATGTCGCGATGTGGATGTGTCGGAAAGCCGCCCTTCGGCGCCACCCAATCTTCATTGATCACCCGCAGGGAACGGAACCCCATCCATTTCGGGTCGTGATAGTCGCTGAAACTGAAGGTGTGGCGAGTCTTGAGCCAGCCATAGTCGCCGCCGCCGCGTTCGGTGCTACGCCGGATGGTGATCATATTGCAATCTCCTTTAGTCGTTATAACAACTATATAGATGCTGGAGGAGGGGAGAAGACTCAAGCTGAGGAGGTACGCCCTCCAGCGGAGCGCCGAGGCTGCTATGCTTTCTGTGATTTATGGCTTATCGCGTGATTGCTTTCACCATGGCGCAAGTACGACAAGGAGCGCTTAACTTTCAGCGCGAGCTGAGCGCCGTTCTGAGCGAGTTTCCGGAGATCAAGGTGTACGCGGTCAGCCCCTTCGATCTTGATGAACGGCGGCGCTTCAAAGATCGATTTGGCGGAGACATCGTCTACTTCTTGAACGAAGCGGCGTGGCTACAAAGCGAGCAGCTGGGGATCGAACTGTACTCTCTGGGAGAAATCGCCGAGGCGGAGTTGCCGCGGCGAAAGTCGGTGATAGTGGGGAAACCCGAGTAGATCAACGGGGACTAGAGTCCGTCGGACGCGATCAATCTTTCTTGGCTTTCTTGTGCGACGTGTCGGCCTTCGGCTTGTCGTCCTTCTTCGTTTCCTTCACGTCCTTGGAATCCTTCGATTCCTTCTTGCCGGCATCGCTTTCGGAGGAAGAAGAAGCGGAAGACGTTGCCGTGCTGGATCCCTTCTTCGCGTAGTCGGTGACGTACCAGCCTGAGCCCTTGAACTGTACCGACGAGGCCGAGATCAGCTTCTCCAGAGGGCCGCCGCATTCGGGGCACTTCTTGAGTGGCTTGTCGGAAAACATTTGAATTTTTTCGAGGCGGTGTCCGCACTTCTTGCACTTGTATTCGTAAATCGGCATGTGTGAGGTGATTCTAGAGGCCGGGATTGACTGGCGTCAATTTCAAGCGCATGTGTGGTGGCCGGCACGTAATCACCGCTTCAGCAGATCCACCGGCTCACGCACATCAATCACGCGAAAGTACTTCGCCAACGCCGGGTATTTCGCAGCTACAGCTTCGTACATGGCGTAAGCCACGTTGCGATAGGAAGTATGACCAGCTGGAGTGGTACGCAACTCGGAGATGTAGAGGGCCTCGGCGAAGTCCATCTTGAACAGTGTTCGCTTGCGGAACGCCAACGGTATCGCGTACTGCGCGCTCTGTGCCGCTTCTTCACCCGGCGCCGCCGACAGCTTCTGCACGGCTGCACCCACGCCCTTCATTACCGACTCGTAGTCGGAGCGCACTCCGGCGGCCTCGACCTCGGGCGGCATGTCGTACCCATGCGCGGTTGCGAAGTCCTGCATGATCTGCACACAGCGGCGGTGCCGATGTATGTCGCGGAAGCCGCCGATATCCATGAGAATGTCGAAGCGGAACTGCTGCCCCGCGGAAAACGGACGGGCCAACTCGTCGTGCTTGCCGCGATGGCGCAAGCCGAGGTCGATGATTTCGCGTCGTCGCGCGTCCCCCGCTGCTTCTACCGCTTGCCGCAACTGCCGGTAGGAATAGTGGCACTGACCGTACAGAAGGGTAGCAGCAAGTTCGATCTCGAGCGGCTCCGCGTCCAGCAAGTCGACCAACGGAGCAGGATCGATTGCCGCGTCCTTCATCAGTTCAGCTGCGGCCTGTTGCAGTTCGCGGCGCGTCTCGATCTCGTACGGATTCGGATCCGCGTACTTGACCAGTGTGGGCGCAACTCGCACTTCGCGCAGCAATTCGCTTTCGGCCCGGTCAGCGATCTGCGGCGACACCGCGCGAATTTCGGCCACGAGAGCGCGCAGTGATTCTTCATTCGCGTTGTAGGCAGGGGAAAGCGCCGCCTTTTTCAGCAGCGCTCCGAGGTTGCGCACCTCTTTATGAGGCTGCGAAAGCAAGTGAGCGACCTGGGTTTCGAGCGTGCGTGCGTTAACGATTTCTCCGAGCGACGTATTGGTCGAGAGCGGCAACAGGTAGCGTGAAATGTCGAAGGCACGCGCGCGGAGGGTGCGTTCGTAGGCGTCCTGCTTCATGTCGGCCGGACGCGGAGTGATGCCGGCCAGATATTCAAATGTTCGCTGCGAAACCCTCTCGTACGTGCTGAACAAGCATTCAATCGTCTCGCGATAAAGAGTCTGTGACGAGGCGTCAGAAAAACTCGGCGTGTAGTACCCGCTCTTTCGGAAATCCTGGTAGCGGGTGGAACGCTCCTGGCCATCCCAGCGCTGCTCGTCGGCGACGACGATGGCGGCGAGAATCGACAATTTTTCGATGGCGAGCGCGATGTGAGCAAGATCGGCGATGGAGCGGTGCCCGTACTGGAAGTAGAAGGTGTTGAGAAACTTCTCTGCCTTCTGGGTAGTGATTTCCTTCAGTGACTCCTTCATCGAGAGCGCAGAGCGCGAATACTTGGCCATGGCATAGGCCTGAATCTCAGGCTCGACGCCGTAAACGGCAAATACTTCGACAGCAGGCTCAGGAGCAGATGTGGAAACCTCGGGCGGCATGGTGGACTCGATGGCAATCGCTTCAGACATGGGAGTGTTGGAATCTTAATCGCCGGCCGCGTCGGGCGCAATTGACCAATCGGGGGATAAAATCAGAAAACGCTTTGGCGCTAGCCCGCATGACGACTTCCGCGAAATCCGGCCAGATCGAATTGTTACAGGCGGTCCTGCCCGAGCAGATCGAACAGGTTCGCGCGCTTTTTCTCGAATACGGAAACTCTCTCACGTTCAGCCTCTGCCTGGAGAGTTTTGACGAGGAGTTGAAGGCGCTTCCGGGAGCCTATGGCCCACCAGGAGGCAGACTGCTGCTGGCTCGATACGCCGGCCAACCGGCGGGCTGCGTTGGTCTGCGGAAACTCGACAGCGGAATCTGCGAGATGAAGCGGCTTTATGTGCGGCCTGCCGCGCGTGGCCTTGGCATGGGCTACCTGCTGGTTGAGCGCCTGACTGCCGAAGCGCGCGCAGTTGGCTACCAACGCATGCGTCTCGACACCGTTGAATCGTCGATGAAGGATGCGGTCGCACTGTACCGGCGAGTGGGCTTCAAGGAAATCGCACCCTATTCCAACCTTCCGATCGAAAGCGCTCTGTGGATGGAACTAGTGTTGTAGGCCTGGATCCGCATTTTGCAATACGGGGGTCTTGATCACAGCTGCGGGCGACGGTTTCTCCGCCTTAGCAGCGGTTGTGTTTGCAGCCGGTGCGACCAGCGCGGCTTCCCCCGCCGAGTCCGGCTGGATTTGGCCGAGAACAACGATATCGACGCGGCGGTTCAGCGAGCGGCCTTCAGGACTGCGATTGCTGGCCACGGGATGATATTCGGCGAATCCGGCAGCACTCAACCGATCGGGCGCGAAGCCACGCCTCACGATGAGCAGCCGGACAATCTCGGTGGCGCGGGTCGTGGATAGCTCCCAATTCGACGGGAACTGTGAAGTATGGATGGGCGCGTTGTCGGTATGACCCTCGATCCGCAGCCGATACTCCCGCTGTTGAAGCAGGGCTGCGATTCGGTCAAAAGCAGCTACGGAACTAGATTTCATTTGCGCCTGGCCACTTTCAAAGAAGCCGGTTTCGCGCAAGGAAATCACAAGGCCATCGGCTTCGCGGCGCATCGCGATCTCGTTGCGTTTCAGTTCGGACGCTAGAGCCGTCTCCAGTTCGCCCTGCAATTGAGCCAGGTCGCCGTTTTCCGCTCCGCCGCCGAGAGGTCCTTCGGGGCGCGATGCGATCCGGGCGAGCGCCGCGGTTCGTTCTCTGTTTTCGACAGCCTGCACCTTGCTAAAGGGCATCGGCTCCGCCTGATCGATCGGCACGGCTGTGGTCGAGGCCTCGAATACTCCCATCTCCTGAAAAGCCACTTGAATCGCCAACGCCAACCGGCCCACTTTTCTCTTGTCGACCTGCGACGAGGCATACAGGACAACAAAGAAGGCGAAGAGCAGGGTGATGAAATCGGCGTAGGAAACGAGCCAGCGCTCGTGGTTCGCATGTTTCGCGCGCTTCCGGTTGCGCCTCATATCTGGGTGGCCTCGTCGACCGGCGCGTCATGAGCGTGCACGACAAATCCCTGGAGCTTGGTCTCCAGCATGCGAGGGTTCATGCCTTCGAGGATCGAAACAACTCCTTCAATCGTCATTTCGCGGATGATCTGCTCATCGCGGATGCGGATTTTCAGTTTCCCGGCTGCCGGCAGAAGGATTAGATTCGCAGCGCCCACTCCGTACAAAGTCGCGACAAAGGCCACGGCGATGCCCTTGCCGACTTCGTCGATCTTGTCCAGGTGCTGCATCACCTGAATCAGACCGAGCACAGCTCCGATGATTCCGATCGTGGGAGAAAATCCGGCGGTGCTGGAGTTCGAAAGGTTATTGGCAATCGTGTCGAGATTGGTTTGCTGCGCCTGCATACCTGTGGCTGCCGTGTAGAGTGCTCGAAACACAGTTCCTCCTCCGACTCAGTTCTTCCTGGACCTCGTCCTAAGCCTCGGTCTGGACCTCGATCTGGACGTCGACCTAGACCTTGGCCAGGTCGGTCGTGGCGGTGCGGTTCAATTCGCTGTCGAAGAGCGACATGGCGCGTTGCATCATTTCGGCCTGTCTCTGCACTCCGATCAGGGTGACCACCGCGCCGATGGAATTCACATTCGACGATTCGAGCGTTCCTTGTTTGACCGTCGGCTGCTGCACCGGTTTTGCGCTGCCTTCCGGTGCGGCCAACAGCGTGCCGCCTTCCGGCGTAAGCTTCGTGCCGGGAGCGAACTCCATTAACTCGATACTGCCAGCAACCGCGCCACTCACGGAGAGCGTTCCGTCGGTTGCAATCGACACCACTCCGGCCGGAACCGCGATCGGCCCGTTGGCACCAAGCACGGGTTCTCCTGCTTGGGTCACGAGTTGACCGTTGCTCGAAAGCTGAAACTGACCATTGCGCGTATAGCGCGTGCCACTCGCGGTCTGAATGACGAAGAATCCGTTGCCTTCAATCCCAAGATCGAGCACATTTCCGGTGGCCTGCAGATTGCCCGGAGTCAGATCGAGGTGCGCGCCTTCGAGCACTCCAAAATTGTTAGTTGCCAGACTCAGCGCATTGGCAACGGTGGGACGCGATACCGCCATCAGCGATTGAAAGGTGGTTTGCTCTCCGCGAAAGCCTGTCGTGTTCAGGTTGGCAAGGTTATGTGCCGAGACTTCAAGCGCCTGGCTCTGCGCCCTCATGCCCGCACAGGCCGCATAGAATCCACTGTCCACGTCGGCTCCTCGGGAGGAATAGGTTGCACGCGAGTCGCCACAACTGGGGAGGGGGAGTTTCTTACGATGGCTTTGTTCTGAATCGTTTAGGAGGGAAGAACTGCGGTACTGAGATTGACAATCTCTTATGTTTCGAAGGCGCGGAAAACTCTGCCGCTTGGAACCGGGCAAAGTTTTCAGCCCCGCTTGGATCAGTTTTGCAGCTGCAGACGAACCACGACGGGGGAGCCCTGGAAAAGCAATGCCGTCTCGATGGCGTTTCCGTCGGCCAGTGAATGAAACGTGTACTCGCCGCCACTAACAACGCTCGGCACGCTGAGCATGCAGCGCTCGTCGGTGCCGGCAAGCTTATTCTTGAAATTCCCCGCGACCATGTTACAGACTTCGCCGAGCGCGTCTGACACCTGGTCTTCACTCTCAGCCGCGTCGCCCAGCATACCCTTGGCGATGTGGTGGGCGGTCTCGGAGTCACAGCGAATCGTCAGGATTCCGCACAGCGCCCCGGCTAACCCAATCATCGCAGTGAATTCGCCCTTGACGATTGCTCCGACGTCTTTCGTGGGCTTTATCTTGCACCCCAGCATGATCTCGAACACTTCTTCAATCGCCAGTTCCAGCACCGGCAGCCAGTTTTCCTCCTGAGCCCTTTGGGCAAATCCAGCTCCCGTACTCATGACTTCCTCCCCAGCAAAGGCAGCACGTGTTCTTTCACCTGGTCTGGAGTAAAAGGCTTGCGAATGTATCCGCGAGCACCAGCGGAGAGCGCGTCGACGACATGTGATTCGCTGCCTTCGGTGGTAATCATTACGATGGGGACGCCTTTCGCGCTCTCAACGGTCGCGACTTGACGGACGAACTGCAGTCCATCCATCACCGGCATGTTGATATCGCACAAGATGATGTCGACCGCATTGTCTTGCAACACGGCGAGTGCCTCCGCCCCGTTGGAAGCTTCTGAAACCTTCTCCAGGTCTACGCCGGCCTGGCGCAGTGATCTCTCGACAATCTTGCGCATAACCGAAGAGTCATCCACGATGAGCGCTCGTATCTTCTCCATGGGTTCCTACCGCCCCGCCTTTTACGCCTGACTTCACGTACATCGGCAGTTAGAACCAGTGCTTTAGAGAATAGGGTTGATGAGATCTACCCTTGCTACCCGGAAATCCGCTATTCTTAAGAAGAGACATATGACCCTGCTCGACGCCCCGGTTTACGATTCCGCAAAGGCTCGCCGGCGGAAAATCAAGATCGCCGCCTCCATCGTGGCTGTGATCGTTCTGGCGGTTATGGCCTGGTTTTATCGCAACTGGCCGGAAGAGCATGCCGTCGACAAGTTCTTCACCGCCATCCAGAACAAGGATTTCGAAACTGCTTACGGCATCTACTTCCACGATCCCACCTGGCAACAGCACCAGCAAAAATATTCGCAGTATCCGTATTCCGATTTCTACCGTGATTGGGGACCGGGCGGGGAGTGGGGATTAGTGAAGTCACACAAGATCTACGGTTCGGCCAACACCAAAGGTTTTGGTGGCGGCGGAGTGCTGGTGGAAGTAATCGTCAACGATCGCGCCGAGCACGCCCGCATGTTCGTCCAGAAGACCGACAAGACGATCACGGTGTACCCGTACTAGCACGGTCTTGATCTAGCTACGCTGCGGATGCTGCAATTTGCCCCAGCGTCTTCTGCAGCGATGCCTCATCGCCCACCGTCAAGCAGGTCTTCGAGCGATCGATCTGCCGCATCAATCCCCAGAGAACTTTGCCCGGGCCAACTTCAACAAACAGGTTAGCGCCCTTCTCGATCAGCACACGCACCGACGGCTCCCACTTCACCGCGCCAGTGACCTGCCGAATCAGCGCATCGCGCGAAGCTTCGGCCGAGGTAACCGCGGCCGCATCGACATTACAAATTACCGGGCATGATGGATTCTGAAAATTCAGCGCCTTCAAATCCCCGGCCAGACGGTCCTGTGCGGGCTGCATCAAGGCACAATGGAAGGGTGCACTCACCGGGAGGCTCACTGCCTTCTTCGCGCCCCGCTCCGTTGCCAGCTTGATCGCTCGCTCGACCGCCTCGGCATTTCCAGAAATCACAACCTGTTCAGGAGAATTAATATTGGCCGCCTGGCAGACTTCGCCCTGCGCCGCGTCGCTGAGCAACTTCGCTGACCTTGTCGAGCGGCAAACCAAGAATGGCGGCCATCGCTCCGACGCCCACCGGCACCGCTTCCTGCATGTATTTGCCGCGATTGCGGACAGTCCTCACCGCATCGGCAAAGGTCAGGGTGCCCGCAGCCACGTGGGCCGAATACTCCCCCAGACTGTGACCGGCAACAAAGTTCGGATTCAGGCCTTTTTCTTGCAGCACGCGCAACGCCGCCACTGAAGCGGTCAAAATTGCCGGCTGCGTGATCTCCGTTAGCTTCAAGTTTTCTTCCGGACCCTCGAAGCAGAGCTCGGACAGTTTGTATCCGACGGCCTCGTCGGCTTCCTCGAACGTCCGACGCGCGACGGCATAGTTGGCCGCCAGTTCCTTGCCCATGCCAACGGCCTGTGAACCTTGGCCCGGAAACAGAAATGCAATTGGAGAAGTACTTGTCATATATGAGAGAGAGTCAGAGGTTAGAGGTCAGATTGCAGAGGTTAAAACTCGATGACTCGAACGGTACTCGTGGGCGCTAGATTCTTACTTCTGCAATCTGACCTATGACCTTCCTAAGTTGCTACCGCTGCGTTCAACTGCGCCAACTCCCGCTCGATCGTCTGGTTCACCTTGCCTTCAGCAAACTCCGCCGCCACCCGCACCGCGTTCTTGATGGCATTCGTGTTCGACGATCCGTGCGTGATGATGCACACGCCTTTGATTCCCAGCAGCGGCGCGCCACCGTATTCGGTGTGATCGAGGCGCTTCTTGAAATCGGAGAACGCGTTCCGCGAGAGCATTGCTCCCACTTGCCGCGTGATCGTCGCCTTCAAAGTCTCTTTGAGCACGGTTCGCACCAGCCGCGCCACACCTTCCGACGTTTTCAACGCGACGTTGCCGACAAATCCGTCCGCGACGATCACATCCACATGGCCGTTATACAGATCGCGTCCTTCGACGTTGCCGATAAAATTGATGGGCAAGCGCTTCAGCAACTGGAACGCTTCCCGCGTGAGATCGTTGCCCTTGCCTTCTTCTTCGCCGATCGAGAGCAGTCCGACTCGCGGACGCTCCATCCCAAAAATCGAGCGGGAATAAATCTCGCCCATCACCGCGAACTGCTCCAGGTTCTGCGCGGTGCAATCGACGTTCGCTCCAACGTCGAGCAGAACCGCCGCTGTGCTCAGCACGGTCGGAAAAGCGGCCGCCAGCGCCGGCCGATCGACACCCGGCAGCGCGCCCAGCACCACCTTCGCTGTGGCCATGGCGGCGCCGGTATTACCGGCTGTGACAAAGCCAGCGGCGCGCCCTTCGCGTACCAGACGCAGTCCAACGCGGATCGACGAATCGCGCTTGGCGCGAATCGCGTCCACCTTGTCGTCCATGGTGATGACTTCGCTGGCGTGAACTACTTCGACCGGCAGACGCCGTGCGCCGGGATAGCGATCGAGTTCGGCCCGCAAACGCGCTTCCGGGCCAACTAAAAGCACGCGGACGCCGTGATGGCGTGCCGCCTGCAGCGCGCCTTCGATTTCCGGCTTCGGCGCCTTATCAGACCCCATCGCATCCAGTGCGATTACGCTAGGCATGGAGAGGGAAGAAAACTAGGACTTTTCCGCAACCTCGACAACTTCGCGGCCCTTGTAGGTTCCGCACTTCGGGCAGGCGCGGTGTGGCATCTTTTGCTCGTGGCAATTCGGACACTCGGAAAGCGAGTGCTTCGACAGCGAGTCGTGAGCCCGGCGAGTGGCCGTGCGTTTTTGTGAATGTCTGCGTTTTGGATTAGGCATGATGTTATTAGTTCCCGGTTCTCAGTTCTCAGTTCTCAGTAAAGGCCACTTCGACTGAGAACTGGGAACTGGGAACTGAGAACTTTCTCCTATTGATTCAATTTCGTCCGTATTTCTTTCAGTGCGGCCCATCGTGGATCCTCAACCTGATCCACGCACGAGCACTGCACTTCATTCAAATTCTTGCCGCAATGCGGGCACAGCCCTTTGCAATCCTCGCGGCAAACCGTCTTCAGCGGCAGCGCCAGCAGCACCTGCTCCCGCAGCGTATCTTCCAGCAGCAACCCTTCGCCCTGGTAGTATCCGATCTCAGCCTCGGCATCGGTCACCGAAAGTTCTTCGTGACCCGCGTCGGTGCCCAGTGGCCGGTAAAGCAGATCAAAACTGCGCTCCACCTTGTGCTCCACCGGTTCCAGGCAGCGGGCACAAGCCACTTCGACGCTGGTGTCCAGCCTGCCTTTAAGACGTATGTCCTGCACCACCTTATGCTTACCGTGGTGCTCTTCGACCAAGTCCGCCCGGCCCTCGCTGCGCAGCGGCGAGAGTTGCCGTACTTCGTCTCCCAGGTCGATCACACCCGGGCCAAACTCTTCCCGGAAATCAACCGGGTTAATCTCAAGATCCTTGAGTTCGATGAGCATCGGAACCTCCGCCGCCCCCACTCCAATACCGCAAAGGCCCGCGGAAGCATACTAAGAGACGATACGCACAGAGACGATAGTCTCCGAGGGAGCAATGCTTAAGAATAAAGGGATGAAAACAGGGTGTCAAGGAAGGCCCGCCGGCGTCACGGGTGTGCGTGCCAATCCTCACAGATATCCCGGCAGTGCTCTCCTAGAATTAGCTTGCCGATCACTGGAAACGACTGATCCCCGCCCGCAACCGGAAAGAGGTATCCCACAATGCACCCCTCATATGCCCGCAAGCTGAAATTGTCCTTTGATACAGTCTTCCATTACGTCACCGACATGGACGCGTCCATCGCCTTCTATCGCGACACTCTTGGTCTGCAGATGATTTCACGAAGCTATGTCGCCCGGTTTGATCTCGACGGTGTAACCATCGAACTGGTGCCCCTTCCGCCCGGATCCGTGGTCCCCGGCAGCGGCAATGCCCGGCTTTGTTTTTCCGTCACGAGCCTGCAAGAGGTGTTGAACGAAATGCGAGCTCGCGGAATTCCTACCAGCGAGATTAAGAACAAGAGGGACGGCAAGCTTGCCTTCTTCCGCGACTCCGACGATAACGAACTCTGTCTCTGGGAGTATGCCTAGCCTGAGAGCGCAAGCGCGCTCGTGAACGAAGCAGTACTTCACGGCTAGCACCTCTGGGAAGCCAAAATCTCAGCTCGTCGTTCCCTGCGCTATACTATTGCGCTGGCGATGGAGTTCGCCGTTAACCGCCCTTCGGGCTGATAACTCCTACAGAACTTTTGCAGGAGGAATCCGCTTTGAGCTTGCAAGCAAGCCAATTCTCAAACTATCTCTGGATCGCCCTCGGCGCCGTTGTAGGAGCTAGCGCCCGCTACTTCCTCAGCACTCTGATTGCGCGCGATTTTTCATCAGCATTTCCCTATGGCACACTGCTGATCAACATCACCGGCAGTCTCATCCTCGGTTTCTTCCTCGTCTTCTCAACCGAGCGTGTGCTGCTTGACCCGCGCTGGCGTCTACTCGTCGCTGTCGGCTTCTGCGGTTCTTACACGACTTTTTCCAGCTACGCCTTTGAGAGCTTCGCGCTGGCGGAGCAGGGACAATGGCTCCTCACCGGCATCAACATCTTGGCGAGCAATGTGCTCTGCCTGGCTGGCGTACTGGCGGGCGCGGCAATCGCGAGGGCACTGTAGAATGGCAACCGGAGCTGGCATCAACATGGCCGTCCAAGTCACTATCTATCTCACCGAAGGCGATTCGTGGCATCATCGCCCGCTGCATCTTGCAATTCTGAAGTATTTGCGCGAAGAGAATGTTTTTGGAGCTGTCGCCTATCATGCCGTGGCGGGATTCCTCGGACGCGACAAGGTCCACACCGCCCACCTCGTCGAAGCTGGAGGACAGTTGCCGGTCGTCGTCTCCTTCGTCGACACCGACGAGCACGTCAATCGCGTCCTCCCCAAATTGAAAGAGATGGCCGCGCATCGGCTCATCGTGCGCGAAAACGTCGTCCTCGAGCAAGGCAGCCTGGATTAACGACTGTCCATTCGTACGGTGCGCATTCGGCCCGAAGTACACTCCGATTCTTCCAACCGGTCACCCTACGCATGCCCGGTCGCCCATCTTTGAGCACACTCCTGAGAGAGGCATCGGCCGCCACCTCGCGGTACCTTAATGCAGAGGAGCCCCCATGCCAGCTTCCATCAGTCACGCCGTCCGACGCAGTTCGAGAGTCCCGGTCAAAGTTCCCGTGCGCGTCACGAGCCTCGAGCCCAACTCGAAGTTCTCTGAAGTTTGCGAGACGCTGGTAGTCAGTGCCCATGGCTGTGCGCTCCGCTTTCCCCTGAAGCTAGACGCGGGAAGTGCCCTGCGCCTGCATAACCGAGGAGGCCGCGAGGCCACGGCATACGTAGTCTTCTGCCAGCCCATGGGTTCTGACGGACAGGGTTTTCGGCTCGGCGCTCAGCTCGACCGCCCGGAGAATTTTTGGGGATTGGAATCCTATCCCGACGATTGGAAAGTCGTGGAAATTCCCTCTCCCGCTCCGCAACCGACTCGTAAGAAGCTGGCCGCTACGTCGGCCATTCAGCAACAGACGCTTGAGCAGCCGCAAAAACCTTCGCGGGCGTCGCGAGAAGTTCTCGCGAAGATCGAAGAGCAACTTTCGGAAGACCGTTTGCGCGGCGTACTCGCGACTCTGGTCCGCCCGTTGCAGGAGGAGGTCACGGAACTCCGCGAGAAGCTCGCCAGCAATGCCAAGCGCAACCGTTTTGAGGTGTCGCTCGGATACATTCCACCTGAGTTGGAAGAAAAACTGTGGGAGCGACTACGCCAGGATCTCGGCACGCGCGTTCTGCAGCAGGCGCGAGAACAATCCGCCGAGATGCTCGGATCGACGAAAATCGCGATCGAACAAAAAGTGAGCGCAGCACTCACCGAGTTCCGACACCGCCTGTCCGGTGAATTGCACTCCGTCGAGCACCGTGCGCAGCTCTTGTCGAAGGAAATCACGACGACCGCGCAACAACACATTCGCGCTGGAGTTGAGAAATTGCAGTTCCAGGCTCTAGAGACGCGAGCGCATCTCAATTCCCATGGCGAAACCCTTCTCACCTCGCTGCAGGAACAACTCGCGAACTCGCATGAGGCCCATCGCGGGGAGATCAAGAGAATCCAGGCCGACTCTACTGCGAAAGCATCGCAACTGCAGTCGGACGTCTTGAATCTTGGCTTGAAAATCGCCGCCATGAACGAATCGGTGCGCCGCCTTGAGTCCGATCTTGACGCGCACCTCGAAAGCGTCGCGGGCGAAATCGTCTCCGCCGCACGAGGCCAACTCGAGAGCGCCGTGGCCCTGGCCTTCAAAGACCTGCAAGGACGCGGATCGAATGAAGTCGAGACCAAGGTCAACGAGATCTGCGGTCATCTCAGAACAATCCAGAACCGGATTGAAGATTCGTTCTCCGGTTCGCTGAAAAACCAGGGAGACGAAGCGCTCCAATCGATCGCGCAGCAGCTTGAAGAAATAGCCCAACAGTCCACAGAAAAGTGGCGGTTAGCGCTGGCCAAGGACTTGAGCGCGGTGGCGAACAAGCTAGGCGAGCAACTTCGGCAGGAACTGGAATCGGAAGACGGTCAGATCGTCTAGAAGTTCGCCCTCGAATTCAGCCCGATCCACGCGCCCTCCCCGGTTGTTACACTGGATGGCATCGGTGAACCAATGCTCCCTTGCCAGCGCCATCTCTTCGATATCCCGGACGACGTCGCATATCTGAACTGCGCGTATATGTCGCCGCTGATGAAGCCGGTCATGGAAGCCGGAACCACGGGCCTCGCCCGCAAAGCTCATCCGTGGGAAATCACTCCGGACAAATTTTTCACTGGCTCAAACGAGTTTCGTGTGACCGCCGCGCAACTGATCAACAGTTCTGCCGATGACATCGCGATCGTTCCTTCTGCCAGCTACGGCATCGCCACCGCCGCCCGCAATCTGCCCATCAACAAGGGGCAGAGCATTCTCGTACTCGACGAGCAGTTTCCCTCCAACTATTATCCGTGGCAGCGTCTCGCCGAAAACAGCGGCGCGTCGCTAAAAGTCGTTCCGTGGCCCAACGACCACGACTGGACCGCCGCCGTTTTGAATTCCCTGACCTCCGATGTCGCCATCGCCGCCCTGCCGCATGTCCAATGGACCAGCGGCGGCCGCCTCGATCTCATCCGCATCGGCGCAGCTTGCCGAAAACAGGGCACTGCGCTCGTTCTCGACCTCACGCAGTCGCTCGGAGCGCTCCCATTCGATGTGAATGACGTGCAACCAGACTTCGCCGTTGCCGCCAGCTACAAATGGTTACTCGGGCCTTATTCTGTCGGACTGCTCTATGTCGCACCCAAGCAACAAGGCGGGCTCCCGCTCGAAGAGAACTGGATTCAGCGGGCGAACGCGGAAGATTTTTCAAGTCTGATTCTCTACACCGAGGATTACGACAAAGGCGCCCGTCGTTTCGACATGGGCGAACGCTCCAACTTCGCCCTGCTGCCTGCCGCCGTGCGCGCCATGAAACAGTTGCTGGAGTGGGGCATCCCAGAAGCATCCGCGACTTCGGGCGCGTTCAACCGCTATCTGGCCGACGCCGCGGCGGGATTGGGATTTTCCGCGCCGAACGAACCTCTGCGCGCTCCGCATTACCTGTGTCTGCGAACGAAAAACACCATTCCGAAGGAACTCCCCGAAATGCTTGCCAGGGAGAAGGTGTTCGTCAGCGTGCGCGGAAGCTCGATTCGCGTGGCCCCGAATGTCTACAACACCGTTGAAGACTGCGAACGACTGGTCTCATGTCTGCGCCGGATCGCCAGATGACGAAAGCTGCTGGCCGCGCAGCCTAGTCCTTCGGCAGCTTTCCGCATCCACGCCGCATCGCTAAAGTGGTCCAGTCCGGCCTTACCTGCGATTACAGGAGGACCATCCTGCGATGAACCTGTTGCAATGGCTCAGCCAGCACGCGGTTCCCTTCACTTTGATCCTCGCATACGTGCCGTTGATCGCGACCGTTGTGACCACGGCTGTCAGCCTCATTCTGGTGCGGGCCACGCTGCGTTACACCGAGTCGAGTGACCGCAGCCTGGCGCTCGCGCGTGAGCAATTCGAACGCGAATGGGCTCCGGAACTGCACATCAAGCTGGAGCGGCTCTCTGCCCGCGAAACTAGAATCTACGCGACTAATCTGGCGAAAATTTCTGTCCTCATGCAGATGGTGCAACTGCGGAAACTGTCGATGGCTGTCCCGTCGCTGCGCTGCTTCCTCAACGAACCGCTGGTCGGCGGCACCACCTGGACCGATGATCTGGGGAAACGCTTCTTTGCCTGCACTGGAGAGGACTACGAAGGGCAGATTGCCGTGTCCATCACCTTCTACGCCGCCGGCCGCATGTACCGGACGGACTGGTTCCGTTTTCAGGTGCAGGTCCGCAACAACCAACTCCTGAAGCTTGAACCGGTGAACATCTCCGCGCGCCGCGTACGAGTTCTGCAGAATAAAGACGGGACGGGAATAACTCCCCGCGAACTTGTGAGAGACGTGGTGGATACCGCTAAGAAAGATGCGGACGCGGAAGTCCGCCTGACTGGCCAGCGAGAACGATGAATGAATCGAGTACTCTTCCTGAGAGCCGAGAGTTTACTTCAGTCCCTGAGCCCGTCGTTTCGCAAGCGAAGCCGCCTCGGTGGAGGGATTGTCCTTCTGCACCTGGTCGTAGATTTTCTTGGCATCGTCCGGCTTCTGCTGCGACTCGTACAGCCCAGCTAATTCCAGCTGCGCTGTCGCCTTGCTGACAACGAGCGTCGGCTTATCGATCAACTGCTTGTAGAGATCGATCGCTTGTGCGTCCTTCTTCTCTTCGCGATACAGCGATGCCAGCGCGAATTTGCCCAATGCGGCTAAGTCAGCGTTGGACGAATTGGCTACTTCCTGCAGATTTTTCTCGGCTGCGGCATTATCAAGCAGGTGTTCCGACGCCAGACCTACAAAATACCGGGCCATGTCGGCCGTGTGAGTGCGCGGATACTTGTCGATAATGTCCTGGAACTGCTTGCGGGCAGCGGTCGCCCGCTCTTGGGGCGAACCGAAGCTGTCGTAACCCGGCTGCGGGGGGACTCCCGCCGGACGCACTGGCGTTTCAAACGTGCGGACTGCCGCGGAAAACTCTCCGCTGGCCTTCTCGTCCTGCATACTGACGTAATACCAACCGCCAAACGCGATCCCGGCAATCACCACCACCGCAATGACCGCGGCAATAACCTTTGCCTGATGTTCCGCCGTCCAGTGGGCGGTCTTCTCTGCTGCCTCCAGCGTGACTTTGCTGAAGCGGTCTTCCTTCAATTGATGCCGGGTTTCTGCGCGCACAGGCTTCCTTTTCCGCTAACAATAGGCTGGCGATTCTTCAGTTTAACAGGGATTTCCACAGCGTCAAAGCGACGCCACCCAGTACTCGAGTTTAATAGTCCCTAATAATCAATGATCCGTTCGGCGTGCAGTTGCTCCAGGAACGTCCGCACATCGCTGCGCAGCTTATCTTTCGGCGCCAGCATGAACTGCGTTTGCAATTTCTGCATAATCTCCGCCAGCGTGAAGTGGCCGTCGCAGAGTTCGAGGATCACGCGCCCCGTCCCTTCCACGTGCACCGTGCCTTCAGGCGATACCACGACTGGAGCCTCGGTTGTCCCACTCCAGCGGCATCCTTCCGCCAACCTAGGAATGCTGGTCTCGACAAGTTCAGCCACGTTTCTGTTCATCCACATGACGGGTTGCGCAGATACACGAATGCTCACGCCGCACACCCGTTCAGAAATGCAATTTTACTGTGCGGCTTCGAGCAGGCCCTTCTCGGCCTTTTCCTGGCACTCGATGCAATGGCGGGTCCATGGCACGGCTTCAAGTCGCTTGGCGTTGATCTCTTTTCCGCAGGAGACGCACTCTCCGAAGCTGCCTTCGCGGATACGGGCAAGGGCTCCGTCGACCATGTTCAGAAGCGCGCGATCGTTGCTGCTCTGGCTGAACAGAAATTCCTTGTTGTAGGAACTGGCGGCGCGGTCGGCGACGTCTTGCGTGGCTTCTTCGTCGGCGGTACGGCCGTCCTGTTGATTCTTGACAACCATGGTCCGCAGTTCGTTGCGCCGGGTTTCCAGCCTTTTCCGGAATGCTTCTAACTTCTTCTTATCCATGCTTCTTTTTATCCAATGATAGCTGTCCGCCGTGGACCAAAAGTCCGGTCTCACAGCACCCCATCCCACCTTGAATGCAAACAGTTATCGTAAGCGCGGAAGTGAGCAGGCGTCAACTGCACCAGTCGCCGCTAGACGTGCGTGTGCGCAACGATGGTTCTCTACTTCTGAGTTCTCGGCAAAGGTTCCGGCGTAGCGGCCAAGGCGTATCCCATGAGTGCCATCGCGGCGACGTTCTCCCGCAGTTCTTTCGGATCTACCTTGTCCAAAGTGTCGGCTGCGCTGTGATGGTAGTCAAAATACTTGCGCCCGTCTTGAATAATTCCGATGCCCGGGACGCCAGCTTCTACCAGCGGTTCGATGTCGGACCCCGGACTATATTCCGCCGCGCGAAAAACAGTCGCACCCACCGGCCGCAGAATGTCCATTAACGGTCGCAGCGACGCCAAGGCCGCAGGCGGCATCTTCATGGAATAGCCGAGCGGATGCCCCGCTCCCGCATCGCTTTCAATGGCCGCAACATGGTTCGTCATTTCCTGCGCGTGAGTCTGCGCGTACGACTTGCTCCCGCCGCCGCCGTTTTCCTCGTCCATCCACGCAATGATTCTCAAGGTGCGTCGGGGACGAATGTGCAGCCGAGAAAGAACTTCCGCGGTCGCCATCGCCATCGCAACTCCGACGCCATCGTCGATTGCTCCCTGGCCAAGGTCCCACGAATCCAGGTGCCCCGACACAATCACTACCTGCTCCGGATGCTCGCTTCCTTTCAAGTCGGCGACGACGTTGTATCCGGTAACGTCTGGAAGGGTCTGCGGAGTAAGTGTGAGATGCATCCGCACGCGTCCCTGCGCGGCCAGGTGATCGACGAGTTCAGCATCTTCGGATGCGAGCGCGGCGGCCGGAATTCCCACAGGCAAACTGAAGCCCGTGTGCGGCAAGCGATGGTCGGCCCCGCCGACCGAACGGATGAGTGAAGCGACTGCTCCCAACTGCGCGGCAGCCTTGGCCCCGCGCACACGATAGGGAACCGCTTCGCCGTAGGCTTCAAACGCCATGCCGGCGATCGCTTTCCGTTCATCGTAAGGAACATTGAACAGAATGATCTTGCCCAAAACTTTCTCTCGGCCTAGAGCCTCGAGCTCGTCAAAGTTATGGACGACGACAACCTCCGCTGCAATTCCTTCCGCAGGAGTTGCCGAACTGCCGCTGATGGCCGTAAGAATAATGTTCTGCGTCGTCTTCGGGACTTGCCCCGGATATTCGACTAGCTGAGCTTTCTCCTCGCCGCGTACCCAATGCGAAACCTGCGCCGGCTCCAAGTCGAACCTCGAGTCCGAGTTTTCGCATTTCCGCTGCAACGTACTCGGCCGCTGCCTGCGCCCGCGGCAACCGGCTGGACGAGGTCCGATGTTCTCCGTGAAATGAGCCAGTTGCTGCCAGGCATAGTCGCTCCCGAGGGCGCCATCACGCACGGCTTGCAACTGGCTGAGCAACTCCTTGGAAAAGGCCGACGGCGGCGCGGGCTGCGCCCCGGCAAAACATGCACAAAGCAGAAGCCCGCAAACCGAAATTCCAGGGTTGAAAAATTTCATATGCAATGCTTTCGCGTTGGGAAATCACTTTGCTTGATGCCTGCCAGACCGCGCCTTACGGCTTATTCGCCGCGGCACTTAGCTCCGGCGCAGGATACTCCGGTAACTTCGACTTCGCCGCCTGCGTCCGCTTCACCTGCAGTTCATCAAACAGCAGCGCCGGGCTGGCAACACTAAACCAAATTGAATCAGCGATCCTCGACAGCAGGCACACTTCCCGTAGCGATCAGGTCGCTGCGCAGTGAGCGCACATCGAGATCCCCAAAAACCGCGCCGCGAACCAACTCTTCGTGCCCGTCCTTCGTCCAGATGCGGTACAGCAAGCGAGGCTGCAGTGATCGGGCCCATGGTCTCCACGTAGAGGCAGTAGGGCAGTTCTCGCTGCTTGCACATCTCCATCAGTTTTGCTTTGAGTGCAGCGTCTAGACTGTGGATCAATCGACTGCAGCACCATATTGCCGGGGTACGGAGAAGCAACGCTGGCCGCACTTGCGCGCCCGTGTCCGTTTGACTCCGGGAACCCGCGGATCGGCTGGCGCCCGATGAGATAAGAAACCAACTGCCCCTTTTCAATCAGCGAAACGCGCTGCGGCTTCACGCCTTCATCGTCGAGCGTGTAGTTCCCCAGCAGCGTCTGGCCAGAAACAGCAGAGATCGTCGGATCGTCAAACACATTGATGAAATCTGGTAAGACGCGCGACTTGTAGCTGGTCGACCACTTTCCCGTCGTGCGCGCGTTGCTGCCGATGTCCGGCTTTCTGCCAAGCACATTCGGTTCGACCAGATCGGTG
>CAVRYB010000104.1:0-34219 GCA_963725295.1 uncultured Acidobacteriaceae bacterium
TCTTCCCGGAACAACTCCTGTCAACGTTCCCGCTACACGGCGGGTTTGATATGACCAATCGGCCCACCGAATATTGAGGCGTTTCTTTGTCTTGGCGTTGGGCACAGCCACGACCTCAATCAATTCTTTTCCCGCATCGAACTCTTCGTGTGAGGCAGTGAGAAAGTACCGGCCTACCGTGAGGCCATGGATGCGAACGGTGCCGTTGGCGTCGGTTGTGTTCGTAACGACGGGGTCAGGACTCCCTACGGGAACAACCTCTACCTTGATTCCTGCGATTGCCTTTGCGCGATGGGTGACGACAATAGTCAGGTGGGAAGACACTTGTCGCAGTTCCAGAGGCCGCACAGAGGTACCGAACGCCGCCTGAACAAAGCACATCAGCAATAGAAACGCTCGTGCCACTGCGCCCTTCATGGTCACCAGTTTACGCCGATGGAGCCGAAGGCTGCAGTTAACTGTTGTAACCAGGCGTTAGCACAAGCTTGCGCTGTTTGTTCGCCCTTCTGGCGGATCAGTGATTGGAAATTGCAATCTATCACCAACCGCGGCATCATCAGCCCTGCTCATGCCGCATCGTCGTATGCGAGGGAAGATGACAGCTCACGGTAAGCGTCAGTCTGCTGCCGAAGGGTTGCGGCCACTTGGTCTGCGGTGGCAACGGCATCTGCACCTGCAATGAAGCGCAGCGGCGGCTTTTCCAGACCCGAGATCATGATTAACGCCTGGGCAAGTTTGGCGGGATCGCCGGACTGCCGTCCGTTGTAGCCTTTCCAGAATTCCATTTGCTTCGCTCTGCGCTGGTTATAATCCTCGATGGTCCGCTCTGCGAAATTTGTAGATTCTTCCGTGAGGAGTTCCGTGCGGAAGAAGCCCGGATTGACAGTGATGGTATTGATGCCGAACGGTTCGACCTCAGGCTGCAGCGACTGCATCCAGCCCTCAAGGCCGAACTTCGACGCGGCGTAGGCGGCGCCGAACTCAAAACCGATGAGTCCTGCGGTCGACGAGATCGTGATTATGAGGCCTGAACGGTGCTTGCGCATAACCGGCAGAACGGCGCGGGTTACGTTCATCGGGCCGACCAGGCTGGTCGACAACTGCCGCTCGATCTGCTCCGGCGACAATTCTTCAAAAAATCCTGCATAGAAGTTTGCTGCATTGTTGACCAGCACATCGATGCAGCCAAACTGGTCAACGGCCGCCTTAACGGCGGACTCCGCGTCGGCAGGTTTGGTGATGTCCAATTTCACGACCAGCAGTTCGGCGGATTTTCCAAGGGCCTTGGCCACTTTGTCAGTATTGCGGCCGGTAGCGACAACTTTGTGGCCGCCAGCTAAGGCCGCCTTGGCGATATCCACGCCCAAGCCGCGGCCGGCGCCGGTGATGAGCCAGACTTTATTGGTGGCCATGGTTCCTTGCTCCTGTATTGACCCGACCGATTTTTTGTAGCATGGAGATTGTAAGGGAAAGTTGACGAAACCAGCGATTGCACCAAGAACCCGGTCGTTGGTGAGCTGACCCGATCAGCATGGATTCGGAGCACAATTCATGCCACACTTCAACGATAAGGAATTCAAATCAGGACACTGCCAGGGGTCGAATGAAAACACATCTGAGATGGAGTTTCGCAATCGCTGTATGCGCGCTGCTCATGGTAAACATCGCACTCCCTCAGGACACATTGAAACAGGACAGTAGCGCAACTGTAACCATCGTCACAGCAGGGGATATCTCGGTCACCAGATCGGCGGGCGGCAAGACCGCGGTGTCCATCAACTTCGTTCCAGGCAAAGCGAAATCGGGTGACACGCGAATTACGATTTCAGGCCCATATACCTTGGATGTGAACGGAGGCGTGAAGGAGGTCAAAGGCCCGCAGGGGGTCGAGCTTCATGTGCTGAGTCATGAAGATTTGCGGTTCGAAGCTCCGGAAATCAGTTCATGGGAACAATCACATAAATTTTCCCAAACTTCGGCGTGCAGTAAGATCCCAAAGTTCCAAGGATGTGGGAATCCAGTATGTGACCAACCTGACCACCCGGAGGATCAGTGCCGATATAACAGCGACTCCGGCTGTTCCTGTGTGACCCCGGGCGGCGCTCCATGCTCGGAGACGGCGAATCATCCGCAAGAGAGGAAATAAAAGGGTGGGACTGCGGGTGTAGAGTCGGACAGGCATCTCCTGCACTAGAAGTGCTTGCCGGAACCCTTCTGCGGTAGTCTAATGAGTCCTCGAAGATCCGCCCCTGCACAGGGCCGCGGGCGAGGAAGAGGGCTGGTTGTCAGAAATCTCGCCCAATCAGGTTACGGAGTTACTGAATCAGTGGAGGCACGGCGACGCCGACGCGCCGCGAGTCCTGCTTCCTCTGGTGTACGACGAACTGCGCCGCCTCGCCCGTTATCACCTCAGCGGAGAGAGATCCGATCACACACTGCAAAGCACGGCGCTGGTGCATGAAGCCTACCTGCGCATGGTCAAGCCGGCTTCTTTGCAACTGGACAGCCGACGGCATTTCTTCGCGTTAGCTTCGCAGATGATGCGGGAGATTCTTGTCGATTACGCGCGCAGCCGGCGAGCGGCAAAGCGTGACGGTGGGGAAAAGCTGACGTTGGATGAGGCTGCGGAATTGTCAGGATCAAAGGGTGTGGACGTGCTGGCCCTCGACGACGCTCTTCACCAACTCGCGAAGATGAGTCCGCGACAGAGCCGGATTGTGGAATTGAAGTTCTTTGGCGGTTTGCAGACTGGGGAAGTTGCGGAGGTCATGGAAGTCTCCACGGCCACGGTCGAGCGGGATTGGGCGGTGGCTCGAGCCTGGTTGCATCGTGAAATCAGCAGGACGGCAAGCGATGGAGTCTGAGCGTTGGGAGCAGGTGAGTGAGGTCCTGGACAAGGCTTTGCGCCTACCGTTGCCGGAGCGGTCCGCTTATCTCGCCGAGGTCGGTACCGGCGATCCTGAATTGCGTCAGGAAGTGGAATCACTTCTCGACTCCCATGAAAAAGCGGGCAGCGAATTTCTGAATGTGCTGGCATTACCCACTCGGTCCATCGCAGGTGACGCAAGTCAACGCACCTCGCGAATCGGGCATCGGCTCGGCCCCTATCAGATCGTGGAACTGATCGGCGTTGGAGGAATGGGCGAAGTGTTCCGTGGAGTTCGTGCCGACGATCAGTACAGCAAGCAAGTGGCGCTCAAAGTTGTCCGCCCAGGGCAAGACTCGTCGGTTGTGATCAACCGTTTCCGGAATGAGCGGCAGATTCTGGCCAGCCTCGATCATCCGAATATTGCGCGGCTTCTGGACGGCGGGACGACCGACGAAGGCGTTCCGTACTTTGTCATGGAGCTGATCGAGGGCAAGACGATCGATCGCTATTGCAACGACCACAAACTGGCGACGGTGGAGCGGCTGAAGCTGTTTCTGCAAGTCTGCTCGGCGGTACAACTGGCGCATCAGCGGCTGATTGTGCACCGCGACATCAAGCCTGGGAACATCCTGGTAACGGCGGACGGAGTGCCGAAGTTGCTCGATTTCGGCATCGCAAAGCTTCTCGACCCCGGCGAAAATGCGGGCGGTTCCCAGCCGACCGAGACCATGACGCAGTTTCGGGCGTTCACTCCCGGATACGCGAGCCCGGAACAACTCAAAGGGGAGCCGATCACGACCGCGAGCGATGTTTACTCCTTGGGCGTCGTCCTCTACGAACTGCTGGCCGGGCGGAGTCCGTATGGCAGCACGCACCGCACGCTGCATGACATGGCCCGCGTGGTGTGCGAAGTGGAGCCGGAGAAACCGAGCACGGCGATTCGCCACCGTGCGGCCAGCGCAAAGCCGGAAGATCTGCCGGTTGCTGGGGAGGCCGACGCGAACAAGTTGAGCCAGCGCCTGAAGGGAGACCTCGACAACATTATTCTGATGGCGTTGCGGAAAGAACCGCAGCGGCGGTACAGCTCGGTGGAACAGTTTGCGGCCGACATCCGGCGGCATTTGGGAAACCTGCCGGTGACGGCGCGTCAGGACACTGCTGGATATCGAGCGTCCAAATTTGTTGCGCGGCACAAAACCGGAGTTGCGTTGACCACGACGTTCGCCATTCTTCTGCTGGTGGCATTAATTGTCACTGCCCGGGAAGCCCGCATTGCGCGACAACAGGCAGAGATTGCCCGGGAGCAGCGGGCGCGTGCCGAGCGGCGCTTCAACGATGTTCGAAAACTGGCGAATTCGCTGATGTTTGAAGTGCATGATTCGATCAAGAACCTGCCGGGAACAACTCCGGCGCGGAAACTTCTAGTGAGCAGAGCGCTCGAGTATCTGGACAGCTTGTCGCGGGAAGCGGGCGGCGACCCTTCATTGCAACGCGAATTGGCCGCGGCGTACGACAGAGTCGGGGATGTTCTCGGAAATACTGGTGCGGCGAACCTCGGTGATTTTGGCGGTGCGGCACAAAGCTATGCCAAGGCTCTGGAGATTCGCGAATCACTCGCCGCGGCGAACCCGACGGATGTTGCAATCCAGCTTGAATTAGCCGGCGAGTACTTTCGAGAAGCGGGTGTGCTTCAGAATACCGGCGATTTTGCCGGCGCATTGAAAACTCTTCGGCGAGCTACCCCCAAAATACAAAAGGTCGCGGCAGGGCAAAGCGATCCCCGGCTGCAAGAATGCATGGCAGGTCTTTACTATTTCACCGGCGTGGCGCTGGAAAAAAATGGCGACTCGTCCGGTGCACTGCAGAACTACCGCGCGGGATTATCGATCCTTGAACCGATAGCCACGGACCCACACGCGAACACCTTCACTCGGTCGCATCTGTCCGCCGACTATATCGGGGTCGGGAAGATGCTGGCGGAAACCGGCGACATCGATGGAGCGGTCGCGATGGTGGCTAAGGGGTTGAGCCTGATGAAGCAGATATCGGAAGCGAATCCGAATAATGCGACCCTCCGCGAGTATTTGGCGGAAAGCTATGACATCACGGCGGACCTGCAGGTGGAAAAAGGCAACCTGGAACCAGCGTTGGGGCTCCATCGGCGTGCGCACGAAATTCTGCAGCAGTTACATGATGCAGATCCCAGCAACCAGTTGGCCGTTGAAAATCTCGCGTTCAGCGATCTCAGTATCGGAGAGGTCCTGGTGCGCGAAGGCAAAATAAATCAAGGACTGAAGAGCATCCAGGTTTCCCTGGCGATGGTGCGCGGGATCGGGGCCCCGAAAAACCTGTGGGATTCGACGGTGTTCAGTCAGACCTATTCAGATCTCGGTCTGGCATATGCGGCACTGGCTGAACGCGCGACTTCTCCGGGCGAAAAAAGGCGCGACTGGCGGGAGGCGCGGTCGTGGTATCAGCAGGGTCTGGGTGTGTGGGGTGAAAAGGCGGACGATGCAACTGTGGACGCGAATGGACAGCATCAGGTTGCCGCGATCCGTCGGCAGTTGGCAAAGTGTGACGCGAACCTCGGGCGGGCGCAGCCAAAAGTCCGAGCCCACTAAAAGGGGTACTTCTGATATTTCGCTGTGTGCGAATCCCCAGAGCACGCCCTGCTTTTGGCAGGGCGTGCCCTGGAGGTTGGTCTGAAAAAATGGCGAGTCGGTCAGTACGCCTGACCCCTTCCCCAAGGGTTCTTGCGTCCAGCCATTCCGCCTCTCTATCTATACAAGCGTAAAGCCGGGGCGAATCCCATCATGATTTCCAATAAAAAGTTAAATCGGAGCTGAGAATCAGGGCGAAGTTGGATTCTGGCAGGAAATTGTGCCTTCCTGCAGATTGTAGTGACAGCGAAGGCCAAACCCCGTCCGATCGTGCTTGCCATAGCCCCAAACCCGGAGTGTGAGAGTCTCTCCTTCAACCTGGGTCGCTTCTAAGAACACGTGCTCGTTTTCTCGAAGCTGGGGGCGAAGACTCTCCGGAACAAGGCTCGTGAGCAGGGGTTTATCGATCACGACCGGCTCGTCAGGACCGTCGACCCCGAAGACGAGTGCGCGCGAAGTGCGCTTGTTGAGATACTCGGTAACAATGATGAAATCGCTGTTGGCCCAGGCAACGGCGGCGACACCCATGTAGTCGCAGAGCTTGCGGGAATGGCCGCTGGCCGTGTCCTCGAGAAACAGGGAGTGGAAGTTCCCAACGAATTCCGACATGGGAGCAATCCGGTCGGTACTTCGGACCACGAAGCGGCGGTCGTGCGACGCCAGTTGCCCCGCATTCGGAAACACTACGAAGGGTGCGGCCTGAGCCGCGGTTCCACAGGCGATGGCGAGTGCGAAATTCAGTAGAGCTCGAACAGCGCGCATCCCGTGACTCCTTGGGATCATTGGAATACAAGGGTTCAGGTTGGGCGGTGCGATTGATCACATGGCACCATTACGAAGGTGTGGTGATTAAGGTTACGGGGCGATGTCCGCGGGAAGCTTGTGGGTCATTTCGAGGGTTTAACTTCGCCCGACATGTCCAATTCAACGTTGACCACAGGCTTCACTTTGAGGAGGAAGTTGCTGGGATCCTTGATGCCCCACTGGACGTAGGGGACGTCGAATTTGCTGGTGCCTTTCCAGTGGTCGGACGCGAGTTCGGCGTGAACCTGCGCGGTGATCTCGTGCTCGCCGCCGTGGATCGAGAGTATTCCTTTCAGATTTACGTCTGAGGCTCCGGACTGGCCGACTTTTCCTTCCACTTGTGTCGGGCGAAAAATCACTTCGGGATACTTTGCCGTTTCCAGGATTTCTTTGTGCATGCGCTTGTCGCGCGCATTGCTGCCACTCTCTCCGCTCGGGGCGTAGACAATGATCTCGCCGCCGGCCTTGCCGGTCTCAGGATCAAAATGCACCGTGCCGCTTTTCAAGGCGAATGTGCCGTGTACTGTGTGCAGCGTGCTATCAACGATCCAGTGCACTGTTGATTGGGCTGGATTGAGCGTTAGAACGATCTCGGAGGTTGCGACAGGCGCCGCTTGCGGAGAGGGCGCGGGAGTTGCCGCGGCTAGAAGCAGGATCAGTAGCGGGGCGGCGAATAGCCGGATGCCTTGTGAGCGAACCGAGTTAGCCCCACTCATTCTGCTTGTTCTTTCGCGGCTCAAATGTTCACCGCTCGCCGCACCATTTGCAGAGCTTCGGTCCAGAATGAGGGCGACGTTTGCGCCATCTCGATCACGTCGCGAATGCCCTCGACGAATTGATCTAGCTGCGACTCGGTCACGATCAGCGGCGGGGCGGCCTTCAGGACCATAAAGTTGTTGCCGCAGATCTGGGTGAGAATGCCTTTCTCACGGAACATCCGCATGACCACGATCTGGCCGAACATCGCGGGATGAATTTTGTTGAACGCCTCGTACATGGCGCGAAAGGCAAGCTTCTTCGGAGGGACGAATTCGATTCCGCTGAGGAGCCCCATACCGCGAACATCGTTGACCATGTCGAAGTCGGCGAGCTCGCGGCGCAGTTTGGCGCGGAACTCTTCGCCAAGCCGCAGCGCGCGAGGGCCGAGTTGTTCACGCTCGAGAACGTCGAGCGTTGCCAATCCGGCTCGCATGGAGAGACTGTTTTCACTGAACGTCGACGTGTGAACGATCGCCCGTTTCAGCGACGAGTAGACCGAGTGGTAAATCTTGTCGGTCATCAGGACAGCACTGACGGGCATCAAGCCGCCACTGAGCGCTTTGGCTAGCACGACCATGTCAGGTTGGACATCGAACTGGTGGGCCGCGAGAAAGGTCCCGGTACGGTACATGCCGGTCTGCACTTCGTCGAGGACGAAAAGCGTCCCGGTGCGGCGGCAGGCCTCTTGCGCTGCCTGCAGGTAGTCGCGAGAGGGCACCTTGATTCCACCTTCTGCCTGCAGAGGTTCAACGATGAAGGCGGCGTGGCGCTTGCTGGCGAGTGCGGTCTCAAGAGCCGCAGTATCACCGAATGGCACACCGAAGGTGTCGGGCAGAAGTGGGCCGAAGCCTTCGCGCCAGAACGCATCGTTCATCAGTGACAGCGCGCCGTTGGTTAGTCCGTGAAAGCTGCTTTTCGCGTAAACGATGCCGGAGCGGCCGGTCGTGGCACGCGCAAATTTGATGGCCGCTTCCACGCCTTCGCTGCCGCTGCTGCCGAAGAAGACCTTCTGCAAATCGCCGCCGGCCAGCTCGCAGAGGCGTTGAGCCAGTTGTCCGGCGATTTCCGGTACGTGGCTCTGCAGCATGTTGGGGCCGCAGCGGTCGATCTCGTCCTTCAGGGCCTGGATAATGTCGGGATGATTGTGGCCCGCATTGTGAACGCAGTAGCCCGAGAGGAAATCGAGATAACGGCGACCGTCTTTGGCGAACAACTCGGTGCCGAGACAGCGCTCATACTCGACGTTCATGCCCAGCAGGTTGAGTAGGGTGACCCACTGCGGGTTTACATGGTCCTGGTAGTTGGAAGTGGCCGCGGACGCGGCAGGCAGAACAGTTGTTGACATATTGTTCATCATGGGATGCGTGGGGTGTTCCGGCGGGATGCCCTTATGCCTTAACCAGGGTCGAGAAGAAGAAAGTTTAATGGTGAGATCAGAAGAACTGCAACGAGCGGGCTGAGGCGACCAAAGAAATAGGCCGGTGCAAACTGCTCCGGCCCAGTGGAAAAAATGTCGTTGTCCTATGAGTGCGGCGAGGCAGGTTCTGCTTGCCGTCGCTCCTCCCACTCGCCTTCCGCCACGTACGCGCTCTTGTCGTAGGAGTGGCCTGTCACCAGTCCGAGAATAAACCAGCCCAGCACCAGCGCGCCCAGAGCAAAGATGCTGTCGCCGATCATGCGCATCCAGCGCAAGTTGGTTCATGCCGCCGAGAGTGGAGGAACTCGGCGGAGCGGGCATACCACGTGCCGTACTCGACCGACGCCCAAGCCTGCATCAGGCCGATGGGCAGCATGCTGATCAGCACCATCAGCGCCAGGCCAATATTGATGGCCCAGAAGGAAAACCACAGCGGACCGTTCTTCCATGCCATGCCCGGACGCAGGGCGCGCAGGCAGAACAGCATCAGGCCCAGCCCCAGCATCCCGTACACTCCGAACAGCGCCGTGTGGCCGTGCACGGGAGTGGTGTTCAGGCCTTGCATGTAGTAGAGCGCGATGGGCGGATTGATGAGGAACCCGAACAGGCCCGCGCCCACGAAATTCCAGAACGCCACCGCCACGAAGAAGTAGATCGGCCATTTGTAGGCGGCGACCCAGATGTGCTGTTCGCGCGAGCGCGCCAGGCGGATGTTCTCCCAAGCCTCAAAGCCGATCAGCACCAGCGGAACCACTTCCAGCGCGCTGAAGACCGCTCCCAAGGCCGAGCACGATGTTCGGCAGTTCCGGCGAAGTAGAGGTGATGGAAAGTCCCGATGATGCCGCCGGAGAGAAAGACGACCGTGGAGAACAGGACGGCGCGCGTGGCCGTCGGAACCGAGAGCAGCTTCAGCCGCGTCAGCAGGAACGCGATGACCACCGTGGCGAAGACCTCAAAGAAGCCTTCCACCCAGAGATGCACCACCCACCAGCGCCAGTACTCGGCGGTGACCAGATTGCTGCGCTGGCCGTACATCAGTCCGGCGGCGTAGAACAGGGGGATGGCGATGCTGGAGAACAGAAACATCAGCAGCAGCGAATGGCTCTCGTCATGTTTGGCCAGCGCCGGCTTCAGCGCGCGCCACATCAGCCACAGCCAGAAACCAGGCCGCCGAAAAGCAGGATCTGCCAGAACCGTCCCAGGTCGACGTATTCGTATCCTTGCGTGCCGAACCAGAACCAGAGATTGCCGAGCTTATGCTCGAATGCTCATCCACTCGCCGGCCAGCGAGCCGACGACGACAAAGATCAGCGCGCCGAAGAGAACATTGACTCCGAGCCGCTGGCCTTTCGGCTCGACGCCGCTGACTGCGGGGGCGATGTAGAGCCCTGTGGCCAGCCAGGAGGTTGCAATCCAGAAGATGCCGATTTGCAAGTGCCAGGTGCGCGTCACGCGTATAGGCAGCCACATCCAGCGGAATGCCATAGAAGCCGCAGCCCTCCACGCCGTAGTGTGCGGTGATGGCGCCAAGCGCCGACCTGCACCACCCACAACGCGGCCACCACGAAGAAGTACTTGACGGTAGCCTTCTGCGAAGGAGTGGGCTCAGGCCGAGCAGCGGATCGCGTCGGGCAAAAGCCCGTCGGCACGGTGCGCGGTCCTGCGAAGCGAAGTACCAGACCATGCCGCCCACGCCGCCAGCAACAGCACAAAACTGATGACGCTCCAGACGATCGCGCCGCCGGTCGGCTGGTTACCGATCAGAGGCTCATGCGGCCAGTTCTGGGTATAGGTCACGTCCTGCCCGGGACGGTTGGTGCGACGCCGCCCAGGCCGTCCACCAGAAGAAGGCGCTCATCTGGCGCAGTTGTGCGGATCGCTGAGCGCGCCTGGCTGAATGGCGTATCGTCCCGGCCGGCGCTGAATACGTCGGAATAGTAGGGTTGAGTTCGTCGAAAGCGGCAGCGCGCACGGGGTCGACGTGATCTGACCCGTGGCGGGGTCGTAAGTGTTGTGCCGTATTATTCCTGCAAACGCGCTTGCAGGGCAGCCTTCTGCTCGACGTTAAGTGCGGCGTAGCTCTCGGCACCCGATTCTTTTGCCCAGTGATCCAGAATGTAGACGCACTCGCGGTGCAACCAATCGGCGCTCCAGTCGGGCGCGATGTAAGCGCCATGGCCCCAGACTGTCCCGACCTCCTGGCCGCCGATCGACTGCCAGACGCCCTGGCCGTCGGTAACCGTATTGCCGTCAAAAAGAACCCGGCCGTCAGTCGTGACAACCCGCGCGGGAATCGGGGGGGCGTTATTCAGTACCTTTAATCCAACACCACCGAAGACCGCGAATGAAACTACCATTACCAAAGCGAGGGCAATCCATAGTTTTCTGTATGTCATTGAACATTCTTCCTGTGAGGCGTGCACAATTATATATCGTTCTACGATATTTTGTGTCAGGCATTTGCCCGAAAAGATATAGGCGGAACTAATCAGCTCCGCCCGTTACCGGATCTGCCGCGGCGTCTATTTTCCATCTCAATGCCGCGTGGAAACAGAATGTTGTTTTCGAGATGGATGTGCTGGTGCAGGTCGGCCTCAAACTCGGCTAGAGCTTTGTAGAGGGTCTTGAAGCTGACACAAGCGTCGTCGGGCGCGGTATAGCCGTTGCTGGACTGGCGCATGGCGCGCAGCGCGTCACCGGCGGAGTCATGCTCGTGTTCCATCATGGAGATGGGATTGGCCACGCTGCCGAAGGGCGCGGGCGGTATCGGCGCGTGCTCGAGGCAGGATTCTTCCATCCGAAGGATGTAGGGGAAGAGGACTGCTTCTTCCTTCATGAGATGCAAGGTCAGTTCTTCGGCGAGAAAGCCGAATCGGCTCTGCAAATCGAAAAGCTCGGGATGATTCTTGGCGTGGACCGAGCAGACTTTATCAAAAAGAGTACGGAGGCGAGCGACTCCTCGCGAACGTAGACATGGTGCGTGTCCTTTATATGTCCGACGAGTTCAAAAAGCGGCTCGACCTGCCAATTGCGATCGGCTTCGGCTCCGCGCTGGGATTGCGCGGCAATCGCGTCTAATACCTGCTCGACCGGAACGTTAGCTGCTCCGCAAGCTTCTTCGAGGGATTTGTTGCCGCCGCAACAATAGTCGATGCCCAGCTTCTCGAATACGCGGGTCGCCGCGTGATTTTCCAGTGCGAATTCTCGTACGGTTTTTCCAGTCATTACGGTCATTTGATTTCTCCTGGCGGCGGGGGTTCGGGTCTTGCCGCTCGATGTCTTTGAGGCTACAGACCGGAGATGGGCCTGCCGATGACTTTTGTCACGGGCATTCGCAAATAAGGGCCTTGATGCCGGCGGGGCGCCGGCGCTACTGCCTGCGGAGCTATTCGGGGGAGCGTGTTTCGGCTTCCAGGGTAGCGAGGTCGCTGACAATCACATTGCGGCCATCGATCTTGATGATTCCCTCGGCTTGCAGGCGGGATAGGTTGCGGGAAACCAGCTCGCGCACCGTGCCAATCTGGGCTGCCAGCTCCTGATTGCTGATCGTCAGCTCGATCTCCACGCCTTCGGGCGTTCGCCTGCCTTCCTTTTGAGCGGCGCGCAACAAGAAGGAGGCCAGGCGATGGCGAACGGTGGTGAATGAGAGTTCTTCAATGATTCCGACGAGCCGCCGCAGACGAGCGCCGACGACCCGCAACACTTTCAGGGCGACTTCGGGATGCGCCAAACAGAGGGCATGGAAATCCTTCTTGCTGACAAACAGTACGGTAACGTCGTCGATGGCTGTTCCTGAGGCGGGATAAGCACCACCATCAAAAACCGGCAACTCGGCGATGGAGCTGCCCGGACCTTCAATACTGAGCACATGCTCTCGTCCGCCGGACGAACTCTTGAAAATGCGGATGTGGCCGGATTCGATCACGTACAACCCGGCGCAGGCGTCACCCTCTCCGAAAACAATCTCGCCGGCGGAAATATGCCGCCGCACGGTATGCTGCGACAGAAAACTCATTTCCGTTTCCGCAAGACCCGAAAATATGGGCGCCCTGGCGAGCGTCTGGCTCGCATTGAACTTATTTTCCATCACAGCAAATTGTACCGAATCAAACAAAACGCATACTCAGAAGGATTCTTATTTCGTGCGCTAGCAAGTCAACCCCGCGGAACATAGAATAAAGGTAGCGCTTTAGCGAAAGGCAGAACTCAATGACTCCCCCAGCCGCAGGACACTCCGCTCAGCATGGTATCTCTTCCCAACCGCTCTCGGCCGAAGATCTCCGGAAGATTGACGCCTACTGGCGTGCTGCGAATTATCTTTCCGTCGGGCAAATTTATTTGTACGCAAATCCGCTTCTGCGCGAGCCGCTGAAGATCGATCACATCAAGCCGCGTCTGCTGGGACACTTCGGAACGACGCCCGGCCTGAACTTCATCTACGCCCATTTCAATCGCCTGATCAAGCTTTATGACTTGAATGTCATCTATCTGGCTGGTCCCGGCCACGGTGGACCTGGGATGGTCGCGAACACTTATCTCGAGGGCACGTACAGCGAGTTCTATCCGAATATCACGCAGAACGAAGAAGGGCTCCAGAAGCTGTTTAAGCAGTTTTCTTTCCCGGGGGGAATCCCTAGTCACGCAGCGCCCGAAACTCCGGGATCCATTCACGAAGGCGGAGAGCTCGGTTATTCGATCATGCACGCGTGTGGCGCTGTGTTCGACAACCCTGATCTTCTTGCTTGCTGTGTTGTGGGCGACGGAGAAGCGGAGACTGGTCCGTTAGCCACGAGTTGGCACGGGAACAAATTCTTGAACCCTGCCCGTGATGGAGCGGTGCTGCCGATTCTCCATCTCAACGGCTACAAGATCGCAAATCCGACTGTGCTGGCCCGCTTGAGTGATGAAGAACTTACCCATTTCTTCACCGGCCACGGCTGGAAGCCCTATTTCGTTGAGGGGCACGAGCCCGAAGCGATGCATCAACTGATGGCAGGGACATTGGACGCGGTCGTCGCGGAGATCCGCTCCATTCAGGACAAAGCGCGCCGCGGCGGAGACCAAAGCATGCCAGCGTGGCCGATGATCGTGCTGCGCAGTCCGAAGGGCTGGACGGGGCCGAAGGTTGTCGACGGAAAACAGATTGAAGGCACATGGCGCGCACATCAAGTTCCGGTGGCCGATCTGCAGACGAAGCCGGAGCACATCAAGGTTCTCGAAGACTGGATGCGAAGCTACCGGCCGGAAGAACTCTTTGACGAGAACGGCAAGTTCATTCCGGAATTTGCGGAACTCGCACCAAAAGGCGAACGCAGGATGGGGGCCAATCCGCACGCTAATGGCGGCTTGCTGCTGCGTGACCTGGTTATGCCAGACTTCCGCAAGTACGCGGTGGAGGTCTCCAAACCCGGCACGCAGAACTCCGGAAGCGACGCGCGTGCTCGGTACTTTTTTGCGCGACGTAATGAAGTTGAATGCCGATTCGAAGAACTTCCAGGTGTTTGGCCCGGACGAAACTGCTTCCAACCGGCTGGACGCGCTCTACGAAGTCACCGACAAGGAGTGGATGGAGAAAATGCTGCCGGTGGACGAGCATCTCTTCACAAAACGGCCGTGTCGTGGAGATGCTGAGCGAACATATGTGCCAGGGCTGGCTGGAGGGCTATCTGCTCACCGGGCGTCATGGCTTTTTCTCGTGTTATGAAGCCTTCATCCACATCATTGACTCGATGTTCAACCAGCACGCGAAGTGGCTGAAGGTGACGCGCGGGATCGAGTGGCGTCGTCCGATTGCATCGCTCAACTACCTTTTGACGTCGCATGTGTGGCGGCAAGACCACAACGGGTTCACGCACCAGGATCCCGGGATTCATCGACCATGTAGTCAATAAGAAAGCGGACATCGTTCGCGTCTACCTGCCGCCGGACTCGAACTGTCTGCTCTCGGTCGCTGATCATTGTTTGCGCAGCCGCCACTATGTCAACGTGATTGTCGCCGGCAAGCAGCCCGCTTTACAGTTCCTCGATATGGAGTCGGCCATTGAACACTGCACAACAGGCATCGGCATCTGGGAGTGGGCGAGCACAGATGAAGGCGCCGAACCCGATGTTGTCATGGCCTGCGCAGGAGATGTTCCGACACTGGAAACGCTGGCTGCCGTTGACCTATTGCGCCAGCATTTCCCGGACATCAAGATTCGCGTGGTCAATGTTGTCGACCTGATGACGATCCAACCTTCGACCGAGCACCCGCACGGCCTGTCGGATGTCGACTTCGATTCGATGTTCACTTTGGACAAGCCCATCATCTTCGCCTACCACGGCTATCCATGGTTGATTCACCGCCTCACGTATCGCCGCCACAATCATGACAATCTGCACGTGCGCGGCTATAAAGAAGAGGGAACGACGACCACACCCTTCGATATGACGGTTCTAAACGATCTGGACCGTTTTCACCTGCCGGCGACGTCGTGGATCGTGTTCCCAGACTGCAGAGCGTGGGCGGACACTTCAAACAATTCCTGCGCAATAAGCTGGTCGAGCATCGGCAGTACATTCATGAGCGCGGAGACGATATGCCGGAAATCCGGGATTGGACCTGGCCCTACTAATGAGGGTGCTTGTCCTCAATTCCGGCTCCAGCAGTCAGAAGAGTTGTCTCTATGAAATTGGAGACACGCTGCCGGACGATCCGCCGAAGAGTTTGTGGGAAGGGAAGATCGAGTGGATCGGAGACACGGCGCGTTTCTCAATCAAGGGCGTTGGCGGCGATTCTCAATCGGAGTTGCCTTCATCAGGATCGCGCAGCAAAGCCATTGAGCACCTTCTGAAAAGCCTGTGGAGCGGGCCGACTCCAGCGATTGCGGGGCCTGCGGCTGTGGACGTTGTCGGCCACAGGGTGGTACATGGCGGCCCGTCATATTTCCAGCCCACACTGGTAACGGACGAAGTCAAGTCGGCGATTGCCTCGGTCTCTGCCTTTGCGCCTCTCCACAATCGCGCTGAGCTCGACGGCATGGAGAGTGTTGCGAAACTGCTTGGTCCGGTGCCGCAGATAGCTGTGTTCGATACGGGATTTCATCGGAATATACCGCGCGCGGCCAAAACGTACGCCGGACCTTACGAATGGTACGAGCAGGGGATTCGCCGCTACGGCTTCCATGGGATCAATCACGAATACTGTGCCCATCGAGCAGCGCAGTTGCTCGGCAGGGAACTGAACTCCCTCAGGCTTGTGACCTGCCATCTGGGCAATGGATGCTCGCTGGCTGCGATCCGCGAAGGTCGCAGCATCGACACGACGATGGGTTTTACTCCCCTCGAAGGACTGATGATGGGAACGCGCTCGGGCTCAATCGACCCCGGCATCGTCACTTACTTGATGCGCCAGCGCCATCTCTCGGGCGAGCAGTTGGACGACATTCTCAACAAGAAATCGGGGTTGCTGGGTATCTCCGGCGTTTCCAGCGACATGCGGGAGATCCTTGCCGCGATCGCGAATGGCAACGAGCGAGCCAAACTGGCTTTCGATATCTACGTCCATCGCCTGCAATCCGAAGTTGGCGCCATGATTGGCGTTTTGGGCGGACTCGATGTTCTCGTGTATTCCGCGGGAGTAGGAGAGAATTCGCCGCAAGTTCGCGCGGCGGTATGCGCTAACTTGCTGTTTCTAGGGGCAGAGTTGGATCCAGAGAAGAATGTGCGAACACCCGCCGACGTCGACATCTCTCGTGCCGGAACTGCTCTCCGCATTCTGGTGATCCACGCCCAGGAAGACTGGATGATTGCCCGCGAATGCTTCAACTTGATGCGGGGTCGACTGCCGCAGTAGTTCACGCCCGAAATATTTGTTGACCACTTGTTTACCTGCCAATGACAAAGAAACCCACGCCAATTGCATAGCCTGAGTGTGTGTTTTGCTGCCGTGTGATTGAAATCACGCGTGCATGTGACAAACGCCGCTGCGCCTTTGTGACGCTTGACCAGATAATGGCCGGCGACTCAGGGGCAACAAGTTAGTCGGGAATCATTCACAAGTTTGATCGTTCGCCAAGGAGGCGCTGCAATGGAGACGCGTCGTTGGATTTCCTTATTTTTCGCATTGGTGGTTGCGACGCTAATGTTCAGTGGGAGCAGCTACGCGATCCCGCGTTCTCCCGCCAGTACGGTACGTCGTGCACTACCTGTCACATTGATTTTCCGAAGCTCAATGATTTCGGCAAGGCGTTTAAGGATGCCGGATTCAAGTTCCCCAAAGGCGACGAGGACTTCATCAAGATTCCGCCAGTCATGCTGGGAGCCCCGGCGCAAAAGGAGCTTTGGCCGCATTCGGTTTTTCCGGGAACGATTCCTGGCATGCCGCAGATCGGACTGCGATTCAATCAGTTCTTCCAGGTCACGAGCGGCAACGCCAACAATTACAACTTGGCGTCGAGTAGCACTGGACCATATGTGCCGCGCACTGACTTCGAGCCAGGATACTTCAGCATTTTCATGGCGGGGAATTTCGGCAGCGATATTGCGTTCTGGGTAGATGACGACCTGAGTGTTTCCGGCCAGAATGCCAACGGTGCTTTGGGCGACGGCTACCTGCGCTTCGTCAACATCGGGCGTTTCTTCAAACTGCCCACCGATTCGCTGACCTTGAGGGTCGGCCAGTTCGAGCCCGACTTGCCGTTTACGCAAGCCCGATCGATCAATATCAGTACGTATGACATTTATACCCAGGCGAATATTGGAACGACCAATCAGAACGTGGCTAACGTGTATTCCATGCAAGACGCGGTGCAGGGAATTGAATTCAGTGGCGGCCATCAGTATGGCGGGTACCACTATTCGGTCGCGGTGGTGAATCAGAACACCAGCGGTCAGGCGGCGTCGCCGCCGAATGTCGGTTCGCCCGCAGGTTTCTTTTCGGATGCGAATTACAAAGATATCTATGCGCGTTTCTCTTACCGCTTCAATCTGGAAAAGGATCCGGCCAGCCGTCATGATATTCAGGCTGCCGGAGCCACCGGGCCCCGGGACCACACGTACCTGAGTCTGGGAACCTTCTATTACGAAGGGCGCTCGGTGCAGCGCTTCAACACGGAGTCCTCCACGCCGTTGCTGACTGCACGGGAACCGTTCTATCGCGTCGGCGGCGACTTCAGCTTCAATTACCGGACCTTCAACCTGTTCGGTCTCTATATGTACGGGCATGACCATGATCTGCTGGTCAACAGTGTCGAGAACGGCTTTGTCACAGGACCGCCAGTTACATTCAATGGCGGTTTTCTGCAAGCCGACTACCTCGTCCTGCCGTGGGTAATGACGATCATGCGCTATGACCGTGTTCAATCCACGTCGGATTTTCTGAACGGCGCGGGCTCGGGAAACTATTTTTCGCCAGTCGGGAGCACGCGCGACCGTTTCACTCCGGGCATTCAGTTCCTGATTCACGCCAATATCAAGGCGTCATTCGAGTATGCGATTCGTCCACAACAGGCCCTGACGTACGACTCGAATGGAAAGGCCGTGAGCCCATTCCGGACGAACACTGCGACAGGCGCACTGGAATTCGTCTATTAAGGACCAGAGCAATTAACGGAGTATTTGCAGAAGGACCATTGAGGAGAGAATCGATGAAGAGAGCTTTGATGATGCTGTTGGCAGTGGTAGCGATGACGAGCGTGGCGGCGACCGCGGGCACGATCAGTGGGAAAGTTTCCGGTGTAAACGGCGAATCCGTGGTCTACGTGGAAGGGATTGCCGGGAAGACCTTCCCGGCGCCAACGGCGAAGCCGGTGATCGACCAAAAAGGCCTGATGTTCCAGCCGCACATTACCGCGGTGGAAGTGGGAACCACGGTCGAATTCCTGAACAGTGACAAGGTCGCCCACAACGTGTTCTGGACTTCAGTGGGTGGCAATAAGAAACTCACCCACAATCTGGGCACATGGCCGCAAGGTGAGAAGCGTCCCTTCAAGTTCGACAACGCCGGTGCGGTGCCGCTTCTGTGCAACGTTCACCCGGAGATGTCGGGCTACATTTTCGTTTCTCCAACCCCATACTTCGCACTGACCGACAAATCGGGCGCCTACAAGATCGACAACGTTCCCGACGGCAGCTACACGGTCACCGCGTGGCATGAAGGCGCCAAGAACAGCTCCAAGCCAGTTACCGTTGCTGGCGACACCAAGGCTGATTTCACTGTCAGCAAGTAACGAAATCGGGAGCGGGCGTTTTGGGTCCGCTCCCATATTCTTTAGCCGGCACGCTTTCGAACGAAAACGAATTCCTTGGGGATTGCCGTCTTGCTGAAACGGTTCAAAGATAAAAAAGTCGACCGGGATTGGTTGAATACTAATTTCCCGTGCATGATGGCGTGTCCTGCGCACACCAACGCGGGGCGCTACGTCTCGCTCATCGCGGAAGGGCGATTCGAAGAGGCTTACAAGTTCGCCCGCGATCCTAATCCCTTAGCGAGCATCTGTGGACGAGTCTGCGCTCATCCTTGCGAGAGTGCGTGCCGCCGCGGCGAAATCGATCGTCCGATCTCCATTCGAGCGCTCAAGCGTTTCCTGACGGAGCGGCATGGGCCGGAATCAAAGTTTCCCGTCAACATCAATGAAGGGCGAGGTCAGAACAAGCTGCCGTTCAAGGTCGCCGTGGTGGGTGGAGGACCCGTAGGACTTTCCGCCGCTCATGATCTGGCGCTGATGGGATACTCGGTGACAATTTTTGAAGCGGCTCCGGTCGCTGGCGGGATGCTTTATCTTGGCATTCCGGAATATCGCCTGCCCCGGGACGTGGTCGAAGCTCAGGTCCGCGAGATTCTTGCGACGGGCGACATTACGCTCAGGTTGAACCATGCTGCCGGACGCGATTTCACGGTTTCTGATCTGCGGCGGCAGGGCTTTGACGCCGTCCTGATTGCGGTGGGCGCGCATCGCAGCCGCGATCTCACGATTCCGGGCGTTGAGTTGGATGGTGTTTATAAGGGCATTGATTTCCTGCTCAATGTGAATCTCGGGTACAAGTTCACTATCGGCAAGAAGGTGATTGTGATCGGTGGCGGCAACGTAGCCATGGACGTGGCGCGGTCCGCAGCCCGCGAAGTCGTTAAGCAGCACGTCGGGGGAGTCGAAGATCTCGAGCCCTCGGACGAAAGTGTTAGTGCCGTGGCTACGAAGGAAATGGTCGACGTGTCACTGTCGGCTCTTCGCTTAGGCGCACAGGAAGTGCATCTAGTTTGTCTTGAAAAACGCGAAGAGATGCCGGCGGCCCTCGAAGAAATTGAAGAAGCAGAAACCGAAGGCATCATCATGCATCCTGGCCTGGGGCCGAAGCGCATGATCGGGAGAGACGGAAAGATCGTCGCGCTAGAAACGCTGAAAACGAAGTGGGTGTTCGACGAGAACCGGCGCTTCAATCCGGCATTTTACGAAAACAGCGAGACGCAACTGGAGTGCGACACGGTCATCATGGCCGTGGGACAGGCGCCGAATCTGGACTTCCTTTCACCGGCGGATAAAGTTGAGAAATCTCCACGCGGGCTTATTGCTGTGAACCCGCAGACTTTGATGACGTCCGCCGATGGAATCTTTGCCGGTGGAGATTGCGTCTTCGGGCCGCGCCTGATCATCGATAGCGTCGCCGATGGGAAGCGCGCCGCAGTGGGCATTGATGAGTTCCTCCGCGGACAGAAGCATGCCGAACCGATCATCGAAGTTGAAGTATTCAAGCGGCTCATCAGCATGCCACTCGGATCTGCTCGATTTGGTGCGGCCCGACCCATTCCGATGCTTCCGCTTGAACGCCGCACCGGAGTGACTGAAGTTGAAGTCGGCTACGACGCAGCGGCAGCCGTGGAAGAGGCGCAGCGCTGTTTGCATTGCTGGGTCAACACGATTTTTGAGGGCGTCCCGGAAGACGGCAGCATGTGTATTCTATGCGGCGGTTGCGTTGACGTTTGCCCGGAAAAGCTGTCTGGAACTGGTTTCTCTCGGCCGCATTCAGTTCGAACCGGAAACGGTGCAAGCAGATTCGCGAGCATCAGGAATTGTTTGGCGTGGAGTTCGACGAGGTGGCGGCCGACGATCTCGGGGTGGTGAGCGGCTCCGCGATGCTGAAGGACGAGACGCGCTGCATCCGTTGCGGATTGTGCGCGGCTCGTTGTCCCGTTGGCACGATCACGATGGAGTCTTACAACCTGGTGTCTGCCGAGAAGACAGGATTGATTTCGATCGAATCCATCGATGGACCGCTCCGCCCCAAAGCGCCAGTGACCGCAGGAGGCCCGAGGTAGAACATGTCAGAAGAGAAAAACAATACGCCGGCGGCAACGCCCGACTTTGACCGTCGGGCCTTTTTCGTGAAACTGGGGCTCGGTTCACTGAGCATCGCTGCTGCCGGAACGGCGGCATTCTCGTACCAATTCCTCTCGCCTAACGTTTTATATGAACCGTCTCCGGTCGTGAACGCTGGCAAGCCGGAGAACTACGCGATCGATTCGGTGACACTCGATGTGAATTCGGGAATCTATCTTGTCCGGGCGCAGGAAGGTTACTTTGCACTGAGCGCCGTCTGTACTCACCTCGGTTGCCTGACCGCATGGAAGCCGGAGTTGGGCATCATTGCGTGCCCGTGCCACGGCAGCAAGTTCAAGCGCGATGGCGTGAAGATTGAAGGTCCAGCACCAAAGCCTCTGCCCTGGCTGCAAACGACGTTGAGTGACGAGGGGGACCTGATGGTGGACCGGTCCAAACAAATCGAACCCATGAAGTTCCTGAGGGTGTGAGCGTGGCGAAAACAATCACCAACTATTTCGACGAGTTGCGCGGCACGCGAGTCTGGCGGTCGGTCTTCCGGAGCGGCACCGGTTCCAGCACTCTGCACCGCTCGTTCGCGATTCAGCAGAATGTGTTCCTGCACTTGTTCTCCACCAAGGTGCGGACGCGGATGCTCAGCTTCAGTGCAACCTGGTATCTGGGAACGCTTACGTTTGGAACGTTTCTGATCCTGGTGTGCACGGGCATCCCGCTGATGTTTTACTACCATCCTTCGGTGCCGCAAGCGTATGCGGATACGAAGGATTTGCAGTTCGTCGTTTCCTCGGGCATGTTTCTGCGCAACCTGCATCGCTGGTCGGCGCATGCGATGGTGTTTCTGGTGTTCGCCCACCTGTTCAAGGTCTTTTATCGTGGCGCTTACCGCGCACCTCGCGAATTCAATTGGGTGGTCGGCGTGATATTGCTGCTCATCACGCTTTTCCTCAGCTACACCGGATACCTGCTGCCTTGGGACCAGTTGGCCTACTGGGCGATCACGGTTGGATCGAACATTGCCTCTGCAGCTCCGATCATGGGGGCGAAGATGCGCTTCCTCATGCTGGGCGGCAATATGGTCAACGCGAATGCTCTGCTACGTTTCTATGTGCTGCACTGCATGATTCTGCCGCTGATCGCGATTCTCTTCATCGCAGTTCACTTCTGGCGCATTCGCAAGGACGGTGGGCTCTACGTGCATCAAAGCGAGCCGAAGACACTGGCTGCTGATGCCGCTGCGAAGGGGGTGCAATAACATGGCCGATTCGAAAGATTTTATTGCCGGCATGGACTCGAACGCGCGCAAGTCACCGCGTCGTGTTGTCTTCGTCACCCGCAGAACATCGGCGCAGGTCAAGGTCACGGACGAGGATCAGGTACAGACCTATCCCGAACTTCTGTTTCCGCGCGATCGTTGCGATCGAAGTGCTGGCGATGGCGCTGGTCACGATGGCGCTTCTGTTCAACGCGCCGCTGGAGGGCATCGCCGATCCGTCGCACACTCCGAATCCTGCGAAGGCGCCCTGGTACTTTCTGGGACTGCAGGAGATGCTGCACTACTTTCCTCCGGTCGTCGCAGGCGTGCTGGTGCCGGGTCTGGTCGTTATGGCGCTCATCGTGATTCCTTATTTCAACATCAACATCGAGGCGGAGGGCTTGTTCCTGAAAGACCGGAAACGGCGGGTCATGATTTTTTATGTCGCGACCGCTGTGTTCTGCATCTTTTTGTTGGCATTTGATGTGATCGTAGCGCTCATTCCCACATTGATCGTGGCCGGTTTCATGGCGCTGGCGATCCAAAGTTCTCCGGAGTCGCCCTCCGCTTTCCGACGTTATCTGGCGGCTCGACCCCTTTCTTACTGGATCATGACCTGGTTCCTTTTCGAGTTGGTCGTGCTCACGGCGATTGGAACGTTCTTTCGCGGCCCAGGCTGGTCCTGGGTGTTGCCCTGGAGGAGCTAACTATGCAGTCATCCTCATCTAACAAGACGCTGTCGTCCCTGTGGCAAACCCTATTTGGCCATCCGGTGCGCGCGCTTCGGCACGGTCAGCCTGCTGTTGCTGATCCTTTTGGCGATTGCCCCGGCCAAGAATCACTTCAGCGAATGGCGCCACTATCAGAACAAATATCTGTCGCTGATTCGCGGCCGCGGTGACGCCGTCTCGCTGGAGCGCCGCTTTCACGATCACGATGGAATTCAGCAGATCTGGCTGCCGCAACTCGGAGTCGTCGACCGCTGCACCACGTGTCATACGGCGTTGAAAGAGGTGAGTCTGGCCGACGTCAATACCCAGCCCTTCCGGCGGCATCCGGTGATTCCACACACGCTCGACCAGTACGGATGCATGGTGTGTCATCGCGGGCAAGGCGTTGCGACCACGATGGAAGAGGCGCACAGCAGTACGGCGGCATGGGAGCAACCGATCCTGCCGGCTCGTACATCGAGTCATCTTGCGGGCAATGCCATCAAGGACCGCTCACCGGGACACCTCGAGCTGAACCAGGGTCGCAACATGCTTTCGCGCTACGGCTGCGTTCATTGTCACACCGTCAAGTTGGCCGATGGCAGCACGATGAAGCCGACCGACGATCCGCCGTCGCTTGCGCACATTGCCGACAAGACCACGCGCGAATGGATCTATCGCCTGGCTGAAAGATCCGCAGGCCTACGCCGTTACTTCGACCATGCCGAACTTCAAGCTGAGCGATGCGGACGCGCGAGACATCTCCGCGTTCCTGATCGCCGACAGCACACCGGTTGCCGGGAGACACGGCGCCAGCCGCCGGTGGAAAAACTCCCGACGCGACAGCAGGAGCGAGTTTGTACGGAGAATCCTTTTGTGCAACCTGCCATGCCGTGCAGAACGCGGCCGGAAATGTGGTGGGCGGGGACATTGGTCCCGAACTGACTCGGGTGGGGACGAAGTTAAGCCGGATTGGTTGCGGGCATGGCTGCGCAATCCGCGGGTCTTACGATCCGGGAACGGCAATGCCGCATTACCGTTTTAACGATCCGCAGGTCTTCGCTGCTGCCGGCTTTCCTGGGAACAAGGCCGATTCCGATTTTCTCGCCAACGTTCATCTCGATGCCACCACACCGGAGCAGATTGCTCACGGTAAGCTGCTCGTCACCGGAGCGGATGCGCTCCTGCCACGAAATCAACGGCGTCAAGAAGCCGGACAACTTCGCGCCGGAACTGACGCGAATCGGGAGCAAACCGCTGACGCAGATTCTGTTCCTGCCCGGGATGCAGCATGCGCTGCCGGACTACATTCAGGCAAAAATCAAGAATCCGCGCTCCTTCGGCGCAGCGCTGAAGATGCCGCAGTATACGTTCGCTCCGGCGCAAGTCGATGAGCTGACGACCGCGCTACTTTCGCTCACCGATCGCGCGCACGATTTGCCGGCGGCGATGACCGTGCCGGCGAAGCCCGTTTCGAACTACCAGCCCGCAGGAAAGGCCGGTCAGCTTATGTCGGATCTGGCCTGCTTCAGCTGCCATGCCATCAATGGCCGCGGCGCGGACCTGGCTCCGGATCTGACATGGGAGGGAAGTTCGGTGCAGCGAGCATGGCTGCAGTCGTTCCTCAAGAATCCAGGGACGCTGCGACCGGCGCTGATTCGCCGCATGCCGCGCTTCAATCTTTCGGATGCGGACGCTAACGAACTCACCGACTACATCATGACGGTCTATCAGACTCCGGCGTTCGATCGCGATTCGATACCGTCCGGCGGATACCCCGCGGCTCAGGTCGAACAGGGGAAACAGCTGTTCTACTCGAAGTATGGCTGCCAGGGTTGCCATATCGTTGATACCAAGGTGGACAAAGGCTATATCGGCCCCACGCTCACGCAGGTTGGATCGCGGTTGACGGCTCCGTGGGTTTATCACTGGTTGAAAGATCCGCAGTCGTTAAGGCCGGGAACGATCGAGCCGAACCGCAGCATGAGCGATGATGATGCCCGCGCGCTGACCGCATTCCTGATGACGCAGAAGGGCTCCGGCAAGCAGGAGGCGAAGAAGTGACAACCCCGAATATGAGAACGATCGGAACGTGGCGCGTAGTCTTCGCTGTCTCGCTTGCGCTGTTGAGTGTTGGTTGCACGTCGAAGCCGGCGTCGGTTGCCACGCTGAAGCCTACGGGGTTTGGCGCAGCGATTGTTGAATCGAGTGGAGGAAAGCAGCTTGGTGCAACCGGCACGGCGCTTGCTCAGCCGCTTGTAGTCCAGGTCAATGATGAGCAGGGAAACGCTGTGACCGGAGCTGCCGTCGAATTCAAAGGCCCCGCTGGCGTGAGCTTCGATCCGCCGAGTGGATTGTCTGATTCGAGCGGGCAGCTCAGCACGAACGTCACGCTGGGAGACATTGCAGGGCGGTATCAGCTGCTAGCCACGACCTCAACAAAGGCGCAGAAATCTGTTGAACTAAAGGTTGAAGAGATCGCTTTAGGTTATCAACAACAGGTCGGATATCAACTCGACAACAAGTATTGTGCCCGCTGCCACAGTCCGGAATCTTCGCCCGAGCGCGTTTCCAATTACGACAATCTTGAGGTCAAGCCGCATCCGTTCACAGAAGGCGACACCCTCAACAAAATGAGCGATGACGACCTGAAGAACATTATTGGTCATGGCGGTCCGGCGCTGAACAAATCGGCGCTGATGCCGCCCTACGGATATACTCTCAGCAAGACGGAGATCGATGCGCTGATTGCGTACATCCGCTCAATTTCCGATCCTCCCTATCATGCTTCCGGATTGGTCTATGCCCAAAAATAGGGCCAGCGGTTTTGGCCCAATTCTGTTGGTCCTCAGCCTGATCGTTCTGGGTGCTTTTGGGAGCAGTTTCTCGCTCGCTCAAGTTGTCTCGCCCGTCGAAATCAAGGACCCCGCTCTGAGCGCGCTGCAGCGCCAGTACATGGACGACCTCACGCGCACGGGCGAAGATATTCTCAATCTGCAGTTTGATTATCCTTTTTATCTCAGTCGCAAACTGGATCTTGATCAGGCGCGCCAGCAGGTCGCGGACCAGCGCTCGATTCGCTTTGACGATTACAAGGGGAAGACCGTTCTGGCCATCACGGGCAGCTACTACGCGGCGTACTCTACGCAGAAGATCAGTCCGGGGCAGCGGGCGCGCAGCACGTTTCTCAACGTCGTGATCCCCCTTTTGCAAGTAGCTGTGCCCCGTTTCCAGACCAATCAGCATGTGCAGGGCTTCGCGATCGAGATATCGCACCACATCGTCGGCAAAGTGATGGGTGTTGCAATGGAGCATCCGGAGAACCTGATGGTGTATCTGCCACGGGCCGCGGCCTTGAAGTACCTGGCTGCGAAGGACGACACCGCGAAACAGGCCGCACTGCTACAGGGTGATGTGTTTCTTAACGCACAGCCGGTCTCGATCTGGCTAAGCGATACGGTGCCTCCGCCAGCCGCGTCTGACGACACCGCTGCCAACACGCTGGCGGACTCGGTTGCGGCAGACTCGGGTGCGCAGCCTGCTGCCACGGCGCCGGTTGTGGCTCCGGTTGCCAAGCCGAAGGAACCGCTGCCTCCACCCCGTGATACTTCAAAGGAAGCACTGGCGGCGGTGCAGCTTTCTAACCAGCCGATTGTCGATCAGATTCTCAAGCAGATGGAGCCGCAGGCTCATTTCGTTTCCTACGCGCCGCCGAAGTTTGTGGCCTTCCGGGCGGGGATCTATCTGGAGTTTTCGGTGAACTCGGAGTTACCGGTTGCGGCTGCGGGCTCGCGCTATAAGCTGGCGGCGACGGCATTCGATGAGCACATCGCTCACCTGGTGCGCCCTCTGATCGGCTACTTTAAGGATACGCACGAATTTGACGGGGTCGGCTTCAGCGCTAATATCCACCTGGTGGGTAAAGGAGCGCCCAGTTCCTCAGAAGCGGTGGAATTCTTCTTTCCGGTGACATCGCTGCGCTGCTATGAAAAATATGACTGCACGGGCCAACAGTTGATCGACGCCGGGACGGTCCTTATTAATGGCGAACGGGTAGCGCTCGACCTGCAAGTCGCCGAAGGCGGCGCCAGTCACTGATTGTGCGCGCACCCGGAGGATCCCCAATCGCGCAATCCGGGGAGATCGTGCCTGAAGTAACCGCTTCCCCATCATTGAGATTACACGCAAGTGTGACAGCGGTCACAGAACGCCGCCCGCGAACCCTCCAATATTGGACTATATTAAATGCGGATTTATGCAACACATTCGTCGCTGAGTATGGCAACGAAAATTCAAACGGAGCGTAACGATGAAGAAAATTAATGTCCAGGTTCTGACCCTTGTCGCCGCATTGGCTGTTGTCCTCACGCTTTCCCTGTCGGCAAACGCGCAAAGCGCCGATCTCTACAAGTCAAAGTGTGCGATGTGCCATGGCGCCGATGGAGCAAAGTCGGCAGGTCACGATCTCTCGTCCGCCGATGTGCAGAAGAAGTCAGATGCGGACCTCGCTGCGGTGATCTCAGGCGGAAAGCCCCCGAAGATGCCCGCGTATAAGTCGCTGACGCCGGACGAGGTCAAAGGGTTGGTGGCATACATCCGCACGTTGAAGAAGTAGTTCAAGCTGTACTGAAACGAAATCAGGAGAACTGTCCGGCGCGTCGCTTGACCTGGCGGCAAAGCCCGTTGTGTGTCTAGGGCAGCGGCGCGCAACAGAAAGAGGGAGTGCGTTTCCGATGACTGTGCAAGAACGGTTTCGAGACTGGCTACAACCCATCTATTTTCTCGGACAGAATCCTATTACGCTGACAGGCGCCGTGATCACCACGAGCACGGCGCTTACTACCATCGCGTTCTGGTTTTACGACATCTTCCTTCCGGGGCCTCCTCACCCCTACGTAGGTCTCCTCGTTTTTCTGATTTTGCCCGGCGTCTTCGTGTTTGGCCTGGTGCTGATCCCCATCGGAATTGTCTTGCGCCGCCGAAACCTGATTGCCAGTAAGAATCTGCCAACGATATTCCCCACGGTGGATTTGGGTCTGCCGGTAGTGCGCCGCACCATCGAATATGTGGCGGCCGCGACCGTGCTGAATCTCCTCATCGTTGGAACCGCTTCTTATCGCGGCGTCGAGTACATGGACTCGACCACGTTCTGCGGAAAAACCTGCCACACGGTGATGGACCCCGAGTTTTCTGCGTACCAGAATTCTCCGCACTCCCGCGTTGCCTGTGTTGAGTGCCACATCGGGCCGGGTGCCGGATGGTTTGTGAAATCCAAGCTTTCAGGATTGCGCCAGGTGTTTGCGGTGACGTTCCACACTTACTCGCGCCCCATTCCTTCTCCGGTCAAGTACCTCCGTCCCGCGCGCGAAACTTGCGAACAGTGTCACTGGCCGCAGCGCTTCACGGGTGACAAGTTCAAGGTCAATACCACGTATAAGGACGACGAGAAGAACACGCCGCAGACCGACGTCCTGTTGCTGAAGGTTGGCGGGCGGACATACCAAGGGTCGGTTGGTATTCATGGACGCCACCTCGCCGATAACGCGCGCATCCAGTACATCTCGACCGACACCGAGCGGCAGACGATTGCTGCTGTTTTTTACACCGACGATCAGGGCAAGACTACCGAATACATTTCAACAGATACGAAGCCCACGAAAGACCAGTTGGATAAGGGCGAGCATCGCGTAATGGACTGCGTTGACTGCCACAACCGTCCCACTCACGCTTTCGATCTGCCGGAAAACGCAGTAGACAAACAAATGTCGCTAGGGCGGATCAGTCCCGAATTGCCCTACATCCGGAAGAAGGCCGTCGAAGTGCTAAAGGTGAATTACCCAGACCGGGACGTCGCGGAACATCGCATCAAGGAAGAACTCAATACCTTCTATCGGACCAATTACTCCGAGATCTACGCAAAGCGGCGCACGGTGGTGGAACAGGCCGGGGATGAGGTGGCGAAGATCTACCTCCGCAATGTTTTCCCGGACATGCGCCTGACCTGGGGCACTCATCCTAACAATCTTGGACACAACGACTCGCCGGGCTGCTTCCGGTGCCACGACGGCAGTCACACTAGCGCGGATGGCAAGACCATCACCAATGACTGCTCCGCGTGCCACAACCTGTTGGCAGTCGGAGAGGAAAACCCGAAAGTGCTGACGGATATCGGCATGAAGTAGGCGGGCGATTGTCACCATGAATGAGAAAAAGATCTTGCGAAGCACATGGCGGGCCGGTGTCGGGCTTACCGTCGCTGCCCTTTTCGCCACGGTTTTTTCCGTTCGCATCGCAGAGCGCCCGGTTCGGGCGGCCGATGCTCCGGGTTCGGAATGCCTGGCGTGCCACGGTGACAAAAGTTCCGCCCCGACGCGCGAGGGAAGCAAGATTCCGCTGTTCGTAGACGGCAAGAAGTTCGCGACCTCCGTTCATGCCAGCTTTGGATGTACGGGATGCCACGCGGATCTGGAAGGCAAGGAGTTTCCGCACGACAAGCCAAAGCGGGTTGAGTGCGGCACGTGCCACTCTTCCGAGCAGGAGCAGCATGCTCGGTCGCTCCACGGAAAAGCGATCGCGCGCGGCGATACGTTAGCGCCGCATTGCGTTGATTGCCATGGCAACCATGATATCGTCCCAGTAAAAGACTCCCACTCCGCGGTCGCGCCGCTGAAAATTCCGTTCGTATGCGGCCGGTGCCACAGCGAAGGGACTGCAGTTTCCCGCAATCGTCAGATCCCTCAAGACCACATCCTGGAGAACTACTCCGAGAGCATTCACGGCGAGGCGCTGCTGAAGAAGGGACTTGCCGTAGCGCCGAACTGCGCCAGTTGCCATACTCCGCACCTCATTTTGCCGCATACCGACCCGGCGTCTTCGATCAATCGCAAGAATATCGCCGCGACCTGCACGAAATGCCACTCGCAAATCGAACAGGTTCACCGGAAGACAATTCGTGGCGAGCTCTGGGAAAAACAGGCCAACGTACTGCCGGCCTGCCCGGACTGCCATCAGCCGCACAAGATCCGCAACGTCTTCTATGAGCAGGGTGTGGCTGACCGGGATTGCATGCGTTGCCATGCCGATGAGAGACTGCGCCGCGCACGCGACGGGAAATCAATGTACGTCAACGCGGCCGAGGTGAGCCGTTCGCGGCACAGCGAGGAGCCAGGCAGGCTTCGCAATGTTGCCTGCAGCCAATGCCACTCGGAAGTCAATCCTTCCCACGTGCGGCCATGCGACACGATCACCAAGGGCGTGGATTGCACCGCCTGCCACGACGAAGTCGGCAAGCTCTATGCGACCAGCATCCATGGACAGTTGAATGCCAAGAACGATGCCAACGCTCCGACCTGTAAGGAATGCCACGGCACCCATGGAATTCTTGGCAAACAAGATCCGCAGTCGTCGACTTTCGCAACCAATGTTCCTCAGCTGTGCGCGCGTTGTCACCGCGAAGGCCAGAAGGCTGCGGTGCGCTATACAGGAACGCAGCACGAGATCATCAGCAACTACACGGAGAGCATTCACGGCACATTGTTGAAGAGCGGGCTGACGGTAACGGCGACCTGCACAAGCTGCCACACCGCTCATCAGATCCTCCCCAGGACTGACCCGGCGTCGAGTGTCAACGCCAACAACGTGCCCGATACTTGCGGCAAATGCCACCACGGCATCGAGGAGCAGTTCCAGAACAGCATCCATGCCAAGCGAGTGAGTGGGTACAGCAAACCGCTTCCAGTTTGCAACGATTGCCATACGGCTCATTCGATCCACCGCACGGATGAGAACAGTTTCCGCCTGAACGTGATGTCTACCTGCGGAAAGTGCCACGAGCAGATTGCCGAGACTTACTTTGAGACCTATCACGGCAAGGTCTCAAAGCTCGGATACACGAAGGCGGCAAAGTGTTATGACTGCCATGGAGCTCACGACATAATGGCAGTGACGGATCCGCGCTCCCACCTCAGCCGGGCGAATGTGGCGGCAACGTGCGGAAAGTGCCATGCGGGCGCGACGCGACGCTTTGCGGGATACCTGACGCATGCCACGCATCACGATCCGAAGAAATATCCGTTCCTGTTCTACACCTTCTGGGGCATGACCGCGTTACTGCTGGGGACATTCGTGGTCGGCGGTCTCCACACCTTGCTGTGGATGCCGCGAGCTTTCCAGATGCGTCGCGAGTTACGTGAAGCGGAAGAGAAGGAACACGCTGCTACTCACGAGAAGGCGCCCGACAACGATAAGGAGAGCCCCAATGGCTAACGGCCGAGATACCGAGCGTCAGTTTGTCCGGTTTACCCGGCTGCAGCGGACCCTCCACATTTGCATGATTGTGAGTTTCTTGAGCCTGGCGACGACCGGGCTGACCTTGAAGTTCTCTTACACGAAATGGGCGTCGATCGTTTCGCATCTGCTCGGAGGGTTCGAGAACGCCGGTTACATTCACCGGAGCGCCGCAGTCGTCATGTTTGGGGTCTTTGTTGCGCACCTGGTGGACCTCTACAAGCTGAAGAAGAGAGAGAACCTCTCCTTGCTGAGGCTGGTTTGGGGGCCGGACAGCATGATCCCGAACGGTCAGGACCTCCGTGAATTCATTGCGACCCTGAAATGGTTTATCGGCAGGGGAGCGCGCCCCCAATATGGGCGCTGGACCTACTGGGAGAAATTCGACTACTTCGCGGTGTTCTGGGGAATCGCAGTCATCGGCTCCACGGGCCTGACGCTCTGGTTCCCGGTGTTCTTCACCCGCTTTATACCAGGATCGTTCCTCAATGTCGCGACCATCATCCATAGCGACGAAGCGCTGCTGGCCACGGGATTCATCTTTACCGTGCACTTCTTCAATACCCATTTGCGTCCTGAAAAATTCCCGATGGATATCACGGTCTTCACCGGACGTATGCCGCTGGAGGAGTTGAAGAGGGACAAGCCCAGAGAATACGAAAAGCTGGTTGCTGACGGAACACTGGAATCAAGAATGGAAGAAGCGTACCAGCCCATTGTCATCCGTACGATCCGGGCGTTTGCCTGGGTGGCGTTGGGGGTGGGATTCAGTACTGTGCTGTGGATCATCTACGCCGTGTTATTTGCATATCGATAGAACCAGTCCTCATGGAAATTGGAGAATGAAGTGCGGAAAAGGGTGGAGATACTTGCGACTCGGATTGCTCTTGTTTGCCTGACCTTAACCTTGACCTCGGCTTGGGCCAAGCCTGCGACGGAGAAGCCAGCACCGGACCAGGAATGTCTTGCGTGTCACGGCGAAGCCGGGATGAAGTCAAGCGCCGGTAAGAGTATTTCGATTAACCCCGCCAAGCACGCCTCCAGCGCCCACTCCATTCTCAGTTGCAAGGACTGCCATACCGACATCAAAGAATTTCCGCATCCGGCAAAAGTCGCCAGGCCGCAGTGTGCCACCTGCCACGCGGATGAAGCGAAAGCTTTCCCCACCAGCGCGCATTCGATGCTCGGCGAGAATTCCTGCGCCTCATGCCACGGTAGTGTGCATGAGCTTACGACTGCGGAAAAGCTGATGCCCGGTAAGTGCGTCGAGTGCCACGCGGATGAAGCGAAAGCCCTGGAGTCGAGCATCCATGGGCAAGCGGCGAAGAAGGGTGATCCCGACGCACCGAAGTGCGTCTCCTGCCATGGCGATATTCACGGCGTGAAGGCCGGCAGCGAACCGGACTCGGCCGTTGCTCACAAGAATCTTCCTGATACGTGTGCCAAATGCCATAGCGATGCCGGATTTCTGTCGCGCCACAAAATTCCGGTGGCGCATCCTGTCGATTCGTATAAGCAGAGCGTTCACGGACGCGCAGTGTTGCTCGGCAAAGATGCGGCTACCTGCTCCAGTTGCCATGGCAGTCACGACATCTACCCCGCGACCGACACGCGATCGAAAGTGAATCACTGGAATGTGCCAAACACCTGCGCGCAGTGCCACAAAGAAATTGCCCGCGAATTCGGCGAGAGCGTGCATGGGGAAGCCGTAAAGGTTGGCGTGCGGGATGCCCCCGTCTGCGTCGATTGCCATGGCGAGCACTTGATCATGGATCCGAAGAGCGCGGGCTCTCCGCTGAATGCGCGCAACGTCTCCGAAGAAACCTGTGGACGTTGTCATGGCGATGCGCGACTGGCGCTGCGCAATGATTTACCGGTCGACCGCCTGCCGTCCTACGCAGGAAGCTATCACGGTCTCGCCTTGCAGGAAGGCAAGGTGACGGCGGCGAACTGCGCCTCGTGCCACGGAGTGCACTCCATTCTTCGTTCGAGCGATCCGCGTTCGACGGTGAACGCCGCGAACCTGGCCAAAACGTGCGGACAGTGTCACCAGGGCGTGAATGATTCGAAGTTCAGCATTGGCCCGGTGCACGTTCAGACCAGTGCCGGCCCGAACCATCCAGTCGTGAAATGGATTCGCTGGACGTACTGGGTGCTGATTCCGGCCACGCTGGGTTTCATGCTGCTACACAATCTGATCGATTTTCTCGCGAAGCTGATTCGTCGGCGGCCGCGGATCGAGTCCGGTGAAACCGTCCTGCGCATGAACCTGTGGTTCCGCATCGCTCACTGGGGCATCATGGCTAGTTTCCCGACGCTGGTGTTCACGGGATTCGCGTTGAAATATCCGGACGCCTGGTGGGCGAAGCCGCTATTGCTCTGGGAGTCGGGCGTTGGCGTGCGTGGCGGACTGCACCGTACGGCAGCGATCGTAATGATCGCGGCTACCCTGTTCCATGTTGTGCATCTGGTCCTGAAGAAGCGTGACCGCTCGTTCATCTGGGCAATGATCCCGACGATCACAGATGCCACCGACATGCTGCATGTGTTCCGCTACAACCTTGGTCTGACGGACGAAGAACCGACGTTCGCAAAATTCAACTACGCCGAGAAAATGGAATACTGGGCGTTCATGTGGGGCACGTTCGTGATGGGCGCCTCGGGCTTCCTGCTGTGGTTCAACAATTTCACGCTACGTCACTTCCCGAAGTGGGTCACCGATGCCGCAACGGCTGTGCACTGGTATGAAGCGTTGCTTGCCACGTTCGCTATCCTGATCTGGCACTTCTATCTGGTGATCTTCGATCCGATGGTCTACCCGATGGATACTGCCTGGGTGAACGGCAAGATTCCTGCCGATCACTATCGGCATTCGCGGCCGGAATACTTCCGAGCGCTGGAACGCGCGGGTCTGGTGAAACCGCCAGAGGAATCCGATGACAACGGCAAACACGGGACTCATCACTGAGGGAAGCACGAACGAGGAAGGGAATAGGCGGGACAAAAAAAACCGGGCCGGCGGAGGATGACCGGCCCGACGAGTGCGCTTAGGAAGTCTCGTTTTCCTAGGCGGTAATCAGTGATTCGAGGGCAACCCGGCTTGGGATCACAATCGTTGATCCCGTCTGCTGAATCAGATGCTGTTTCT
>CAVRYB010000105.1:0-68505 GCA_963725295.1 uncultured Acidobacteriaceae bacterium
CCTTATCCGCGATGCCCCCTGCACTTGATCCTGAACTTCGTGCCGCACTCGTGGCGCGCATTCGCTACTACAACGAGATGGGGATTTACGATTTCTACCGGCGGCCGATTTCGGCCGGCGCCGGAGCGATCGCGGCTGGGTCTGCCGTGGCTGAGGCGGAAATCGCTGGTTCGATCAATCAATCAGATTTGGGAGAAGAGATGAGTCCACGCAAGACCGCGGCGGTTGCGATGCCGGTTGAAGAGAATATTTTCGAGGTGATCGCGCTGAAACCAGAGCAGAGCGTCAGCGATCCGGTGAAGGCGCTGAAGATCATTCGCGAGGACCTGGGCGACTGCACGCGCTGCCCGCTGCACAAGCAGGGACGGAAGCAGATTGTGTTTGGCGTAGGCGATCCGACAACCGATCTGATGTTTGTCGGCGAGGGGCCGGGCGCGGATGAAGACGCGAAGGGCGAGCCGTTCGTGGGGCGCGCCGGACAGTTGCTCAACAACATGATCAAGGCGATGGGGATTGAGCGCGAGCAGGTGTATATCGCGAACATTGTGAAGTGTCGTCCTCCGGGGAATCGCCAGCCGGAGCGGGAGGAGTGCGAGACGTGTTCTCCATTCTTGATGCGGCAGATTGCGGTGGTCAAGCCGAAGGTGATTGTGGCGCTTGGCGCTACGGCCGCGAAGACGCTGCTGGCGATGAATGCTTCGATGATCCAGCTGCGTGGGCGCTTTTATGATTTCAAGCCGGCGGGAATTCGTAATAACGACCGGAGTAACGATCCCAACTGGGATGGATGCAAGCTGGCGGTCACCTACCATCCGGCGTTTCTGTTGCGCGATCCGCGGCAGAAGGGCGAGGCTTGGAAGGATTTGCAGATGGTGATGAAGGAGTTGGGGCTGAAGGCACCAGCCGGTCGTTAGCTTCTGGTCGTTTGTCGTGCGCTTTTCGTCGTTCGCTATTCGCTGTTCACCGGACTATGTATCGTCAGGAAATCAGGCCAACCAGCAAGAACACCGCCGAGCATTACACCTGGGGCCAGGGTTGTGACGGCTGGCATCTGGTAAGGAACCCGCAGCTCAATGTAATTCAGGAACGCATGCCCGCGGGCACGGCGGAGGTTCGCCACTTCCACCATCACGCGCAGCAGTTCTTCTACGTGCTCATGGGTGAAGCGGTCATGGAAGTGGATAGTCGTCTAATCGTTCTGACTTCCGGGGATGGGATTTGGATTCCGGCGGGTACTTCGCACCAGATGAGGAATGACTCCGGCGATGAGGTTCATTTCCTTGTGATTTCGCAACCGCCGTCACACGGCGATCGCGAAAACACATAGTGACCCAGGGTTTCCGTCGCTCAAATCGTCACGGGCGACCCGAGTGTTAGCATTTTCTTTGCTGGCGAGATGCCGGCGCTACCTCTACATGCCCCTCTTCTGCGACGTCGCTCTCGCCGTGCCGCTCGACATGGTGTTTACCTATGCCATTCCGCCGGGGATGGAGTTGGTGGTGGGCGGACGGGTGCTGGTGCCGTTCCGGCAGCAACGGATGTCCGGGATTGTGGTGGCGCTGCATGATCGCCCGCCAGCCTCTTCGCAAGGCAGGTCGTCCCAAATAAAGATCAAGAAAGTCATTGAAGCGCTCGACCTCTCGCCGGTTCTTGATGAACATCTGCTGAAACTTGGGAAGTGGATTGCCGACTACTACCTGGCTCCCGTTGGCGAGGTGTTTCGGACTATGCTCCCGCTCTCCGCTGAATTTAAACGTTCGGTGGCGTATCGCATCACCGATGCGGGCCGGATGGCTTTGCATCTGGCGGGGATGGAGGGGTCTTCTGCGCGGTCGAAACGGACACCGGAACAGCAGTTGGTTGAATTTCGTGTGCTGGATCATCTGGCGGAGCGGGAGGATGTGCGCGAAGAGAGCTTGCGCGGGGCTACTCGGGTAGGGAAGGCGTTGCTTGCCGGGATGGTGCGGAAGAAGTGGATCGCGCGGGAGGATGTGTCGGCGGCGCGGGATGCGGCGCGGCTGGTCAAGGTGGCGGTGCTGGTGGCGGCGGAGGCCCGTCACGACCCGGGCACTGCCTCCACAAGCACAGCGAAGAAGCTCAATGAGAATCAGCGAACGCTGATCGATACGCTGGCGGCTTCTGGTGGGCGATTGCCCGTCGAGACGTTGCGGGAGTTGGATGTGCCGCGCACTACCCTGGGCACGCTGGTGCGGCGGGGGTTGATTGAGTTGGTCGACGAGCCGCAGGATTTTACGGCGTCAAAGCTCAAGCCGCGCAGGTCTCCGTTTGAGTTTGAGTTCAGCGCGGCACAGAAGTCGGCGCTGGCGAAGATTGGCGAGGCGGTTGCAGCGCGCAAGTTTACTGGTCTGCTGTTGCACGGCATTACTGGATCAGGAAAGACGGCCGTGTATCTGGCGTGCATGAGGCAGGTACTGGATGAGGGGCGGTCGTCGATTCTGCTGGTGCCTGAGATTGGACTGACCCCGGCGGTGGCTGCGGATCTGCATCAGGTGTTCGGCGATGAAGTCGCAATTCTGCATTCGGGACTCTCGAATGCGGAGCGGGCGGAGCAGTGGCATCGCATACGGCGAGGCGAGGCGCGAGTGGTGGCGGGAACGCGGTCGGCGGTGTTTGCTCCGGTGAGCGACCTGGCGTTGATCATTGTCGATGAGGAGCAGGATTCGTCTTACAAGCAGGAAGAGACGCCGCGCTATCACGCGCGCGATGTGGCGGTGATGCGGGCAAAAATGACGCCGGCGGGAGCGACGGTCGTGCTTGGCTCGGCCACGCCTTCGCTTGAGTCTTATTACAACGCCAAGAAAAATAAATACGCGTTGGTTGAGTTGCCGGATCGGGTAGAGAATCGTCCGCTGCCGGAGGTTGAGATTGTCGACATGCGGCAGGAGTTTCAGGAGACTGGCCAGGAGCAGGTTGTTTCGCGCAAGCTGGCAGAAGAGATTCGCGAGCGGCTGGAGAGAAAAGAGCAGGTCATGGTGCTGCTCAACCGGCGCGGGTACTCGCCTGTTGTGTTGTGCCGCGCCTGCGGCAAGACGTTGCAGTGCCAGAACTGCGCCGTTTCGATGACGCATCACAAGCGCGAACGCAAGATGGAATGCCACTACTGCGGATTTGTGGCGAAGATTCCGGAGAAGTGCGCGCATTGCGGCAGCGAGTATGTGTATTTTGTCGGGACAGGATCGGAAAAGCTGGAAGAATTGCTGCACGGCATGTTTCCGCAGGCGCGGATCGGGCGTCTGGATCGTGACACGGTGCGTGGGCGTGAAGATTTCGAGCACGCGCTGAACGCGCTCAATGAGGGCGCTCTCGACATGCTGGTCGGTACGCAGATGATCGCCAAGGGGCATGACATTCACGGCGTGACGCTGGTCGGCGTGATTGGGGCGGATATGGCGCTGGGGCTGCCGGATTTTCGCGCGGCGGAGAGAACGTTTCAGTTACTGACGCAGGTGGCGGGGCGCGCGGGGCGGGGGCAGACTCCGGGGAAAGTGGTGCTGCAGACTTATTTTCAGGATCACTATGCAGTGCAGTTCGCGGCTCGGCATGATTTTGCCGGGTTCTATGAAAAGGAACTGCAATTTCGGGCGTGGATGCACTATCCGCCGTACAGCGCGATTGCGAATGTGCTGATCCGCAGTGACAAATTGGATGAGGCTCTAACTTGGTCTGGTGAGCTGGGGCGATGGTTCGAGAAGACGCGACATGAAGGGATTCGGGTGCTGGGGCCGGCGGTGGCTCCGATTACGAGGCTGAAGCGCGATTACCGCTACCACTTCATTCTGAAGTCTCCGAGCCGGGAGAAGATGAATACGCAGTTGCGGGCAATGCTGGCGGAAGCAGCGGCGCGGAAGATTCCGCGGACGCAGGTGATTGTGGATGTGGATCCGGTTTGGTTGATGTAGGAACAGTCGCTAGTCGCTAGTCGTTCGGGAAGGCAGGCCGTCTCGCGGCACCGTTAGTCCCGATGCAGTTTATGGTGGACGTAATCGCGTAGGTCGTGCAACGTTCCGCTCATGCCGTCGCGAATCTCTGGCCAAGCTTCGCGGCCGGAGCTGTGGGTGAGGGGCGCGGGAGTGAAGCTGAGCACGAGCATCAGAGCGGCGCAGAGAGCAAGTAGACGGCGTTTTCCGGTAACGGCAGGATAGCGCGGAACACTTGGGTGTCGCAGTGTCGAAGCTACAAGCACGGCCCAAAAGAACCATCCTGTCCAAAGATCTTTCCGAGCGGTACAAGGGCCAGCACTGCCATCAAAGAGATCCAGCGATGGAAGCGTGGCGAGATGGAAAAAACAATGTGGCCGCCGTCGAGTTGACCGACAGGCATTAGGTTGAGCGCGGTGGCAAACATCCCGACCCAAGCGGCAACAGCGACGGGATGGAGTGACAGCGCGGAAAGCGGCCAAGCGACGTTGAGGAGACGCGCACCCAGACTGAAGGCGAGCGGAAATCCTAGATGAAGAGCTGGGTCAGCAGAACCAATGACGGGGCGGGAGAGCGAAAGCCCGTAGAGCAGAGCCGCACTTGCAGGAATGAATCCGGCGATCGGGCCGGCAATTCCGATGTCGAAGAGCGCGCCGCGTGAGGGAATCGGGCTCTTAATGCGAATGAACGCGCCGAGGGTCCCAAACAAGCTGAGATAGGCGCAAGGTACGAAGAGAGGAGGCGTTGCATAGACACGGTACCGACGCGCGTAAAGGTAGTGTCCCATCTCATGCGCGAACAAGATAAACATCAGCGTGAGCGAGAAAGGGAGACCGAGCAATAGGTTTGCGGGATGTTGGGCTGTCCAGCCGATGGGAAATATGGATAGCGAATCATCGCTCAGCCAAAACACCGGCTGATGATGCAGGAAATAGAATTCCATCCGCGCGCCCACTACCATGGTGCTGAAAAATGTCAGGAACAGGAACAGCACGTAAAGCCACCAGCGCTGGCGCGGCGGCGGGATGACCCAGACGCCGGGTTGGGGGTGCTGCTCCCAATCGGTGGGAAAAGGGGATGAGGGTTCGGACATAAAGGAAGTCAGAAGTAAGAAGTCAGATTGCAGAAGTGAAAGCCAGCAGGCGGCAGCAGATTAGTTTTTACTTCTGCAATCTGCAATCTGACTTCTGCAATCAGTACTAGTCGATCGACTGCAGTTCCTTGCCGGGCTTGAAGCGGACGGCTTTGCCGGGCGGAATGGAAACTTCGGCGCCGGTGCGCGGATTGCGTCCGATACCGGTCTTGCGCGGACGCACGTTGAACACGCCGAATCCGCGCAGCTCAATGCGGTCGCCAGTGGAGAGTGCTTTCTTCATGCTCTCAAAGACGGTTTCGACCGCGAGCTCCGCTTTTGTCTTGGTGATCCCGGTCCGGTTGACCACTTCGTTGATGATGTCGAGCTTAATCACTGGTTGTCCCCCGTGTACCGAGGATTGGTATGTCTCAAGTTATTGATGCTAAGGGAGATAGGTTGGATTGTCAACCGGGGGACCAATCTCGTAATATGGCAGGCACCAGCCGATAGAGATTTTGTAATTTTGTGATTTGGAAATTTTGTAATCTGAAGACCTTCGCGGTCGGAATTTCCCATCGCGCGATTGGCTCTTGGATTACCAAATTGCAAAATTACCCAATTACCAAATCCCAAGGAGTTTCATGAGCATCAAGAGCGACCGCTGGATCCGGCGCATGGCGCAGGAGCACGACATGATTAATCCATACTCGGAGAAACAGGTGAGCCAGGGAGTGATTTCCTACGGCGTCTCGAGCTACGGATACGATTTGCGCGTGGCCGATGAGTTCAAGATCTTTACCAACGTCAACAGCACGATCGTGGACCCAAAGCACTTCGACGAGCGCTCATTTGTGACCGTGAATGCCGATGTGGCGATTGTGCCTCCGAATTCCTTTGCGCTGGCGCGGTCGGTGGAGTATTTCAAGATTCCGCGGGACGTGTTGACGGTGTGCGTGGGCAAGTCGACGTATGCACGGTGCGGCATCATTGTGAACGTGACGCCGTTCGAGCCGGAGTGGGAGGGGTTCGTCACGCTCGAGATTTCGAACACCACTCCGCTGCCGGCGAAAATCTATGCCAACGAAGGCCTGTGCCAGATTCTGTTTTTCCAATCGGATGAGGTTTGCGAGACGAGCTACAAGGATCGCAAGGGAAAATACCAGGCGCAGAAGGGGATTGTGCTGCCGAAACTTTAGATAGCTATCAGCGTTCAGCCATCAGCCATCAGTTTTCATTGCTGAAGCAGGATGCCCGTGGTCCGCTTTCGTAGTGGGTTCCTGTACGTCCAACTCAGCAAGGTACCCATGAAAGACATTGGCTTTTGCTGCACCTGGATTTTCGTTATGCTGGCAGGGTTTTCGGCTTACCCGCAATCTCAACCGGGGTCCCCCGCCCTTTCTGCCGATTTGGCCCGCTACTACTTCGCTTCTCCGGCGGCCGAAGTGGCTGGTAGGACCGATCTCGATGGGGCAGTCGCTCGGCTCGAGGCGTTTAAGGGCAAGATCAACTCGGGGGCGCAGTTGCTGGAAGCTCTGCGCACCAATGACGCCGTGCAGCATCTGTTCGCCAAGCACGAAGGCTATCTGCACTTTGTTTGCTCGCAGAACCGTAAAGACCCTGCATGCGAGGCCGACGAGAAGATCGAGTCAGAGATCGATGCCAGGACCGCCTTCCTTGCGCCCGAAATTCTTGCGATTCCTGAAGAAAGCCTGCGCGGATTCGTAGCGCAGGAGCCTGCGCTGGCTCGTTATCGTTTCGCGCTTGCCGAGATGCGCAGCGACGCACCACACACGTTGCCCGGTCCAGAACAGGCGCTCCTCGACCGGTTTCAGCCGCAGATTGCAGACTGGCAATACAATCTGTATCAGCAGGTCGAGGCGGGTATTCCCTTCGGGAAGGTGAAAACGAAAACTGGCGACCTGGATGTTGTCCGCCAGCGCAGTCTGATTGCCGCCGATGCCGACCCCAAGGTTCGCGAGGAAGGGTTCAAACGGCGCCATGACGGATTCGCCAGCCAGCGCGATTTGCTGGCGTTTACTCTGATTCACCTCGTTCAAGCTCAGAACGCACTCGCGAAGTCGCATCGCTACGTCGACGCGCCGGCGCGCAAGTATCTCAGCCTATACATGAAGCCCGAGGAAACGCGAGGTCTGCTCGATGCGATGGCGAAACATGGGGACGTTCCCAAACGTTTCGAGCAGATTCGATCTGCGGATTTTGAGCGTGTCTATCATCAGCCGGCGCAGGCATGGGATTTGTCGACCCCGCCTCCCGACTTCACACCGCCGATTACGACGGTTGCCGAGGCGCGATCGATGTATCACGAGGCCTTCGCCGGTTTGGGGCGCGAATATCAATCGGCCTTCGACGCGTTGCTGGATCCCGCCAATGGCCGCGCCGACATCGTGCCCGGCGGCGCTCCGAACCGCTATGGAGGGGGCTTCTCGATCGGATCGGCGGGCACTTCGAGCATTTTGTTCTACGGCCGCTTCGACGGGACGATTAAGGATCTTTCGGTGATCGCACATGAAGGCAGCCACGCAGTTCATCGACAGTTGATGAGCGACAGTCATGTTCTGCCCACGTATGCGCACGGGCCGCATTTTCTGTTCGAGTCGTTTGCGATGTTCAATGAACTGGTTCTGGCTGACTATCTGGCGGAACACGCGCCCAACGCCGGCCGCAAGCGTTATTACCGCGAACAATGGCTCGGGATCAAAGGCCTCGACGCGTTTTACGGAGCGCAGGACGCGCTGCTGGAACAGGCGATCTATGATGGCGTGGCCAATCGTTCGTTGCGCAACGCGGATGACCTGGATAAGTTGACCATGGCGACCGACGGACAGTTTTCCATCTTCCCGGCGGCAACGCCGGAGTTGAAGAATCGCTGGGCGACGGTGTCTTTGATGTTTGAAGATCCGCTGTATGACGTCAACTATGTCTACGGAGGGCTGCTGGCGCTCGAGTACTACCACTTATATACGACCCGGCGGGAATGGTTTGTACCGCGTTACATGGCGCTGTTGAAGAACGGATTTGATGCACCGCCACCGGAACTGCTCAAGCGGTTTCTGGAGATTGATTTGTCTGGTGCGGTACTGCTGAATGATGGCTTGAGCGTCATAAACGACAAGCTCGATAAACTGGAAACGGAGCGCTAATCTCTTTACCGCTTTCCCACTTCGCCTTCTTTGAACATGTATTTGATGGCGGGCTTGTAGATCATCAGGTTGGCGGCGCCGGCGCGGTTCAGCTTGATGCAGTGCTTGTCATACCACTCGATATAGCCGTGGACTTCTTCGCCGTCGCGCAGCACGACGACCATGGGCGTTTTCGACTGCATCTGCTTCTGATAATAAAAATTCTCGGCGTTGGTCTGCTCGGTGGGTGGCGTCTTCTTGGCAGTCGCGGCGGAGCGGTCGCGATCTCTGTCTCTGTCCCGGCGCTCGGGCGCTGCATGATTCGCTGAACCATGATTCGACGGACCATGATTCGACGGACCATGATTCGGCGTGTGATTTCCGTGGTTGTTGTGGTTCAGTGACGGACGAATCAGCTTGCGATTGGCGAAGCTTTCCTGATCGTTCGTATGATCGGCGGTTTGTTCAACCGGTAAGGAGTCGAGAGCGTCTTTCAAATTGCACCACCTGCGCGCTGGGCGGGCAGAATATGCCACAACACTCGAGCTAGAGATCGTGGGTCCAGAGGTGAAAACTGAGGCTTACGGTATCACAGCGGGCAAGCGATGACAATGATTTGAGGGGTGTCTTTTGTGCATCCCCTGTGTGGTTGGGACGAGGGAAATGGGTTCAGGAAGCGCGTTCCAGAGCGGTGGCGAAAGCGTCGAGAGACAGAGAACGAAGCAAGTTGCGGCGTAGACCGCGCTCGACTTCTCCGAGGCCTTCTGAGGCGCGTTGCAACCAGGCGAAGTCGGCAGATTCTGACAATTTTTTAAGCTCGCCGAGAATGTCGGTGTTACGGACCAGTTGTGGAGTCCCTGACTGCAGGAACATCAGATCTTCGAGCAGCGAATAGAAAGTGCGGAGGAGGTTGTTAATTTTTTCGCGGCCTTCGGCGCCGGTACGGTAGGTTTCGGTGGTCTTGAACAGTTCGCTGTGGTCGGTTTCTCTGCCACCGAGAGCGGATTTCAGAAGGATGAGAGCGTGGCTGCGGGCGGCGATGTAGCCTTCGATGTCGAAGGAGAGGGCTCGTCCGATGGCCCCTTCGCTGAGGTGGGCGACGAGCGCTCGCTGGCGAGGATTCCAATCGGGGCGAAGCTTGGCCAGTCGAGTCTCGATCTCGGCAACGGGGAGCGCGCCAAGATTGAAGATCATGGACCGGGAGCGGATGGTTGGTAGAAATTCTCCGGCATTTTCGGTGAGCAGAAAGATGGTGGCGAACTCGGGTGGTTCTTCGAGAACTTTCAGGAGAGAGTTTGCAGCTTCTTTCATGAAAGAGGAAGCAGTGAATATGTAAACGCGCTCGCGGGCCTCGCCGGGGCGATAGTAGATGGTGTCGATGACGTGGCGAACCTGATCAACTTTGATCATCAGCTGCGGCGGATCGGGCGGGATGATTAAAACGTCGGGATGAGTCTGGACGAAAAGGCGCGTCTCTTTCTTATCAGTCTCGCGGAGATTTTCGCGGGCCTCGACGGCTTCGGCGAAGCGGGAGTCGAGGTCGGACGACTGCGCGATTCGGGTGCAATTGGAGCAATGTCCACAGAAATCGGGCAGGCCGTCGGTAACCGCTTGTTCCAGACAGTTCATCGCACGGGCCAGCATCAATGCGAGTGTGTACTTACCCGATCCGTGAGCGCCGGAGAGAATGACGGCGTGTGGAAAGCGGTTGCGCGCGAGCATCTCGCGCATGCGATGGATCGTTTCCGGGTTGCCGACAAAATCGGAAAAGGGCATAGAGTCGCTGTTGGCTTTTCGCGCTAAGCGCTGATGTACCCCGAACGGCGATCAGCGAATCGCGGCTTTCCTAGATCTTCAACTTCTTTCTCATCAGCTCCATGATAACCGCATGGGTTTCGCTGGGGGTGCCGCGGGCGTTGATCACATGGACACGATGCGGATCGCGGTTCGCGATCGCGAGGTAGCTGTGGCGGACGCGTCCGAAGAAGGCGCGGCTCTCCTGCTCGAAGCGGTTCTCGTCTTTTTCTTTTTCTGAGTGGCCAGCTTTCTTCTTTCGATTACGGCGGCGGGCGCGTTCGACGCTGAATGAGACCTCGTTGTCGAGCATGATGGTCAGGTCGGGTTGCAGATTGCCGCAGAGGATTTCGTGCAGGTGCAGCACCGGTCTTGTGCCCAGTTTGCGCCCTCCGCCCTGGTAGGCCTCCGTGGAATCGGTAAAGCGGTCGCACAGCACGATGCGTCCTTCGGAGAGCGCGGGGAGAATGACTTCGTGAATGTGCTGGGCGCGCGATGCGAACATGAGCGCCATTTCGGCTAGTGGAGAAAGGCCTGCGGTGGCCGAGTGCAGCAGTACTTCGCGGATTTTTTCGCCGGTAGTGGTTCCTCCGGGCTCTCGGGTTACGGTGACTGCCAGGCCGTGGGCACGCAATGACCGGGCAAGCTTCTCCATTTGCGTGCTCTTGCCGCTGCCGTCGAGCCCTTCGAAGGTAATGAATTTTCCGCGTGGGGACACGCCGGAAATGATAGCAGGCAAGCGGTGTACCGGGCGCGTCGTGACAAAAGCGTTTCGTCGCGCTGTATATTTATGAAATTGATTTTCCCCAATGGTGGTTGGGAGCACAAGTTTTGGAGGCAAATTTGGGATCACGATTAGGGCTTAGGGAGATTCTTGTTTTCGCAGTTGTCCTGTTGTCAGCGGTGGCTGTGTTTGGCGCTAACGCGCCTACGATCACGGTCGCGGTTGATGCGTCAGACGCGCCGCGCCGACTGATTCACGCGCAACTGCGCATTCCTGCGAAGCCGGGTACGATGACGCTCTATTACCCGAAGTGGATTCCGGGGGAGCACGGTCCTACTGGCCCGATCACGGATTTAACTGGGCTGAAGTTTACGGCCAGTGGAAAGACGCTGGCGTGGCGACGTGATTTGCTGGATGGATATACGTTCCACGTCGAGGTTCCGGCGGGTGAGAACGAGGTCACGGCGAATTTTGATTATGCTTCCCCGTCGCAATCCGGAGGAGAGTATACGGCCGGGCTGGCAGCGACGGAAAAGCTTTACATCGTGAACTGGAACACACTCGTGCTGTATCCGGCGGGGTACCGGTCCGACGATCTTACTTACAACGCAAGCTTGAGACTGCCCGCGGGATGGAAATTTGGCACGTCGTTGCACGTGACGAATCAAGCGGGAAGTGAAGTTCACTTTGCTCCTGTTTCGCTGACCATGCTGGTGGATGGACCGGTACTGACGGGCGAGTATTTTAAGGCGGTGCCGTTGAGCACCGATAATCCGCTAGCCGAGCTTGATATCGCAGCGGACAGCGTGGCCGCGCTCGATGCTCCGGCAGAGGTGTGGGAGCATTATCGGAATCTGGTGAAACAGGCCGGGCTTTTGTTTGGGGCGCGCCATTATTCCGGGTATCACTTTCTGCTGACGCTGAGCGATCATGTCGCCCATTTTGGACTTGAGCATCACGAATCAAACGACAGCCGCGTTGACGAGCGGTCGTTGATCGAAGGCGATGGACGGAAGATGACAGCGGGGCTGCTTCCGCATGAATATGTGCATTCGTGGAACGGGAAGTACCGGCGTCCGGCGGACCTGGCAACCCCGGATTATGAGCAGCCGATGCAGACCGATCTGCTGTGGGTGTATGAGGGGCTGACGTCATACCTGGGAGACACGCTGGCGGCGCGCAGCGATTTGCGCACGCCGGCACTTGCGCGCGATTCTCTGGCGCTGATTGCGGCGGATATTGACTTGCGCTCAGGACGAGTGTGGCGGAATTTGCAAGACACCGCGGACGGCGTTCCCAGCATGCAGGATGCCCCGGGCTCGTGGGGAGATTACCGGCGAGGTCTGGATTATTACGATGAGGACGTGCTGACTTGGCTGTGGGCGGACGTGATCATCCGGCAGCAAAGCAATGGGTCGAAGTCGCTGGATGATTTCTGCAAATTGTTCCACGGCGCGCCGAGTCGTACGCCGACGGTGAAGACCTATACGTTCGACGATGTGGTGAACACGCTCAACCAGGTAGCTCCGTATGACTGGCGCAAGTTCTGGACGGAGAGACTTACGAATCATGGCCCGGGCGGCCCGCTCGGTGGCGTCGAGGGAAGCGGATGGAAACTGGTGTATGACGAGAATCCGTCGGATCTCGAACAGACGTTGACGCGAGATGAGAAGGCATTGGGCGCGCACTACTCGGTCGGTATGATGGCGGGCGGCGATGGAGTGATTCACGATACCGTTGAGGGCATGCCCGCAGCGAAGGCTGGCCTTGGGCCGGGAATGAAAATCATCGCAGTAAATGGACGCAAGTTTACGTCCGATGGCTGGCACGATGCGATTCATGCTGCGAAGACGAGCACGGCGCCGACCGAGCTGATTGTGGAGAATACCGACTACTACCGGGTGGTGAAGCTCGATTATCACGGCGGAGAGAAGTATCCTCACCTAGTGCGGGACGGGACGAAGCCGGATTTGCTGACGGAGATTTACCGGGCGAAGTAGGTTCCGCTTTGGTACTGCTGTAATCCGGAGCGAATGAGCCTTGAGAGGCGATTAGCTGGCGACTGGCTCTTCTTCTCCCGATGTCTGTTCGATCGACTCGTCGCTCGGTTCTTCGAGCATAAATTCCAAGACTTCCTGTGGAACGGGAGCGTTCCATACTGGCGCGAAGGATTGCCGGTGGAGCGGCGAAGGTCCGTGCTCGCGCAGGGCGGCGAGGTGGGGAGGAGTGCCGTATCCCTTGTTCGAGGCGAGGTGGTACATGGGGAAGACCGGGTCCCAGGCGGAGATCATGCGGTCACGTTCGACCTTCGCGAGGATCGAAGCAGCGGCGATAGAGGCGGAGAGGGCATCGCCGTGAATGATAGGCTGCTGGGGAAGTTCGCAGTCGAGCCGGACGGCGTCGACGAGAAGATGGGATGGGGCGGGGTTCAGTTGCCGAACCGCACGCAGCATGGCGAGTCGTGAAGCCTGGTAGATGTTGATCTGATCGATGCGCGCGGAATCGACGGCGGCGACGGCCCAGGCAATGCAATGCTCACGAATTCGCAGCGCGAGTTCTTCACGGCGTTCGGCGGGGATGAGTTTGGAATCGCGCAGGCCGCGGATGCGGTAGCCAGGATCGAGGATCACGGCGGCTGCGACGACGGGGCCGAATAATGATCCGCGGCCGACTTCATCGACACCGGCTACGTACTGGGCGCCTGCGGCCCAGGCACGCTTTTCAAACTTGAGGGTGCAGCGGAGTTTTTTCAGCAGGCGGAACTTCGCGGCGGAGGCAGAAACTTTCTCTGCTTTGGAAGTTCTCGATGTTCGGTTGGACTTGGACACAGATGCTGATGAGCATCTTCGCCGAAGCGGAAGTACGAAGCAAGCGCAGAAGTTCGGAGCCAGTATCCAGTACTCAGCACCAGTACCCAGCCTGAATAAAACTCAACTGAGTACCGGGTACTGGCAACTGGGTACTGCACTTACTACTGCTGTTCGACTTCCTTCAGACGAGCGGCCTTGCCCTTTAGTCCGCGCAGATAATACAGCTTGGCGCGGCGGACTTTGGCGGAACGCACGACGTCAATCTTGTCGATGACCTTGGCGTCGAGGGGGAAGATGCGTTCCACGCCCTGGCCGAAGCTGATCTTGCGGACGGTGAAGCTTGGTTGCGCGCCGCGCTTCTGGGCGATGACGACGCCTTCGAACGCCTGCAGGCGTTCTTTTTCGCCTTCGCGGATCTTGACCTGCACCTTGATCGTATCGCCAGGGCCAAACTTCGGTAGATCGGTGCGGCGCGATTTCGCCAGCAGTTTTTCAATGATCGGATTACGCATAATGTTTCCTTCCTGATTCTTCCGTTAATCTCTTAGAAAGGGCTTGTCTCTTCGTCTTAGTCTGGGCCCGTTTGATCTCGGCCAGCAATTTCTGGTCTTCCGCGCTCAGCGCGGCGCGCTCCAGCAAATCGGGACGGTTGCGCAACGTTTTCGCCAAAGCCGTCTTGCGCCGCCAGCTGCGAATCTGGTCGTGGTTGCCGTTCACCAGCACTTCCGGCACCGCCATGCCGCGAAATCCGCGGGGCGCGTGTAATGCGGATAGTCGAGCAATCCGCCGGAAACGCAAGTCGAACTCGGCCCGTCGCCAGCCAAGTTCGCCTGCCCCGCATCCGCTCGGTGAACGACTCCTGCCGCGTCGAATTCTGGTTGCCGACCGCGCCCGGAATCAGCCGCGTGACCGTATCCACGATTACCGCCGCGCCCAGTTCGCCGCCGCTCAGCACATAGTCGCCGATCGAAACTTCGCGGTCGGCCAGATGCTCGCTGATGCGTTCGTCCACACCTTCGTAGCGTCCGCAGATCAGCACGATACGATCAAGCGCCGAAAGTTCTGCTGCCAGCGACTGATCGAGCCTGCGTCCCTGCGCCGAAAGCAGAATCACCGACTGCTTCGCGCCGGGCGCTAGGCGCGATTTCGCGCGATGCCACATCGCCGAACGACTCCAAACATTCAAAGATCGGTTCCGGCTTCAGGACCATGCCCTCGCCGCCGCCAAACGGGCGGTCATCCACGGTGCGGTGCTTGTCTTTCGTAAACGCCCGCAGATCGTGAATGCCAATTTCCACCAGGCCCGTTTCCCGCGCCCGGCGCACAATTCCGTAATCCAGTGGTCCGCGAAAGAAGTCGGGAAAGATCGTGAGAATGTCGATCTTCATTTGCGGAAACCAGTCGCTGGTCGTTTGTCGTTGGTCTCCAGGCAAAACTCAGGTTGCGAACGACTAACGACCATCGACTAACGACTTCTTTCTTTCTTTTGCCAGCGGCGCATTCACTTCCAACAAACCTTCCGGCAACTTCATGCGGACTTGCTTCTGCTCCAAGATCCAACTTCTCCAGAAATGCTTCGGCGAAGGGGATCTCATATGGCAGCTTCGCCTTTTTCTCTTTATCTCGAACCACCAGCAGCGGAGCTTCTCCGGCGCCGAACTGCACGTCTTCGATCTGGCCGATCTCGCGCTCGCCGTCGAACACCGTGCAACCGATCAGGTCGCTCAGGTATGTCCAGCCCGGCTCTAATTCGGCTCGTTCGCTGCGCGGGAGCTGAAGTTCGGCTCCGATCAGCGGCTCGGCATCGTTCATCGTCTCGACGCCCTGAAACTTCAGCACCAGAAAACTTTTGTGCGGCCACAAATCCTCGACCGTCACTTCGCGGCGCTGCCCGTCTTTTGCCAGCGCCCACAACCGCATGTCCTGCTGAAAACGGTCCGGAACGTCGGTGTGCAGCTCGACCGCCACTTCTCCGCGGCGTCCCTGGGTCTTGATGACGACTGCCAGGGTAATCCATTCGCCGCCTCGTCGGAGCCGCATTTGTGCTTTCGCCGATTGCTTCGCTCTACTCGATGATCTCGAGTGCGTAACGCTTATCGAGCTTCGACCCTGCTGCGCTCAGTATATTGCGCAGCGCGCGAGCCACGCGTCCGGAGCGTCCAATGACCTTGCCTAAATCGGCCTCGGCGACTTCGAGTTCGATGACGGTTTCGTCACCGTCTTCGTACTCTTCGATAAAGACCTCGCCCTTGGCATCGACAATCGCCTTGGCGATGTACTCGATCATGAGGCGCGGACTGGCGCTCGGCTCAATCATTCTTGCTCCTGCTCCTGAGTTGACGAGTGTAGTTAGAGCCTAGGCGACCGAAGCGGCTGCAGCCGGCGCGGGGGAGCTTGAGCAACTTGCTGACGCGGTCGGAAAGCTGCGCGCCCTTCGAAACCCAGTAGCTCGATGCGATCACGTTTCAGGTCGAAAGTGGCCGGATTGGTGCGTGGATTGTACGTGCCCACGACTTCCACCGGACGGCCATTGCGAGCGTGTTCCTTCTCAATCACTACCACTCGGTAATACGGTTGTTTGCGCGCACCAAAGCGCGCCAGACGGATCATTAACACAGACTTCGGTATCCTTTTTCCGGAAGAGTCCGGTGGGTAAGTTCAACGACGTACAGACAAACCATTATTATGCCGGAGGTTAGGGCTTTGCGCAATGGGCTTTGGCCGAGGCCAATAAGCCAAAATCCGTAATTTGCGGCTTACTTTCCGCCGACGGCCTGCAGGCAGCGGCTGTACAGTTCCAGCAGATGCGAGGCGTAGTCCTCGGGCTTGGCGGCTGCTCCGGTGCCCTGGAATCCGACTCCAGCACCAGTGGTCTTGCCGTAGCCGGTGGTCATGGCGACAAATTTCATGAGATCGAGAGCGATGTCTTCGTTACGGCGGGAACCTAGAGGAAGAGCAGAGGTATCCATGATGAAACTCCTCGGGAAGAATGAAAATCCGCCGGTGTTTCCGGCTCTCGGGCGATGATAGCAGAACGAGCGGCGAGGGAGCCTTAGCCCACCTCGACCAATCCATAGCTCGTAGCCCAGCGCGACCGCATCTCTCTTAGCGCACGATCGACTTCTTCTTTTGAAATTTCGGAATTCGGGCCGGAGATTACGAACGCCGCTTCGCGTTTGGCGGCTTCCAGCAGTTGGCGATCGCGGATGATGTTAGCTACGCGGAAGCTGGGGATGCCGGCCTGTTTCGTTCCGAAGAATTCGCCGGGGCCGCGGAGTTCTAAATCAAGTTCGGCGATCTGGAAGCCGTCGTTGGATTGCACCATGGCGTCGAGACGGCGTTCGCCTTCTTCGGAAATTTTTTCACCGTGCATCAGGACAGAGTAGGACTTCGCCGCGCCACGGCCGATGCGTCCGCGTAACTGATGGAGCTGGGCCAGTCCGAAGCGGTCGGCATGTTCGATCACCATGACCGTGGCGTTGGGGACGTCGACGCCGACTTCGATCACCGTGGTTGCGACGAGGATTTCTAGCTTGCCTTGCTGGAATTCGCGCATGACGCGTTCTTTTTCGTCAGCGTCGAGGCGGCCATGGAGCAGTCCGACGTGCAGGCTGGGAAAAATCTTGTCGCGGAGCAGGCGGTGCATCTGTTGAGCCGCCTTCAGTTCGCGTTCTTCATTCTCTTCGATCACGGGGTACACGACGTAGGCCTGGTGTCCGGCGGCGATTTGCTTGCGAACGAAGTCCCAGACTTCGGGGGCGCGCTCGTCTTGCACGCAACGGGTGACCACCGGTGTGCGTCCGGGCGGAAGTTCGTCCAGGACAGAGACATCGAGGTCACCGTAGAGAGTCAGGGCCAGCGTGCGCGGGATTGGGGTTGCGGTCATTACTAGGACGTCGGGCTCGGGGTCGGCTGTCGCCGAGCGGCGCTCGGATGCGTGCGACGGTGCGCGCCCCGCACGGGCATCATTCGAGCGAGGCTCGTCTGATTTCTTCATCAGTTTGAGGCGTTGCATTACTCCGAAGCGGTGTTGCTCGTCGACTACCACCAGGCCGAGGTTTTCGAATTCGACTCGATCCTGGATCAGGGCGTGCGTGCCAATGATCAGCTGGGCGTTGCCTTGGGCGATGTGACGGCGGATATCGCGTTTGCGGTCCTGTTCGAGCGATCCGGTCAGAAGCACGATGCGGTATCCGGCACGTTCCAGAATCTGGCGTGCGGAAAAATAGTGTTGCTGAGCCAGGATTTCCGTCGGTGCCATCAACGCGACCTGGTACCCGTTCTCGATGGCGATGATCGCTGCTTGGAAAGCGACGATCGTCTTGCCCGATCCGACATCGCCCTGCAACAGGCGGCGCATGGGATTGGGCGCCTGCATGTCGGTCGCGATTTCTTTTAGGACGCGCTTTTGCGCGGTGGTCGGATGAAACGGCAGAATTTTCTTGATCGCCTCGCGAGCGCCCGCGTTCAACTGAAAGGCAACTCCGGTTTGGGCTTTCTGCTCGCGACGCTTCAGTTCGAGGCCAAGTTCGATGAAGAACAGCTCATCGAAGATCATACGGATATGAGCTGGGGTGCGCGACGATTGCAGGTCGTTGAAGCTTTCGCCGGCATCGGGCCAGTGTGCTTTGAACAGCGCTTCCCGCGGAGAGACGAGGCTTAAATGGTTGCGGACAGCGGCGGGAATGGGATCGGGAAGATCAGGGTTGAGATTCTCTAGCGTCCAGCGAATGATGCGCCGGAACCAACGCGGGGTGAGCTTGCCCTGGCCTGTGGACTCGTAGATGGGAACGATGCGTCCGATTTCGAGCGAAGCGGCGGCCTTCTTCTCGGCTTCATCGGCACCACCTTCTTCGTTGATGTCTCCGAGAACCTCAAACTGCGGCTGCATGATCTGCAGGTGACCGTCGCGGTCTGCCTCGACCTTACCGTAGAGGGCGAGCATCTGGCCGGGTTGAAAACGATCTTGGAGGTAGGTGGCGTTGAACCACAGGCACTTTAGCTTGCTGGGGCCCTGTCCAACGGTGAGTTGGAAGATGGGCATGCGGCGGGTGCGGAACAATCCCGAGTTGCGAACTTCGGCGATGACGGTGGCCATTTCTCCGGCGCGGAGTTCGGCGACGGAGCGGGGATTGAGGCGATCTTCGTAACGGAAGGGAAGGTAGTGCAGCAGGTCGTCGACGGTGGCCAAGCCTTTGGCGGCCAGCACTTCGGCGAGCCGCGGGCCGACGCCCTTGATGAATTGCACTGGAGTCGAAGGTTCCAGCATCGTAGTGATGTTAGCAGGGAGGAGAGCGGAGGGCGGACATACCGCGCGCCGTGAAAAGAACATGAAGAACTTTCTTGATGCACTTGCTGCGGTGCTGGCCGGCAACGCTATTTATTACCTGCTCATGCCGCATCTGCCGTTCGCCGCCGGGCACAGATTGTTCAAAGAAGATTGGGGCCTCGTTGTCGATTTCCTGATCTGTCTCGTGCTCTTCGGGGCCGTGAAGTATCTGCGGGGGAACGAACGGTAGAGATCGCTCGTTACCGTCGTGGGGTGTTGCAACCCCGTGGCAGCTTCGCGCAACATAGGCGGCATGACGACGATCTTTCTCCTGACTATCTCGAACATCTTCATGACGATTGCCTGGTACGGCCATCTGAAGTTTCGTAGCGCCCCTCTGTTCAAGGTCATTGTCATCAGCTGGCTGATCGCTTTTCTGGAGTACTGTTTTCAGGTTCCGGCGAACCGGATCGGCTCTTACGAGTTCTCCGCGGCGCAGTTGAAGACGATTCAGGAGGTCATCACGCTGACCGTATTCTCCGTTTTCTCGGTGCTGTACCTGAAAGAGCCGTTGAAATGGAACTACCTGGTAGGTTTTGTCATGATTATTGGGGCGGTCGCGGTGATCTTCAAGAAATGGTGATACTAGGCATTTTTGGCGGTTCCGCGGCTTGGCGTCGCCGCGTAGTGATGGATGCATTTCGTGGCATATTACCGAGGAGACATAGGTAACTCCTTTCTGGCGAAGCTGTTCGTTGACAATGGCGCGGCGGGTGGGCTATCCTAGATTCCTTTGGAAGTCCTGCGGCTGCCCGCCTGAACACCTAGCGCGCGTTCTGCGTGGATAGATATTTCGATCAGGGCACTCAGCGGTCTTCGTTGTTGTTGCGTTCTTTAATTTTCCGGGAGATTTCCGATGTCAACCTATTTCCCCAAAGAAGGGGATATTACGCGTAGGTGGTTTGTGATCGATGCGAGCGGACTTCCGCTTGGTCGGCTAGCCTCACGCGTGGCCCGCATTTTGATGGGCAAAGAGAATCCGAAGTACACGCCATTTATCGACACGGGCGACCATGTCGTGATTATCAACGCCGAGAAGATCAAGATCACCGGCATGAAGGCCGATCAGAAGGTGTATCACCATTACACGGGCTATCCGGGCGGGATTCGCGGCGAAGAGATGAAGAAGCGTCTGGTGCGCAAGCCGGAGCTGATCATCGAAGATGCCGTATCGCGCATGCTTCCGAAAAACAAGCTTGGCAAGCAGATGTTCACGAAACTGAAGGTATACAAGGGCGACAAGCATCCGCACGAAGCGCAGAAGCCGGAAGCGAAGGTATTCGCGTAGAACAAGGTCTCATGTGTCAGGAGGCCGACGCTAACAAAACTTTGAAAGGTTAGGCACGCTGGTTTAGCCAATGGCTAAACGCTAAGTGCTAAAGGCTGAAATGGCTGAATTGGTTCAATACTACGGAACGGGTCGCCGCAAGACGGCGATCGCGCGTGTTTTTCTTCGTCCAGGCAGCGGCGAGTTCAAGGTCAACGGCAAAGCGTTCGATGAGTACTTCGTGACGCCTTCGCAACGGATTGCAGCGAAGCGGCCGCTGGTCTCGACTGAAACGGGCGCCACCTTTAACGTGCTGGCGAACGTCTGTGGCGGCGGAGTGGCTGGTCAAGCCGATGCAGTGCGTCTCGGTATCACGCGCGCTTTGATGCTTTTCAACGCGGAACTGCGCAAGCAACTGAAGGCCGAGGGCATGGTCACTCGTGACCCCCGCGCGAAAGAGCGCAAGAAATACGGACAGAAGGGCGCCCGCAAGCGCTTCCAGTTCAGCAAGAGATAGTCGATGGTAGTCAGTCGTTGGTCGTTCGCAAACGACTAGCGACCAACGACAAACGACTTGTTTTTGGTGTTAAATTCATCCCCCCACCTCCCCTGAGATGGGGTGGAAGGGAATGGCAATCCGGGGCCGGTGAGTGTCCGGATGTAGACCAACTGAGGAGGTTGATTGGCGAACATTACGATGAAGGAGTTGCTCGAAGCGGGCGTTCACTTCGGGCACCAGACGAAGCGGTGGAACCCGAGGATGAAGGAGTAATCTTCGGCGAACGCAATGGTATCTACATTATTGACCTGCAGAAGACGCTGAAAATGTTCAAGGAAGCGTCGAAATTTGTGCAGGACCTGGCCTCCGAAGGGCGAATCATCCTCTTCGTGGGTACGAAGCGCCAGGCGCAGGACGCCATTGCTGAAGAGGCGCAGCGCTGCTCGATGTTCTACGTAAACCAGCGCTGGTTAGGCGGACTGCTGACCAACTGGGTCACGGTACAGAAATCCGTGAAGCGGTTGAAGGAACTCGACGAGATGGCCACGGATGGCCGTTACGACCTGCTTCCGAAAAAAGAAGTCATTAAGCTCGAGCGCGAGCGCAAGCATCTGCAAGCGAACCTGGCGGGCATCAAGAACATGACGCGGTTGCCGGATGCGATCTTTGTGATCGATTCGAACAAAGAGCAGATCGCCGTGCGCGAAGCGCGCAAACTCGGCATTCCAGTGGTCGCGGTGGTCGACACGAACTGCGATCCGAGCGAAGTGGACTATGTGATTCCTGGCAACGACGACGCTCTGCGAGCGATCCGGTTGTTCACGTCGAAGATTTCGGAGTCGATTGCCGAAGGCGTGCACGCGCGGGACGACAAGCAGACGGCGGACATTCAGGCTGCGGCGGAAGCAGAAGCTGTGCCCGTGGAAGCTGCCGCGGAAGAGCCCATTGTGGACGCGGCGGCCGATGGCGCGGTCGCTCCCGTGGCGGTCGAGGGCGAAGAGATTCGCATGGAAGACGTGCTCGGCAAGGGCACGCGCAAGCGTCCTACGGCGGCTACCGAAGATGTTGACGAACTGCAGGCGGAGACGCGCCGCTTCTAGCAGGAATGCAAGTTTCAGGTTTCAAGGTTGCAAAGTTTCAGGGTTGCAGCCTTGATTAGTCCTCTGACTGGCCCTCCGATGATAGGTCCTCCGGTTGATGCTCCTTGAAACTCTGACACCTTGAAACTTTGAAACCTGAGGTTCTTAATGAGCACTACTATGGCAAATATTTCCGCTGCACAAGTGAAAGAGCTCCGCGAAAAGACCGGAGCGCCCATGATGGACTGCAAGAAGGCGTTGACCGAAGCGAACGGCGATCTCGAGAAAGCGATCGTTGTCCTTCGCAAACGCGGCACTGCAGTGGCCCAACAGAAAGCAACTCGCGTCACCAGCGAAGGATCGGTTGCGCACTACATCCACGCTGGCGGCAAGATCGGCGTTCTGGTCGAGGTCAACTGCGAAAGCGATTTCGTCGCCCGCACAGATGACTTCAAGGAACTCACGCACGACATCGCTATGCATATTGCGGCGAGCGATCCGAAGTTTGTCCGCAAAGAGGACGTGACGGCGGAAGCCTTCGAGCGTGAGAAGGACATCTATCGTGCCCAGGCGGCTGCTAGCGGCAAGCCGGCGAACATTGTTGAGAAGATGGTCACCGGCAAGATGGAGAAGTTCTATGAAGAAGTCTGCCTGCTGGAGCAACCCTTCATCAAGGACCAGACCATCAGCATCTCGCAGCTGATTGCGGCCAAGGTCGGCAAGCTCGGCGAAAACATCGCCGTGCGCCGCTTTGCGCGTTTCAAGATCGGCGAAGCTACGGCCACGATTGCATTCACCAGCACCAAGCCTGACGAGGGTGAGGCAGCCGCACCGGTTGCCAAGTAAATTGAGGGGCGCTGCGGCGCCCCTTTTCTTCTAGGTTTCAGTTTCAGGGTTTCAATGTTGGTAAAAATCAGGAATGGGGTTTACCTTGAAACTTTGCAATCCTGAAACTTTGAAACCTGAGGTTCCATGCCTACTCCCATCTTCAAACGCATCCTGCTGAAAATCTCTGGCGAAGCGCTGGCTGCCGATCAAGGCTTTGGCGTCGATACCAAACGCATTCATGAGGTGGCGGCCGAACTGGCCGATGTGCACAAGCTCGGCATTCAGATGGCGATCGTGGTCGGAGGAGGCAATTTCTTTCGCGGAGTTGCTGACCAGGCCAAGGACATGGATCGCGTCTCCGCTGATCACATGGGGATGCTGGCCACGGTCATCAACTCGCTGGCGTTGCAGGACGCGCTCGAAAAGCAGAAGGTCTTTACCCGGGTGCAGACGGCAATTGAGATGCACCAGATTGCCGAGCCGTTCATCCGGCGCCGTGCCATCCGGCATCTGGAAAAGGGACGCGTCGTAATCTTCGCCGGTGGCACTGGCAACCCATATTTTTCGACCGATACGGCGGCGTCGCTGCGGGCCATGGAAATCAAGGCGGACGCGATTTTGAAGGCGACCAAGGTCGACGGCATCTATGACGCTGACCCAGTGAAGGTCAAGGACGCCAAGAAATTTGAGACCCTCACCTACATGGACGTTCTGCGACAGGGCCTCAAGGTGATGGACTCGACGGCGATTTCCCTGTGCAAAGACAACAATCTTCCGATCATCGTTTTCAATCTGAACCAGCACGGGAACATTCGCCGTGTTGTGCTGGGAGAGAAGATCGGGTCGCTGGTAAGCGCTTAGAGCCAGGTTTCAAAGCTTCAAGGTTTCAGAGTTTCAAAGGTGCTGCAGCCGAGTTGGTGTCTTTGAAACCTTTAAACTCTGAAACCTTGAAACCTGCCTTTCCGGTTTATAATTCACCGTTCTATATCGTCATGTTTGGGAGCTGAGAGAAGATGGCTCATCCTGCCTTGAAAGATGTTTTCGCACAGCTGAAGACGCGGATGGATAAGGCTGTGGAAGATTTCCGCCGCGAGATGGCGGCTACCCGCACGGGCCGCGCCAACGTCCACATGCTGGATACGGTTTCGGTCGACTACTACGGCACGCAAATGCCGCTCAATCAGATCGCGACAATTCATGCACCGGAGCCGCAGATGATCACGGTGCAACCGTTCGATCCGTCGGTGTTAGGGAGTATCGAGAAGGCCATCCGCAGTGGCGATCTCGGCCTCAATCCGATGAACGATGGCAAGTTGATTCGTGTTCCGATTCCTGCGCTGACAGAAGAACGCCGGAAGGAAATGGTCAAGCACCTTCATCGGATTCTGGAGGAACACCGCACGGCGGTGCGGAATATCCGCCGCGACGGAAATGATGCGATCAAGAAAGCCCTGAAGGACAAGAAGATCGCTGAGGACGACGAGAAGCGCGGGATTGAGGAAATCCAGAAGCTTACCGACGACGAAATCAAGAAAATGGAAGAGATGAGCAAGGGCAAAGAGAAGGAAGTGCTCGAGTTCAAGTAAATCCCAATACCCAGTTGCCGGTACCAGTACCCAGAAAGCCGGCGCCTGCGCGTTCCCGCGCTTCGCACCATGGAAGCACAACTTGGCGATCTCGGAATGCATCCTAACGACGCAGAGGTTCGGGGCGTCTGCGATGGAGATCGGGTTCGCGCGTTCAACACGTGTCGCGAAATCGAAGGCGATTTCAGCCGATCGGCGGCAACATCAACGCATCAACGTCAGAAAAACTTACGGACATGGGCAACGCGGCGACGTTCTATCCCGTCTGTGTTGAGGTAGAGCTAGTTCGGGCGTGACTCGGGGGAGTTTCTTGCTCCGTTCCTTGGACGGTTTGCGCTCTCTACCGTATAATTACCGTTTTCCTAACTCTAGTTTTTCGAGGTAGTTGCAATTCATCGTCGTCATCAGGCTATCCCTGCGTGGTCCCCGCGATGCGGCCATGACAAGGGCACGCAGCGGGACCGATCCGGTTCTCCATCTCCTTCCTCTTCAAGAGTTTGGATGAGTTTCTGTCTTTGGAGGCGGCTGCTTGGGTTGATGGCTCTCCTGCTCATGGCTGCTCCGGTTTTTGGCCAGCAGGATCTGATTGTCGGCATTACTGTCCATGGCAACCGCCGCATCCCAGCGGACACGGTAAAAGCCCGAATCTTCAGCAAGGTTGGCGATGTTTACGACTCGGCCGCCATCGAGCGCGACTTCAACGCGCTCTGGAACACCGGCTACTTCGAAGATATCCGCTTTGAGCGCGAGCAGAACCCTAAGGGTTGGATCATCCACATCTACCTCAAAGAGCGACCCACGATCCGTGAGATCAATTACACGGGTTTGAATGCGGTTTCGACCAGCGATGTGCTCGACCGCTTCAAGGACCGCAAAGTTGGGCTATCCGTCGAGAATCAATACGATCCGACGAAGATCAAGAAAGCCGAGGTTGTGCTGAAGGGACTGCTGGCCGAACACGGTCGACAGTTTGCGACGATTCGTTCGGAAGTGCGGCCGATACCCCCGGCCGCCGTTGGCATCACGTTCGTCGTCAAGGAAGGTCCCAAGGTCAAGGTCGGAGTGATCCGCTTCCGGGGGAACAAACACATTAATGACCGTACGTTGCGGGCGGCCATGAAGAACCTCAAGCCGATCGGCATTCCGCGCTCGATCTTCCTGGAGAACCTCTTCTCCAAGACCTACGACGCTACCAAGCTTGAAGAAGACACCGAACGCGTGCGCGCGGAATTCCAGAACCGCGGTTATTTCAAAGTGCTGGTGGACGATCCGAAGACGGAGATCCACGACACGGGGCGCACCGGTCTGCACGTCCCGCTGCTTCAGCCGGGATTGGGCAAGGCTGTCGATATCACGATGCCGATTGAAGAGGGCGATCGCTACCACCTTGGCGTGATCACCTTCAAGAACAACAAAGCGATTTCGAATGTGGCTGCGCTGCGCAGCCTGTTTCCGATGAAGGATGGCGAGATTTTCAGCCGCGAAAAGGTGGCCAAGGGTCTCGAGAATCTGCGCAAGGCTTACGGCGAAGCCGGCTATATCAACTTCACATCCGTTCCGGATACGAAGTTCGACGACGAGAAAAAAACCGTAAACCTGGAAATCGACGTCGACGAAGGCAAGCAGTTCTATGTGCGCCGCATCGAGTTTCAGGGCAACACCACGACGCGCGACAAAGTCATTCGTCGCGAAATTGCGCTGGAAGAAGGACAAGATATATAACTCGCGCTACTGGGAATTGAGCCTTCTTCGTTTGAACCAGCTTGGATACTTCGACCAACTAAGCCGGATGATCCCAACACGACCGAGCGCCACCTCGACGAAAAGGCTGGCACGGTCGATCTCACCCTGAAGGTCCATGAAAAGGGCAAGAACAGCATCGGGTTGCAGGGCGGAGTCAGCGGGTTGGCCGGCGCTTTCGTGGGCATCAATTACAGCACGAATAACTTTCTAGGACTGGGCGAAACCCTTTCCGTTCAGGCCAGCCTGGGCGCCTATCAGCGCGACCTGATGTTCGGATTCACGGAGCCCTACCTGTTTGACCGTCCGATTCAAGCGGGATTCAACGTTTACACGCGCAAGACGAACTATGACCAGGCGCGGCAATATGCCATCGCTACCGGGCAAAATCTGAACTTGCCCTCGCCGTATCTGCAGAACCTCCAGAACTACTCGCAATCGAGCACGGGGTTGAGTGTGAGCGTGAGTTATCCACTGCATCGCTCGTTCAAACGCATTGGTATCAGCTACTCGTTTGACCGATCTTCGCTAATAGCGGTCAGCAATGCCTCGAAGCTGTTGTTCGAAAACATCAACTTCAGCGGGATCTCAGGTCCGAATGCACTCAACGGCATCATCACCAGCAAGATCACACCCAGCTTCACTATGAATACTCTGGATGCTGCCTACGCGCCGCATCATGGCAAGAGCTTCTTCATCGGCGGCGAATTTGCTGGTATCGGTGGTACGGTTCACACCATTCGGCCGATTGTGCAGTTCAAGCAATTCTTCCCGATGCAGAAGCGACGAAATGCGCTGGGTTATAACTTGCAGGCGTCGTTCATTACGGGCTTTGGCGGGATCGTGGCGCCACCCTTTGAGCGTGCTTATCTCGGCGGCGAAAACGACCTTCGAGGCTTTGACATCCGAACGGTTTCTCCGATCGCCTATCTTCCGAGCGCACAGACGGTTGCCTTAAGAAGCGGGGATGGCAATTTTGTCCCTGCGAATCCAGGCTTCCCAGTGCAGACCAATTCATCGGGAGCATGCGTCGCGAACTGCATCAATATCCCGATCCCGTACCAGCAACTCACGACTCCGGGCGGCGACCTGAGTTTGAATGGTAACCTCGAATACCGCATTACGATCGCCGGCCCGGTTGCCATCGCGCCTTTTGTCGACATGGGCGTCGATCCGATCCTGCGAAAGTCAGAGCTGCAAATCAACCCGACGCAGTACCAGACGCTGACCAACACATTTTTTGGATGTCCAACGCCGCCGAGCGCGGCAAACGGATACGCGTGCCAAAACGGCGCGCAGATTAGCGGAATTCCGAAATACCTAACGCCAGTACCAGGTACGAACTGGACTCCACGCATGTCAACCGGCTTGGAGTTGCAGACAATGCTCCCTGTCGTCAATGCGCCATTTCGCATTTACTACGCTTACAATGCCTTGCGGCTGGATAGCAGCGCGGCACCGCCGATCCAGATCAATCGTGGGATGTTCCCGTGTCCATCCCCGGGCACTCAGGGCTGCACCAATGGCGACTACGCAGCCGGCAACTATACCTACGGCGTGACGGCGGCAACCCTCGGTTCCAGGTACACGCTGCGCGAGCCGCGTAAGACCTTCCGCTTCTCCGTCGCAACGACGTTCTAAAACTAGCTCTCAGCTGTCAGCCGTCAGCTCTTAGTTAGCGAATTCCTCGCCCATAAGTTTCGTCAGAGACCGCCAGTGTTAAACCCACTTTGCCGGCCAGCTTTGCCGCATAGGCGCCCTGACTGCGTTAGAGTAGTGGGGAATCGGGATACCGATTACAGGAGAGGGTATGAAGAAGAGAATTGCTGGGGTGATTCTCGCTGTTGCGATTTGTATAGGACTGGCCTCCGCGCAAGATGCGATGAAGAAACAAGAGCCGCCGAAGCCGGCCGCAGGGCCATCACAGGTTCTGCTCGAGAACTGGAACGATGTTGGGCGGAAGCTGATCGCCATGGCCGAGGATTTTCCCGAGGACAAGTACGACTTCAAACCGACTCCCGCGCAGCGGAGCTTCGCCGAACAACTTCTGCACGCTGCGAACGCGAATTATTACTTTACGAATCCCGCGATGGGCATGAAGCCACCGGCGGGGGAGGACCCCAAACGCGAGGCGTACAAGACGAAAGCTGCTGTGGTGGAGTTTGTGAAGAAGTCATTTGCCGACGGCGCGGCCGCCATCAAGCAGAAGGGCGACAAAGGGCTGAACGATCTGGTGGTTGATCCATTCGCCAATCAGCAGACCCGAGTTTCCGACATGGCGTGGGGCCTGCTCGAGCACTCGGGAGAACATTACGGACAGCTGGTGGTTTATTATCGCGTGGCAGGATTGGTGCCGCCGGAATCGCGTCCGAAGAAATAGCCGACCAAAACGCAGGCCGGCCGCGGCTCTATCGCTGTTAACATGCTTTTCGTGCCCCCGTTGCTTAACGTCCGCAACCTGACCATCGAGTTCGCACAGTCGCGTGCTGCTCGTGAGGCGCCGGCGGCGGGCGTGGCTGCGGTGCGCGATCTGTCATTTTCGATCGGTCCGGCGGAAGTTTTGGGGCTGGTGGGAGAATCGGGGTCCGGAAAGTCCGTCACTTCGCTGGCCATCATGGGTCTGTTGCCCACGAGCGCCGTGGTTAAGGGCGAGATCACTTTTCAAAATGGCGATGGGTTGGCATCTTCGCTGACGGCGATGCCGGCCGATCAATTACGGCAACTGCGCGGTTCACAGATTGCAATGATTTTTCAAGAGCCGATGACGGCCCTCAATCCCGTCATGCGCGTCGGCGATCAGATCGCTGAAGCGGTCCGTGCGCATCACGCGGTATCGAAGGCGGAGGCGTGGCGGCGCGCGGTTGAAGGCATGCGAGACGTGGCGATCCCCGAACCCGAGAAGCGCGCCCGCAGCTACCCGCATCAGCTTTCTGGAGGGATGAGGCAGCGCGTCATGATCGCGATGGCGATCGTGAATCGTCCGAAGCTGCTGATTGCCGACGAGCCGACGACGGCGCTTGACGTTACGATCCAGCAGCAGATTCTCGACCTGCTCAACGACTTGCGCCACAAGTTTGGCTTGGCGATGTTGTTCATCTCGCACGATCTGGCAGTTGTGTCGCACGTTGCGGATCGGGTTGCGGTCATGTATGCGGGCAGCCTGGTTGAGCTCGGAGCGAAAGCGGATATTTTCCGGGCGCCGGCGCATCCCTACACCCAAGGATTGTTGCGCGCGATTCCTACGCTGGCCACGGATCGTGCGGTTCCGCTTAAAACGATCGAGGGGACGGTTCCGCCGATTGGGCAACTTCCTCGAGGATGTCCATTTGAGCCGCGCTGTGCTAGTCGTGTCGCTGCTTGCGCTGCTGAACTGCCGCCGCTGGTTCAGGTTGGCTCCGGGCATTGGGCGCGATGTCCCGTTGTGAACGCGCCGGGAATACGCTGACAGATTGCATTTGGCGATGTTCGGATTTCATTTGCCATCTTTGTGTTCGTTGCTCTGTCTTATTTTCTGCCTGAGCGGAAGCTGGCGGAATCGTGGCCTTAGCCGTTTTGCCACGGAAGCGGCTATAATGCAGCGTCTGTGCGCATCCTTCTTTTAAGCGACATCCACAGCAACCTAGAAGCGCTGGAGGCCTGTTTGGCGGCGGCGCCCGGCCATGACCTCGTCGTGAATCTCGGCGACACGGTTGGCTATGGCGGTAATCCCAACGAAGTGATTGCGAAAGCGAAATCGCTGGGAAAGGTTTTTGTCCGTGGGAACCACGACAAGGCCGTTAGCGGGCTGATGGATCTTGAGGAATTCAATCCTGTCGCCGGTCTGGCGACGCTGTGGACGCGCGACCAGTTGACCGATAAGAACCTGGAATGGCTGCGCTCGCTGCCGCAAGGTCCAATCCATCTCGATGAAATCCCGGGAATTCAATTCGTCCATGGTTCTGCGCTTGATGAGGACGAGTATATGGTGAGCGCCCGCGATGCGATCGCTCCACTGATCACGAACCCCGTTCCTTTGACTTTCTTTGGACATACGCACTTGCAGGGCGGATTCGTGCTGACAGGCGAGATCAGCGAAGCTTATCGGCCCGGATATCGCACGGTGGGACAGCCGGAGTCATCTGACTGGCCTCTCCGGAAAGATCGTCGCTATCTGGTCAACCCGGGATCGGTTGGCCAGCCACGCGATGGCGACTGGCGCGCTGCTTTCGCGCTGTTCGACTCCGAGGCGTGGATTGTTACTTTCTACCGTGTGCCCTACAACTTGCGCGTGGCGCAGGAGAAAATTCTGGCCGCGAATTTGCCGCAGCGGCTGGCAACGAGACTCGCAACAGGAAGATAAAGCAAACGCTCACGTTGTAAACTCGATTCATGCCTCCTCGTTCTTCCGGCGATCTTTTCGCATCACCAAAATCTTCTGCTCCGGGTATTACTGCCCATGTCGACGGCGGCGCGCGGGGGAATCCCGGGCCGGCCGGTTATGGTGTGGCGATCAGCGACGCTGCCGGGAAGCCAGTCGCAGAACTCAGCGAATACTTGGGACACCGGACGAACAACTACGCCGAATATCAAGGACTGCTGGCGGCGCTGCGGTATGCCTCTGAGAATCAGATTAGAGCGCTGAAGGTTGTGAGCGATTCGGAGTTGATGGTTCGTCAAATGAAGGGAATCTACAAGGTGCGGCACCCGGAACTGCGCAAGCTTTATGACGAGGCGCAACAGTTGGTGCGGCGGCTGGAGCATTTCGAGATTCGACACGCCATGCGCGAACACAACCAGGTGGCCGACCGATTGGCGAATGAGGCGATGGACAGGGGAAAGTAAGGTTTCAAAGTTCCAGGGTTTCAGAGTGATGAAGATCTGATCTGAGGCGGTTTGTGAAACCTTGAAACTCTGAAACCTTGAAACCTGCTTCTTCTCACTCTCCCGATGAGTGATCGTGCACAATCCTCCATCCCTCGGGAAACCTCCGAAAAATCAGCGTGAACAAGCCGTGCGGTGTTTTGCCGTCAGACATGGTCAGATGAAATTCACCACGTACGAAAGCGCTGTCCGAGCCTAGAATCTCGATCCGCAGGTTTGCGAACTCGAGTTTGCCCATTTCGTGGCCGGCGCTCTGATAGCTTTTCTTGTAGCGATCGAGCGCCGCTTGCCAGCCTTGCGTTTCGCGAGCACCCGAGAAAAACGTCAGGTCGGGAGAATTCCGATACCCCGCCATGAAGGCTTCGAGATCCTGGCGGTTCCAGGCTGCCTGCTGAGCTTCAATCACCTTGCGAATTGAGGCGCGCGCGGTGTCGCTCGAATCTTGCCCAAAACTGGAGACGGAAAATGCTGCCATCAAACCAACCAGCAACCCGAAATTTCGCATGGAGCCTCCGGGACGTCAGGTAGGCATCATATCGTTTTCGGATTTTCTGATGGGGAGAAAAAGAGGAAAGCAGAATGGACTTATGACGCGCCGCCCCTAAAAGGGGCGTTTCTGTTCCGGAAAACTTGCGGCATCGCTGAAGCGATACCCCGATGCGAATCTTGAACTGATGGCTGACGGCTGAAAGCTGACGGCTCGCCTTAAGCTCTACTCTTCTTCGATGCCGTCGCAGCTTTCACTTTCACGGTTTCCCATGGCCGCTTTGGACGGTCCACTTCCGGCTTGTCGCGATCTTTGATGCGATCGTACTGGTAGGACTCGCTGACCGTGCCCAGGGATTCGTTGTAGAGGCTCGGGACTCCTAGCGCTTCCTTCAATTCTTCGGAAAACTGCTGCAAGGCTTTCAGATGGTCAGCGGTCGCCGGAACTTCGGTCTTGGTCGTCTTCAGAAACTGCTGGTAGCCGCGGTTGACGAGCTTCGAGATCTCGCTGCCGATCATGTATCCGGGATAAGCGAAGATTTTTACGCCCCCGTCCTCGGTTTTCTGAATCGCCGCGGAGCAGTTGTACTTCTTCAGAAATACGCGTGTTTGAGCGCCCGGAGCCTCAATCAGGTCAAAGCCATGCTCTTTCAGCCAGGCGACCGCGTCTTCATAGGTACGTTGTTCTACTTTTGCTGTCATTCTATGAGCTCAATTCTCTCTTCTTTAATTATTACTGCAATCTGTTAGATGCGGCTGGCACGGCTTCGATGGAACCAAAACCATCCCCAGTGAATCTATACCAAGTGGAATACAGTAACGCTAGTATAGATATACCTTTTTGAGATTGCGGGCACATTACTGTAGTCATAAGGGCAACCACGGTCAATGACACCAGCCTCCGGCTCAGCACCGCTCAGAGCGCCTGTTCCCGGCAAACCCGCGCCCGGTACGGGAGAGGCCGTGCTCGCTCGCATCGGAAATACGCCTTTACTGGCGCTCGATGCACTCACCGGCGGCCTTCCGCACGTCAAACTTTTGGGCAAGGCCGAATGGTACAACCCAGGCGGATCGATTAAAGATCGTGCAGCTGCCAGCATTGTGGCGGAGGCACGCTGCTCGGGCAAACTTGCTCCCGGAAAAATTCTTCTGGATTCGACCAGCGGTAACACCGGAATTGCCTATGCGATGCTTGGTGCTGCTCTTGGATTTCCAGTCACTCTCTGCGTGCCCGAAAATGCTTCTCCGGAGCGAAAACGCATTCTACAGGCATATGGCGCAAATATCATCTATACCGATCCGGCAGAAGGTTCGGATGGAGCGATGAGGATAGCTCGTCAGCTCGCCCAGCGACATCCCGATCTCTATTTTTACGCTGATCAGTATTCGAATGATGCAAACTGGCGTGCGCACTACGAAACGACCGCGAACGAAATCTGGCAGCAAACCGAGGGGCGAGTTACACACTTTGTCGCGATGCTCGGCACCACGGGAACGTTCGTTGGTACCGCGCGGCGGCTCAAGGAGTTGAATCCACAGATTCGCTGCATTTCACTGCAGCCGGACTCTCCATTTCATGGCATTGAAGGCGCAAAGCACTTGCCATCAGCGGTTGTGCCTCGTATTTATGATGCTTCGCTCGCTGACGAGAACCTTGAGATCGTTACCGAAGACGCGCATGCGATGGCCCGACGACTCGGACGCCAGCACGGGCTGTTGGTTGGGGTTTCAGCGGCAGCGGCCGTGGTTGGAAGCCTACGAGTGGTTGAACGCTTGAAGATCGATCAGCGTGCGACGATTGTTACGGTTCTTTGTGATTCCGGTGAGAAGTACCTTAGCGAGAAGTTCTGGAGCGAGCAATAATTGCGGAGGTCAGAGGTCAGAGTGCGGAGGTAACCCCTCCAGCATCAAAGCCGCTGCCCTCGCGGATTTCACCTCTGCAATCTGACCTCTGACTTAAATGCTTAAACTCTCCCAATCTGACTACATTTCTCTCCGTCGCCACGGTGAAGAAACCTATCCCCACGAATGTTGTGGCGTGCTTTTGGGGCGCTTTGGCGACGATGGCCCGAAGACGGTGACTCGCGCGGTGCGCTGCGGAAATACGCGGGAAGATTCTCCACGAAATCGATACCAAATCGATCCCAAAGAATTGATTCGAATTCAGCGCGAGGGCCGCGAACGCGACGAAGATATCGTTGGCTTCTATCATTCTCACCCGGACCATCCCGCACAATGGTCGGCGACCGATCTCGCCGAGGCCCACTGGTTTGGCTGCTCCTACGTAATTACGAGTGTGGAAAAGGGTAGGGCGAGGGCGACGAACGCGTTCGAACTGACAGGTATGGATGAGGCCGATAAGCAGCTAACGGTCGAGCAAATGGAAATCGGATAGACTAACGGTTATTGAGCGGCCGCTGGCGGAGCGAGCACGAGAAAATCTTCGTTTCGCAGAAGGATGCGCCGATCGACTGCGAGCGCGTCGGAAAACGGGCGATGCCGGTTCAGCACAAATAGAATTTTGTCGTTGCGGAAAGTCAGAGCCTTTGCTGTCGAGGCGGACGTCGCCTTGGATTCTTGCATATCGAGGGCATTAGCCGCAGCCATCTGCAGCGAAGCTAGTTCATCATTCGTCTCCGGGTCCATGTACCAGGGCAGCAGAGGCTTCTGCCTGACGAACGCGGGTAGAACTGTGCTGACGTAGACGTCGTTGGACAGAAAACCGTAGCTGCTTAGCGCAGGCTGCCGGAATAGAGCCACCACTTGCTCAAACTGGGGATCGCGACGATCAAAGTCCACGCTTTGCTTCGCTCCAGCCGAGAGCTTGTAAACGTTGCTCAGAACGCCCGTGGTCAAAAGAACAATTGCTATCGAGTACTGCAGAGTGCGCCAGCCCTTCAGCACGACGACCGTCCACAACAGATCGATCAGGAATAGAAAAAAGAATGGCTGGATGTAGTATTCGGTCCAGTGTGCGGGCTGAATTGTCTTGCCGGCGATGACCTGAATGTTCATCACCAGCAGGGAAGCGAGCAGGAAGGACAACGCGAGCCAGCGATTATTCCAGGGGCAGTTCTTCCACAAGAGCAGCGCAACGAAGCAGATCGCAAGCACGATGGAGTATCTGAGTTCCGGCGTGTGAGTCAACATGCCTCCCAAGCGAACGAAGGAATCACGCGCCGCCGGATTCTTCTGAATAATTCCCAGCCAAACGGGAAAGGCGAGGAAAAAGGCGAATCCCGAAGAGATCAGTAAATTGACGAATGCCTTTCTGATTTGTTCAGGAGCAGGTGCGGCTGCCGGAAAGCGCGGAATCGCACTCATGGCTGCGAGGAGTAGCAGTCCTGCTCCAGCAAACATCAGCGCGTAGGTCCACGAATAAAAGTAGGTAAGGAAATTCAGGTCGAGCACGACAATGAAAAGCAGGCAGCGTGAAACACCTGGACTCTTCACCAACCGGATTAGCGACCAGAGAAAAATACAGAACACGATCATTGAAAATTGCGGGTAGGGCGTCCGGAGGAAGATGCTTTCGTTTTGCCGCGCGCCGCGCAGGAAAGCGATGAAATTTAGCGAGTCCTGCCAGTTGAAGAACAATACAAGGGATGTCGCGGCAATTCCGAAGGGGATGGACGGCCGAATTTTCCAGCAGAGTACGAGCAATGCGATGGCGGCACCCATGGGGAAGACCAAATCCGCCAGTAGGAACGCGGTTCGGACGTCGCTGCCCGCCACGCGGGCCATAGCCGCGAGAATCGCCGGACCCAGGCGGTCGCGGAGCCAGAGCGGTTGTTGCGGCACGGGCGAAGTCACGAAAGGCGCGAACGACGCCAACGTTGCCCCACCCCATTCGCCGCGAAGAACCTCGTTAGTCCAGCGAGCGTAGGCGCGGCTTTCGTCCCAACTGATGTCGTCCGGCAGAAAGTCGTAAGCAGCGGGCGGAGTTTCTCGAACCGACTTTGGGTTGTATACTAGACAGCTGTATTGCCCGTGTGTATACACCATTCCAGCAATATGCCGTGCGAAGAATGACAAGCTAATCAGCAGCGAAACCGCGCAAAAGATTGTGACTCTGCGTCGTGCCGGCGGGGGGTTATACATTCTGCCTGCTCACATGGAAACAACAAAATGCACGCATGAGTGGAGCTGAGCGTGAATCCTTCGCAAATACCATAGCATCTTTATTGGATATGGCTGATATCCAGATCCCGTCCCCTTTGCGCCAGTATGCAGGCAAGCAATCGACCGTCAGCGTACCAGCGCAGACCGTCGGCGAAGCGCTCGCTGGCCTTGTGGCCCAACATCCGGACCTTAAGCGCCATCTCTACAACGACGATGGTAAACTGCGCGCGTTCGTCAACGTGTACGTCAATGACGAGGACATGCGTTACCTGCAGAAAGAGGCTACCGCGCTGAAAGACGGTGATACTATTTCTATCGTGCCGTCGATTGCGGGCGGCGCTTCGAGCCGCTAGCTTCTAGCTACTGGCAAGCCGCGATCGGTTGCTAGGAGCTGGATGCTAGGAACTAGGAGCTAGTACGTTACCCCATGGCCACCCTCACTGAAGCCAAACCCGAAGCCGTCTTAAGCAACGAAGAAATCCTGCGTTACTCGCGCCATTTGATCATGCCCGAGGTGGGCATGGACGGGCAGCAGAAGCTCAAGGCCGCGAAAGTTCTGTGTATTGGAGCGGGCGGGCTCGGTTCGCCGCTCGCACTCTACCTGACGGCCGCGGGCGTCGGTACGCTGGGCATCGTTGACTTCGATGTCGTGGACTACACCAACCTGCAGCGCCAGATCATCCACACCACGGCCGACGTGGGCCGCAAGAAGCTGGATTCCGCCGCCGACAAGCTGAAGGCTATCAACCCGTTCATCAACCTGCGGATGTTCGACACGAAGCTGACCAGCGCCAACGCGCTCGAACTGTTCCGTGAATTCGACATCGTTGCCGACGGCACCGATAATTTTCCGACACGCTATCTGGTGAATGATGCCTGTGTGCTCACGGGCAAACCCAATGTGTATGGTTCCATTTTTCGCTTTGAAGGGCAGGCGAGCGTGTTCGCCACCGAAGAAGGCCCGTGCTATCGCTGTCTCTACCCGGAGCCGCCACCGCCCGGCCTGGTGCCTTCCTGCGCCGAAGGCGGAGTGCTCGGCATTCTGCCCGGTCTGATTGGTGTGATTCAGGCGACCGAAACCATCAAGCTGATTCTGGGACAGGGCGATTCGCTGGCTGGGCGTCTCCTGCTGGTCGACGCACTGGGCATGAAGTTCCGCGAGCTGAAGCTGCGGAGGAATCCAGACTGCCCGGCGTGCGGCACTCACCGGACGATTACCAAGCTGATTGACTACGACCAGTTCTGCGGAATTCGCGGGCAGGAAGCGCCGGTCTATGGCGGCGACGTCGCCGTAATTTCGGTGGAAGAACTGAAGCAGAAACTCGACGCCAAAGCCGATGTGTTTATTCTCGATGTGCGCGAACCGCACGAGTATCAGATCTGCAATCTGGGCGGATATCTCATTCCGCTCGGCGACCTGCCCAAGCGCGTCGGAGAACTCGATTCCAGCCGTGAGATCGTGGCGCATTGCAAGATGGGCGGACGCAGCGCCAAGGCGGTCGCGTTCCTGAAGCAAGCCGGATTCAAGAAGGTGCAAAACCTGACGGGCGGTATTACGGCTTGGGCGGAGAGAATTGATCCGAAGATGCCGAAGTACTGAACGACCGCTTTCCGCGGAGTCGGCAGCATCTCATCACAGCCAGATTTCGTTAAATGTGGTAACCTGCCTGCGAATTCCATGGAGATGAAATGAAGAGTTTATGGGTTGTTCTCCTTTGTATCGCACTGCCGCTCTCGGTCTTTGCTGGCGACAACGGGTACAAGGTGAAATACGACGGGGGTTCGATTCCCGACGCTAAAACAGGGACGGATATAAGGTTGGTCATCGACTCCAACCAGGTGCGACTCCTCAGGGATAAGGGGGACGTCATCACAATTCCAGCTTCCGCGGTTACAGAAATTAGTTACGGCCAAGATGTCCATCGGAGAATCGGGGCTGCGATTGGGCTGGCGGTCGTGTCCCTCGGGAATGGCGCTTTGATGGCCCTGACCAAATCAAAGAAGCATTTCGTCGGGTTAACTTGGGTTGACGGCGACAAAAAAGGAGGCTTCGCGATGCAATGCGATAAGAACGACTATCGCGGCGTGTTAGCGGGACTCGAAGGAGTAACGGGCAAGAAGGCCGTGGACTCCGACGCTATGACCGTCAAAAATTAACTTTGCCGTCTATAGGGATAAAAGGGGAGCGCCTTAGCGCTCCCCTTTTTCTTCTTCCGAAACTTACTCAGTTACTTCGTGGAGTTTCCACTCATCTCAGCCTTGTCGGTCGCGCCGATGGCCAGCGCGAACTTCTTGCCGGCAAAGCGTACTTCCGAGACGCTTGCCTTGCCAGCGGAGTGATCGATGACCGCGGAGTCGTAATTGGAGGTCTCCTTCAGGTCGATGACTTTCGCGGAAGTCTTGGCTACTTCCTTTTTGCCGCGCATGAAGCTTACTTCGACGTTCGATCCTGTTCCGTCCCAGCGCACCTGATAGTCTCCGGGAGCGAGTTGCTGCCCGTTGACTTCGACCGCTTCGCGTACCTGCAGGGAACCCTTGTTACTTGCGAACGCACTCGTTGCGAGCAGTACGGCCAGCCCGAGCACCACGGTCTTTGCCAGAATATTCAGTTTCATTTGCTCCTTCGCTTTCTGCCCGGGTCATGCCGGGACGTTCGGGGCGGCTGGTGATTGTGCAGGGACTCTCGACTGAGGGCTTGCCTTTTTTGTGCGAAGTCCTACAATGCGCATGTCAGGGTGACGCAAGAAGACGGGCCTCGAACCCGTACTTTTTACTGGACCCGACGCATCCAGGGCCGCCAAACCATGCGTGCGCCAGTCCCGTCACCCTGCAAATTCTCTAGTGGATCGAAAGAGTTGTTTCGTCCACCCCACGTTCAGCTCGCTACAAGGTACGTAGCTCGGTTCGACTTGGTTCCCGATTTTTTTTCGCTGCGTGGATTCTCTTGCAACATGCTTCTTGGACGCGCAGGCAGGAGCTGCGTTAGCAGAGAGCGTTGAGCGGCGCAATGCGCCTGTGACAACGTAAGACTGTTTTGTTAATTAGAGTAACGTTACTAGCTGATCTTCAGCACGATCTTGCCGTAGTTCCTGCCTTCCTGCATTAAGGTGTAGGCTTCGCGCGCTTGCGCCATTGGGAACACTTTTCCGACGACAGGATGGAGTTTGCCAGCGGCGATCCACTCGGAAAGCTGCTTCCATGCGGCTTCCATGAGCGGGCGGTTGGAGCTGAGATAGCTGAGCCAGAGGCCGTGGACGCTAGCGCCTTTCGCGTAGAGAATGCGAGTGTCGAGTTGCGGAGTCTGGCCGGTGGCTGCACCGTAGACGATGACGCGTCCGAAGTCGCGAACGCACTTGACGCTTTTTGCGACGTGTTCGCCACCAAGCATTTCGAAGACAGCCTCGACTCCCTCGCCGCGAGTGAGTTCCTTGATCGCATCGGCATAGTCACGTTGCTTGTAGTTGATGCCGTGTTGCAGGCCAAGTTCGCGCACCTTGGCAAGCTTGTCGTCAGAAGAAGACGTTCCATACATTTCGATGCCGAGAATCTTGCCGATCTGCACGGCAGCGGTGCCGACTCCACCGGCGACGGCATGGATCAGAACGCGAGCGCCCGGCTGATCGAGTAGCCCGGCTTTCCAGTAGGCGAAGTAGGCGGTAAAGAAATTTACGGGGAAGGCGGCGCCTTGTTCGGCGGTCCAATTCTCCGGGATCGGCCAGACGAGGTTGCGGTGGGCAACGGTTTTTTCGGCGAACGCGGCCCATTGCGTGTAGCCCATCACGCGGCGACCGCTCTTGTCGTTTGCAGTGATCTGGCGCCCGGCGAATTCTCGCCCGGCGGTGAGCGGAGGCTTAGGAGTGCCGGCGTATCCGCCATGTGTGGTCATCAGATCGGCGAAGTTCAAGCCGCCAGCCTCCACGTTTACCAACACTTGCTCGGGTGCGGGATGAGCGTCAGGGACCTGTTGTATTTCGAGGACTTCAGGACCACCGAAGCGGGTGATGACCAGGGCTTTCATGGGGAAAGTTTAGCAGGCTAATGAGAGGTTGGAGGTCAGAGGTCAGACTGCAGAGGTAAAAACCTACGAGCCAACGCCCTCACCTCCGCAATCTGACCTCTCAAGAGTCCGGTTCGCAGCGTTGGCTTCCCGCATCTATAATGAAGTTCGAGTTTCCGACCTCCGTTGGCCTGAGAGATTCTCTGGCAGCGGGGGCGAGGGTTGCTCCAGTTTTGACCGGGGCGATTCGAGGGTGCGGATGGAAACGCCTGCGCCTCCCGTGTTTGGAAAGGAAACGCTCGCTGGGTTGTTCCCGCCTGCGTCTTTTTCCTTGGTTCAGCAATTAGCACTTAGCAAACCGCCTCTGTGCGCCGCGAAGCTAACTGCTAAGTGCTAACTGCTATTAGCTAAATGCCGCTTCTCGACAATTTCGGGCGCTCGATTCACGATCTGCGGATTTCGATCACCGACCGCTGCAACTACAAGTGTGTCTATTGCCGGACGGGAACCAATGGCGCGGCCTTTGCGGAGCTTCCTTTTGAAGACTATCTGCGGATGGCTCGGATCCTCGTGGGGCTCGGCATCACCAAGATTCGGCTGACCGGTGGCGAGCCGCTGCTGCGCAGAGGGATCGTGCAATTTGTCGCCGACCTGGCGAAGCTGCGCACTATTGAAGGCAAGAAGCCCGAAATTGCTCTGACCACGAACGGCCATCTGCTCGCCGATATCGCGCGGCCTTTGAAAGATGCGGGGCTGGATCGAGTGACGGTCAGCATGGATGCGGTGGATCCCGAGCGATTTGCGCGAATCACACGCGTACCCAATGGATACGAGAGCGTGCTGGCGGGGGTGCGCGCGTCGCGACGGGCTGGGCTTGATCCGGTAAAAGTAAATTGCGTGCTGCTGCGCGGCTTCAACGAAGATCAGGTGATTCCGTTTGGAATGTTCTCACGCGAAGAGGGCGTGGTGGTGCGCTTCATCGAATTCATGCCGCTCGAAGAGGACCGCGTATGGACACCGGAGATCGTGGTCCCGCTCGACGAGATCGTGGCGCGCATGTCGGAGTATCTGCCGCTGCAGGAGATCGCTCACCAGCGCAGCGAAACCGCCAGGCGGTATCGCTTTGCGGATGGCGTCGGCGAGATTGGAATCATTGCTCCTGTATCGCATCCGTTCTGCGGACACTGCAGCCGGATTCGTATCACTTCTGACGGCAAGCTAAGAACGTGTCTGTTCTCGGTGTGGGACCACGATTTGCACGAGCTGATGCGGCGCGGCGCTTCCGACGACATGTTGACGGAGTTCATCGTAAAAGCGGTGGACAAAAAGGAAGAACGCCACCACATCGGGGAGCCAGGATTTGTGCCTGCTTCGCGAACGATGGTGCATATCGGCGGCTGAGTTGTGCATTCACAATCGACGATCCCCCGCTTGCTAGAATAGTCTCCCATGAAGAAGTTGCTCGCTGTTCTAGCCTGCATGTTCTTTCTCGTGGTCCCGATCCTTCCCCAAGACAACGGTAGTGGCGAGCTTCATGACGGTGTGTTTTCTGACGCACAGTTGGGCTTTCGCTACGTGTTGCCCAAAGGGTTGATCGACGAAACAGCTTACTCCAGGGAGGAACTGCGCAAACGGAACGACGCTTTAGGCACAAGCAACAACACGCTTGAAATTTTGCTGCGGATGACGTCGGGGCCGCCCGATACCGCGCCCGAATGGCGCGCGATCTCTATTCAGACTTACTCGCATTCCAAGTTCGCCGGACTCGACGACCCAGCCGTCGAAGCAAAGATGAATGGTTGGATGGCTGGCGATGGGGTTAAGGCGATTGGCGATCCGAAGCGGGAATCGATCGCCGGCGAAAAGTTCGTTGTTTCCAATTTCGAAAAAAGCGGACCGTCACACGTCAAGTACGCCCGGATTTACAGCACGATACGAAATGGAAAGCTGCTTGGCTTTGCGTTTACGGCGAATTCCGTCGACGAATTGAAACCGCTTGCCGATGGTCTGGAAACGCTGGAATTCACCGGCCACAGCCCGGTCGCTTACCTCGGTTTTGATCGTAACGAATATCCAGGAGATCAGAACCTGAAGGAGCTTCGGGCGACATTCGCGTTTACGGGTTATTGGTTGAATAATCCTCCGGGTTCTAACTCGAATACATGGAGCGGCAAGCGCGCGAAGCTGGAAGACGCTGGATTTGGATTCCTCGTGCTGTTCAATGGCCGCCTCTATCACGAATTGCACAGCGTCGAAGGTGCTTCTGCGTTGGGGAAGGCAGACGCGCAAGCTGCAGTGCAAGCGGGCAGGCGCGAGGGATTTCCGGCGCGAACCGTGATTTTTCTTGATCAAGAACAAGGTGGGCGATTGTTGCCGGAGCAGAAGGCGTATCTGTTTGCGTGGGTCGATGAAGTTGCGAAGTCCGGCTTTGGCGTAGGCGTCTATTGTTCGGGTATTGCGGCGATGGAGAAGAGTGGAGATAGCATTGTTACCGCTGAAGACATTCGCCAGAACGCCGCCGGGCGAGTGATCCAGTACTGGGTGACGAATGATGCGTGTCCGCCGTCGCCCGGTTGCGCTGTTTCCGGAAGGCCGCCATCGCCGAAAGAGAGCGGTCTGGAATTTGCGGAGGTCTGGCAGTTTGCACAATCTCCGCGTCGCAAGGATGTCGCTGGAGGTTGTGGGCGCAGCTATTCGGCGGATGGAAATTGTTATCCGCCGGGGACCGGCTCACTAAGACAACTGCATGTCGATCTGAATTCGGCGACGTTAGCGGATCCGTCCCATGCGCGGACGCGCTAGGCAACCACAGAGGACACAGAGGAATACAGGTTGATCAGGAGTTCTGAGAATTTCAGGAAAGGCCTGCGGCAGCGAATCAGTAGAAGGAGTCGTACTTGGTGACGGTCCAGCCATCTTCTTTTTTTTCTTCGGTGACCGAGAACAGATCCTTGTAAGTCGCATCCTGGGCGGGAGTGCTATAGCGTTCGCCCTTGAAGTGCAGAATTACCAGGGGCGGGGCGTCTTCCCATTCCACCAGGTTCCAGGAAATAAGGGGGTGCTGGGTTTCCGATGCGCAAAGGAAATCGGCGCGTTTCTTGCGGTAATCGCGTTCCCACTGCCCCAGCAGCTTGCGACAGTTGCCGTCGCGCATCTCTCCGATAAATTTGTTCGCGGTGCGCTCGATGGTGCGGTCGCGAAACGGATTCATGGTGATGCTGATCGGCATCTGCGTGAGCGGATCGCGCTCCACCGACCGCGCAAGCACCGGAGGCTGGGTACTGAGCCAGTAGAGATAGCCCAGAAACACCAGCACCAACAAGCCAGCAGAGCCAAACGCGATCGCAAGATGGGTGCGGGAAAAATGCATCAGCATGAAGTTTGGGGGATGTGCTGGTCAGCGGCAAGGTTACTTCCGATACTTCGGTAATGGCGCGGTGCCGTGGTTTGTGTTTTCCAAATTGGCGGCGTATAGTTAGTGATGGAAACTGTTGTGTCGTAGTGTCAGGATTGTCGAAGCACACCAGTGGGCGAAAGCCCACTTTTTAGTTTGTGCGGATTTTGGCGCCGCAGTACGACGTAACTTGCTGAAAACATGGCTTTAGATCTGGACAAGGTGCGGCAGATTGCGGAGCGGGTGGCAAGCTCGAACGGCCTGGAACTGGTTGAATTAGAAATATCCGGGTCGGGCAAGCACCGGATGCTGCGAGCTTTCATCGATCGTCCGGGGGCGACTCCGGCAGCAAATCGTCCGGACGGTGTTACGCACGAAGATTGCGCGAGTTTCAGCCGCGAGTTTGGAACGATCGTTGATGTTGAAGACGCGATGCCCGGAGGATCGTATTTGCTGGAAGTTTCTTCTCCGGGGCTGGATCGCAAGCTGACGAAGGCGACGGATTTTGAACGGTTTCTCGGACAGCGGGTGAAGCTGATGACGCGCGAGCCGGTGAATAACAACCGGCATTTTGAAGGGAAGCTGGAAAGCTTCGAGAACGGCAAGCTGCTGCTGGATTTGAGCGCGACACGCAAGAAGAAGATGCGCCCGAAAGAGGGCGAAACGGCGAAGCAGGAAATTGAGTTCGCGAACGTCGAGAAGGCGAATTTAGTACCTGAAATCTAAGTGCAAGGTTTCAGGTGTTAGGTGTCAGGTCTCAGAAAGACCAAAACCTAAACCCTGACACCCGACACCTGAGACCTGAATTTATGGCAAGTGAGCTTTACAACATTATCGAAGGGGTCAGCCGGGAAAAGGGCATTGATCCGCAGATCGTGGTGAGCGCGGTTGAAGATGCCATCGTGGTGGCCACGCGCAAGTACTACAAGACGCAGGAAAACCTGCGCGCCGTGCTCGACCGGGATAGCGGGAAGATCAACGCCTATGCGGTGAAGTCGATCGTCGAAACCCCGGAGCAGGTCGAAGACCCGAATCTGCAGGTCACGGTGGAGCAGGCGCGCAAACTCGATCCGAGCGCCGAAGTTGGCGGAGAACTGCTCATTCCAAAAGTTACGGAAGGAATTCTAGGGCGCATCGCTGCACAGCTGGCGAAACAAGTTATTTTCCAGAAGGTTCGCGAGGCCGAGCGCGACACGGTTTACAACGAGTACATCGGGCACGTGAACGAGATCGTGAATGCAACCGTGAAGCGGATCGAAGGTCCGGATGTGATTCTCGACATCGGCAAGGCCGAAGCCCGCATGGGACGCAAGGAACAATCGCGATTGGAGTCGTTCGCAGTAGGCGAACGGATTCGCGTGGTCATTGTGCGCGTGGAAAAGGCAGTCAAGGGCCCGGGTGTGGTCGCTTCGCGCTCCGCTCCGGAATTAGTCCAGCATCTGTTCCAGACGGAAGTACCAGAGATTTATGACGGCACGGTGGTGATTCGCGCCATTGCCCGCGAAGCAGGCGAGCGCACGAAGATCGCGGTAATGTCGAAGGACAAGGACGTGGACGCGGTGGGCGCGTGCGTCGGCATGAAGGGCATGCGTGTGCAGTCGATCATTCGCGAACTACGTGGAGAGAAGATCGACATCATCGAGTACCATGAGGATCCGGTAACGTTCGCCGAAAAGGCGCTCCAGCCGGCAAAAGTGAGCCGCGTGACGGTCGTCGACGCGGCGGACAAGCATCTGGAAGTCGTGGTTGACGATACGCAGCTTTCACTGGCCATCGGGAAAAAAGGGCAGAACGTCCGGCTGGCGGCGAAGCTGCTCGGTTGGAAGATCGACATCAAGAGCGAGGAAGAGAAACGGCAGGAAGTGGAACAACAGATGTCGGCGATGACCACCCAGACTGTCACTCCGCTCGAACTTGTCACCGGGCTGGGCGAGGGATTGGTCGAGAAGCTGAAGGCGGCGGGCGTGAATACGGTGGAATCATTGGCCGATATGACGCCGGAGCAACTGGAAGCGATCGAAGGCATTGGCCCGAAAACGGTGGAAAAAATCAGTATTGCGGTCAATAATTATTTCGCCAGTCTGGATGGCGGAGATGCAGTAGGCGCGGAAGCTGAAGGCGGCGGAGAATCCTCCACCGAAGCGCCAGTCAGCGTGGAAGCGCTGACCGAAGGTTCAGTGGAAGCGGAGACTTTGTCGGCGGAAGCAGAGCCCCCCGACACAGCGCCGTCACAAGAAGGCGTCGAACAGGCTGCGACCGCAGAAGCCGCGAGCCTCGAGGCCACAACAGAAGAAGCCCCGGAAGACAAGTAGAGCCGAAGCGGCAGCATGGCGGGTTCGGAGCGCAATCCGGACTGTACGTGCGGGGTTCGTCAACCGGAAGCCCAACTGGAACCTAGAAAAGCCAGGGACGTCATGAGGTTGGATATGCGAGCGTAGAGACACGAGTTCAGCGGCACAAGAAGAGGAAACGAGAGCGGATGAGTAAGATTCGAATCAACGATCTGGCCCGTGAGCTGGAAGTCAAGAGCAAGGAAATTCTTGACGTACTGCTGGAAGTGGGCATCACGGAGAAGAAGACGCACTCCAGTTCCGTCGAAGACCACGAAGCAGACCTGGTGCGTAAACGTCTTCGCGGCCGCTCGGATGCGGGGACTAGCGCAGCCAAGAGCGCTGCACGATCCACTCACGGGGAAGATGATTTCAAGACCAAGATCGATCTGTCGCATATCTCGCGGCCTGGAGATGTACTGCGGGCGATCACGCAGAAGAAAGCAGCCGCTGAGCAGCCCGCTGCGCGTCCGACTGCAAAAGCACCGGCTGCACCGCCAGTAGAGGTCAAGGCGGAACCGGCAGCCCCTGCAGCGCCGAAAGCAATTCCACCGAAGCCAGCAGTTGAACCGCCCGCGCTGACCCCGCCCGCCCCAAGAGTAGTGACGCCAGCCTCGGTCGCTGCAGCGCACCGTCCGCCGAGTGTGGTTGTGATTCCGCCGAAGACTCCGGCTGTACCGCCGGGAACAACTACGCCGGCAGCTTCCGCTGCTCCGAGTGCTACTCCGTCCGCCGTTGCCCTTCCGCCGCGAGTTACGACTCCGGCGACTCCGATCGCGCCACCGTCGTCGATATCGCCCGCGGCGCAGACTTCCGCGCCGAGTGTTGCCGCACAGACACCGATTCCTGCGCCTCAAAGACCAGCGGCCCCAGCAGTACCGCCGCCGCGAATGATCATGCCACAGACGGGGCCGCGTCCCGTGTACAAGGCACCGATGCCGCCCCCGCCCAGTGCCACTGCGTCCAGTACGCGTCCGGCGCCGGGAAGGCCAGTGCCGGGGCAGCCAATTTTCCAACGCACGGCACGACCGCAGGCTCCGGGAGGCGCACCGCGTCCTCCATTACGGCCTGGTGAACGTCGGCCGATGCATCCAACGCGGGTTGCTCCGACAGGCTCGCGTCCCCTGGGTGTAGGTCCGGGAGCCAGTATGGCGCCTCCGGGGCCCTCGCGTCCGGGTGCGAGGCCGGGAGCTCCGTCGCGCAGGCCGGGGCAGCGCTATGTGCCGCAAAGAGGCGTGAAGGAAGGCCCGATGAAGGGCTACACTCCGCCGCCGCGCGTGATCATCAGCAACGAACCCGCGCCGATTACGCGGAACATCACAATTACAGAAGGAATCTCGGTCAAGGACTTGGCCGAGAAGCTGGGCATCCGCGCCAAGGATCTGATTGCGCGTCTCGTGGTGCGCGGCGTGTTCGCGACCATCAACCAAACGCTCGACGCCGAGCTGGCGAGCGAGATGGCGCGTTTCTTCGGAGCGGATACGGAAGTCATCACTTTCGAAGAGCAGGCTGCGAAAGATACGACGGAGGCTTTGGAGAGCAGCGAGGAAGGGGCGGAAGCCATTCCGCGTCCGCCCGTGGTCACAATCATGGGCCACGTCGATCACGGAAAAACCACTCTGCTCGACTCGATTCGCTCCACCAATGTCGCCGGCGGAGAAGCCGGTGGCATTACGCAGCACATCGGCGCCTATAAGGTCGCGATTACGGATAAAGCGTCTCCGGCCTACGGTCGCGAGATCGTGTTCCTGGATACGCCAGGTCACGAAGCGTTTACCCGCATGCGTTCACGCGGGGCGAAGGCGACTGATATCGTTGTGCTCGTTACCGCTGCCGACGATGGCGTGATGCCGCAGACCGTTGAGGCGATCGACCACGCGCATGCCGCCGAAGTTCCCATCATTGTTGCAGTCAACAAGATTGACAAGCCGGGAGCGTTGCCGGAACGCGTCAAGAAGCAACTCGCCGACCGCGGACTGGTTCCGGAAGACTGGGGCGGCAAGACGGTATTTGTCGATGTTTCCGCAAAGCAGAAAACGAATCTCAATTTGCTGATGGAAATGATCTGCTTGACGGCGGACCTGCAGGAGTTGAAAGCGACTCCGGGACGCGCCGCGAGTGGGCTGGTGCTGGAAGCAAAACTCGATCGCGGACGCGGTCCGGTGGGAACCATTCTCGTGCAGAACGGCACGCTCCACGCGGGAGACAATTTCGTTGTCGGCAATGTGTACGGAAAAGTTCGTGCCATGTTCGACGATCGTGGCAAAGCGTTGAAAGAAGCGCCGCCTTCGACTCCGGTCGAGATCATCGGTCTGGAAGGGCTACCGCAGGCGGGCGATCAATTCGTTGTTGTCGCTGACCGTGAAAAGGCTCGTGATATCTCCGATTATCGCGAGCAGAAGGCTCGCGAAGCCACACTGGCTAAGAGTTCCCGCGTTTCGCTCGAAGGCCTGGCCGAACAATTGAAGACGGCCGGGATGAAGGAACTGAACGTCATCCTGAAAGCGGACGTACAGGGATCGGTCGAAGTGCTTGGCGATCTGCTGGGGCGCTTGTCGAACGACAAGGTGCGGCTCAAGCTGCTGCGCTCGGGCATCGGCGCGATTACCGAAACCGATGTGCTGCTGGCATCGGCATCGAACGCGATCATCATTGGATTCAATGTGCGTCCGGAGCGCAAAGCGGCGGAACTGGCCGAGCAGGAAAAAGTCGATATCCGGCTACACTCGATCATTTACGAACTGCAGGACGAGATCAAGCGCGCCATGACCGGCCTGCTGGAACCGACGATCAAGGAAACTCACCAGGGACGCGCCGAGGTACTGGAGACGTTCCGCATTCCGAAGGTCGGAACGATCGCCGGTTGCCGCGTAACCGACGGCCTCATCAAGCGCGATTCCGAAGTGCGCTTGCTGCGCGACAACGTGGTCGTGTTCAAGGGCAAAGTGGGATCGCTGCGGCGCTTCAAAGACGATGCTTCGCAAGTCACCAGCGGTATGGAATGCGGCATCTCAATCGCAAACTATGGCGACATCAAAGCTGGCGACGTGATTGAGGCGTTCGTGACGGAGAGAATCGCGGCGGAAGCAATCAAGTAGATCAGAACACTCGAAAAAGAAAAGGCTGGGCAAATTGCCCAGCCTTTTTCTTGATCTGAGGAAGATTAAAGCCGGGCGTTCCCGCCCGGCATTCCAGCCTGATTGACGTTACTGGTTAGCCTTGCGGCGAAAAGCTCCCGTTCGTTTACCAAGCGGTCTGGAGATCAGAGCATGAGAGCGGCTTGCGGCTTCCGCGCTCGTGATGTTCTGGGACTCGATGGAACCGATTCCCACTTGCGGTGACGGATTAGCGTCGGTATCGATGATGAGCGCCGTCGCCCCGCTATCGGCAACATAGTAGTTGAAGTTGATCTCGCCGTTTGTCACGGCAGCCCCGTGGCCGGTGATGCTGGTATCCGGCGTGATCGTTCCGTTGAACGCCACCCTTGGACCCAGGCTTCCGTCGTCGTTGACGTCCTCGACGCCCTGATAATTGGTGCCAGTCAGAGCGAACTCGGCGATGTCGTCCTCCTCGGAATTAGGGTTGATGCCGGATAGGTTCAACGCATAATCGGTCGCGGCAAGGGTCGTTGGCGTGCCCTGTGCCAGGGCGTAGCCGCCGGTGATACCTTCGTCGTCGATTTCCAGGAGTTGGACTCCGCCAGATGACGGATACGCGGCGAAGGTCGCGGTTGTAGAGGCGGTCCCGTTGTAGAAGCCAGTTAGCGTGAGCTGAGTACGGCCGCCAGAAAATGGTGTGAAACTGCCACCGACGGTTGTGTTTTCTGGAACGAAGTTGCCGGCGTCGTTGTAGTCCTCCAGGCCGCCAGCAATGATCGTGCTCGTGCCGTCGGAAGTGAAATATCCGCCCTCAGCTATGGGCCCACTGGAATCCTCCCCCTCCAGTACATAGGCGTATCCGCCCTGAGGCAGCGACGTCTGCTGGGTGAAGGCGTCGCCGGCCATGATGGTCCCGGTGTCGGTTTCGATGAACTTCAGGTGCGTGGGGTCGATCTCGTAGACGTGGAAGTTATAGGTCGCGATCAGCGTGTTCCCGTTGAAGGAGTTGAGCACTGCTGTACCGGGGGACCCCGTAGTCACGGTGCCAGTGAGAGTCAGTCCCGCAGTGCCGCCGAGAGCAATCTGGTTAGCGTTGATGTCGGTGAGCCCGGTAATGTTGCCATCATTCGGAGTGAACGCTCCGACCATCGCTAAGGGGCTATTGCCGCTCGAATAGGCGCCGGCCAGGCCGAACGAATAGGATCCGACGAGGTTTCCCGCATTCTGCATGTCGAGCGTGCCGCTGCCCGAGCCGGCGGTGTCGAATTCCGTTACAAGTCCATGAGTGCTAGGCGCGCTCGGTCCGCCCGCAGGGGCGGTCAGTACGAAATCCAGAGTGATGCTGGTGCCGCTGAAGTTCAAGGTCGCGGTTCCGCGGCCATCTGTGTTGACGCTGTAGGTGCCGCCCGTGATGGCGGTCGAAATCTCCCCGGCAGTGAAGCCGTTGATATCAATCTGGCCGGTCGAGATGCTGTTGCTTCCACCGGTGCCGCCGTTGGCTGTAAAGACTCCCGTCGTGGCTTGGAAAACGCCATTCGTTGAGTCGACGCCTGAGGTGGAGAACACATACGTTCCACTCAGGCTGCTAGCGCTGAAGCCAACCGGATTGCTCTTGGCTGGCGCACTAGAGCCGCATCCGGCGGTGAAGAACAAGCTGGTTACCGCCGCAAGGGACACGAGCACACGTACGAAACGCTGGGTGAGGGCAAGGGAATTCATAGACACTCCTGTCGTTAATCCTTGAGATGCCTTAACCCCGATTGTAGAAGAAAGTTTCGAAGAAAAAATTGACGGCGCGGTTTCCTCACGCCTTGGAAATCTCAGCACTCCTAGCCTGAGCAGGGATGGTTGGCTGCTTCCTGCGGGTCGATACCCAAACGCTGACCCTGTAGAGGAGAAGCAGGCCCAGGACGATTCCGTACTCGATCGGTTTGCGCAGATCGGCCTTTACCAGCCATATGTAATGGGCGACCCCGAGGATCCCAGTGAGGTAGATCAGACGGTGGAGGCGCTGCCAATTTTTGCCTCCCATGCGACGGATGGCCCAGGCGGTCGAGGTGACGGCCAGGGGGATCATGAGGACAAAAGCCGAGAATCCTAGGGTGATAAACGGCCGCTTGGCGATGTCTTTCCACATCTCGTGAGTATCAAAGAATTTATCGAGCCAAATGTAGGTCAGGAAATGCAGCGTGCCGTAGAAGAAGGCGAAGAGTCCCACCATGCGACGGACGCCAATCAGCCAATATTGGCGGGTGAGCTGGCGCACCGGCGTGATGGATAGGGTGATCAGGATGAAAATCAGCGTCCAATCGCCAGTCGTGTGGGTGATGACTTCAATGGGATTGGCGCCGAGTCCGTCGTGAAGCGCCTTCCAGGCGAGGCGCCCGAGAGGGATCAGAGCGGCAAGGAAGACGAGCGATTTTGTGAGGCGCAGGCGATTCATAGGAAAGCAGAAGTCAGAAGTCAGATTGCAGAAGTAAAAACCTTGCCGCGAGATTCCACTTTTCCAATCTGACTTCTGACTTCTGCAATGCCTTTCAAAAGTTCTTCTTCAGGTCCATTCCCGAATACAGGCTTGCCACTTGGTCGTAGCCATTGAACATCAACGTCGGACGCTTCAGAAATTCCCCGAGACGACGCTCCTTGGCTTGGCTCCAGCGGGGATGGTCAACATTGGGGTTCACATTGGAATAGAAGCCGTACTCGCTGGGCGCGGATTCTTGCCAGGTGTTCAGAGGCTGGCTGCTGGTGAAGCGGATACGGACAATCGACTTCGCGCTCTTGAAGCCGTATTTCCACGGAATCACGATCCGCAACGGCGCGCCATCCTGATTCGGAAGCGCCTCCCCGTACATACCAAAACAAAGCAAAGCGAGCGGATGCATGGCTTCGTCCATGCGAAGGCCCTCGACATATGGCCAATGCAGAACGTTGACGCGCTGTCCGGGCATCTGCTTCGGATCGTAGAGAGTCGTGAACTCAACAAACTTTGCCTTGGGCAGCGGGTCGGCGCGTTTGATCAATTCGCTGAGAGAGAATCCGATCCAGGGCACGACGATCGACCAGCCTTCGACACAACGATGGCGGTAAATGCGTTCTTCAGGTGCGGCCATCTTCATGATGGTGTCGACGTCGAGCTCTTGCTTTTTCTTTACGTCGCCATCGATGGTCACGGTCCAGGGGCGCGTCTTGAAGTTCTTCGCCGCCTCGGCCGGCTCGTATTTGTCTGTCGAGAATTCGTAGAAATTGTTGTAGTTCGTGACGTCTTTGTAGGGAGTTTCCTTTTCCGTCGTGCTGAAAGGACTTTTCTTCACTCCGTCGATTTTGGCGTTGGCAAGCACGGTAAATGGAGGATTGATCAGATCAGAAAGCGTTGCGCCGGTAAGGGCGGCCGCTCCCACCAAGGCTGCGCCGGTCATGAAACTGCGCCTGTTCAGGTAGGCGGACTTTGGCGTTACTTCAGAAAATGGAACATCTGGTGGCTTCCTGATGAGCATTACTTACCCCACAATCAGTACGAGCTAGGACTGGAGACGGATTTAGCCTCCGAAAAGCCTCACATCTTTAATCAGGATATAGGACGCAGAGAATGCCGAAAAGTTTCAGTGACAGCGATGTGCTTTAGCTTGAGGCGGATTGGGCGATGGACTTTGGCGTGGTGGGCTGTGCGGTTCGATCCCGCAGCACTTCACGGACTTTCTTTGCCAGGTTCTGCAGCGTGAACGGTTTTTGCAGGAATGCGCTATTCGGACCAAGCTTTCCCTGGGTGACGACCGCATCCTCAGTGTACCCGGATAGATAAAGCACGCTGATGCCCGGTCGCAGCGACACGAGTTTCTTGGCGAGTTCCCGGCCGCCGATACCGGGCATCACGACGTCGGTGATCAGGATGTCGATATTGTCTTTGTAGTCCTTCGCAAGGCTGAGGCCGCATTCGCCGTCCTCGGCCTCCAGAACTTTGTAGCCACGGGAAACGAGGGTTACGCGAACTAGTTCGCGGACCGATTCTTCATCCTCAACCAGCAGGACGGTTTCGCAGCCGCCCGCTTCGTTTTGCTGAGATTTCACCGGGCTCAGTTCCTGCGCGGCGTCTTCCACCCGTGGCAGATAGACATAGAATGTCGTGCCAGCTCCGGGCTCGCTCTGAGCGAATACGTATCCGTTGCTCTGTTTGACAATTCCGTAAACGGTCGAAAGGCCCAATCCGGTGCCTTTCCCCTTCTCTTTCGTAGTGAAGAATGGTTCGAAGATGCGCGACTGCGTTTCCTTGTCCATGCCGTGACCGGTATCCGCGACCGAGATCACGGCGTAGCGGCCTGGCTGGATAAAACGGTGCTCGCTGAAGCTTTGCCGCACGGTAACGTCGGCACTCTGTATGGTCAGCTTCCCGCCTTCTGGCATGGCATCTTTCGCATTGACCACTAGGTTCATGATGACTTGTTCGAGCTGACCGGCATCAGCGCGGGTGTGTCCAGCGTCGGGTGATAAGTGCGTGTTTAACTCGATGTTCTCGCCAATCAGCGGGCGCAGGAGGCGTTCCATATCGCCGATGACGGAGTTCACGTCAACGACCTTAAGCTCGAGAAGTTGTTTGCGGCTGAACGCTAGAAGTTGGCGGGTCAAAGTCGCCGCGCGGTCGGCTGCCTGCTGAATGGACTGGACCTTGTGGTGCATTTGACTGCCTTGTTCCAGTTGTTCCAGCAACACTTCGGTGTAACCGTTAATCACCATCAACAGGTTATTGAAGTCGTGGGCGACGCCACCAGCCAAACGGCCGACAGCATCCATTTTCTGGGCTTGGCGAAGCTGCTCTTCGAGCTGACGACGGTCGGTGATGTCTTCGGCGATCAGCTCCAATACCTCTTCGGCTTCATCGGGGCTCATGGCCGCGCAGCCGCTGAGCCGAACGACGATTACGCGGTTGTCTTTGCGCTTCCACTGCACTTCGACGCCATTGAGGCTTCCAGTGCGGCGAAAGTCCTCAGCCAGCCGATCCAGTTCCTGTGGCTGCACGAAGACATTCGTTCTGGCATTGAGCTTGAGCAGATCTTCCACGGCCGCGTGTCCCAGCATGTTGATCAGCGCGGGATTGACGTCCAGAAATCGCCCACCGATCGTGCAGCGAAAAATACCGAAAGCCGCGCTCAAAATCAGCGAACGAGAACGCGCCTCGGAGCGGCGCAACGCTTCTTCGTAGCGCTTGTGCTCGATGGTGGCGGCCAGTTGCTGGGAAACAAACTTCAGAATTTCTCGATCGCGGTCGCCATAGCGGCTGTTTTCGTTATAACTCTGGACAACCAAGGCCCCGATGCAAGTCGAGCCGCTCTTTAACGGAACACCGAGCCAGTCCAGGGATGGGGCGCCGATCAATTCCACTTCACCGCGTCGCACCAGGTCCTCAAAGACGCCCGGCGTCGCCAGCAGAGGCTCGCCGGAGCGCATTACGTATTCGGTCAGACCGCGGCCGAGCCGCTTGGCGAGTGGCGCGGAGTCCTGTTCATCGACAAAGTAGGGGAAAGTCAAGAGCTGAGACGGCGGATCATAAAGCGCGATATAGAAATTGCGCGCGTTCATCAGCTTGCCCACGATGCTGTGAATGGCGGCGAAGAACTGCTGCAGATCCTCAGCCGACTGGCTGCGCGCCGCAATGGCATAGAGCGCTGCGTTCAATTCCTCGGCGCGCTTTTGCTCGGTGATGTCGCGGTAAGAGACGTAAGACCCGATTTTCTTGCCGTTCACCTTGACGGGTGATGTGGAAAGAAGCACTTCAACCAGCGAGCCGTCTTTGTTGCGGCGGCGGGTCTCCAGAGAAACCTTGCTTTGTGACTTGATCGTCTCGGCAATCCAAGCGGTCTCAGCATAACGATCGGGCGGAACAATCAGATGGTCGATTCTCTTTCCGAGGGCCTCGGCCGCCGTAAAGCCGAACATGCGAGTGAACTCCGCGTTGATGCGGACAATCTTCAACTCATCGCCGAGAATGCTGATGGCCTCAGGAGCGTTTTCCAGGAGCTGCTCAAAATAAGCCTGTTCGAACGAGGGCGTGGTTTCGACTGCGTGTCCGTTCGTGGGCGAATGGGATGAAGCTTCGACGGAGGCCTGGGCAAGAACAGGCGCAGTCTCGCGGTCGAAATCGTGCGCAGCTTTCACCTGCGACATTTCGGCTGGAGTCGCTGCCGCGGCGACTTTCTCGCCCATACAGTCCTTTCCCGCACCGCACGTGCGTCACTGCGATGGTAAGCGGGACTCTTATTTCCAGATAGTTACTGGGGTAATGGCGGATGGGACGGGGTCCTGGTGGAGGACTCGCAGGATCCAGCAGTTTTTTACCTCTGGGCTATCGTCTTGGACGGGTGTATTTCAGGAGGCGTTTGCCAACACGACGCACACCTGGCGAAGCAACTCTCTTTGTTCCTCGGTTACGACCAGGAACTCGAAACCGCACCGTAGGCCGTCGCTGTAGCGCACGATTGCGCGAACTTTCAAGAGATTAGGTGGCAGAGGGATGGGGAACTCGAGCGAGACCACTTCGCCGGATTGCAGTTCCCCGCTCAGAGTGGCTCCGATGCCATCCTGGCCCAGTTCATTGGTTCGTCCCCAGAATGTAGCCGTTTTTCCGTCGCGAAACACCGACAGCTGGACCCGCGCGTCGAACCGATAACGGGCGAAACGACGCAAATGTCGCTGCGATGCCGTGGCCGCCTGCCCTGGGCTACTCAAACGTGACTCTCCATGGGGACGTATTCAGGTCCCTGAGAGGATTGTGCTTGATACACCGCTTCATTCTCAAGGCATCAAAGTGCATGTACCAAAGAAGAAAGCACTTGGGCAAAGACGCAAGTGCCAGAACTGCGCAGATTTTTGCGGTACGAGTCCGGTTTGAGTGGGGTAGGGTAGCGCGCTGAACCTCGATTGCCTTCGCACCCAGGTCTGGTTTGTGCTCGTAAATCTGCGTAAATGCGCGTGACAGGCTGCGCCAGGGCATCTAACATCAAGAATGGCTTCTTGAGTGCTGATTTGACTCTGCAGAAGCCGTCCCGGGGTCATCTCAATTCATGTCTTATCGCTCGAACGCAGCCGAAGCCTGGTATCCCGAACCGCAGCCTGAATCGCTGCACATCTCGCTCGACTTGCTGCCGCCCGCGAGCCTGACGCAGCCGCTTTGGCGCTCACTGATTGGCAATGTGCGAGATACCTTTGCGCCCGAGAAATTGCCGCCGCTAGTTCTAACCTCGGGTCCAGTGGATGTCGGATTAGCCCTCGGCGATCGTTTGCGGATGCCCTGGTTTCGCACCGTGTTTACCAATATTGGCGACGTGATTTCTCCGGAAGTGCTGCCGCCCCTCGAACTCGAATCTCGGCCGATCGATGTCGGAGAGCTCATTACCGATCAGCTGAGTCATTTCTGGTGGGGATCGCTGCTGCGAAATCTGGCGGACCGCGTCGCTCCGGAAAGCGTCCCTGCACTTAATCTCACGGCCAAGCCGATTCTCGACATCATCCCGAAATCATGGATCCTGCTGCCGATGTGGTCGGAAGTTGTGGACACTCCGAAAGTGTTTTATCCCGACAAACCAAAAACCACGGACGCCGTTCGCACGATTAACCTCGAGCCGCTGCCTTTGCCGGTAGAAAAGATTGATCCGGTGGTGGAGCTCACAGCTGGTGATCTGCTAAGAGATATACGCCGGTCGCGCATCCGGCAGCGCATCTGGGTCGGACTAGCGGCGGTGCAGGTAATTTATCTGGTTGGGGTGGCGCTAGGGAAATTCTGAAATATTATAGGTTTCAACCTCTGCAATCTGACCTCTGACCTCTTCGCCTACTGTCGCAGGCCCATCCAACCTTCAGCAATCACCATGGAATTTCCCGGGTTGCGGGAATCATATTTCACCGAGGTAGGCAAGCCCAGCCGGCAGGAATGCAGGTTGACCCACTGCCGCAAATAGGTGACATCCTGCGAAGCCTCGTAGGAGACGCCAGCCACATCGTATTGGTAAATCAGCATGGTCGCCGGGCGATTGATTTTTGTGGTGATCTCCTGGACATCGATGACCGTCCCATCGGTGATACGCCCGACCGTGTTCAGCCAATCCCGGCGTTCCCGCTCGATGTCGTCGGCAGTCTTGGGTTTGCGCCGCAGGAGCGCGTAGCTGGCGAGGGCGACACCTACCGCGCCCAGCACCAGGGTGTACAAACGAAGCGAAATCATCGGCAAACGAAACCTGAGCCTTTCGAACTATATTCAGAATAAGCTGTAAGCTCGCGGAGCGCCAAGGGCACTAAGGTGCGAAACGATGTACCAGGCCCGCGGAGCCCTACGCCCGGCGCCGATAGTAAATATTGAACTCAAATCCGGGATTGGGCGGGAAGATCTCAGCGATCTTGCGCAGGCGTTCCGCCATCGGCGCTGGAGCGAGTAACGGATAGTCACGCTCGCGCAAATCGTGGTAGTCGACATCGAGATACAGCGAGAGCAGGTAGATGGAAATAGCATCCGCGAAGCTGGCGGCGAGGTAGTCGTTCTTGTACTTCTCCGCGTCGGGGCCGGGAGCGGTGGCGAACTTACGCGCTTCCCAGGCGTCGAGCGAGGTTTCTCCGCGCACGCCAGACTCCACTTGCTGCCAGGCCAAGTCGGCGAAAGTCTGGGATACTCCAGCGCGCTCGACGAGCGCGTGCCCGACATTGATATAGAACTCGAAGGCCACGGAAAACTTGTCGTCCATCAGGCGCGTGGAGATAAAGACGCATTGCGCATCGCCCAGGTTCAGGTTGCGATGGCAGACGGCGTTGTCGCTAAGAACCACGTCATAACGGTCGGCAATGACGGTCTCATCGCCTTGGGTGACGGTGAGCGGCACGAAGTAGTACGCCTTGCGGCTCAACGCGGCGGCGATCGGGACAGGCACAGTCGCAATCATGCGTTCGAGATCGTTATCGGCAATGGCGATTTCGCCCGAGCGGGCATAGCAGATACCGTTCGGGGCCTGTGAAACCGGGCTGTTCTGAACGATCTCCGCGGGGCTACGGGTAATCGCCGAAGTGGCTTGCGACATCCCAATATTGTAGCGCAGGCGCGCAGGGCGAAGGCTTGGAACGCCTCGCGGAGCTGTCCGCGATTGGTTTGTGAAACCTTGAAACTCTGAAACCTTGAAACCTGCCTTAACTCATGGTGTAGCCTAGAAATATGGAAAAAACGGATACAAGCGGGCCGGTCTGGATCGGAATTCCTTTCCGCATCTTCGCCATGACTTTTCTGTTTACACTGCTATCGTTCGCGGTTGCGCTCCTGCTGAGCATTATGGGGACAGTGATTTACTCGCAGATGAAGCACATCGCCCCAGATCTGCAGTTTGCATACCGGCACATCGCGTTTCCATTTGCGGTCACGGTTGGATCGATTGTGTTGTTGCTGTCGCTGGGGATGGAAATCCGCAATTATCGACAGCGTAGGGCCGGACGAGCATGAACGAAGCGAACAGCAAGCCCCGAATTGCCATCCCCGTGCCGCATTCCGGAGACCGTGACTATGCCGAGCGGGCGCTGCCGCAGTATGAAGATGCGGTTCGCAGCGCGGGTGGGGAACCGGTGCGCATCGAACTGGATTGGACTCCCGAGGAGGTGCGAAAGCAGGTCGAGCGCTGTGACGCGATTCTGTTGCCCGGCAGCAAGGCCGACCTAGATCCGCAAAAGTACGGCGCCGAGCGCCACGAGAAGACCGCCGCCGCCGATCCAAAGCGCGATGCCACTGATCAAATCCTGCTGCAGGACGCTTACAACTTGCATAAGCCTGTGTTAGGCATCTGCTACGGGTTGCAGTCGCTGAATGTGTTCCGGTCGGGATCGCTGGTGCAGCACATCGAGTCGGCGATCAATCACAGCGCCGGACGGACAGTGCCAAACGCTCACACGGTAGAGGTCGTGCCAGGCTCGCTGCTCTCCAATATTGTCGGTTCGGAGAGACGCTGGCTGTGAACTCTTCGCATCACCAGTCCGCAGACGAAGCGGGAGAAGGCTTACGGGTAGTCGCGCGTTCGTCCGAAGACGGAGTCGTCGAAGCTCTCGAAGGAACCGCTCCCCGGCATTTCGGCTGCTGGCAGTGCAGTGGCATCCGGAGCGGAGCGTGCACGATGGACCGGAAGTCGCGCAGTCGGCCAAAGCAATCTTCCGGAGCTTTCTCCACGCGGCGCGCGAGAAGCATGACAAGCGCCGGGAGATAGGCCACTAGCGGAACCCATCCAAAAAGTGGGAACAAGTAGGCGGTCTTGGGTGCAGAGGCGATGTTACGCCAACCGCCTCTTCGGGGGCATAGTCCAAGCTCCACACTTCATTGACTTGCTCTGCCTATCGACCTAACATTCCAACCCAATGATCGGGCAGACCATCTCGCACTACCGCATCGTCGAGAAGCTCGGCGGCGGCGGGATGGGCGTGGTCTACAAGGCCGAGGACACCGAGCTGGCATCGTTTCGTCGCGCTGAAGTTCCTGCCCGAAGAACTGGCCCAAGACCCGCAGGCACTGGAACGCTTTCCGCGCGAAGCGCGGGCTGCGTCGGCACTGAACCATCCCAACATCTGCACCATCCATGAAATCGGCGAAGCACGAGGGGCAGTCGTTCATCGCCATGGAGTTTCTGGACGGCATGACGCTGAAGCATCGCATCGCGGGCAGGCCGATGGAAATCGAGACTGTTGCTGTCGCTGGCCATCGAGATAGCCGATGCGCTCGACGCCGCACACGCCGCAAGGCATAGTCCACCGCGACATCAAGCCCGCGAACATCTTCGTCACCAAGCGCGGTCACGCCAAGATTCTGGACTTCGGACTGGCGAAGGTGACAGCTGTACTCGGGCAAGTTCGGCGAGCGCTGAGCACGGCAGCCGCTTCGACCGTGACGACTGGAGAGCACCTGACCAGTCCCGGGAGCAATGTGGGAACGGTGGCCTACATGTCGCCGGAACAGGTGCGCGCCAAAGAACTGGATGCGCGGACGGACTTGTTCTCATTCGGCGCGGTGCTCTACGAGATGGCAACGGGCAGTTGCCTTTCCGCGGCGAGAGTTCCGGCGTCATCTTCAAAGCCATTCTGGACGGACGCCCACGCCGCCGTGCGGCTGAACCCCGAATCCCGCCCAAACTGGAAGACATCATCGGTAAGCGTCTGGAGAAGGACCGCAGACTTCGTTACCAGCACGCTTCGGAAATCCGCACCGACCTGCAACGGCTGAAGCGGGACACGGAGTCGGCGCCGACGACTCCCGCAGGCGTGCAAGGGCTGAAGCCAGCACTCACGCTGCGAATGCACTGGAAAGTGCACGTGCTCCAGTCGCGATTAGCTAGTGGTCGCGCTCATGCTCGTCGCAGTCGGCGGGTTACTTCTACTTTCCACTCGCACGCAGCCCAAACGCTGACCGAGAAGGACACGATCGTGCTCGCCGACTTCGACAACAAAACGGGCGACCCGGTATTCGACGACACGCTGAAGACCGCGCTCAACGTTTCCCTGAGGCAATCGCCTTTCCTCAATATGCTCTCGGACAGCGCGGTTGAGAAGACCTTGCAGCAGATGACCCGCCCACCCGACACGAAGCTCACGCCCGACGTCGCCCGCGAGCTTTGCCAGCGAGCAGGCAGCAAAGCCTACATTGCGGGAACGATTGGCAGTCTGGGCAGCGAATACGTCTTGGGATTGAAGGCGGTGAATTGCCAGAACGGAGATACGCTGGCGCAGGAGCAGGTAACAGCGGCGTCTAAGGAGAAGGTGCTGGACGCGCTGGGTAAGGCGGCATCCAAGCTGCGTGGTGAAATGGGCGAGTCGCTGGCTTCGGTACAGAAACTCGATGTTCCGCTGTCCGAGGCTACCACCTCTTCGCTTGAAGCGTTGAAAGCGTACACCCTTGGCGAGAAGGCCCATCGCGAGAAAGGCACCGCCGCCGGGCTGCCTTACCACCAGCGAGCCATCGAACTCGATCCCAATTTTGCCATGGGGTATGAGGAAGTGGGCAGCGACTACCTCACCTTGGGTGAAGTAGGACGTGGCAGCGAATACTTCACCAAGGCATTTCAATTGCGCGAGCATGCCAGCGAGCGGGAAAAGCTGCACATCACTGGTGACTACTATTCGAATGTAACTGGGGAACTGGACAAAGCGGCGCAAACTTATCAGGAGGAAATCCAAGCCTACCCCCGGGAATACAGAGCGCATCTCGATCTGGGCAATCAGTACACAGCGCAGGGGCAGTATGAGAAGGCGAGAGACGCGTACAGCCAAAGTCTCCGCCTCACCCCGGATCACGCCGGGATATATGCCAATCTGGCCAACACTCAGCTCGCCTTACAGCGCTTCGACGAAGCCCGACAGACAATTCGGCAGGCGGAAGCGAGAAAAGTGGATGTCTATTTACTACACAACGCTCTTTATGCGCTGAGTTTCCTTGGATGCGGATTTTTCGGCCATGGAGGAACAGCTCAAGTGGTTTGCAGGCAAGCCAGAAGAGAATTCCGGGTTGTCTCTTGCATCCGATACCGAAGCTTACGCAGGGCATTTACGTAAGGCGCGACAATTGAGCAAACAGTCGGTGGATTCCGCGATCCGCGCAGATAGCAAGGAAACTGGGGCTATATGGCAGGAGATTGCCGCCCAGCGGGAAGCAGCGTTCGGCAACGCAACAGATGCGAAGCAGGAAGCGGCACAGGGCTTGAAACTCTATCCAACAAGCCAGGGTGTTGAGGTGGGAGCGGCTCTGGCGTTTGCGATGGCGGACGACACGACACGAGCCGAATCGCTGGCGCAAGACCTCAACCGACGCTTCCCGCTGGATACGCAGATGCAGTCGCTCTGGCTGCCTTCAATTCGTGCGCAGTTGGCACTGAACAAAAAGAACTCGGCTGCCGTTCTGAATACTCTACAAGCTGCTTCACCCATCGAGTTGGGGCAAATTCAGTTCCTACTCAATATCTCATGCCTCTACACGACCTACATTCGCGGGCAGGCGTATCTCGCAGCCGGGCAGAGCAAGGAAGCCGCCGCCGAGTTCCAGAAAATCCTCGACCACAGCGGCATCGTCTGGAACTGCTGGACGGGAGCGTTGGCGCATCTGGGCGTGGCTCGTGCCAATGCGTTGCAGGCGAGAACCTCGCAGGGAGCGGATGCCGATGCCGCGCGCGTCCGGGCGCTCGCCGCCTACAAAGACTTCCTCACGCTCTGGAAAGACGCCGATCCCGACATCCCCATCCTGAAAGAAGCCAAAGCCGAGTACGCGAACCTACAATAGCAGCGTGGCGATCTTCCAACCATGACTGACCTGCATGCACGAGAATTGTCAACTGACGCTAACAAGGGCGATTTCACTCTACTTTCGAGGTCTTGACGGAAGCCCGCAAAGTCCCACTATAGTAAGGAGGCGCAATCGCGTCTTAGCTCTAGTTCTCTGACAACTGAATCCAAGGCGCCGACCCCATAAGCGCGGTGCTCTCGGCGTCCAGGTCTGTGAGCAGCAAAGGATTGGATCCTGCTAAGTGATTGAATTTGAAATACTTTACCCGCAAGTCCTTATTTCTCAAAGATCTGGAGACAGACTGCCGCTAAGTCTTTGACTTTAAAAGACCGCATTTGAGGGGGGGTACCCTAGCCAGCGAAAAAGGGTTTGAATTCAGCTCCGCCGAAGCAACACTGCCACGTTTGCGATCGCGGTATTGTCAGTTCCCAGGCCTTCGGGAGTTTTGGCTTTGATACCGACGCAGTCTTGAGGAATGCCGCACAGCTCGGCAACGTTACGGCGAATCAGGTCGGCGCTGGGTCCGATTTTCGGAGCAGCGAGAATCAGAGTGGAATCGAGATTCACCAGTTCGTAGCCCGCGGCCGCGACGCGCTTCAGCGCTTCGCGCAAGAACACGGCCGAGTCAGCATTTTTCCATCGCGGATCGGATGGCGGAAACAAGGATCCTATGTCTGGGCCGGCAATTGCGCCGAGCAGCGCGTCGGTGATGGCGTGCAGCAGGACGTCGCCGTCGGAGTGGCCTCCCAGGCCTTTGTCGTGCGGGAGAGTGACGCCGCCGATTTTCAACGGAATGCCAGGTTTGAACTCGTGCGAGTCCCACCCGTAGCCAATGCGCATTTCTGGTTTCAAATTTACTTTCCGCCTTCTTGTCGCAGATAAAATTCCGCCAGTTCCATGTCGGCAGGCGTGGTGATTTTGATATTGCGCGGCGATCCCATGACGACTTCGACGGGCAGTCCGTCACGCTCGATCAACGACGATTCGTCGGTGCCCTTGAAGCCGTCTTTGGCTGCCTCATCAAACGCTTTCTTCAAAATTTCGTAGCGGAAGCCCTGCGGAGTTTGCGCCATTACTACGCCCGCACGCGGGATCGTGGTCTTGATCAGCGCGCCATCGGCGGTGCGTTCGACTTGTTTGACCGTGTCGACAGCGGGCCAGCCGGCGATTGCGGCTCCATGCCGCCTTGCGGCGTCGATCACGCTGGCGATGATCTCCGGCGTAACAAACGGCCGAACCGCATCATGCACCAGCACGATGTCGTCTAAGTCGGCGGCGACATGGGCAAGAGCGTTGGCGACCGAGTCCTGGCGATGCTCGCCGCCTTCGACGAACTGCAGACGCTTGCTAAGCAATTCCGGGAACTGTATTTCAATCTGGGTACGGAAGCTGGCAATCTCGTCCTGGCGGAGGGCAACGATGATCTCGTAAACCTCGGGCGTGGCCACGAATTTACGCAGTGTGCGGACGAGGATTGGTACTCCGCCGAGTTCCTTGAACTGTTTGCTCGGGGATTTTTTCCTGGACTTGGCGTCCGAGTGCGACGCCATGCGCGTGCCTAGTCCGGCCGCGGGAACAATGACAAAAACCTTCATAGGGGCGATCAGTATAGTACAAGCTCGCAGCTCGCGGCGATCGGCGGATACCTGAACTCAGCGGCTAGTCGGCGGCGCGGTCAGCTGCCGCTGGCGTCTGCTTCTTCGCCGGATCGGAGGGAGCGCCATTACTGAGGGGAACTGTCGTCGCCGATATCGGAGGCGGCGAGCTTCCCTTCGAGTCGTGGCGTGAAGCGCCGCGTTCATCCCATTTACCGAAGATCATTTTTCCGGCGGTAGTCTGCAAAACTGATGTCACGGAAATGTCGATGGTCTTGCCAATCATCTTGCGGGCATTGTCGACGACGACCATCGTGCCATCGTCGAGATAGGCGACACCCTGGTTGTACTCTTTGCCTTCTTTCAAAATGAAGACCCGCATGATTTCGCCGGGAAGCACGATCGGCTTCAGCGAGTTTGCTAGTTCGTTGATGTTGAGTACGGCCACGCCCTGCAACTGGGCGACTTTGTTGAGATTGAAATCGTTGGTGAGGATCTTCCCCTCGTAGAGTTTCGCGAGTTCGATGAGCTTCAGATCAACTTCGCGGACGCTGGGAAAGTCGTCTTCGACGATCTGAATCTGAACTGACGCCGTCTTCTGAAGCCGCTGCAATATGTCGAGTCCGCGGCGTCCGCGATTGCGCTTGAGGGAGTCGGCGGAATCGGCTACGAGTTGCAGTTCGCGGAGCACAAACTGCGGGATCACGATCAGGCCGTCGAGGAATCCGGTTTCTGCGATGTCGGCAATGCGGCCGTCAATAATGACGCTGGTATCGAGGATCTTATAGACCTTCTTGCCTGACTTCTCGCCGCCAAAAATTCCGCCGAGGGCGGCGAGGTTGAGCAGGTCTCCCTTGTTGGCGCCCACTGCCAGTCCTACATAGGCCATGATCATCATGACCATGATCTGCAGGAAGCTCTGTGTGGGACCCGCAGGAACGCTATTGCGAATGACGAGCGCGAAGAGATAGGCGCCGAAGATGCCCAGAACGCTGCCGATTGCAGCGCCAATCAATCGCTTCAGGCTCATCGCCCGCAGTCGCCACTCGAAGATAACGATGGCGATACCGATCAGCACCCCAACTGCGGCGTCTAACCGGATCCCTAGATTGAATGGACGGATAACGACGCAAATAACACCGACGATAATTACAAAAAACAAACGAATCAGTAGGACATCCACGGGTAAAACCTCTCTCAGGGAAGGGGCGCCTAAGCGGGTCCATCCCTTGCCAGCCATTCCGGGCAAATGAATGAGAAGCCCGATGCCAGCGTTTATTCACGGAGCGGTAGGAATGATAAGAATGCTCCGTGCCCAGCTATCGCCGGGTAATCCCAAGTATCGGGAGCAGTATATACCTCGATTGGGGAGGGCAACCAGTCTCTAGCGGCTGCCACGAGGAAGAGAGTTGTGACCGGGGTTCGCTGTGGTTGGTTCGGCCCAATTTGGCCCAAAACGGGAAATTCTGTGCGTTGGGCGCCGTGTTGGGGGTAAGCCTTTTACTTGCTGATTGCCTTCTGGATTGCCGCCTCGGCCAGCGGAGCCATCAGCTTGTATCCCGCGGGGTTAGGGTGCAGACCGTCGTCAGCGAGTGCCCTTTGCAGTAGTCCGGCTTTATCGACCATCGCACTGAAATAGTCGAGATAAATGCAGCCGTGGGAAGCACAGTAGGCTCTCAGCCAGAGGTTCAATTCGACGATTTTTTCCGGAGGACGCTGGGCGAAGAGTTCTTGCGACTCCGGTGTGTAGTTGTGCACGGGCAGCACGGACGAGAACACGACTGCAATGTTGTTTGCCTTCGCCAAATCGGCGAGCGAAGCGTAGTTTGCCTCGATTTCGTCGAGCGTCATCGGTCCGGTATTGCCGGCGATGTCGTTGGTGCCTGCGAGAATCACGACGGCCTTTGGTCGCAGTGCAATCACATCTTGCCGGAAGCGGACCAGCATCTGGGGCGTCGTCTGGCCGCCGATGCCACGGTTGACGTAAGGTTTGCCGGGGAAATATTTCGCCAGAGGCCACATGTCAGTAATGGAGTCTCCGAAAAATATGACCCGTTTTTCTCCGGGCGCGGAGGCTTGAGACGTGCGTTGTCGTCCCGATATCGCGCAAGTTCGCCAAAGTCATTCATGTAGATTCCGATACGAGAGTTTCGCCACCGCTCAAACGTCGTTGGCTCGGTTTGCGGTGAGGCTGCCGTTTGCGCGAAGGCCGTAATCAAGAAGGTCGAGTACGCTAGAATTCCGGCCCAGACGTTTCTATGAGTCATGCGAACTCCGTTGCGCGCGAATACCCTACGAGCCATCACATTCCTTCGTAATTCGGCCCACCGCCCCCCTCGGGCGGAACCCAGGTGATGATCTGGTAGGGATCTTGTATATCGCACGTTTTGCAATGCACGCAGTTGGCGGGGTTGAGGCTGATGCTCCTGCCATTCGGCGCCGTCGCGTCTTCCACCATTTCGTAGACGTTGGCGGGACAGAAATTCTGGCAGGGACTGCCGAACTCCTTCACGCAACGCTCGTTGCAGATCTTTGTGTCCTGGATAAGCAGGTGCGCTGGTTGATCTTCTTCGTGCTTCGTTCCCGAATAATAAAGATCCGTGAGCTTGTCGAAAGTGAGCTTGCCATCACCTTTCGACGGTCCGAGCAAGTGGGCTTCTGGTCCGCCATCCGCGGGAAGGCTGGCAACTGGCTTCAAGTTTTCGTAACCTGCGTGGGATGGGACACGATTTCGCAGGCCACCATCGAAAAGTTCTTGTAGGCCGGTATTGAACATGCCCGCGAGCATTCCGTTCTTGAATCCCTGATGGAAATTGCGTACCGGCCAGAGTTCATCGTGAATCCAGCTAGTTTCGACGCTGCGTTGAAACTTGCCGAGAGTTGCCGCGGAGGAGTCATCTTTCACGAGCGCCTCAAACGCGGTTTCGGCGGCGAGCATCCCGCTCTTGATGGCGAGATGAATGCCCTTCAGTCGCGCAGAATTCAGGAAGCCGGCCGAATCGCCGACGACCATCCAGCCATCGCCGCCGAGCGGCGGCAGTGACCACCAACCTCCGTAGGGAAGCGACTTGGCGCCGTAGCGGATCATCTTGCCACCGGAGAGCAATTTGCTGATAAAAGGATGCTGTTTGAAGGTCTGCAAAACATGTTGGGGATCGAGGCGCGGATCGTGGTAGTCCAGCCCGGTTACAAACCCGAGCGAAACCGTATTGTCTTTCGATCCGTAAATCCAAGCCCCGCCATATTCTTTCGTGGTCAGCGGATAACCCATCGTATAGATGACTTCGCCCGGCTGGATGCGGCCCGGCGGCACTTCCCATAGCTCTTTCACTCCCACGCCATAAGTCTGCGGGTTGCGATCTTTCATCAAGTCGAGCTTCTGGACAAGTTGCTTGGTAAGCGATCCGCGGCTGCCTTCGGCGAGCACCGTTACTTTGGCCTTCACATCGTAGCCAGGCTCGAAGTTCGATTTCTGCTGGTTCTGCTTGTCGACGCCCTTGTCGTCGGTGCGGACGCCGGTGACGCGACTGCCGTCGTAAAGCAGCTCCGATCCAGCGAACCCTGTGAAGATGGTGATGCCCGCTTCTTCCACCTTGCTGGCCAGCCACTTCACAAAGCGATTGATGGAGATCACATAGTTGCCGTGATCGCGCATTGCAGGTGGAGTCATCGGAAGCTTGTAGTGGCCGGTGCGCGTCAGGAAGTAAACACCTTCCTTGTTAACCTCGGCGTCGAGTGGAGCTTCGCTCTCAAATCCGGGAAGCAGCTCTTTCATCGAGCGAGGGTCGAGCAATGCGCCGGAAAGGCAGTGCTGCCCGGCCTCGCGCGCCTTTTCGAGCACGTAGATATTTTCTTTGCTGATAAGGGCTTCAGGATGATGGTTGTTGTGGTCGTCGATCAGCTGCGACAGGCGCAACGCGCAAGCCATGCCAGCGGGACCACCGCCGACGATGACCACGTCGGCGGGCATTTCGGGATGTTCGACATTCGGGAATCGGTTTGCGAAAAATTAACATGGCGATGAGCCTCCCGCTCCACCGTTGGCTCCTGACGGAGTCTCCGATTCTCTGGGGGCGTTAGAAAACTCCTTATGATACGGCAAAGAATGAGGTGGGAGACAGGGAAGACGAGGTCGGCCCAGCCCTGCTGGCGTTTTAGCGCACGGGTCGGACTATTTCGGGTAGCGGAAGCATTCGACGACGTGATCATTGACCATGCCGGTGGCCTGCATGAAGGCGTAGCAGATTGTCGAACCGACGAAGTTGAAGCCGCGCTTCTTGAGATCCTTGCTCATTGCATCGGATTCTGGAGTCTTCGCAGGGAGCTTTCTGACCAGTTCTCCACGCGTTGACTCGCGGCTTGCCTCCGACGAATTGCCAGATGTAGCGGTCGAACGATCCGAACTCGTTTTGGACGGATAGAAAAGCCTTGGCATTCTGGATCGCCGACGCGATCTTGAGTCGGTTGCGGACGATGCCTTCGTTATTCAGCAACTCCTTCACTTTCCGCCGGTCATAGCGGTCGATCTTTTTCGGGTCGAAGCGGTCAAATGCCGCTCGGTAGTTTTCACGCTTGTGAAGAATCGTGTCCCAACTAAGGCCGGCCTGCGCGCCTTCGAGGATCAGGAACTCGAACAGCACACGATCGTCATGCACCGGCACTCCCCACTCGCGGTCGTGGTACTGAATCGCAAGATCGTTGGAAGCCCACGCGCAACGAATCACATCTTTTCGTGGCGATTTCATTGCTGTGGCGACCCGCCGAGGATGCCATCGATCTGGCGTAACTCTTCGGCCGAGAAGTTGAGGTTCCTCAGAGCCGCGACGTTGTCATCCACTTGCGAGACCTTACTGGTCCCGACCAGAGCACTGGTGACGCGCGGATCGCGCAGCACCCAGGCAACCGCCATCTCGGCGAGACTCTGTCCGCGCCGTGATGCGATTTCGTTGAGAGCGCGAATCCTGGCGAGTTTATCTTCGCCGATGTCTTCTTTTTCAGGAAGAAGTCACGCGCGGCGCGCGAATCGCTCGGGATTCCAGCCAAGTAGCGGTCCGACAAAAGCCCCTGCGCCAGCGGGCTGAACACAATCGTGCCCACTCCTTCTTTTCCCAGTGCGTCGAGCAGTCCTTGCTCGGGATCGCGCACGAACATTGAATACTTGGGCTGATGAATCAGACAAGGCGTTCCGAGGGCACGAAGAATCTTGACCGCCTCGGCGGTCTGCTTCGCGTCGTACGCCGAAATGCCAGCGTAAAGAGCGCGACCGGAGCGAACGGCCGTGTCGAGTGCGCCCAACGATTCTACCATCGGAGTTTCGGGGTCGGGACGATGGTGGTCGAGGAGTCGACGTACTCAAGGCCCATGCGCTTCAGGCTTTGATCGAGGCTGGCCAGCATATATTTGCGGGAACCAAAATCACCGGATGACCTGAACCAGCCACGTGTCCCAACCGGCCTTCGTCGAAATCAGTCTGCTCATCGCGATAGGACATGAAGTCTTTCTTGAAGTTCTGCCCGAAAGTTTCTTCGGCGGAGCCGT
>CAVRYB010000106.1:0-16036 GCA_963725295.1 uncultured Acidobacteriaceae bacterium
TTGAACCCCAATTCAACGCCGGTACGTACACGGTGAAGTACGGCAGCCGCAAAGCGAAGAACACGATTCTGGAAGGAGATACCGCTTCCTGGAAGGATGTCTTTGATCTTGTCATCAAGTCGGGCCTTTTTTTAGCACGATTGACGACGAACGCCGCGCCGACGTAATCGTTCTCGGCGACGACACGGCCGAAGAACTTTTCGGCAGTGACGATCCGCTGGGCAAGGAAATTAACATCGAGGGACAGTTGTTTGAGGTGATCGGAGTAGCCCATAAGGTCAAAGGTGCATTTGGCGGCGGCAAGAATCCCGACGACAACAAGGTCTACTTCCCGCTCTCCACATTCCACAAACTGCATCCTGAACTCAAGCAGCACTTCATCAGCGTAAAGGCCACGTCTCATGCCGACATGCCGAAGGCTCAGGATGAAATGCGCGAATTGCTGCGACGGCGCCGCCGCGTTCCGGCGAACAAGCCCGACAATTTCTCGGTCTTCACGCAGGATTCGCTTTCGGACGTCTGGAGCCAGATTACGGGTGCAGTCTTCATCTTTATGTTTGCCGTGTCGAGCGTGGCGCTGATTGTTGGCGGCGTTGGCGTGATGAACATCATGCTGGTGTCCGTCACCGAGCGCACCCGTGAAATTGGAGTACGCAAAGCGATCGGAGCGCGGAAAGCCGACATCCTGCTGCAGTTCACACTCGAAGCCATCACGCTCACGGCGGTCGGCGGCATCCTCGGCGTGCTTGTGGGAGCGGTGATCACCTATGGTATCCGCCTGGTGTGGGATTCCTTGCCCGCCAGCATGTCTGTCTTCTGGGCCAGTTTCGGCTTCTTTTCTGCCGCGGCCGAGGGGTTGATCTTTGGTATTTACCCGGCGTGGAAAGCGGCGAATCTCGATCCCATTGAGTCGCTGCGCTACGAGTAATATTTACTGATGCCGCCACTCACGGCGAGAGTCCTGTTCGAGATCGTGGCCCTAATCGGAGCTGCCGGAAGTCTGTTCTTCTATCTGCTCTCCGCGGTCGGCTTGGCCAGCTTTCTGCGCGGCTCACACAAGAAACTGAACCGCGCTACAACCGGCGATCGCCTTTCCCCTGTTTCCATCCTCAAACCACTGAAGGGAATCGATCCCGAAATCTGGGAGAGCTTCTGCAGCCATTGTGAACAGGATTACCCCAAGTACGAAATCATCTTTGGCGTCAGCGATCCCGCAGATCCCGCCATCGAAGTCGTCCGCAAACTCCAAGCGAAATATCCCAAGGTGCCGATTCAGCTGATCCAGTGCGACCGGGTTCTCGGAACAAACATTAAAGTCAGCAACCTGGTGCAGATGTTGCCTGCAGCGCGCTATGAAATTCTGCTCGTGAATGACAGCGACATCCGCGTTCCATCGAGTTACTTGCGCAATGTGATCGCACCGCTGGAAGACGAGTCAGTGGGGTTGGTAACCTGTCTCTATCGCGCTGTGGCCGGTCCAACGCTAGGTTCTCGACTGGAGGCGCTGGGCATCAGTACCGATTTTGTGCCCGGGGTGCTAAGCGCTCGCTTTCTCGAAAAAGGCCTGCACTTCGGGTTGGGATCGACCCTGGCATTTCGACGCCGCGACCTGGCGGCAATTGGCGGTTTCGAATCTTTGTTGGATTACCTCGCCGATGACTACGAACTTGGGCGCCGCATCGCAGCTCACGGAAAGAAAGTCGAACTCAGCGCGCCGACCGTGGAGACATTTCTTCCGGCCTACACGCTGTCTGAGTTTGTGCGCCATCAACTGCGCTGGTGGCGGACCATCCGCGACGCGCGCCGTTGGGGATACATTGGCCTGCTTTTCACTTTCGGCTTGCCGTGGGCGCTGGCGACGCTATGGGCAGCGCATGGAGCGACGTGGGCTTGGGCTCTACTCGTGCTCGTGTTCCTCGTGCGACTCGCCGTCGGCGTCGTGACCGCGACAACGGTGCTCAATGACCGGCAGGCGATACGCCACATTTTCCTACTGCCATTGCGCGATCTGATCGCGCCGTTTATCTGGGCAGCTGGTTTTGCGGGAAACCGGATTTACTGGCGAGGCGATGCCTTCATCTTGAAGGACGGCCGGTTGACGAACGTTTCGTGAGGAAATATCCAAGAAGGCTAAGACTGTCGCGCGCCGGGAGCCATGTTTGGCCGATTCGAAAAGATGATCTTGCCCCCGCGTCGCGCGACTTCATATTTGGGCAGGCCGTTCAAAGCGGGAGGATCTTCTTCTTCAGCCCACAAGAACACCCGATGCGGCCCATTCCACATTTCCACGAACGAGGCTTGCGTCTCGAACACACGCGGCGCTCCCGGAAACTGTGTGCCGTACCACATGTTTCCGCCTGGTGATCGCAGGCTATGCAGCGGAATGTCAGTATAAAAATTCAGCGTCGATGCGTTCTCATAAAGGCCGATGACAACGATCTGATCGCCCGGCTGATACTGATCTTTAATCGCGAGCGCCAGATCCTTCGAGGAGAGAATCGGTGAGAAGATGCCGAACGAAATTCGCACGCAGGCGAGCAGCACGACCATCATCGCCGCCAATGCTAAATTGCCCGCTCCCGCTCGCGCGCGGCGGCGCAGAGCCCAGTTGGCTAATGTGCCCACAAGGAAGGCGAACGAAAACCAGAACAATGGAACCCGGAACACACCCATCGCCTGCGGAGTTAGATCGAGAATGTGGCCGAAAGAAAGTGCGTAGTCCTGCGGATTTTTCCGCAGCAGATCCGACAGGTCTGCACTCGGAGTCGGCGCTTTCGAAAAGAAGAGCAAGGCAAAACCGACCACAGCGATGACGATACCGACCACGAGCAATATCAAGGACGAAGTTCGTCCTGCGCGACGGTCGCGGCTATCCGCGCCCGATGCTCGCTCCCGCTGCAGCCATCCGCCAACCATCAACGCCATGCCCGGAATTGCCGGAATCGTGTAGTACTCCTGCCGTGTAGAAAGGCTGAAGAAGCCGACGATTACGATGTTCCACAAGAAGAACAGAAGATATGCGCGTTGCCGCCGAGTCATCTGCTGGCGGAATTCACGCCACCGGCGCGGTACTTCCTGCAGGGATTGCGGCAGAAAAACAGTCCATGGGATCCAGCCACAACACCAGCAGCGCCCAGAACAACAGCAGTGGGACCTTGTCATAGTCTTTCGGAATGCGTGTGCCGAGGAAGCGGTTGACGTGTTCGTTGATGAAATAGAACCAGAGAAATCCGCGCACGTTGCCCTGCGGAGGATTGCGAAGCGCCGCCAGAATATGCCACGGAGCGGCAATGGCTAAGAACACCAACGCGCTTGAAACCAACCTGAGCTTAAAGAAGTGCCGCAAATTTCCGGTTAGCAGCAAATAAAGCCCGATCGCGCCTGCTGGAAACACAAGCCCAATCAATCCTTTGGTCAATACATTCAGCGCACAAACGGCGGCCAGTCCCCAGCAAGTCCACCGCGAGGGTTTTTCCTGTTCCAGGGAAACGAGAAATAACCAGAACGTCAGCGTCAACCAAAGTCCAACGGCAACGTCGGGAATCAGAAAGCGCGTGAAAAGAAATGGGCCGAGCGCGGTGGCCAGCACCAGGCCGGAATCGAAGCCGGCTTCCGCTCCTAACGCCCAGCGCCCCAGGCCGTACGTGGAGAGAATCATCGCCAGCACGCCCAGCACCAGCGGAAGCCGCGTGCTCCATTCGCTAATGCCAAACAGCTTGTAGCTGGTGGCGACTCCCCAATACATCAGTGGAGCTTTTTCCAGATAGCGAACCCCGTTCACATACAGAGTGACCCAGTCGTTCCGCTGCAGCATTTCTTTCGCGGCTTCGGCATGGACCGTGTCCGCATCGTCGAGCAGTGCCGGATGCGAAAGCCCTGACATATAAATGATTGCCCAGAGCGCAACGAGCGCCAGCATGGAGATTCGCCAGTCAGAGAAAAGACTGCTGGGGCGGCGGATGACTTGTAGGGGATCGCTCTTGCTTGTTGGTTGTTCGAGATCGGGAGCGGCGGCGCCAGAATTCATCGTGGAATTCTTCATTATACGGGAGTAAGAACCTATTCAGTCCGCGGCAACTCCTCGTGAAACTTGAGTGCCAGCCACCTCGCGATAGATTTCGAGGATTCGCGACACAGAAGTCGTCCAGGAAAACCGCTGCGCCTGCTCGTATCCTCGTTGCTTCATTTGTGCGCGCATCGTTGAATCAAGCAGCGCACGCTGCAAACCTCGCCGAATCTCGAAAACATTCTCCGGATTCACCAGCAACGCCGCATTGCCCGTTACTTCCGGCAGGCTCGATGTATTCGAGGCAACCACCGGAGTCCCGTGGGCCATGGCTTCGAGCGGCGGCAGTCCGAATCCTTCGTAGAGCGACGGGAACACAAAGACCTTTGCCACGTCATAAAAAATGCGCAGCACTTCAATCGGCACAAAACCGAGAAAACGGACGTCGTTCTGCACCCCGCTGCGCACCACGGTGCGCCGCAGCCTCGGATGGCTGGAGAGATCGTCTCCAATGATGATGAGCTTCAGGTCCGGGTACTCCTGCTCTTTCTGGAGTTCGCTTTTCAACGCGGAAAAAGCCTCGATAATGCGCACGACATTCTTGTGCGGCCGAATCGCGCCCGCATACAGAATGAACGGATAATTCACGAGATAGCGTTGCGCGATCAATTCGCGGTCCGCTGCCGTAGCGTGGCCATGGAGGAAGCGTTCATCAATCGCGTTGTAGACCACTTCGATACGCGCATCTGGAATTGCCAGCAGCTTCTCGATCTCGTTCCGGGTGAACTGCGACACGGCAATCACCCGCGCCGCCTTCCGCAGCACGCGGCGCGTCATATAAAAATGCATGCTGCGCCGCATACTGGAAGCGTTGTGCGATCCATACATGTGTTCCAGCAGATCGTGCACGGTGAGGACATAGGGACAGCCCAGGCCGCGCGGAATCCAGAACAGGTGCGGGACATGAACCACGTCGCACTGCAACCGCCGCACGATGGCGCGGAAATCCAGATTGCCCCTGATGGTATCGTCGTGCCCTTCGAGCGCCACGGCATGAAAGTTGGGCGGCAGCTGTCCGAACTCCGTCACCTTCGTCGGCGATCCGATTAGGTAGTACTTGCTGTCGCGGTCGAGACGCGCGAGTGTGCGAACGACGTTGCGGATATACGTGCCAATGCCGAATTCCGTCATGCGACGGATGTCGATGGCTACTTTCACGAATGGAATTTAACCACAGAGGACACAAGGGAACACAGGGAATTCGTTGCCAGACGCGCCAAAGGCAGACGGGGCAAGCCCCGTCTCTACGATGCGCGTCTTGCCTACGCTCTGACTTCGGCCTGCGCCTTGGCCCGCCGTTCGGCGTAGAGCGGGAATTCCTCCGCCAGACCGAGCACCTCTTTGCGGATCTTCGAGAGCATCGCGGCGTCTGTCCGATGATCGAGCGCCTGTGAAATCCAGTGTGCGATCTGCCGCATCTCCGGCTCTTTCATGCCGCGCGTGGTCACGGCCGGAGTGCCGATGCGAACGCCGCTCGGCTTCATCGGAGGATTCGTATCAAACGGAATCGCATTCTTGTTGACCGTGATTCCCGCCTCGCCCAACGCCTTTTCAGCTTCGCTGCCGAACATGCCCTTGGCGAACACATCGACCAGCATGAGGTGCGTGTCGGTTCCGCCGGAAATGATGCGATAGCCGTCGGCGGCCAGCGTTTCCGCCATCACCTTGGCATTCGAAACGATCTGCCGCGCGTAGTCACGGAATTCAGGCTGCGAAGCTTCGAGGAAGCACACAGCCTTCGCAGCCATGATGTGAACCAGCGGACCTCCCTGCATTCCGGGGAAGACGGTTTTGTCGATATCTTTACCGAATTCCTGTTTGCTCAGAATCATGCCCGAGCGTGGCCCGCGCAGGGTCTTGTGCGTGGTCGAGGTCACGATGTGGGCGTGCGGTACCGGCGAAGGATGCGCGCCGCCGGCAACCAGTCCCGAAAAGTGCGCCATATCGACGAGGTAGAACGCGCCAACTTTGTCGGCAATCTGGCGCATGCGCGCGAAATCAATGATCCGCGGATACGCGCTGCCGCCGCCGATGATCAGCTTCGGACGCTCGGCCGTGGCGATCTTTTCCAGTTCGTCATAGTCGATCGTCTCCGTCTCTTTAGTTACGCCATAGGGGACGATCTTGTAAGTCTTGCCCGAAAAATTCAGCGGATGTCCGTGCGTGAGGTGCCCGCCGTGCGCCAGATTCAATCCGAGAATTGTGTCGCCCGGCTGCAGGATTGCTGCGTAAGCCGCCTGATTGGCCTGTGATCCCGAGTGCGGCTGCACATTGACGTGCTCCGCGCCAAAGAGCTTCTTGGCCCGCTCGCGTGCCAACTCTTCCACGACGTCGGTAAACTCGCATCCGCCGTAGTAGCGCTTGCCCGGATACCCCTCCGCATACTTATTGGTGAACACAGACCCGGCGGCCTCAAGCACGGCCTCGCTGACAAAGTTCTCTGAAGCGATCAGTTCCAGCCCCTCATGCTGGCGGCGGGCTTCGTTGTCGATCGCGTTGGCGATCTGCGGATCAACCTCATAGAGCGGGCGCGACATATCAGAATTTTTCATAGTCAGGTACCGCTGGCTATTTTACTGTGCCGCGGACGCTCCTGTCCGCGAAACGTCGCGAATGACTCAGCTGTGAGCCAACTAAACCAGGAGTTTGAACGTGCGGACGAATCCGGCCGAAATTCGTGCTGGTCCGTCGAGCCCGTCGCGTCAAACTCGGGCCTCACCCCGATCCCTCGCTCATGTCATTGGAAATAAGATGGTTACTTGATTTGCCGATGGACGATTCAAGCACAGCCTATGTCGCTAAAGTTTTTCGGCAGGGAAATCGGCAGGACGCCCCGAACAGACGTTTTCATTTGAACGGTGTGGATGTTCTGTGGTTCACTTTACCAGCGCTGTTCTAGTGTCCGGGTCCGCGTTTCCTATGAAAAGTCCTGCCTGTGGCTTGTTTCACCGTACGACATCCCTGTTCTTCCGCAGCGTGACAGCTTCATTGCTATTGCTTTGTGTGGCGGCCGGGTTGTCGATGTCCGCATCGGCGCAGGACTATCTGATCACCAATGATGACTGGTTCGCCGGTGGGATCTCTTTCTACACCATTGGGGCAGGTGGTGAGCTGACGTTCGCCACGGCGGTACCCGGTCCCGGCTTCGGCATCGGCGGCGGATATTTCGGGATGGACCGTCTCGCTGTCCTCGATAACGCAAACGGCCAATGCGTCTTCGCCTCGGACGCGCTCACCGGCGAGGTCTTTGGCATGGTGCCGGGGAGCGGACTCGTCGCCGGATCAGCGACCGGTTCCTCCGCTGACACGGGCGTTTCGAATGGAATTGGAGTGGCGGCCAGCGGACAGTACTTATATGCGAGTTTCAGCGATGCGAGCAGGATCGGAACGTTCCAGATCCAAACGGGCTGCCTGTTGACTTTTGTCAATGACGTGGTGGTCGGAGGACTGAACGGCGGAATCGTCGACGGGATGGCGTTACACGGGAACCTGTTGATCGCGACCTATACGGATGGCTCGATCGAGTCATTCAATATCGCGTCTGGAATTCCCGTACCTAACGGCGACAAGCAATTTTCTTCGGCATCGTCCGACGGCGAGACCTATCCAAACGGGATCGACATTACTCAAGACGGGCACTTCGCGATCTTTGGAGATACATCGACCTCCGAGGTAGTTGAGGTCTCTGATATTTCTTCCGGCAGGCTCACGGCTACGACCGTGTTCCGGACGCAGACGGGCATCAGTTCCAGCAACGTCATATTGAGCCCCGATGAAACGATTCTCTACATCAGCAACACCCAGGGAGATGCGGTAAGCGCAGCATTTTTCGACAAGAACACTGGGCGGATCACTCCGGGTTGCAGGTCGGGAAAGATTCGGGGCTATGTCGAGGCGTGGTCATATCTGGGCGGGATGGCGCTACAGCAAACGACTGGGAATGGCGGTGGAGTCTATGTCGCCGAGTTTGGCGGCCCGTCCGGAATCGGCGTTGTAAATCTGACGGTCGACGGTAGCCGGTGCACGCTGCGGGAGGCCCACGGGTCTCCCGTCTCAGATCAGTACAGCTTCGGATTGCTCTCGCTGGGAAGAGTCCCGCCGCGTGCTTTTTAGTGCGTTGCAATGAACGTGAGAGCACCTGGCGCGGCGGCGTCGAGTGGTGATTTTCTTCATAGGTTCGCTTGAGGGGAGATATGGTTTTTGTGAGTCGGTGGTTGCTAGTGGCGTTTGTGTGCGGGGCATCGTGTCTGACGATGGCCCAATGTCCCGATCGTCCAGTGTCGGGGACGGAGGTGCAGGATCCGTACTCCATCGGCGGAAAAAATGGAGTCCTGCAGGCGAGTCTTGCGTTTGGTCATTCCGTCGATGGGAGCGGATTCACTCACTATTGCTACCAGTATCAAACACCGGATGGGGTGGTCGAAGCGCCGACGCTGCGGGTGAATCCCGGGGACCAGTTGCAACTTAGCATCAGCAACGTGATCCAGGACGAAGATGCTTCGAAGATGAGCATGCACCACGCGGCAGGAGCCGAGGTATGCGGAGACGGAGGCGCGGCCACAGTCAGTTCGACCAACGTCCATTTTCACGGCATGCCCGTTTCTCCTACCTGCCATCAGGACGACGTGATCAACACTTTGATTCAGCCCGGCTCGGCGCCGTTTGATTTCAATATCTCTATCCCGAAAGACACCCCTCCCGGCCTTTACTGGTATCACCCACACGTACATGGTTTCACCGAGTTTCAGGTCAATGGAGGAGCGGCGGGTGCGATCGTGGTCGAGGGTATGGATAGAGTGCGGCCGGAAGTCAAAGGTCTTAAGGACCGTGTGTTCGTGCTCCGGCAGCAGTATCTGGTTCCATGGATTCCAGGGCCTTACAAGCTATCCATTAACTATCAGGTATCAGATTTTCCCCACGGAGGGGCGCCCATCATCAGGCTGAAACCGGGCGAGCGTCAATTCTGGCGTGTCGTAAATGCCACCTTGCAGGATTTCATGCCCCTTGAGGTGTGGATCAATGGGCGCCGCGAGACTCTGGAATTGATCGCACTCGACGGATATCCGTTAAGCAAGACGAGGAAACTGCAAACGATTCTTGTCCCACCGGCAGGCCGCGCAGAATTCATCATGCATGGGCCGCCGAAGGGAGGGTTCGGACAGTTCCTGACCGACGCGTATTCTACCGGCCCAACGGGGAATGCGGATCTTTCGCAAGTGTTGGCGATCATCCGGCCCAGAGGCAGCGATGACCGGGTACAGTCGAGCCGGCTGGAGCCGGTAGCGCCCGAAGCAAATGCGAAGGCTCCCACTGAGAAGATGAGATGGTTGGGTCTGGAATCCAAGCAGGCGACCGCGGAGCGCAAGCTGTATTTTTCCGAGGAGTTCGTCGGCACAAATGGTCCGATCCATTTCTATATCACCGTGGACGGCCAGAAACAGAAGGTGTTTGAGCCCGACGAGAAGCCGGTGATCACGACCCACGTGGGTGCGATCGAAGACTGGACGATCGAGAACCGCGCGCTGGAAACGCACGCCTTTCACATACACCAGATCCATTTCAAAGTGCTGGAAGTGGATGGCAAGCCGACGCCCAATAATGACGTGGTGGACACGGTGACGATTCCGTTCTGGGAGGGGAAGGGTCCGTATCACAGCGTGAAAGTGCGGATGGACTTCAGCGACCCGAACATCGCGGGGACGTTCCTGTTTCACTGTCATATTCTGCTGCATGAAGACCTCGGGATGATGCACAAGATTCTGGTGCTGCCGTGATGGACTCGCGTCAAGTCCTTTGGGGAGACGTGGAGAGATGGGGAGAGCGATGATCAGGAAAATTGGATTTGCTTCTGCAGCGGTGTTATTGCTGCTTGCCGGTTATCTGGCGGGGAATCGAAAGAGCGCGGTAGCCTTCGCTGCCGCACCCGTAGAGGGCACGGTTCCGAAGTCATATGGCCGGTTAGTGACCGCGATCGCCGACCGGATCGGGACTGGCTTGGTGTTCGAGGACCAGGAAGGGACGGTCCGTTTTGTCAGCATCACCGGGATGAAAGAAGGACAGCTGGCACGCTACGATCAAAAGCCCACGCAAGGCGGGATTCCGAAGTCATACGGCAGACTGGTGGCTGCAGTCGTGAATGCAGAGGGAACTGGACTTATCTTCGAGGACGCGGACGGCACCATCCGGTTCGTCACTATCGCGGGAGTGAAAGAGGGAGAACTGAAGCGGGAGTGAAGTTGAGAGAGCGGAGACTCGATAGAAGAGGCGAGTGGCTCCGTTGTTTCGAAGCTAGTGTTTTTCATTCCCAAGCGGCTGACAGAGTTCTCGGAAGCGATCTGCACACGCTCCTGTCCCCAACAACCAGAAAGAGTCAGATCTCATCCAACCAGTTCGAAATAAGATGGGATCACCATGAATTCTCTGAAATGCAGGCACGTGCTCGCGTTTTCGCTGCTGACCATGTTCACAGGTTGTAATCAACAGCCCAGCCCGCAGGAAATCAAACAGAAAACCGCAGAAGCAACGGCAGAGGCAAAGAGTGACGCCAAGGCCGTGGCTGAAGGTTTACGCGAGGGCTGGAACAACCACAAGCCACTCGACTTGAACACGGCTACCAGTGACCAGTTGCAGAGCCTCCCCGGCCTGAGCGCAAAGGAAGCCGACCGGGTAATTGCAGGACGTCCCTATGATCAACCCGGCGATCTTGTATCCCGTCACATCATGTCCAAGGTCGAGTATGACAAGATTGCCGACCGGGTGACAGCCAGCAAATGACCACGTCAGCAGAAAAGTCGTAGTTTTCGCATCACAGATTCACTTGAAAGCTTGTGCTATATTTCGATTGCAGTCTGGGATCGTGTCAGGGCAATCGACTGCGGACATGCTGGCAGAAAGAGGAGCCCATGTCAGAGGTGACCAACAAGCCTCCACGTTTAGTGTTGATCGCACTCCTGTCCGTATTCTGGGGAAGCCTCGCCCCCGCCCAGCAAACTCTCCCTCGAGAATCTGTCCCATCCAATTTCAACGCGGACGCTGCCTTCGCAGCGCGGGTTCGCTCCCTGCTGCTTCCTCACACTGAACCGGCCACCGGTCAATACGCAGTCGGCAAACAAGTCATGGAAACCCTGCTGCGGCAAATTCCGGCCGATCGGGCGAAGTTTTCCTGGGACCTGCGTATTGCTAAGGGTGCCGGCAATATCTTTTCCTCTCCTGACGGAACAATTTTCGTCGACAAAGATCTGGCTCAGATCATGGGATCGAGGGACAGATCGGGAGCGGGCCTGTGGGCGGCGGCTCTTTCGCACGAGATCGCGCATGTTGTTCGCCGCGACTGGGCCCGGCGTTACTTGTTCCAGAAATCGTTGGACGACGCCAAAACATCACAAATAGTGCTCGGCGACTCCGGTATGTTTTCCGGTGAATGGGTTGACCCTCGAGGCGCATCGACGCAGCTTGCCAGTTTCTGCCAGACCATGGAACTGGACGCGGACGCCGAGGGTCTGATGCTGATGACCCGTGCCGGATTCGACCCCGACTTCGCGCCTGCGTTGCAGCACTTGATCGAAGCTCAACCGGGGCAGTCGGAAGGAAATATTTTCGATCCTTCTCACCCGCGCTGGGACGAACGTGAGCAAAGACTGCAGAAGCTCTATGTAAAAGTCGGCAGGGAATATGACCGATTCTGGCCTGATCGCTTTGCTTCTCCCGGAGGCAATTCGCCCGTGGTCGTGTATGCCGGTTCACCCAGCGCAAAACGCGGCACGGCCGGAGACCTGGAAATGCTGATCCCGCTGCGCTGTCAAAATCTGGTCGGATCGGTCGAAGTAGTCCTGCGTTTCGCCGCGAAAGACTCTGGGTCCACCGAACTTCGCCAGTTCACCGGCTGCACGTCGGACCGGACGTTGGTAAAGTTCACGCTGCCAAGCCCCGAGATCCGTGGAAACGGCTCCCGCATTCAGGTGGAGGTTTCTGTCTTGGATGACAACGGCGCGATACTGAGCCGTTCCTTCGCTCCTCTATCGGTTCGCTGAATCCGCTAAGTGTTGGGTGCTGCAACACCCGCGCTCCCGGAGAAGCCGGTATTCCCGGGGCCATAGCTACTCGAACGCCGTTCTGAGAAAACTGACCAGCTGCCAGCCATCCATGTACTTGTATGGAGTCTCTCCCAGAGAGTAATGGCCGCACGGGAGTATGACGGCTTTGTGGTCCAGGTTGTGTCGCTTGAATTCTTCCACGACCTGCTCGGAAAATTCCGGCAGAAAGGTCATGTCGTACTTCGCGTAAATAATGAGCGAGCGACGCGGCCAGCGCGAGAACTTGTCGAAGTAAACCATCGGGCTGACAGCGCGCCACACGTTTCGCAGATTATCCAGATCGATTGCTGGTTCGAGGCCCTGCCGGATGTGGCGCGTGGATTGCCCGTGCCAGACCACATCGGCAAAGTACGTGGAAGCATGATTGAACGCCGCGACCTTGATTCGCGGATCGTGAGCTGTGGCGATGAACGCATAGCAGGATCCCAGGCTCGTCCCGACGATGCCGAGGCGATTGTAACCCCGCTCTTCCAGCCAATCGAGGCAGCAGCGCGCGTCGATAACGCCCTGCCGTACTGAATCTAGCGTGCGTCCAATATTGGCGGAGACGGCATAATCGGCGCGATCGATCTCCGCCGGACGGCGAATGTCGTGATACGGCATGCTCAGCCGCAGAACCGCGATGCCCATATAGTTGAGCATCCGGCAGAGACTATTGTAGGCAATCCCGTCGGCGTTCCAATGCGGCAAAAGAACGACGGCGCGCCGGCCGCGCGCCGGGAACCAGCGCGCATTCACAAGATCGTTTTCGGGATAGGGCGTTGCAACTGGCGACGTGAATCGCAGGAAGTCGGCATACGTGCCGCGAACTTTCTTCTCCAGACGCGGGTCCGGCACTTCGCGGGTGCTGAAGACCTGCACCTCACGCCGCTCCAGGCGGAAATCCGTTGGATTCTGGTAGGCATAAAAATTGTCGCTCTCGCGGATGATTTTTTCGTTGAAGTGCGTGAAGTATTGCAGTTGATCGCTGGGGCTTTGTCCGGCAGGACCGCCGTTGCGGCCCGGCCAGCTGTGGGTCCAGTCGAGTCCCCAATCCAGCGGGCGGACCACGCGGTTATTGTCGACCGACGTGAGCCGGGTTTCCCAGTCATACATCCATTGCGCGTAGCGAGAAGCCATGATCTATCTAGAAATATAACAAGGGAATGTAGGATGGCCGACCAGGGTCGGTTTAATGGCGGATTTGAGCACTCAGAGGGCAGCAATTAGCACTTAGCAGTTGGCACTTAGCAATTGGTCGTGAAAGGTCGGGGCGACGTAGTGTATAGCTAACCGCTAAGTGCTGAATGCTGACTGCTCAGCTATACACTCTCGGCACTCTTTGCGAGATGCCGCAGAGGATTTCGTAGGGGACAGTTTCCCCTAGCTGCGCGAGTTCCACGGCGTCGACACTCTTGCCGTTGGCTGCCCCGATCAGGATTACCTCGTCTCCGACGGCCACGCCAGGAATGTGACCGACATCGACCGTTGTCAGGTCCATCGAGACACGTCCAACCACCGGCGCGTATTCGCCGCGGACAATGACGCGGGCGCGATTCGAAAGCAGGCGCGGATAGCCGTCTGCGTAACCAACCGGAAGCACCGCGATGCGGCTCTGCTTTTCGGTGACATAGCTGCCCATGTAGCCGACCGCTTGTCCGGCAGCCACGTCCTTCACGGTGAGTACACGCGTCTTCCAGGTCAGGACAGGAGTCAACGGAATCTTCGGCTCCGCGACGACTTGTCCTCCGCGCACGATTGGAAGCGAGTATCCGTAGAGCAGAATTCCGGGACGCACCATCGTCTTCCATGTCTCCGGACGCGCGCTGACTGCCGCCGAATTGCCCATGTGTACGAGCGGCGGGTTAAGACCGTGTGCGGCCAGCACCGCTAATGCTTCTTCAAACACTTTCGTCTGGCGCGGAAAATCCTCGGCATCGAGCACTTCAGCGGACGCAAAATGCGTGCTCACACCTTCAAGATGCAGATGCTGGCAGGCAGCGAGTTTCGCGCAGAGTTGCGGAAGAGCTTCTACCGTGGCGCCGAGGCGGTTCATGCCCGTGTCCACTTTCAGGTGAACGGGCAGGTTGACCTGCTGTTTCTTCGCAGCTTTTTCCAGGCGCTCGACGTGCCATGTCTCCCAGACCGTGGGAGTGAGATTGTGCGAGACGATGCCATCCTCTTCGCCCTTCCAGATGCCGGTCATCAGCAGGATGCGCGTATAAATGCCCGCGCTCCGCAAGGCGCGCCCTTCGGCGGCATCGGTGACGCCAAGCCAGGGAGCGCCTTCCGCTTCAAGTGCAAGCGCACATTCGACCGCTCCATGACCGTAGCCGTCAGCCTTTACGACGGCGCAGATGGTCACGCCTTCGCCGACGTGCTCCTGCACGGCGTGGAAGTTCTTTCCTAGCGCTGACAGTGAAACTTCCGCCCAGGTGCGGCCGTCGAGAATCAGCGAGCGGCGATCGGGCAGTTGCGAGAAATTGGTACGGGGAGCGTTCACTTAGCTGATTATAGCCAGCGAGCGCTCCGCCGTTAGCTGCCGATGGTAACTGCGGGTAGGCCTGCATCGGCTGATTGCTTGAGCTAGCCGCCCGAGAGCAAGAAGTTTACGGTGACGTCGGTCTCGACTTCGATCGGTTCTCCGTTCAACAGGTATGGACGATACCGCCATTGCCGGACCGCTTCAATCGCGGATCGCACCAGCATCGGGTGCCCGCTGATCACGGTCAGGTTTTCAATCGTCCCCGTTTTGCTGATGATTGCCCGCAGTTCGACGGATCCCTGAATGCGCGCCTGCCGTGCGAGTGCCGGATAGACCGGCTGCACTCGGAAAACAAGATTACCCTCCGACCAATGCGAGATCTGCAGGGGCTTTGTGGACGCCGGGCGCACCGGCATTACGGCGGGCGTGTTCCCGATGTTGTAGGCCGTCACATCGCGCGGTCCGCGAGCCGGTCCGAAATCGATGTTGGGCAGGTTCGGCGCTGGCGGTCCCAGCAGTGAATCGTCAATATTGGCAGCGTGGAGCGGGACTGTTCGCGGTGTGATGATCGTATTCCCCACCATGTTGCTGACCGTGCCAGCCCTGAAGCGCTGATGCTCAACAGGAGTAGGCTCGGGTGCGGTTGGGGTGAATGTCGTCGGTGCTGAGATTTGCAGCCAACGAACCTGCGGCGGCCGCTCAACCCAGAGCATTGAAAGTACGATCAGCAAGCTCAATCCGAACGCTTGCAGAGTGAAGGATGCGAGCGTGGCTCGCCCCCGACGGGCAGACTGGTCCCAGTTGCTTTCGAGAGAGCTGAACATATCGTGTGTCCTCCGGAACGGGCCCGTTATCCCTACAGACACCTGCAGCGAGAGATTTGATCCTGCACAGTTGAGAAAAAAGTGAAGAGGCTCGAATCGAAGCCGATTGGAAACAAAAAAAGACCGCGTTTGCACGCGGTCTTTACATTACTTTGCGGAACTAAACCGATCCCTCCGGTGTCGCTACTGCTTTGGCGGAGCGGCGGTGGCTGGCTTTGTCGCCGGCTTCGCTGCCGGTTTCGCGGGCGCGGCAGTCGTCGGAGCAGGCACGCCGGATTGCACGTTGAACGCTTCCACGATGGCTTGCGTAATGTCGATCGACGGGCCGGAGACGATCACCGGACCCTGCGGCCAGGGCTGCGAGCTGTCAATAAGGAGACCATAACCGTTGTCGCCGACGTATTTCTGGATGAGCGGAGCCATCTTGCCCAGAATGCGGCTGGCGATTTCCTGTTGCTGATTGCGGAAGTCTTCCTGCGCGTCCTGGCTGGCGCGGTCGAAGCTCTTCTGCTTGCTTTCGATCTGCTTCACTAGCTTGTCGCGAGATTCGTCATTCAGTTTGTCCTGCTGAGCGCTGAGCTGCTTGCGC
>CAVRYB010000107.1:0-21208 GCA_963725295.1 uncultured Acidobacteriaceae bacterium
ATATGGAATTGAAGCCATGCCACAAACTTCTTCCTCGACGGCAACGGCATGATTATCGCCAAAGACCTGCGCGGCGAAGAACTGGAACAAGCCGTTGCCAGGGCCCTGGCCAAGAAATAGTGCCAGCCCACTACCACCGGTCAAATCAGGTGCTCGCGCTGGTGTAACGGCGCACCGAAAGCCGCCAGAACCACTCGGAAAACACCGCGCAAACCACGCCCATGCCCAGCAGCACCAGCCAGAGGGTCGGCGACGTCAATTTATGCGCCAGCAGACGCCTTTTGTGAATCTCTCCTATGCGATGCGAAAGAATCTGATCTGGAAGGGCGAGTATGACTACTTCGGCTATGGTGAGGGTGGTCCTTCGGGCGCACAGTATCGTAATAGCTCCGGCGTGCTCCCAACGCCGACTACCCCGGCCCCTGTCGTACTCTGCAGCACGCTGCCAAATACTGCGATGAGCGGTCCGGCCTACGGCTTCACTGCTCCTCGGAACTTCCATGCCAACAACGTAACCGCCGGAGTGCATTACGAGTTCTAAAAACATCCGTTTGCCTTCAGCTTTTCGTGTGGGGTGCGCAGTTGCTGGCTTCCACGTGGGGCTCTTCTTTTGGGGCCGGACCGCGCATTACTTCCGTTCGTTCGTGCCCGACGAAAGCGCTGGCTGCTGAACCGTTGCCTGGGTCACGAATTTCATGAAATCCGATTCCGCGAGGCGCGACGGATGCACCTCGGCACCTAGCCCAAAAAATCGGCAGAAGCTCATCATCAGCGGACGCCAGCGCACGGGATCGATATGCGGCCGCGAGCCGTCACCCACCAGCAATTTTTCGTCGACGTGCAGCTTCACGATATGCACTTCAAACGCGTTGGCGCTCACGTTTTTGCCAAAGGAGCGGAAATCGTGCACAATCCCTTCCATCTGCACCGGACACTCGCTCACGCGCGGCGGCGCTACCGATTCCGACTCCACCGCAGTGAACCCCGCGACGCCAAATTTGTCGGGTTCATATTGATAGCCCCACTGTCGTTTCCTCTCCGGCACAGGACTCTTGCCGGTAGTAAGGGCGATGCGATCGACATGCGTCACCAGATCCTCCGAAGGCAGATTGATCACGCACTCGCGCGTGCGAATCAGGTTGTCGGAGGTCTGCCCCATCTGGCCCAGACCCAACATGCAGCTCCAGCCTAGCCACCACGCCGACGACATGGGCGCCAGATTGGTCGAGCCATCCGGGTTCAAAGTGCTGATCAGCGCTACGGGGGTTCCAAAGTAGAGGATGGTCGGATCGATCGTCTTGTGCATGACCGAGACGATATCGGGCGTCGCGCCGACCGTGCTATCCGCATCTTGCGGTCAAAGCAGAAACTCTCTGTATGCAACTTCAACCTGCATTTAGGATACTTCCTGCTATCCTAGACACCTTCGTCCGGTGAGGAGATTCATGAAAAGCAAGTCACCCTCTTTATTGCTCGCACTACTATTCGCCTTTTCCGCAGTCGCCCAAACCGCTCCTCATTTCGACGGCCAGACCTGGTGGAATCACGTCAAGTTCCTCGCCGACGACAAACTCGAAGGGCGCGATACGGGGTCCCGCGGCGAACGCGAAGCGCAAAAATACGCGATCGAGCAACTAAAGAATGCAGGCGCCGAACCGGCAGGAGTTAACGGCTTTTATCAGCCGGTAAAGTTTGTTTCCAGCCAGATCGTCGAAAAGGACTCCAGTCTCGCTCTGGTTCAGGACGGCAAGCGCCAACCGCTCACGCTCGGCGAAGATGCCATCATTGGTATGCGGATCCCACCCGCGCCCGAGGTCGAAGCGCCTCTGGTTTTTGTGGGCTACGGCCTCAAAGTTCCGGAAAAGAATTATGACGACTTCGCCGGGCTCGACCTGCGGGGCAAGATCATCGTCATCTTCTCCGGATCGCCCGCCGAGATTCCCGGCGCCGCTGGCTTCCCATTACCAGACCGCGGCGGAGCGTTGGAAAGTGCTCCGCGCCGCCGGCGTCGATCGGCATCGTTTCGTTGATGAATCCCAACTCCATGGATATCCCGTGGTGCCGCATTGCGCTCAATCGGGCGCATCCGACCATGGATCTCGACTATCCCGAATTCAATGAGACCGAAGGCGCTAAGCTTGCCGTCACGGTCAATCCCGCCAATGCCGAGAAATTCTTTGCCGGCTCCGGACATACCTTCGCGGAAATCGCGGCGCTCGGCAAAGATCGCAAGCCGTTGCCGCATTTCCCGCTGGCAGTTTCGCTCGCCGCGAAAACAAAAGTGGACGTCACGCAGAATCGAGTCGGCGAACTCGTCGCCAAGCTTCCGGGCAGCGATCCAGCTCTCAAAGATGAATACGTAGTGCTCTCGGCTCACCTCGATCACATCGGCATCGGAGAGCCCATCAATGGCGACCGTATCTACAACGGTGCCATGGACAACGGATCGGGCAGCGCCCTCGTCCTCGACATGGCCGCGAGCTTCAAAAAGAATCCGGAAAAACTGCGCCGGTCGATACTGCTGGTCTGGTCACCGGAGAAGAAAAAGGACTGCTCGGCTCGAAATATTTTGCCGCGCCATCCGACTGTCCCGGCCAAATCCATTGTCGCCGATGTCAACGTCGATATGTTCCTTCCCATCGTGCCCCTGAAGCTTCTCACCGTATTGGGTCTTGACGACTCCGATCTGGGCGATCGCATGCGCACCATCGCAGAAGCGCATGGGCGTAAGGTTCAGCCTGATCCCGAGCCGTTGCGCAATCTTTTCGTTCGCAGCGATCAGTACAACTTCATTCGCCACGGCATTCCTTCGGTGATCATGAGCGTCGCTCCCGAGCCCGGCTCGGCTGAAGTGACAATTTTCAAAGATTGGTTGACCCAGCGCTATCACGCGCCCTCCGACGACGTGAATCAGCCCGTCGACCTCGCGGCCGCCGCGAAGTACGAGGAGATCGTGAGGGCCTTGCTGATCAACATCGCCAATGGCGATCATCGACCGGAGTGGAAGCCAGATAGCTTCTTCCGCCGATACGCAGAACCTGCAAATGGGGAAATAATTCAAGCTTGGCACGAATATTGGACAGCGGAGGTTCAGTGGCTTCACTCTGTAACGCGAGCGTCCATACGAAAATACGTGGCAATCCGCGCTTCTAACCCGATTTTGGAGAGAACAGATTTGAGCGACTATCTTTTGTCCGTGATGCTGGGAATTGTCGAAGGCCTCACCGAATTTTTACCTGTGAGTTCCACCGCTCATCTCCGCATCGCCGAGCAACTGATGCACGTGCCGCTCTCGAGCGGCTACTGGAAGATGTATCGATCGTGATCCAGTTCGGCGCGATCCTGGTTCTGCCCATTTATTTCCGCAGCCACATTGCCAAGCTCATCTCCACCTGCCCGAGGGTGAGAAACAGGATTGCGACTTAGCTCACGCATCCGTTGAGCCTGGTGATCATCGCGTTTGTCGTCACCGCGATCCCATCGTTTCTGTTAACGAAAGTGATCGGCAAGAATCTCGAGAGCCTTTACGTGATGGGCGCCGCCCTGCTGATCGGCGGCATCGTCATGTGGGTAATCGACGCGATGAAAGCGCCGTGGGAAAAAGCTGGCCCCGGAGCGCCCGGTTCTCCTTTTCATACCTGGAAGATGGACGACATCCACGGCGGCCAGGCTATCTGGATCGGCGCCTGCCAGATTCTCTCCGCCGTCTTCCCCGGCACATCGCGCTCCATGTCCACCATCGCAGCCGGACAACTGGCAGGAATGTCGCGAGCCGCAGCGCTCGAGTTTTCCTTCTTCTTTCGATTCCTACGATGACCGTGGCGACGCTCTATACGCTCATGAAATCGCTTACGGGTAAAGACGACAATCCGATCGGCGTCCACGACATCACGCCGCACCAATGGGTGATTCTCGCCATCGGCTTCGTCGTCTCTTTCATCGTAGCCTACGGAGCGGTCGCCTGGTTCATGGGCTGGGTTCGTAAACGGGGCTTTGCACCTTTTGCGATGTACAGGATTGTCATCGGAATTGCGGTGTTGGCCTGGGCCGCGGGAAAGCTCGGTTAGATAGGCAGATAGCGTCGCACTGAATCTAATAGTTAAACGCCGCGCCCGGTTCATGGGCAGAACAGTCACCGTCCACACAGATGAAGCGGTTCCGGCGGTAGAGATTGTCGGCAATCCACGCGTAGACCTTCGGCGCGATTCAGTTGATTATTCTTTCGACGCAGCAGGCCGCCCCCACCGCCGATCACAACTCGATTGCAATTCTGACATTTATAATGAATCGAAAGGAAAAGTATCTTCCATGATGAAGTCTTTTCGGAGCACCTCCGTCACATTTATGTTTCTACTGTTCAGCACACTAATTCCCATCGGAGCCGTTGTACTAACGTCGGCTCACAACGCACTCGCGGCTGCCGCCGACTTTACGCCGGCAAATCCTTTTTACGCGCCCAGCACGTTGCCTTTTGGAGCGCCACCGTTCGACAAGATTAAGGACGAAGATTACCAGCCTGCGATCGAAGCCGGTATGGCGCAGCAGCGTGCCGAAATTCAGGCAATTGCTGACAATCCGGATGCCCCCACTTTCGAAAACACCATCGTCGCGATGGAGAAGACCGGGCGCCTGTTAGAACGCGTGTCATACGCGTTCAACGGAGTCACCGGAGCCAACACCAACGACACGCTGCAGAACATTCAGGTCATCGAAGCGCCAAAGTTCGCGGCGCACGCGGACTTCATCTTCCTCAACGCGAAGCTTTTCGCGCGCGTTGCCGCAGTCTACAAACAGCGCGCCACGCTCAACCTCTCGCCGGAAGGACTGCGTTTGGTGGAATACGACTATGACCAGTTCGTGCACGCCGGTGCCAATCTTTCCGAAGCCGACAAGACGCAACTGAAAAAGACCAACGAAGAACTGTCGTCGCTCGCGCAAGACTTCAGCAACAAGTTGCTGGCCGCGACCAAGGCGGGCGCCTTCATGACGAAGGACAAGTCAGCTCTCGCAGGATTATCAGACGCCCAGATCGCGGCGGCCGAACAGGCCGCCAAAAGCCGCAAAGTGGAAGGCTTCGTCATTCCGCTGCAAAACACCACGCAGCAACCTGACTTGGCCTCGTTGAGCAATCGCGCCACGCGACAGGCGATGTTTGAGCATTCCTGGAACCGCGCCGAACGCGGCGACGCCAACGATACGCGCAAAGTGATCTCCCGCCTGGCGCAGCTTCGAGCGCAAAAAGCGAAGCTTCTGGGATTCTCGAGTTTCGCGGGTTGGAAGCTCGAAGACCAGATGGCCAAAACACCGGAAGCGGCGCTGAAATTCATGGATGCCATCGTTCCCGCCGCCACCGGCCAGGCCGCGCGCGAAGCGAAAGACATTCAGGATGTGATCGATGCACAAAAGGGTGGATTCAAGCTCGAACCCTACGACTGGAGTCTCTACGCCGAACAGGTTCGTAAAGCGCGCTACGACCTCGATGATGCTGAGGTCAAGCCGTACTTCGAGATCAACAGCGTCCTCGAGAACGGCGTGTTTTACGCTGCCAACCAGCTCTATGGAATCACGTTCAAAGAGCGCCACGACATTCCTGTCTACCAGAGCGACGTGCGCGTCTTTGAAGTATTCAATGCCGACGGCACGCACCTCGCGCTCTTTTACTGCGATTACTTCAAGCGCGACAACAAGAACGGCGGCGCCTGGATGTCAGACTTCATGGGCCAGTCCCGCTTGCTCGGACGAACGCCGGTTGTCTACAACGTGGCCAACCTGCCGAAGCCTGCCGCGGGCGAGCCAGCGCTGATCAGCTTCACCGACGTCATCACGATGTTCCACGAGTTCGGGCACGCGCTGCATGGCATGTTTTCGGACGCCGAGTACCCAAGTCTCGCCGGAACATCCACCGCTCGCGATTTCGTCGAGTTCCCTTCGCAGTTCAACGAACACTGGGCGCTTGATCCGACGATCTTCGCTCACTATGCCAAGCATTACAAAACCGGCCAGCTCATGCCGGAGGCGCTGGCCGCAAAAATCAAGAAGGCCGAGACTTTCAACAAGGGCTATGCCATGACCGAACTGCTTGCCGCAGCGGAGCTCGATATGCAGTGGCATGCTCTGCCCCCAACCGCTCCGCTTCAAAACCCTGACGAGTTCGAGAAACAGGCGCTCGATCGGACTCATCTCAACGTCAGCTATGTGCCTCCGCGGTATCGCTCGTCGTATTTCGCCCACATCTTTGGAGGTGATTACAGCGCCGGATATTACGCTTACCTGTGGACGCAAATGCTGGCCGACGATGCCTATCAGGGCTTCGTCGACAACGGTGGTCTCAGCCGGGCCGCAGGAGACCGCTTCCGCCAGATGGTGCTTTCTCGAGGCAACACGCAGGATCTCGAAAAGATGTACGAATCCTGGCGTGGAGCACCGCCCAACTCGAAAGCGATGCTGAAGTACCGAGGGCTCGAGTAAGCGGGCCGGCGAAATGGAGCGGCCACTTTGCGGTAGAATCGATCGCTCCAAATGAGCGGCTCACGCCGGAAAATTCGTATGGGCAGGCTCTCCTGCGGGATCGCATATCGTCTAGCGAAAGCGCAGCGAGAGCCTTTCTTATTTTCATTCCCGTTGTCGCTATTTCTTGTTTCCCTCCTTTTCTTGGTTTTGACGCCGACGCGGCTTGCCGCGGAAACCATCTCAGGGACTATCCAGGATCCCTCAGGAGCCGTCATCGCGGGAGCGCGGATCGAAATTACGTCGGGAGGCATGGCTCAGCCGATCGAGCTTACCTCGGATGGGCTGGGGAAATTCGCCTCGCCTGAACTGAAGGCCGGGACTTACACGATACGAGTCGAACGCGACGGTTTCGAGCCTCTGACACAAACCGTGGATTTGAAAGCGGCAGTGCAGTTGCGGCTCACTCTCGCTATCGCTAAGCAGCAGGTCAGTATTGAGGTTCCGGGAAAAAGCCTTGCGTTCGCCAACTCCGACCCGCTCTATAGACAGCTTCGCAGCATTGGACTCGGCCAAACATATCGCGTCGACAACTTCACGTTGAACTGGGACACTGCGACGTTTCAATTCCTGCAAGGCACGCTGACTGTTCTAGCCCCGGTGGATGGAGTTGAAACGGGCGCGATCTTTGTCGGAGAGGGACACTTCAACCTCAAACCGGTTCTTCCGGCCGATGCACGGGAGTTGAGCCGGCGCTCTGGCGCTGCGGAAACGAACGAAGACTTTACCGAAGTGGTCTTCCGATTCACCAGGGAAGCATGGTCGAAGTTTCTTCCGGGAGCTCGGGAACAAACGAATACGCCCGCCGAGGCAGGGGTCGTCTTTACCAAATGGCGCGAGAGGATGCGTGAGCGCCGCGAACGCCCATTGGGCTTTACTCAGTTTTTGCTGCAGGGCGAAACAATGGATAACGTGGATGCCGACCTGATGGCGGCTTTCTACAATCCGTTGCACCCGGAATTTTTCAATGCCTACATGCGCGGCAAGAAGCACAAAGATCTTCGCTTTTTCGTACGGAGTCGCGTGGGGGCGCTGCCCCAACTCGATTCACCGGAAGAAGTCGCACTCATCAACTACGATCCCGAAGGAATGGATGATGGCGTCTGGTATTTGGCGCATCTGAAGTCTGAATATTTGAAACGGACCGCGAGTTCCAGTGAAGACCGCCGCCTGTTTGCCACACGTCGCTACAAGATCGAAACCGTAATCTCCAAGAACGAGCACTTGTTCAGCATTGCAACGATCACGTTTGCACCATTAGTTCCGGGCGAGAGAGTTCTCAAGTTCGGATTGCTTCCGAACCTGCGGGTCGTTCGAGTCACCGACGATCAAGGACAGGTTCTCTATTGGATTCAGGAGAGCCGGAAAGAGGATGGCTCGTTTTACGCGATCCTTCCAAGAGCCCCGGAGGCCGGAAAAGAGTCGTCGATTACCGTCGAGTACACGGGAGACAAGGTTCTCGAAGAGGCCGGCGATGGAAGCTTCTATGTCAGCGCACGAACGTCCTGGTATCCGAACCTCAATGGCTTTGGGGAGAGAGCGCTTTATGACCTGACGTTTAAGGTTCCGCATCGATACAAAGTAATTAGCGTTGGAAAGCTCGAATCAGAATCGAAGGAACAGGATTTTGCCGTCAGCCACTGGGTGACTCCGATTCCGGTCGCGGTCGCGGGATTCAACTACGGCGATTACAACAAGATCGAAATGCCCGACGAAATCACTGGCTACAAAATTTCGGGCTACTACCTCACCGAATTACCTAATGCGCTTAAGGGATATAAGGAGCGGGCCTTTTTGCAGTCCATGGCTCCGGCCAGCATGACGAAATATGCGCTCTCGCAGACGCGGGCGCAGATGCAGCTGTGCACTTATTACTTCGGCAAGAGTCCTTACGAAGACATTTACATTACGGAGCAGCCGAATTTCAACTTCGGACAATCCTGGCCCAATCTCGTCTACCTGCCCATTTCCGCATATATGGACTCAACGCAGAGATGGCTGATGTTCGGGCGCATCAACGATAAGTTCACCGGCTTTGTGCAGGAAGTGACTCCTCACGAGGTGGCTCACCAGTGGTGGGGCCATACGGTGGGCTGGGCTTCATACCATGACCAGTGGCTGTCGGAGGGATTTGCAGAATTCTCCGCTGGCCTCTTTCTGCAGCAGGCGGTCGGAAAAGACTGGCGCAAGGACTACATCGAATTCTGGGAACGACTGCGGCTGCGAATTCTAGAAAAGAATAACTTTGGCGTGGCTCCGAATGACGCGGGGCCCCTCTGGATGGGCCTGCGGCTCGTCTCTCCTCGCACCGAAAATGCCTATCAGAATGTAACCTATCCCAAGGGCGCGTACGTCCTGCAGATGCTGCGCTCGATGATGTACACGAACGAAGATCATGACAAAGACTTCATTGCCATGATGCACGATTTTGTCGACAGCCACCGCGATCGGCCGGCAAGTACCGAGTCATTCAAAGCGGTTGCCGAACGACACATGACCAAACTGATGGATCTTGGGCACAACGGCCGCTTGGATTGGTTTTTCAACGAGTGGGTCTACGGTACGCAAGTGCCGCGATACAAATTTGAGTACCAGGTCTCCCCGGCTGAGTCGGGCAAGGCGAAGCTGCACATGACCATCACCCAGAGCGACGTCGACGATCACTTTGCCATGCTGGTTCCCGTGTTTGCCGATTACGGCAATGGCATGGTGCCGATCGCGCAAGTCGGAATCGGAGGCAACACCAGTCGAACCTTCGATATCGTCTTGGCGAGCCCACCGAAAAAAGTCGCATTGAACGCCTATAAAGAGATCCTGGAGCGCTGAGCGCCCGAGTCAACGATTTCTTATCCAGTCAGCTCTTTGCGATCCACGAACTCGCAGACCTGAACTGGCAGACAATGACAACGCCGAAAGGACGGGCTAGAATCTCGTTTAAGGGGCGATGGCGATACCCATGAGCATCAGTATCCATCCTGAACTGGAGACGAAGCTGCGCACCCGAGCGCAAGCCGAGGGCCTGACCGTCGAAGCCTACCTGGAACGTCTTGTTCGCGCTGAACAAAGCGCGGAGGACGAAGTGACGACGCTGGCTCTCAATGGGCTTGATTCCGGCAATCCCCTTGAAGTCGGCCCGGGGTATTGGGAAGCTAAGCATCAAAAGCTTGATGCGCACCTTCGAGGTACGAGCGACCCATACCCGCCCCGTACCCAACTAGCCAACCCTGACCTTTTCCCGCATTGCCGGAACCTTCCCTTCTTGTCATAATTATCAAGCTCTGGCCATGTTACGGTGCTGTCGGGTGAAGCTTGCCCCAGCAACGCCGTCGCTGCCACATGACATTTTTCTCGAAGATTTTTACGCCCACCAAGAACCGGCGTCTGAATGAGCTCGTCGGGCTCCTCTTGTGCGTCTCCGCGCTCCTCCTTTTTCTCGCGTTAGCGTCCTATTCGCCGCTCGATCCGTCGCTGAACAGCGCATCGATCCTCACCGGATCGCATGCTGCCCGCAACTGGATCGGCATCCTCGGAGCCTATCTCTCCGACCTCGTTCTGCAATTCTGGGGCATCGGATCGTTCCTCCTTCCTGTCTTCATGGCTATGCTCGGCGCTCGCTGGTTCCGCTCACGAGCGGTACAAACTCCGATCGCGAAGACGCTCGGCGGAATCTGGCTGCTGATGTTCGTACCGGCATTGCTGGCAATTCTGCCCGGCCATCTGCGTTGGATGGGATCGATTCCGATCGAAGGCCTCGCCGGACGCATCGTTGGCGACATCTTGATCCATTACCTGAACGTTGCGGGCGCGTACATTGTCTGCACTACGGTTCTGGCGGTAGCACTCTATCTCACGACGGCATTCTCCTTTTCAGCGATCGAACTCTGGGCACCAACTCGATTCGCCTTCATCGTCGCGCTCAGGGATCGCTACCAGGACTGGAAAGACGAGCGCGAGCGTAAACGCCAGCAGAAAGAACTGGAGAAGCGGCGAGCGGAGAAGCCTGTCGTCACCACACAACTTGTGCAGGCGCGTCAAGCAGCGCCGCGTGCAGAGGCACCGCGCGAAGTCACGCGTAGTCAAAGTGCACAGGAGATTCCGAGCGTTCAAGCTACCGCTTCAGCTCCTCGCACCGGCATCGAGCGCATGATGGCCGAGGAGCAAGCGACTGAAGCAACGCTTGCGCCACCGTCCCCAACCGCAGCGCCAAGCGATATCGAAGTTACCGATCGTGCCGACACGGAACACAGGCCGAAGACGACGCTTCCCAAGATTGCTGGCAGCTACAAATTGCCGCCGTCGAGCCTCTTGCATCGTCCGGACGAGCAGCAATCAGTCAACGAAGAAGAACTCAAAGTTGTCGCGCAGGTCTTGACCGCGAAGTACGAAGAATTTGACGTACGTGGGCAGGTCACGCAGATCAATCCCGGGCCAGTCGTCACGACGTTTGAGTTCAAGCCGGAAGCAGGCATCAAGTACAGTCGCATCGTCGGACTCACCGACGATCTCTGCCTCGCGCTGCGCGCTGAAAGCATCTTGGTCGAGCGCATGCCCGGAAAGAGCACGGTCGGAATCCAGGTGCCGAATCGTGAGCGCGAAATTATCTGGCTGCGCGAGAACATCGAGTCGCAGGAATTTCTCGGTTCGAAATCCAAGCTCACGATCGCCATGGGCAAAGACATCAACGGGCGCATCGCCGCCGCCGATCTCGCGAGCATGCCTCACCTGCTGATCGCCGGATCGACCGGAACCGGCAAGAGCGTGGCCGTCAACTCGATGATCATGTCGATTCTGTATAAATCGACGCCCGAAGAAGTGCGGCTCGTGCTCGTCGATCCGAAGCGCCTTGAACTCGGCAACTATGAGGGCGTTCCGCACCTCTATACGCCGATCATCACCGAGCCGAAACTCGCCGCCAACGCGCTGCGCAACGCGGTTCGTGAAATGGAGCGGCGCCTCAAACTGCTGGCTGCGCGCGGCGTCCGCAACATCGACAGCTACAACAAGCTGTTTGACGACACGCCAAGCCTGTTCAGCGAGCAAACCGGGAACGACGAAGGCCCGATTCCGAAGATCGTCATCATCATCGACGAATTGGCTGACCTGATGATGCTCGACGGACACAACGTGGAAGAGTCGATCACGCGCCTGGCGCAGATGGCGCGCGCCGTCGGCATTCACCTTGTGCTCGCAACGCAGCGTCCTTCGGTCGATGTAATTACTGGACTCATCAAAGCCAACTTCCCTGCTCGCGTGTCGTTCCGCGTCGCGACGAAAGTAGATTCGCGTACTATTCTCGATGCCAACGGCGCCGAGTCGCTGTTAGGACGCGGCGACATGCTTTACCTGCCTTCGGGATCAGCGCGTGTGCATCGATTGCATGCTCCGTATGTAACCGAAAAAGAAATTGCTGCGGTCGTCGAATTCTGGAAAGCGCAAGGACAAGCGCAGTATCAGGAGAAGTTCCTCGAAACGCCGAAAGAAGATCGCGAGATGTCGGCGGATGGCGGCGAGTCTGGCGAACTTTCGGCGGACGACAACGATCCGCTCTTCAACGATGCCGTGCGCCTGGTGATCGAGTTCGGCAAGGCCTCGACTTCCCTGCTGCAGCGCCGGCTGCGCATCGGCTACGGACGCGCCGCGCACCTGATCGACCTGATGGAACGCGACGGAATCGTTGGCGCCGCCGATGGCCCCAAGCCACGAGAAGTACTGAAGCGGCCCGACTGGATCTCCGAAGTAGAAGAGTCGATGCGGTAGGCGGCCCCTACTCGTACCCCTGGGTTTCAAAGCTGAGAGAGAAATGACTGGGGGTGCCCCACGTCTCGCGCTTTTCGAGACGTGGGCATTTCAACTGTCGACACCATGGGGTGTACGCCGCAGGTCTCCTAGTCTTCATCCTGAGGACGGACCAATCGAACAACAGCCGGTCCGATTGAAATAGAGAGGTGTGCCGGCAGAGTGATGGGGCTGCGCAGAATCCCCACCCTTGCCAAGAACGCAAGGGTGGGGCGGCCTCACTATGCAGTCATGAAGGCAAAAGAGTGGGCCGGTCCCGATAGATAACATTAGTTGTCTGGTGAGCAGGCAACACTTTTCCCGTTCATTGCTCCTGAATGCTGGCCTGCTTCTGGAAGACCTGCTCTTCCCATTCCGTTTGCTTGAGTGCAATCGCATTGAATCTGGCGAGGGCTGCCTTCAAGCGCTGGTCTGCGTCAGCTGCCGCATCGGCGACTTTTTTTGCTTTCTTTTTCCAGAGCGCATTGTAGCCGCAAGCCTCAAGTGCAAACTGCGTTGTGAGCTTTTGAACGTCAACCGAATTGGCGACCACCCACATGTCTGCTGCGTGGATATAACTCCCGGAGTGAGAGACGCGGGCGACAAGTTTGTTCAGTTCAACGGGCTCAATTCGTTTATCCGATGTGCCGTATTGAAGGCATTCCTTCGTTGCGCCTGCTTTGGTCGCTACCGTGTTCGCGTTTTCCCACGCTTCCCGAACCTCAAGCGAAGCGCCAAGAACCTCGTTTGCATCGACTGCGGGAGCACCCACTCCATCATCCGTACTGTCGGGGTTGCGAGGTGCGAGAAGTCTGGTATAGTTCAACTCCTGCCACACCGTCTGTAGATAGGCTTGGCCCGCGAATCTGAGTTTAATGCTTTGGAGTTTAGATAGCATCGGCTTGCCCGCAACGGCAACGTTATAGATGTCGCGGTTCAATCGCGCTCCTAAATTGCACAATTGCAACCTCATCTCTAACTGATTGATAAAGTCATCGGCTACGAAGCTGACGTGCCACATCTTAGAAGCCGAAATATCGTCAGGAACTACCGACCCGTGCCCCAGGAGGAACCGGGAGACCGCTGAATCCAAGTCGGACGCGTCGAGCGTTGCAATTCCCCAGTGACAATATTTTGAACCATCCGGTGAAAGTTTGTCGGCGGTTGCCGCGGCCTTCTTCATGTCCCACACGGTGTCCATCAAGTCTTCAGTATTTACTTTGTTGACTTGCGCGACACAGTGACAGCCGATAGCGAGCACGGCTGGAATGAAAGTTACCCAGAACTTGACGAGCACTCTTCTTAACATTGGCGTTTCTCCCGAAACGTCTGTCGTAGGATAGGTAAACGATACAACATGGAGGGCAACCTTGGTCTCTACAACATCTATAACATGCGCCTGCGGGACGAATATCAGAATTGAGTTTGATTCGACGATAGGTGGAGGACAGCGTGTCGTGCTTCTTCCCGGCACCATTCCACCGACCGTTAAACACTGTGACAAGGGAACGCCCATCGTTGTACCGGGCAAACTCATTGCCTTTTACGAGATGGTCGATGGGAAGCCTGTAGCAGCGGAACCGATATTGAGCGACCCTCTTGAGGATTGAGACTCCACAAGAAAACTGGGGACAGAGAAAACTGGGGACAGACGGGACGTTCACAGGTTTTTGCGAATTGGGAACTTGGGGTACGTCCCGTCTGTCCCCAGCCTCCACGGCTACGGATAAGAAGTGAAACTCTTAGGTATCAACAGTCGGAATGCCCACGTCTCGAAAAGCGCGAGACATGGGGCACCCTCAGTTGTTTCTCTGTCAACTTTCGAAGAGTAGGGCGTTATACTCGCGGATGTTGGCCACCGGCCGCTTAGACGGTTACCTCCACTCCATCACTGTGCCGCCTTCTCCACAACCTGCTTGATCACATTCGATTTCTTGGCCTCGAAGTCCGCGTCACCGGCATACACCGCCGTGACTGCGGTTGTTCCCACTTTGAGTGTCGAGGTCGTAAAGCTGGCCGTGCCGCCACTTAATGTGCCGGTCCCCAGGATTTTCTTGCCGTTCATGAAACTGACGGTCTCTCCATCGGGCGGCGGGCGGTTGATGGTGGACCCGACTTCCGCGGTAAAGGTCACCGACTGTCCGTAGACAGACGGGTTCAATGAAGACGTAAGAGTAATGGTGGTCGCTACCAGCACGACCTGAACGAACGGCGCCGACGTGCTGCTGCTGTAGTTGGAATCGCCCGTATAAATCGCGGTGACGATGTTCGAACCCAGTGGCCATCCCGGCGTACTTGAACCGCGCAACCCCGCCGCTATTGAGCGCATCACGAACATTGGCGCCTCGCCACTATCGAAATTACTGTCGTAGAAATAGACCTTCCCTGTCGGTACGCCACCCGCAGGTGACGTTACGGTAGCCGAGAAAGTCAGATTATTCCCGTACAGCAATGGATTCCGCGAAGAGGTAAGAGTGGTGGTCGTCGCCGGCGCAGGCTTCAGCTTGAACACCGTTCCGGTGAAGTAAGGGTTGTGGCCTGTGCCACCGCCCTGGGTCGTGCCATAGAGATTGTTCTCTGCGTCGATCGTCAACTCTCTGTTGGCAATGGCCCCATCCCCGCTGGCCAGGAAGTGGTGCAGCAAGGTCTCCTTGCCCGTCTGGTCCAGCTCGAATACGGTGCCGGCGCTCACAAGACCGCCCGCCTTCGTCGTGCCATAGAGGTTGCCCTGCGCGTCCCACACCAGCGCTCCGGGCCCTACGCCATCCCAAGCCATCGCGGGGAAACTGTGGAGGACGGTGAGCTTCCCAGTTGTGTCTAACTTGAAGACCGTCCCGCCGGTAGCCGCGCCGCTATACGCCCCGGATGTCGTGCCATAAAAATTGCCCTGCGCATCGGTCACTAACCCGGCAAAGGGATTGGCGCCGTCCGCCGCGCCGGTAAAGGCATACAACAAAGTTTCGTTGCCTGCTGGATCGAGTTTGAACACGGTCCCACAGCCGCCATAATCCGTACCGTTCGTACACCCGCTGTTTCCGCCCCCGGTTGTTGTGCCATAAAGATTGCCGAGCGCGTCCAGCAACACTCCCCCATTCGGCTCTGAGCCGTCCACTTTGTCAGGGGTGATGCCAACGAAGCTGTAGAGAATGGTCTCGTTCCCCTCTGGATCAATCTTGTACACATTTCCGCAGCCGCTTCCGCCGCATTCGGTGCGGCTTCCGCCCATAAGGGTCGTACCGTAGAGGTTGCCTTTACTATCCAGCGCGAGACCTCCGGTGGGAGTTATGCCGTCTCTACCCACCCCGGTAAAGTTGTAGAGCGTTGTCTGGTTCCCTTCGGCGTCGATCTTGAACACTGTGCCAAAATCGTCAGTGCCGCCGTCAGCAGTAATGCCATACAAATTGCCCTGTGCGTCCCGCACCATACCTACGGGAACGACATAGAGGCCGGTGAAGTCGTAAAGCACGGTCTCATTGCCCGACGGATCCATCATGAAAACCGTTCCGCAGCCGTTCCCACTGCAACCAGCGAGATTCCCGCCGGCGGCGGTAGTTCCATACATATTGCCCTGCGCGTCGAGAACGACCCCGGAATAGGGCAACCCGCCGTCAGTCCCACCGGTAAAAGAATGCAGCACACTCTCGGCATAACCCTGCGCCTGGGCGGGTATCGTGGCGATAGTCGTTAGTATCAGCAGAATGGTCAACCTCAACGCGGTGCTCGCTGCAAGTCCGCGTATTCCTTGAATCAAACACCGGTGTTGCGCTGGCCTGCTCATAAACCGAAGCCCCTTAGCTCCATTATTTATTAGTCCAAACGAACTGCGTATTCTACTCCGATCCCGAGTGGAGTCAATGTGATTCTCTCGTAACTCATTGTTTCTTAAATACTTTATGAGTAAGTCCTTCAAACGCAAAGACCTGGCGGACGTATGCCGCCAAGTCTTTGATTCCAAGAGACCGGAGTAAGAGGGGTTCGTAGTTAGTGGCTGGTGGCTCCGCTGTCGTTGCTGACGATCAGGCTCGAGACGTTCACCGGCTCGAAATCGCCCAGGGTAAGACTTGTGAGGCAGGAAAGATCATTGTCGTTCCAGCGCGCGTCGGGTGTGCCGATCAGGCCTCCGCTGTCTCCGTTGTCGGCGAGGATGATGCCGTAGTTTCGGAAGGCGGTAATAATGATGGCTGCCTGCGGACTTGTGCTGGCACACGACGGAGTCGTGACCGAAGCCTTCAGGCGGTAGATCTCGCCCGCGGGTCCGGACATCGTGCAGCTTACCGGAGGAGAAGATTGCGAAATTTCTGATTCCGTGGGAATCGCGCTTCCGCCTGTAGCCGTGCAACTCCCAACGCCTGCGGTTTCCGTCGCCGGCCAGACCCAGTAATTCAACATGTGGTTAAGCGTGAATCGGATGGGATGCTGAATCGCGCCCTTCGGTGCGCTGGGCGTTCCGTTGCCGATGACCTCGTCGGCGTTGGCGAGCAGCGGACCGACGGGGAGTCCTGCAGCATCGGAGGTTCCGTTGCCTTGCGGCGTCAGGTTGTTCGAAGCTACGTCAGGCCAGAGCGCGTTGGAAGAATCGGTCCAGGGACCGCCCTCGTAGATTCCCTGCCACATTTCATAGAGAGCTGGATTGTTTCCGCCTCCGGCTTCCACGTAGACCAGAACGTGTCGATCTCCATTCGAGTTACTCGTGCCTTCTACCGGCGCGTAGGCGGGAATCGGACCCGAGGTGAAGTAAGACTGATACAAGGTGGTGGAAACGCTTACCACCGTCTGGTTATACGGGACTTCAATGGCGGGGATTCCATTCGGGAACGTTGCATAAGAAGCTCCGCCGAAAAATGGCTTCACCGTCGAAGATAAGTAGCCGCTGTACATCGGCGCTGCGGGAGAAGTATCCACGGGCAGGCCGGTCGAGGCAGCGTCCACGCGGTGGTGAAAAATAGAAGATGACGGGAAGATGTTCGCGAGGAACGCGTTGTTGCCGTTGAGGGCGATGTTGATGCTCTCGGTCGCTTGGGCGCTTGCCGAGTCGGTGACGATGAATTCCGGAGTATACGTACCTTGGCCGCCGATCAGTGAACTGCTGACCACGCCGGTCGAGGCATTGAGAGACATCCCCTCAGGCAACGGAGAAAAGTTGGCGTTCGCGTTCACGGAGAACGTGTACGGCGGAGTTCCTCCGCTGCCAGCGATAGTGCAGCCGGCATAGGCTGCGCCTTGGGTTCCTCCTGGGCAGGAAGTAGTTGTGATCGTCAACGGGCCACCAGACGCTGATACTGTGACCTTTGCCGTAGCCGTAGTCGAGCCAACGGAATTCGTTGCCGTCAGCGTGTAGCTTGTCGTTGCTGTCGGGCTCACCTTCGTGGAACCGCTCGCAGAGCTGGACGTGAACGATCCGGGCATGATGGCAATACTGCTTGCCCCAGTCGTCGCCCAACTCAGAGTGCTGCTGGAACCGGAAGTGATCGACGTAGGACTGGCGGTGAACGAGTTGATCACGGGCTTCGTCGGCGTGTTCACGGTAACGGTCAGGGTAGAAGTTTTCGAGCCAGCGGAGTTCGTTGCCGTCAGCGTGTAGGTCGTCGTCGCGGTCGGGCTCATGCTGGTGGAACCGCTCAACGACGTAGATGTGAATGCTCCGGGCGTGATGGCAATACTCGTCGCTCCAGTCGCCGCCCAACTCAGGGTGCTGCTGGAACCGGAGTTGATAGTGGTTGGATTGGCGGCAAAAGTAGTAATGGTGGGCGGAGTTCCATTTCCAGCCGAGTTTGAGGTCGCGCCGCAGCCGGGCAGTCCGAGACAGGCCAATAGCAATAGAATGAGGGCGACTGCGCTGGCGTTAAGACCGTATCTGCGGAGCGAGCGGATGGTGTCCATGGTAATCAGTAGGCTATTACCCGGCTTGCGTTCGGTGTAGATGTCCTTAGTTCCTCGTCCGGTGGGCCACCTGCGTGAGGTCATAAATTCGGCAATACGCGGAGTTCGACCCAGCACCTTTGGCTGCCAGGTTCTCCAACTGGTCCTCGGCTAAAGGCCCGCAAAGCTGACCTTCGAACGGTAGGACATTTTTCCGTCCATGACGCGACAGCCGTGATAAACGTAGGGCATGAAATTCCACACCGAATACCTCACCCTGCACACGAAGACCAAACGCGCGTACGTGCATATCACTCCGCAGGTTGAGAGTGCGCTGAAGAAGTCGGGGATCAGGGACGGTATGATTCTGGTCTCTGCCATGCACATTACGGCCGGGGTCTATGTCAATGACAACGAGAGCGGACTGATCAAGGACATTGACCAATGGCTGGAGACCCTGGCGCCTTTCCGGCAGGACTATAAGCATCATCAGACTGGCGAAGACAACGGAGACGCACATCTCAAGTCCTTGATCATTCATCATGAAGTGATCGTCCCGGTCACGAATGGCAAGCTCGATTTTGGGCCCTGGCAGCAGGTCTTTTACGCGGAGTTCGATGGGCAGCGGGACAAGCGAGTCCTGATTAAAGTGATGGGAGAATAGCTGAATTGGGTTATCCTCATATCTCGCCGATTAGCGTTTAGCGGCGACGAAACCGCCAATCAAATTGCATGAATCTGCACGAGGAGCCTGACAACATGTCCGAAGAACTACACGAATTACACGAGCACGCCGAACACGCCCGCGAACATCCGGATCTCGCGCCGATCACGCTCACGATGGCGGTCTTGGCCGTACTGGTGGCGACCGTCTCGCTGCTGGGCCACCGTACTCATACGGAAGAAATCATTCTGCAGAACCAGGTCACTGACAAGTGGGCCTACTACCAGGCCAAGAATATCCGGCTTCACAATGACGAACTGTTTGCCGATCTGGCAGGCGTGGTCGCCTCCAAGGACGAAGGTGCCGCGGCCAAGTTCGAGGAAAAGGCTCGTACTGAAGCAGCGGCTTACAAGGATGACAAGAAGAAACTCGAAGCCGAGGGCCACGAACTCGAGGCAGAATTCGCGCTCACAAATCACAAAGCCAACCGCTTCGATCTGGGGGAAGTTTTTCTGGAGATTGCGCTGGTGATCACCTCGATTACTTTGCTTTCCGGGCGGCGCATCTACTGGCATCTCGGGATAGTGCTGGCAACGATTGGAATTCTGGTGGCTGCCTCGACGTTGCTAATGCATTAATCGCCTCGCAAACTCGGCGGACTCCTCGGTGCACAGCAGTTGAATCGTCCAAGCGGACTGTGATCTCCGTCACGCCGCGATTGTTCGCAGATGTGACGAGCATTCGTCGGACCCGACCAGTTCTTCGTCAAGCCTGTTTTGAGATGCGGCGCTCCACTGGCTTACTACGCCAGCTAAGTCACTCAAGGTATTGGCCCACGATGGTTAGGGGGCGCCAATGCGTTTTCGGCATTGAAGTTGCACTGTTGCAGGAATCTCTCTGGCCGAAGTTAACAGACGAGAAGACTGGACCCCAGCTCAATGCTTCACAAATGCGCCAATCCCAGCTGTACTGTTCCGTTTCGATCACTGCGCGAAGGCAAACTGTTCCTGGCTGAAACTTTTCCGGCAGATCCGGATGCAGCCGTCGGGCGACGAAAACTGCATCGACGGGAGCATTTCTGGCTCTGTGATGCCTGCAGCGCCCACTACACGCTTCGATTCGACCCTTCCATCGGCATGCTGACCGTTCCGCTAAACGAGAGAACAATTCCGCGTTTCCGGACTCGCGCGGCAGCCGGCGCTTCTTAAGGGACGGAGGGGGATCAATGTACTACTCATTCACCAAGCGTGTGCCGTGCTCCGTTTGTGGACTTGATACGTTTCGTCACCATGAGTGGTTTGTAGTGATCGACAACCGCTGGCTCGACCGGCTCAAAATTCTTTCCTGGCATCCGTCGCTCGCCATGCAGAAAGACGTGAAGAGCGTATGTTGCCGAGAGCACCTGAAGGCGCTTGTCGCTCATTGGCTCACTCGCGCCAGTCTACGTGTCGCTCCGGTTCACTCTCTTCCGCCGATTCCGATTGGCAGCGACCCGACCTCGGCTGACATCGACCTCGGACCCGAAGCGTTGGGGCGGCTGGTCGGCGAATTAACGGTACATCGGGAATCGTTCTCAAGAGTATGGTCAGGATCCCCTGAGTCCCTGGAGTGCATTCTTGACGCCCTGATCACGATCGGGGCAGAAAACAAGCCGCAAGCGCTGGAGTTTCAGCTCTTCCACCCCCCAGCACCCCCGCAAGAAGCATCACTCCAATCGGGCGCCGGCAGAGTCTAGCTCTGCTGGCGCTCCCGCCACACCTGCCAGTCCTTTTCAATGGCACTCGCCATCGACTGTGCGGCGCTGAGCAGCCAGGCCGGCTTTCGGCGGCGCAGGTCTTTGAGAATGGCTCGGCGCTTTTTCTTCCGTTCCCAAGTGGATGTTCGCCGTCTCACGGCCCATCGCTTCGAGCAGACGGCACTCCTCACGATTCGTGCCCAGCGCCTCTAGTTCTATGCGCGAACAATGCGGAGACAGCCGCCTCACGATCCAGTGCCCGCGCATTTGGACATAGGGATCGGGGCATCGTACCGAGCGCCGCAAGATCGCAGCGTACAGAATCTCAGCAGGAGCGTGTTTCGGATTCAGCCACTGCAAGGCCGAAGCCACCAGGGCCTTGACTTCGCGCGCGACCCGGCCGCCTTTCCACTCCGCAATCGCTACGAGCCGGGTGCGTCCGAGACTGCCGAGCCCGGCGATTCGCCGCGCCAGCCGGTAATGGTATGTGCGGCTCCGGCAATAAATGCTCGAGGGCTTCGCGAGCACTTTCGGGGATATTGCCTTTGACGGTAGGAAGGCGATCCATTTTCTGCCAGAACACGACCGGATCTCTCAGCTTGCTCTCTGCGATAGCTCGCAGCCATGTATGTTGCTCGCCCAGGATGAACGGGCGTCCGCCATCTTCC
>CAVRYB010000108.1:0-52997 GCA_963725295.1 uncultured Acidobacteriaceae bacterium
CTGCACGATCAACGCCGCGTGCGGCGTGCGATATTTCGGATGAACTTTCCCCAGCCACGCGGGCATATACGAATCAAGTCCGGCGACAAACGGAATACGCGCCGAGCCGCCCATCCACGCTGAACCAATCCCGGCAATCGACAGGCTCAGCATCAGCGCAAACGGCGTGATGATCCACGCCACGCCGACTTTGCGGGCCATGTGGCTAACAGCTTGCACGATTCCTTGCAGCACGCTGATGTCGTTTTTTCCGACCGCGATTAGCAGCGTCAGCGTCGCTCCGATATACAGCGCGCCTGTAATGAGACCACCCCACGCCACCGCGCCGGGCAGGGTTTTCTGCGGATCTCGAATTTCGTCGCCCATCACCGACGCCAGTTCCAGCCCCACCAGGCCGAAACAGATCACGCCGAACGAATTCAAGACGAACCGTGGGTCTGGAGGGAATCCGAAAGTCTGCCGCAGTCACAGTCGTACCGAAACGCGACCAAACCGTCACGCCAAGGCTGATCAGAACCGCCGCCGCCACAAATGTTCCGATGGCACCAAGGTTGTTGAGCCACTTGCCTACTCCGAGGCCAACGATGTTGAGAACGGTGAGCAGCGCGAGCAGTGCGAGCGACGCCAGCATCGCGAAGCTCTTGCTGTCAGCGAGCCCGGCATGCCCCGGCCCCAGCGCAAACACCGATACTCCGACGAAGTAGAGCATCACCGTCGGAACATACAGCATGTTGTTCGTCCAGTAACACCAGCCGGAAAGGAATCCGTGGAAGTCGCCGAACACTTCCTTCGCCCCAGGTAAACGCCGCCTTCGCCTGGATAGCGATGCGCGAGTTCGATCACTGCGATCCCTGCGGCCAAAAAAGAGCAGCAGAGAAATGATCCACAGCCAGACGGTCACGCCGCCATTGGCCGCGATGTTCAGCATCATGTTCAGATTGAAAACGGCGACAACAAACAGCAATACCAGATCAAAGCGTCCAAGGACGCGCTTTAACTCCGGCTGATTGGGATCAGTATTGGACATTCAAGAATTGGATCATCGGGTGATCGGGCCGTCGGATCATCGGTTTCAGATGGCCCGATAACCCGACGGTGAGATCGCCCGATCGAAGTTAGTGTGCTGCGACCGCGCCCAGCCGCTCGTGTTGTGCCGCCGCGAGCGCTGAGGCAATGTCGCCAAAAACTGCGAGGTGCTGGTCGATATCCGCCTCGGTGTGCTGCACGGAGATCGTCCACTGTTCGTCCCACCAGTAAGGTTGTGGCATCACTCCACGATTCACCATGGCGAACCAGTAGTGCCGCCACAGGTCGACGTCAACGGGCAGCCAGTCGCGGTAGTTGCGAATTTCCTTCGGATACAGCATCAGCGCGCCATTCGCGCCCGCGCTCGCGATGTACGCCTGCAGCCCGGACTTCGCCACAACCTTCCGATAGCCGTCCGTGAGCTTCGCGCTCAGTTTGTCGGTGTGGGCATAATTCGCGCGTGTGAGCACTTCGCGGAACGTCGCGATGCCAGCCGCCATCGAGATGGGATTCGTATTGTAGGTGCCGCCGTGAAAAACCTTGTGGTCCGAGATCAAGCTCCATGACGCGCTTGTGCGTGCCGAAAGCGGCCAGCGGAAATCCCGCCGCCAATCGACTTCGCCAGGCAGATCATGTCCGGAGTCACGCCGAAATATTCCGAAGCGCCGCCCCAGCAGAGTTTCGCGCCAGTCTTCACTTCGTCGAAAATCAGCAGCGCGCCGTATTTGTCGCAAAGCGAACGCAAGCCTTCGAGGAACCCCTTCTCCGGCATGCAGAGCCCGACGTTCATCATGATCGGCTCAAGAATTACCGCTGCAATCTCGTTCGGATTCTCTTTGAACCGGCGCTCCACTGTTTCGAGATCGTTAAAAGTCGCAATCGGCACGTTTGCGATACTCGCCTTAGGAACGCCCTTTCCGCCCGAAACCGGCTTCGGATTCTTGATGTCTCCGAAATCGTCGGCCGGCGGATGCGGCTTCACGCTGACCAGCGCCGCATCGTGCAGCCCGTGATATCCGCCTTCAAACTTGATGATCTTGTCGCGCCCGGTCGCGGCGCGCGCCAGACGAATCGTGTGCATCGTGGCTTCCGTGCCGCTATTGCCGAAGCGGCACATCTCCACCGGAAAGCGCGTGCAGATTTCTTCCGCCAGTTCCCATTCCATGTTGTGCGGCATGCCGTAGGCCGTGCCCTTGTGCAACCGCCCTTCGACGGCCTTGATCACCGCCGGATGCGAGTGCCCTGCCATCAACGTGCCAAAACACAAGTTGTGGTCAATGTATTCATTGCCATCGAGATCGCGAAACTTGCTCCCCGAAGCCTCAGAAACGAAAATGGGATACGGATCATAAGCGCGATAGTTGCTGGCCACGCCCAAAGGCAGGCGCTTCAAATTTTTCTTATGCGCTTCGGCGGACTTCGGAGTACGTCGCTCGAAAGTTTCGAGCTCTTTCTTCAATGCGGGGTACATCGTGATCTCCAGTAATAACTCAGGCCAGAAAGGCCATTAGATTAGACCCGGGCGGTCGAAACCGCCCGGGGATGGGGCTAGAAGTAGAACTTCAAGGCAAATTGTACAAGACGCGGATCGCGAGCCTGCAGAATCTGTCCGAAGGTAGAATCCGAGAAATTTCCGTCCGGATTGACGAACTGCGTCTTGTTGAACAGGTTGAAAATATCAGCGCGGAACTGGAAGTACTTGGCCTCGCTGAGAGAAATCTTCTTCGAGAACGTCAGATCCCACTGGTTCTCCCCGGGGCCGCAACATATGGAACGGGGGGTCGTTGAGAATTGGCCTACTGGCGGATCGGCAAACTGACCCGGCGTCAGATAATAGTATCCCGGTACGCCGTTGATCGTTTGTGCAACCTTCGGATTCTGGAGCTGCGGGACGGTTCCCGTCATCTGCGGCGCTGCCGTGCCGAAGAAGAACAAGCTACCAATCAACTCGTTGTCGTCTTGCGTCTGCAGCCGAATGGGGAATCCGCTCTGGAACTGCGTGATGCCTGAAACTTGCCAGTCATCGAGAATCCTGCCTTTGATGCCCTGGTACTTCGGCACAGGAATATCCCAAACGTAGTTAATGACGAACCGTTGTGCGGAATTGAACAACGACAGGGCACGACTCTTTTTATAGTCGAAGGGGTTGAGTGTCTCTTCGAAGCTCGAGGCCCAATCCAGCGACTTGCTCCACGTATAAGCCGCCTGGAACTGCAGTCCATGGGAGAAGCGCTTTTCCAGCATCGTCTGCAAGGAGTTGTATGCCGAATTGGCAATCGTGTCTTCAGCAAAGATGTTCGTGAAGATGGGATTACCGTTTGCCGGACAGTTCGTACCAGCGTTTGGGCCACTGGTAACACAGTTGGGAGCTGAGTAGGGTCGCGTTCCCGCCAGAAAAATCGGCGTTCCGCCCGCAGCGCCCGTGATCACTTGATTGTTCGGCATGGTGAGCGTTTGTCCCGCCCCCAACGTAAATTGGTATGTATTGTCTTCGGCAGTTGGCCCGCAGCCTTGCCCCAGGTTTGCAAGGTCCAGGCAGGTCTGGGGGTTCCCAGGATTGATATCGTGCGAACCCAGGAGGCGATGGCCTTGGGAACCTACATAGTTGATCTGCCAGAGCAGATCTTTCGTGAGTTCGCGCTGGATGCTGAAGTTGTATTGCGCGGTGTACTGTGTCCGGAGGTGCGGCTGGAAATCTCCATACATCAGGATTGGAGAATAACCCGCCCAATTTGGATCCTGTCCACGAGGCGTCTTGGGCAGAAAGCCATTGAACCCGTTCGCCGCGATACTTCCATCCTGCCCAACAAACGGAGTATTGAAGAAGGTGCTGTAGAAGCTCGGGCTGGAACCGAAAGGCGGCTCGGCGCCAAACTGTTCGAGCACCAGTTGCTCCATTGGGTTATAGAAAAGCCCCCAGCCGGTACGAATGCTGGTCTTGCCGTTACTCCCAAAAATCTTTCCCAACAGACCATCGTTAAAGTTGGGACTATAAGCGAGACCAATGCGCGGCGCGAACGCCTTGTAATAGGTCGACGTCAGGCCGCTGGGGACACCCGGATCTCCGGGAACCACGAGTCCGGTAGGACAATAAGCCAGCGTGGAAGGATTGCCCAACGCATCCGGATTTGCAATGGTGCAGGGATACGTCGTGCTGTTCTGGCCGGGACGGAAAGTCTGCACATGCCCCAGAGCATCGGTCAGCGGCGTATCGAGTTCCCAACGGAAGCCGTAGTTGAGAGTGAGATTGGATTTGACCTTCCAGCTGTCCTGCGCGAACAAATACAGGCCGGTATTGCGCACGTTCTCGCGCTGTGCTGAGCCTTGAGAGTAGACGTCCGCCAGCCCCAGGAAATATCCCGGGTAATTGTCACTAGAGCTGATGGCGTTGTTGCCGCTGCTATCGAACGTGAAATTCCCGCTAACGTTGTAAAACAACGTCTGATCGAACCGATTACGTTGCACATCGGCGCCGAATTTCATCGTGTGCGATCCCTTGACCCAGCTCAGGTTGTCGGAGAACTGAAACGAGTTCCCCACCTGCGGAAGTTCGCCCTCCCAGCCATTTCCGATGTTGAACCCGCCACCCACATCCACGAACGGCAGCCCCGTCCGGTTCGACGGCAACCCGGTGTAAATACCGGCACTGTTCAGACCTGTCTGGGGAGTCCCGTTGGCAGCAATCTGGCTATTGATCACCGGGGAGTCGGACACACCGGTAAAGCACGCGTTCGTCTGATAGCCCGGAACATTGGCTAGGCCGTTACAGAAACTCGTCGGCGCGCCGGTACTCTGCGGATGCTGGAAGGTTAACTGGCCTTCGCGCAGATACGTAACGCGGAACTCGTTGACTAGCGAATTGCTGATCGTCCAGGTATGACTTGGATTCCACTGCTGAAAGCGTTGCTTAACGCTCGTTCCGTATCCTGGGACATTCGCTCCCGACGCTTGGAAGTTATAGAACGGGGAATGGGTCGTACCGTCGGTGAAGTAATAGTAGACGCTCAGGTTCTGACGGTCGTTGATCTTGTGATCCAAACGCACCGTAAATTGATCCTGATTGTCTGCCTGGGTCGGCACCCCCTGATACACGCTGCCCGGCAGGTTTGCCGCCGGCAAGTACTGAAGCAAATTTTTCGCCACCGGATCAATGCACTGACTCGGAATCTGTCCGGTCGGAAACACGTTCGCCCAGAGTACGCCGGACGCGGCCGGCGTACTGCCAGGAATCGCGGCGATCGCCTGCTGGCATGTCGTCGTGCCGTCAGTCCGGCTGTTCAGCGCGTCGGCCACAAACTGATCGTTGATCTGGTTGGGAATTGTCTGGGCCGCATCTCGCCAGAGAGGAAACGCTCCGAAATTGCCTGCGAGTTCGTCCGGTGTCGGCAACTGCACAAGCTCGCTGGACACACCTTGCCGTATGCGGCGTCCCTCATACGACCCAAAGAAAAACGTCCGGTCCTTTATGACGGGACCGCCCAGCGTGCCACCAAACTGATTTTGGTTGAATTGCGGCTTTACGGTATTGTAAAAACCCTGCGCGTTAAGAACCTTGTTGCGGAAGTACTCATAAACATCGCCGTGAATCGCGTTGGTTCCGGACTGGGTCACCACGTTAACGACCGCTCCCGAGTTTCGCCCATATTCGGCGTCAAACGTGTTCGTAATCACGCGGAATTCCGCGATTGCATCGGGCGATGGCTGTACTGCCGCCGCATTCACAAACTGGTCGTTGGCGTCGCCACCGTTCACGTTGAAATTATTTGCGCGCCCACGGCCACCATTCACCGACACAGAGCCGGCCGCATCGCTGCCATAAAATGTACCGCCGCTCGATCCCAACTGCGATTGCACACCCGGCTGCAGTTGCAGGAACTGATAAGCATCTCGCGCGTTCAGCGGCAACTCATTCACAGACTTGTTATTGACGATCGCGCCCAGTTGCGTGCTGGTCGTATCCACCAGCGGCGCTTCCGAGGTCACTTCCACAATCTCTTTGGTCTGACCAATCTCCAATATGGAGTTGAAAGTAACGACCTGGTTTAACTCGACCTGAATTCCCTTTCGCACGTTCGTCTTGAATCCCGTTAAGTCAAAGGAGAGCGTATAAATGCCGATCGGGACCTGTGGGAACCCATACTCGCCGCTGTCATTCGTCATCGCCTCGCGGCTCACTCCCGTCGCCTCATTCGTGGCGGTCACTTTCACGCCCGCCAGCACGGCTCCGGTGGAATCGGCCACGCGGCCTAGAATGCGGCCACCCGTGCTCTGGGCGGAGAGGAGCGTGGAACAGATCAGGCACAGGCTCACGACGATGAGCCAGCAGTTGAACCGGGACGGTTTCAAAGACGGCATGGACAGTTCCTCCAGATCTCGGGGGCAAAGTTGTCAGATCCGAATACAGCTTGCGCGCGACCCAAACCTTGCTATAATCGCGCAAGGTTATTGACTCCGCCGCCCCCTGTCAAGCGGAAAAGTTTACTCCCCGCCGCGCGATCAGCTGGCGTATTCGGAAATCGTCTTTCAGAGATATGGCGAGCGACGGACAAGTTTATCTCAAAATCGGCGACGTGGCCCGTCTGGTCGGGATTTCTCCCTCCGCCATCCGCGCCTGGGAAAGCCTCGGCCTGGCGCGGCCGCATCGCACGGAAAGCCGCTATCGCCTCTACACCAATGACGATGTTCGCCTGCTCAAGAAAGCTCGCTACCTGCGCAAAGTTCGCGGGTTGAACGCGCCCGCCATCGTGCAGATGCTCAAGCGCGACGGCGCCATCAAGCCGGACACCCATAACGACGCTGCCGCCATTGGCACGCGCCTTCGTGGCTTGCGCACGCAACGCGGCCTCGGTCTCGCCGAAGTTGCCGCCGCCGCCGGAATTTCCGTCGGCTTCCTCAGCGCGATCGAACGCTCGCAGATGAGCGCCTCTGTTGGAACACTGCGCAGGCTAGCACGCTACTACCGCACCAACATCCTTGATTTTTTCGATGCTACGGAACTGAATACCCGATTGGTGCGACCGCCCAAGCGCAAAGTGCTTGAGGCCGGCCCCGGCGTCCGCATGGAGTTGCTCGCCTGGGGCAACAAAGTGATGGAGCCGCACCTGTTTCGTATCGCTCCTCAGGCGGGCAGCGGTGAATCCTATGCCCACGAAGGCGAAGAATTTCTGTTCGTGCTCCGCGGAGAGCTGATGATTTCACTGGCCTCTGAGGAGTACCACCTCAAACGCGGCGACAGTTTTTACTTCGAGAGCGCCACCCCGCATCATTGGAAGAATCCCGGCCGCACCGAAACCTGGCTGCTGTGGGTCAACACCCCGCCGACTTTCTAGCTTCTACAAAATCCTCATCTCTGTCACAATCTGACCGGAAGGAAGCGGGTATGAACGTTCGCAAGTCAATCTTCGCTCTGTTCGCCGCACTGCTGATCATCTTCACCGGGTCCTGCGCAAAGAAGACTCCCACGCTCAGCCTGCTGGTCTGGGAAGGTTACGCCGACCCCTCCTTCGTGAAAACGTTCGAAGAACAGAATCACTGCAAAGTTTCAGTTGCGTACACGGCATCAAGTGATGACCTTGTCGCTAAACTGCGCGCCGCCGGTGCTAGCTACGACGTGATTTCTCCCTCCAGTGATGTTGCGACCATGATCGCGACTTCCGGACTGGCCGCTCCACTCGACCTCGGCAAAATCCCCAGCTATGGCCAGCTCTCGCCGCAACTGACGTCGTTATCGCTCGTCCGCGTTAAAGGCGACGCTTACGGTGTGCCCTTCATGTGGGGATCGGATCCAATGCTCTACGACACCACCGCATTCCCTCAGCCTCCGGAGAGCTGGGGTATTCTTTGGGACCCGAAGCTGAAAGGAAAAGTTTCCTTGTGGGACGACCTTGCCACCGTCTACATGGCCGCGCAGGTGCTCGGCTACGACAAGCCCGACCCGGCGCATCTTTTCAATTTGAGTGACCAGGAACTCGATGCGGTCAAGAAAAAGTTAGTGGAGTTAAAGCCGAACATCCGCAAAATGTGGTCGACGAGCGGCGAACTCACCAGCCTTTTCCAGAATCACGAAGTCGTGATCGCCATGGGATGGCCGCTGATGACCAACCAACTACACAAAAACAATTTCCCGATTGGCGAGACGATTCCGAAAGAAAATACTACCGGATGGATCGATCACCTCATGATCACAGCCGCCAGCGACAACAAGGAATTGGCCTACAAATTCATCGAGTACATGATCCAGGCGCCGACGCAGAAAAAAGTCACCGAAGTGACCGGTTATACGCCCGCCAATCCCCGAGCCGCGCAGTCCATGACGCCAGAGGAACAGAAGAGTCTGCACCTGGACGAAGTAGACACGTACCAGCAGCGGCTCTATTTCCTGCAGAACGTTCCGCGCCGCGCCAAGTACAACCAGATTTGGAATGAGGTGAAGGCGGCGCAGTAGAGTACTACTCTGCGTTGCCCTCCACCGGCACCGGCCCATTCAAATGCGCCAAATGCGCATCGCCCTCGGGCGCGTCGATACGGTCGTAGGGCCGGAATAGCAGAGCGTAGAGAAATCCCGTGCCCAGTACTGCGGCGGTGCCGACGATCATTCCGTAATTGCGATACCAAGGATCCTGGGGCGTGCGCGGCCATACCATATTGATGATGGCGAGCACACCATAGGCGAGCGCCGCGAGGTTGACCGGCCACGCCCAGATGCCTAAACGGAATGCCCCACTCGGCTTCCAGCCCTTGGCTCTGGCCACCAAGGCTCCAAAAACAATCATTTGGAAGGCGACGTAGATTCCAGCGGAGCCAAAAACAATGATCGTCTTGATCATCTCCTCCAGGAACAACCCAGCAATCGCAATCACGGCCGGCACTGCTCCTGCCACCAGCAGCGCGACCACCGGAACGTTAGTGTGGGGAGAAAGCGTGCTGAGCCGGGCGCCGCCGAAGATCATGCGGTCGCGGCCATAGCTGAACAACAAGCGGCTGGTTGCCGCCTCCAGGCTGATGAGGCACGAGAAGAATGACACCATGACCACCGCAATCACCGCCCGCAGCCCGAACTCGCCGACTGCCGCTCGCAAGGTTGTAGTCACGGGATCGGCATCACGACCCGAGATCGCAGCGTTCAGATCGGGGATCGCCAGCACCAGCGCCAGACAAACCAGCATGGCGGCGAATCCGCCGATATAGATGGTCATGCGCATGGCCTTGGGAATGGCGCGGCTGGCATCCGGTGTCTCCTCCGCCATGTCTCCGCATGCTTCAAAGCCGTAATAACAGAACATCGCCGCCACGCTCGACGCCAGGAACGCCGGCAGGTAATGTCCGTTGCTGCCGAGACCGAAACTATGGAACAGCACGCTGAAGCTCTGGTGACGCGCCACGATCAGCAGATAACTTCCCACCACGATCGCGCCCAACAGTTCGCAAATGAATCCGAACATCGCCACCCGCGCTAGCAGTTTCGTACCGCTGACGTTCAAGGCCGTAGTCCCAACAATCATCGCGACGGCAATCGCGACCTCTCCACCTTGGCCCACCGTGATGCCAAACAGCTGGGCTACATAGGGAGCCCCGCCCACCGCTACTGCCGCAATCGTGGTAAACAAAGCCCACAGGTAGACCCACCCTGCCATCCACGCCCAACGCTTTCCCACCAGCCGCCGCGCCCACGGATAGAGTCCACCCGCAATCGGAAACTGCGACACAATCTCTCCGAATACGATGGCCACGAGAAGTTGTCCCAAACCGACAAACAAATAACTCCAGAACATCGGCGGACCACCCGTAGCGATCGCAAAAGCGAAAACGGTATATACGCCGACCACCGGCGACAGGTAGGTGAAGCCGAGCGCGAAGTTCGACCACAGACTCATGGAACGATCAAACTTGGAGTCGTATCCGAGCGCTTCGAGCTGAGCGGAATCGCGGTCTGTTGGGGTTGTCATAAGAATCGTCTCCCTACGTCGTTACTGCGCCGGCAAAACGCCGACCTGGCGCATGATTCCAGCCACATCATAGAAATCAAGGCAGCGCGATATCTTGCCGTCGCGCACGTCGATCACACTCACGCCTCGCACGGAAAACTTCTTTCCCGTCTTGAATACGTCCTTGTCGGTGCCGCTGAACATCCATTCAACGGTCCCATGCCCGCCCTGAACATTAGCGCGTACCAACTTCAGTTCGAGGTCAGGGACGCCTTCAAATTCGGAGACGGCAAACTTACGCAGTTCCGCGCTGCCGTGACTGACCTCGCCGAACGCTACATCTTCATAAAAAATGTCGTCGGTGAATACCGGAACCATCTTGTCGGGGCTGTGAGAATTCCACGCCGCGATCAACTTTTCGGCAACGGCAGCATCTCCAGTGGCCTTGCCCTCGGGCGGAGCCGCGATTGCCGGCAAGACCAGCAGCGCAAACGTGACGATGCCAGTTAGAACTCGCTTCTTATTCATTTTCATTGTCATTTCCCCTTCGAATGCGTGGGCCGCCAAAAAGCTTGCGCGATTATAGCAAGGTTCAGAAAGAGCGCAAGCGTTCTCTATTCCGGCTAGCGGCTCCCCCAGTTTCGACAATTATTTTCCTGATTTTGCTGATCGAGATCGTATTCTGGTGCGGGCCACAAACTAGGACACGGCCAGAGAGTCGAAATGTACATTCCCAAGCTTTTCCACGAAACCAATTGGCCGGCCATCCGGCAAGTAATCGAAGAGAACGGTTTTGCCACCATCGTAAGCTGCCGCGACGGGCTGCCGACCGCCACGCACGCTCCCCTGCGCCTGGTCGAAGCCTCCGATGGTTCCACCAAACTCCAAGGACACATGTCCAAAGCCAATCAGCATTGGCAACTCTTTGTCCGAGGCCAGGAGCAGGGTGAACGATTGCTGGTCATTTTTGCCGGCCCACACTCTTACATCTCTCCGCGATGGTATGACCACGTCAACGTGCCGACGTGGAATTACATTGCTGTCCACGTGTACGGCAAACCACGCATCGTGACCGAACCCGCGGAGCTCCATGCCCTCATGAAGGACCTCGTCGACCGCTACGAAGGCCATGTTGAGGCGCCGAGCCGTTACACTGTCGACGGCTTGCCACCCGACTTCCTCGCATCGCAGATCAAAGGAATCGTGGGTTTCGAAATCGCAGTCGACGAAGTACAAGCCAGCTTCAAACTGAGCCAAAACCGCGATCAGAAAAATTACGAGAACGTAATCGCCGAACTACGCAAGAGTGACAATCAGGAATCGCAAAAAGTAGCCGAGATCATGGCAAATCGGCCCCGCACCAAGTCGTAGTCAGCGTCTCAAAAATGTGCATCAAAAGTGAAAGATCAGATCGCTGGCTACCGTCAGCTGATTCTGCTTTCTGCCGTTGTCGTAAGCCTTCTGATCCCACGCGCGCTCGAACCGCAGTTCCGGTCGCAGCTGCACCGTACTCCCCATCCAATGGCACCACATGATCGTGTTCTCGGAGTACTTGGTCGCATAGCCCGTACGCTGGCCTCGCTTGTCATCGAGAAAATCGCTACGAAACGACACGAAATTATGGGGCGAAAGCTCCTTCTGTAGAAAATTCACGACCGCGTATTCCGGAGCAGTACAGCGCTGCGCTCCGGCCAGGCAATATGCGGCATTCGCGCCGAGTTCCGGCTTGATATTTCCGCCGAGCGCAGGAACATCCAACTCGTACATGTACCAGGTCTCGGTGGCCATGTGCACCGTCTTTGAGAACTTGTGATACCAGGTCGTGTCATATTGCTGCAGATTGTTGTAGGCGTATTTCCCGCTGTTGATACCGTTGGCGCAGACATAAACATTGTCATTCACCGACTTCGTCGTATAGCTCACGCAGAACGTGCCCGAGGGCTTGGCATCCGGAGTCCACGGGGCGACATCGTGGCCAACGCTGATGCCCAGTTGCACCAGCCAGTGATCGGTCAATTTCATGGTTGCGATCAGCCCCGTGTCGGTAAACGGATCAATCGCATAAAGCAAAGAGTGGCTGAAAATGTAGTTGTTCGGCGCCAACTGAGCCTCAATGCCCGGAACGGAGATATAGCGCCCCACCCGCAGATTCATTCCCTGCGCGATCTTCGGAAAATAAATGTCGACATACTCGAGCGTCGGGTCAATGCCGTACTGATGATGATCGTTGAGCAGTTGGCTGTTCCCATACCCCTTCGCGGTCGTGAAGCGATAATCGGTGCCGTAAAGAGCGGTCAGATGGTATCCCCAATCGACATGATCGCGTTGCACCGAATCGGGCAGCCGCTCCGCGTAAAGAACCAATTGGTTCATCTGAAAACGATTGGAGAACACATCGTTTGCCTCGGGCGCGTTGGTGTCGCGCGAAGTGGTGGAGTTCAGCGTCGGTTCGACCCAGCCGTAGAGCTTGCTTCGGCTGCGTGCGCCATTGATCGCGGTCATCAGCGGATAGCTGTTTGTGTCTGGCTCGCCGATCACGGGCGAACCTCCGTAAGACCAATCCGAGTTCGGAAACGGAGGCGAATCTAAAGGCGAGGGCAATCCGCGACGCGCCGGAGCAGCAGGAGCAGAAGTAGCAGGCGGAGGCGACCAGTCTTGCCGATAGAAATCAGCCCAGCGCGCGAAGAAGCTTTTCGTGTTGGTAACGGCAGGCTGAGGAGCGTCAGCAGGAGGGGTTGGCTGATCCAGTTGCTGTGCCTGCGTAAAGCTGCACGAGAGAATGATTCCTGCAAACAGGAAGAAGTACCGAAAGCGGAGTGAAAAATTCTCTGGACGCATGCAAGTTCGCGCCAGTTAAGTCTACAGTCTCCCCGATCGCACTGCCCGCAATCACAAATTAGCGGAGCGCCCGAAGCGCCCGCCTCGCTTTTGTGTAGTCTCCGGTCTGGCTTCTCCAATTGCTCGACAACGTTCCGATGGCCCAGAACACCGCGAAGACCAGAAACAGCTTGCTGCCGGGAACGCCCGCTCTCCAGGTACAAACGGCGCCGAGAGTCGGAACCAGCGCCGAGGACGTCACCCCCGCCGACCACATGATGGCCTTGGCCATCGGACTCGCTAGCTGCATCGAGGCTTTGTCGGTCTGCACACCAAAGAACGGGAGATGCTCGAACACCCAGCGCATGCCGGCGGGATAGCCTGCAGGATTTCCGGTTCCTCCGATGGTGTAGAAGGCGAAACGAATGCCGAGAAGGCGCCCGACAGTCCAGTGTGCAATGCCGTGGCAGAAGAAATAGAGAAGAATCCAGGCGGCGATCATCATGGTTGCGGCGACGGCAGAAGATTCCGAGCGGGATCGCGCCAGAGCAAGAGCGCCGAAGGCGGCTGCGACTCCCGCAATCTGCAATGCGTTTCCAGCAAAGATCGAAAGGCGGCGGAAGACCTTTCGTTGCGGGGGCGAATTGGAGGCGTTCATATTCGGCGCCGACGGTCGAAGCGGAAATCTCAGAGGGACCAGTTTCTCACGTCTACCGCCGCCCACGTTGTTCTTGTCGACGATAAAGCTCCCGCCCTGCCCCCTACAAAACCGGCGCGGTCACGAAGGCCGCGGCCGGTTCGCAGAGCGCTTCTCGTTCACTTTCGCCGTGCGATGAGTTGCCGACACCTTCTTGAGCTTGGCGGCATGATGTACCGGAGCTGCCACCTGCTGGTCGTGCTGCACGGCGGTCGTTGTCGGAGCCCAGGGGTTGTACCAAGTCGGATCGACCTCCTGTTGGGCAAAGACGGCGGTAGAAAAAGTCGTGACGATCGCACCTGACAGGACTGCAATCCAGGCAAACCTTTTGCAAGATAGGATGGCTCGATTCATGGAATCACCTCAGAAGTAAGTTGATTTCGACTCTCCGCGACTCGAAGAGGAAATCATGCTTGTGATATTGCGGCAGGTTGGCGGAATCGTCCATGGAGGCGGACTGAAACGATCTGAAGTGATCTGAAGTAGCGTTCGAGGACCCAAGAACGCAGCCGAATGCCCCATCCTCTTCCCGTACTCTGCGACAAGGGTGCAATCCTCCGTACTACGGAGCGGCGCCGTCCGGCTGGCCAGATGCCGGCGCTGCCCACCCCGAACCAGCCCGCCGTAGTAAAGTAGTAGTAGAACTGGTTTCACAACTGGTTCTGGGTACGGCGCACCTTTATAGGCTGCGGAAAAACTCCTGTGCGCGTCACCGTGGAAGAGCGGCCCTTCAGAGCCTGCCCTGAGCTTGCCGAAGGGGCCGCGTAGGCCCAAGCCCCAATTTGCACCCTGAAAGGTTTTCGATCTGAATTCAAGTATTCGCAACATCGCCATTATTGCCCACGTGGACCACGGCAAGACCACGCTGGTTGACGCCATGCTTCGCCAGAGCGGCACGTTCCGCGACAACGAGACCGTGGCCGAACGCGTTATGGACTCGAACGACCTCGAACGCGAGCGCGGCATCACCATTCTTGCCAAGAACACGGCCGTGTTTTATGGCGGAGTAAAGATCAATATCGTCGATACGCCTGGCCACTCCGATTTTGGCGGCGAAGTCGAGCGCGCGCTCAAGATGGTCGATGGCGTCATGCTGCTGGTCGACGCCAGCGAAGGACCGCTGCCGCAGACCCGCTACGTGCTCAGCAAGGCGCTGGAAGCCCATCTGAAGCCCATTCTCGTCATCAACAAGATTGACCGTCCCGACGCCCGTCCGCAGGAGGTTTTGAATGAGGTGTACGACCTCTTCATTGACCTCGACGCGAAGGAGGACCAGCTCGACTTCCCGGTGCTTTATACGAATGCCAAGGCCGGAACCGCCGCCGTGCACCAGGGAGCGCATGGCGAGGATCTGCGTCCGTTGTTTGACGCGATTGTCGAAACCATCCCCGCGCCGCAGGGAGACAAGGACGGTCCATTGCAGATCCTGGTCGCGAATCTCGACTACAGCGACTATCTCGGACGTCTGGCCATCGCCCGTGTTTTTTCCGGAACCATGAAGACCGGCGAGGATGTGGCCATCGCCAAGCGCGACGGATCGTTTCACAAGACGAAGATCACAAAGCTGTTCAGTTTTTCCGGGCTCAAGCGTACCGACATTACCGAAACTGCGCTGGGCGACATCATTGCCGTCGCGGGCGTCGAAGGCATCACGATTGGTGAGACGATTACGGATGCGGAAAACCCTTCGCCGCTGCCGCCGATCGTTATTGACGAGCCAACGATCGCGATGCTGTTCACCATCAACACTTCGCCATTTTGCGGACGCGAAGGCAACTACGTGACGTCGCGTAATCTGCGCGAGCGGCTGGAAAAAGAGTTGCTCACCAACGTTTCCCTGCGCATGGAAGAGACAGGTAGCACCGATTCGTTCAAGGTGCTCGGACGTGGCGAGTTGCAGCTCTCGATTCTGATCGAGATGATGCGCCGCGAAGGCTACGAGTTGATGGTCGGCAAGCCCGAGATCGTCACCAAGCACATCGACGGCAAGCTAATGGAACCGGTCGAGCATCTCACCGTCGACATCCCCGAGGAATTTGTCGGCGTTGTCATGGAGCACGTCGGCTCCCGCAAGGGCGAAGTTGCCAACATGCACAATCACGGCTACGGCCGTGTGCGCGTCGAGTTCCGTGTGCCCAGCCGCGGCCTGATTGGCCTGCGCAGCACGCTGCTCACCGACACGCGCGGCACCATCGTGATGAACGCGCTGTTTGCTGGATACATCGAGTGGCAGGGAGACATTCCGCATCGCCCGACGGGCGTGCTGATTGCTGACCGTCCGGGTACTTCGACCGCCTATGCGCTCTGGGGACTGCAGGAGCGCGGCGAACTTTTTGTCGGCCCGGGCATCGAGCTTTATGAAGGTATGCTCGTCGGCGAGAACGCGAAAGACACCGATCTTGACGTGAACGCCGTGCGGGAAAAGAAGCTGACGAACATGCGCGCCTCCACCGCCGATGAGGCGATCCGCTTGGTGCCGTTCCGCAACCTCAACCTAGAACAGGCAATCGAGTTCATCGCTGACGACGAGTATGTCGAAGTGACGCCAAAATCGCTGCGGCTGCGGAAGAAGGTCCTGCAATCGAACCAGCGAAAGAAGAAGGGTTCGCTGGCGTCGGTCGAAGGCTGAGGCTTGGTCCTTTGTCGGTAGTCGTCGGTCGTTGGCAAAATCGAATCGCGGGCGACTACCGACGAACGACTTAGAACAACGCATGAAGCGCACCACCCACAAGCTCGACGCAGAAGCCGAGAAAAAAGTCCGCATGCTCCTGATCCCGTGCAGTTGTGGCACGAGCTTTGCGGTGGCCGAGGACTACGATCGCCGTGGGATGCATCTGCGCAGCTTCATTCCCTGCCCCAAATGCGGGAAGCGACACGATCCGCGCAATCGGGTTATTCGGCTTGACTATCAGAACGAACACTTCTGGAAAGTCGACGGATGCTGAGCGCCGAATGAAGAAAACGACAGGAGTCTACGTCTATCTGGCGGTTGGCGCAGCAGGCATTCTGGCGAATTTCATTCTCCACCGTTACCGCATGCATCTCTACGACCTGAACACGGACTATGAACGCGAGCCGCTGCAGAGCATTCAAGCGATCCTCTTGCGGGGAACGGAAGTATTCATCGTCGTCGGAGCTGTGTGGCTTTCCTGCCGCAGGCTTTTCAACAAGAACTGAGAAATCGCGACCGAGCCTTCGATCCGTTGAGACGCTCAGGCTGACGATGTACACTAGGTGAACAACCGCGCGCCCGTAGCTCAGCTGGATAGAGCGGCAGCCTCCGGAGCTGTAGGTCGGGAGTTCGAATCTCTCCGGGCGCGCCAGTCCCTTCTCTCAAAGCTTCATCACAAGGCGAACTCCACTATCCCTTCGTACGCTGATGCCAACAGATCAGGCACGACAAACATTCGCCGTGCCTGGATTCGGGACTGTTTAGTGGGCGGTCAGCAGTACGACCGTCTCGACAGTGGAGCTGCCCCGCACGAAGGTGATGCGGACTTTGCCGAGTTTGTCGGAGAGTTCGGCTGCCAACTCCATCGGCGTGCGCACAGCCTTGCCGTCCACCGCCTTGACCAGATCGCCGACGTGCAAAGATGCCATCTCGGCGACGCTTCCTGGCTCAATCGAGAGAATCTTCGCCCCATCAAATTCCTGCGGCGCGGCTACAACGCCCAACGGATGAATCGACATGCCGCGACTGGCAGCCACAGGAGCCGCTTGCGGCGCCGCTGCCGGAGCCTGTTTGCGCGATGACGAAGAAGGCGCAGGAGCTTCGGCGGGTTCACCTTCGGGTTCCGGCTTCGATTTATGCCATGGCCGAATCCAGGAGCGATGCCCTCCCTCAGACTTAGCTTTCTTCTCTTTCGGAGCCTTCGGCTCCTCCTCAGGGAAATCGCCGCCGAATCGTAACGCAATGCCGCCTGCCGCGCGGAAGCTGCCTTGGCCGGAAGCTCCGTTATTGGTCAGGTGATTCGTGTACACGTAATCGACCGGGCCAAACTGTAGTCCGATGTGACGAAACAGCCAGAAGTCGCCGCCACCGCCGGCCGCGTAAGCCATCGATGTGTCCGATACAGTGGTGCTGTTGGAAAAGCCAAAAAGGTCGGCTTGGTCTCGGCCGATCAGCGCATGTGCAAAGTATGTAAGCCGTTTCGATCGGTCACCCAGCGTGAGGCGAGGGCCAAACATGTAGGAAACATTCTTGCAGGTGATCAAAGAACCTGCGCAGTTGTTTACCTGGTGGCCGCTGATGTCGACTTCAGCCCCGAAATGGTGAAACTGTCCCACCGCAAGCGAAAAATCCCATCCGTTCAGCTTTAGCTGCTCGTATTGCGTGGTACCGCTGGCCGGCTGGTCGAAGGCCAGGTACGAATAGCCGCCAAAGATATCAACGGGAAAGTGCTGAGCGGAAGCGACACCAAGAAGACACAGAGTGGCCAGAGCGAAACGAACCAATGCTTTCATGTTCCTCGTTGTCCGCCGGCGCATACGAGCGCGGTCGGGTTGGGTGTTACCTATACTATTGATGCAAGATTGCGATAACCCGGAATTATAATCGCCTGCCGCGAGAAAGAAAAATGAGGCCTCTCGGCACCGATTGCCTTGTGTTCCCGAGAGCAGCGGGCCTTAACCGGGAAGATTCTGAACCCCGACCAACACCCCAAGCATCTGAGAAAACGATCCGGCTCCGCTTTAAGAGGTACAGTCCCAGGTGCAGCAAAGGTGCAGCAAATTTCCAGGCTTCGTAGAGTCGTCAGGTTCTGAAAGGACAGCATCATGTTACTGAGTGCGTATACCGCGGTTCACGTCGCGATTAGCCTGATTGGCATTCTCTCCGGGCTAGTCGTTGTCTACGGAATGATCTCCAACAAAAGGCTTAACGGTTGGACATGGATTTTCCTGGTCACAACTCTGCTGACGAACGTGACCGGGTTCTTTTTCCCCTTCAAAGGCATTACTCCGGGGATCATCGTCGGGATCCTCTCGCTGCCGGTGCTGGCCGTAGCCTATGTCGCGCGCTACCGGCGCGATCTTGCGGGCGCCTGGCGTCCGACGTATGTTGTGAGCGCTATCGTCGCTCTCTACTTCAACGTTTTCGTTCTGGTTGTGCAGCTGTTTGAAAAGGTGCCGGCATTGAATGCACTAGCGCCGACCCAGTCGGAGCCGCCCTTTAAAATCTCGCAACTGGTTGTGCTGGTGCTGTTCATTGTCGGCGGATTCGCTGCGTTAAAAAGATTTGCCAGAGAGAAAAAGGCGACGAACGTGAGCAGGCTGCGCGCGGCGTGAGCGCGTTTTCGTCCGGCCGAATGAACATTGGCGCGGCGTCGTAGGCATGCCGATGACGCTGCATCATCCCATTGGCCGGTGCCCTCACGGACGGCCGTATTCCTTTCTCTCATCTCTCAGCTGCGACAGCGACCTTCGTAACCTCGTTCTGACTCTCAAGTCATTTCGTAATCCACCGATAGTGTCTGGAGGGGAAACAGTCAGACCATTGCGGCCGCGTCGCGACCGAAAACTGGAGGAATACGATGTCCACAGCAGCAGTTTCCAGCGTATCGATACTTCAGGAGCTGCAGAGCTTCTATCAGACCCGCCAGACAGATCTCAAGCAGCTGGGCAGCGCGCTTAAGAGCGGAGACATATCCGGCGCGCAGCAGGCCTTTCAGGCATTGGCCGTTCTCGGCGAGGGCGGCCCTTTTGCCAATTCTGAGCCTTTCGGCAATACGAACCGGGCGAATGCGTTCAACGCCGTCGGAGAGGCTCTTCAGGCTGGCAACTTGTCGCAAGCGCAGGCAGCGTTTGCCACTCTTACTGGAAGTCAAAGCAGCTCGGCGGTGTCCCAGACTCCGGATGCGGTGGTCAACCTGGCCAGCACGCAACCTAGCACCCAGGCAACCACGCAAGATGCGTCGTCCATTTACCAGCAGCTGCAAGCTTACCGCCAGCAGCGGAAAACTGACGTTGCTCAACTTGGACAGGATCTCCAAGCCGGTAATTTAAGCGCCGCGCAGCAGGATTTTGCTGCGCTCTCGGCGCTTGGCCAGAGCGGCCCCAGCAAGAACGGGCAGGTCTTCCAAAACTCAACCCGCAACCAGGATTTCCAGGCCATTGGGCAGGCGTTGCAATCCGGCGATCTGGCCGGCGCACAATCGGCGTTCGCTAATCTTGAGAGCACTTTCGGCAAGCAGAACCAGCAAGCCCAAAGCGCCATCTCCGCTTACAACTCCGGCGTGACGGAGATTGTGATCAACTTCCCATCGACTACGAGCACCACCGGCACAACGCCGCCGACCGAGCCACCCGTCACCCAGACGTCATCCAACAGTGCGGGCGCAAACAGCGGAGCTGAAGTCGTCATCAACCTCGGCCAAAGCAGCTCTTCTGCAAGCTCTCCCACACAAGTCGAGATCGATCTCGGGAGCAACGGTTCCGGGGCTACCGTGTCGATCGGTGCACCTCAGGCACAGAATACCGACGCCAAACAAGTCACGATCGATCTTCAACCGCAGCAAAGCTATGAATTCGTGCTCAACTTCTCCAACTCCAATTCGGCGAGCACCGGGCAAGCAAGCTCGGGAAATACGCTGAGCTTGAGCGCTTAAGTTCACTCCGCATTGAAGCTGTCTGGCAACTTGCCCACTGGCTGGATGGCGACAAGGGGCGTTCTCGGGAGCTCTTCCCGGAATGCCCCCATCTTCTCCTCGTTGCTCCTTAATGTGTTCCCGTTGCCGCCAGGCGCTCCGCAATTGCCCGTTCGCGCGCGGCGTCCGCGGCCTTTCCCAAGTGGTCGTAGACATCGGCCAAAATGATATGAGGATCCGGAGCCTTCGGCTCAAGCGAGGCAGCCTTCTTCAGGTTGGGCACCGCGCCGTCGAGATCCCCGGACAACTCTAAAAAACGCCCCAGGATCAGGTAACTTCCAAAGTGGTCGGGCTGGAACTCCAACACCTTCCGGCATTCCTTGATCGTCTCAGGCACTCGATTCGTGCGCGCATAAGCCATCTCCAGAAAAAGGTGCACATCAGCCAGATTCGGCAGTTTCGCGGTTACGCCCTCCAGTTCAGGCACGGCGGCCTCGAAATCCTCGACGGCAACAAGAGCCTTCGCCAGTTCAAAATGCTGCATCGGAGAATCCGGGCTCATCTCCACTGCCTTGCGCAGTACCGGCACAGCTTTGTCATACTCTTTCAGCCGCATGAAGCACTCGCCCAGCTTCGAATAGACCGGCATTTCGGGATCTTCCACAGTAAGGTTCTGGAATGCCGAAACCGCCTCTTCGAAGTGCCCATCCTCCTGAAGCATGTTGGCCCGGTGCATCAGGTTGGCGATTTCGATCTTGTCTTTGGGATCGCTGCGATGCCCGCTCGCTCCCGGACGAGACACACCACTCGACACTACATATCCCAAGGCAGCCAGTTTTTCGTCGGCAGACGGATCGACCGCGGCTTTGGGCGCCTCCCGCTTGTTGCTCGTCTTCTGCCGGAACTCTTCTGCCCGCGCGGCTAGCGTGTCCGCGACGGCCGAAGACGTCACCGCCAGATTGTGCTCTGCCTTCGGGTCGGCGGGCTGGTCATAGAGTTCGCGCCGCGGAGCTTGCACAAACAAATACTTTCCCGTGCGTAGGGACTGCAGCGCACTCCAGCCAAATCCTATGAGCGGATAATCAGTCTCGGCATAGGCGGCGCGGTCCCGCCACGCTTCCGCTGTCTCGCCAGTCTTGATGATGTCGAGCAACGATTCTCCCTGTACTTCACGCGGGGCGGCCACTCCAACTACCTGCAGGATCGTCGGCATCACATCCACAAGTTCCACACGATTGTCGACACGATTGCCGGCGGTTGCGGCGCCCGGGAGCTTAATCAGTAGCGGGACTTGGATCGTATCGTCATAGAGAAAAATGCCGTGGGTGTCTTCTCCGTGGGCGCCGAGCGACTCTCCGTGATCGGCCATCACTGCAATGGCGGCACTGTCGTAGAGTCCGCGAAGCTTCAGTTGCCGTAGCAGTTTTCCGACTGCTGCGTCCTCGTACGCGATCTCTCCGTCATATGGCTGCTTCGCGTATCGAGTTTTGTACGGCTCGGGAGGTTCGTAGGGATCATGCGCGTCGTAAAGGTGGACCCACAGGAAAAATGGGCCTTTCGGATGTTTAGTCAGCCACGCGAGGGCGTGATCGACCACCGTGCCGCCTCGACGCTCGACGGTACGGTAACGGTTCTCTCCCAGGCCTTCGTGGTGAAAACCGGCATCGTAGGTATCGAATCCGCGGTCAAATCCCGGAGCATACGTTGGGCTCGGATCAAGAACGATCGAACCAACAAACGCCGCCGTGTGATATCCGCGGCCGTGCAGGATATCAGGAAGGAATGGCAGATCTTTCGCGAGCGGCACTCGAAAATCGTTGACCTGGTGAAACTGGGGATAGGTCCCAGTCAGAATGGTAGCGTGCGACGCCGTCGTGATCGGAGCTTGCGCGTAGGCATGAGTGAAGACAGCGGACTGCCTTGCCAGTGCATCCAGGTTCGGCGTGAGGCCGCGTTTCGACCCGAGGAAGCCCATGCGATCGGCGCGAGTCGTATCCAGGGTGATGAGGATGACGTTAGGCGACACCGGGGCATTCGGCGTCGCAGCCAGAGAACTGGCAGCTAGCGCAACGACACATAACCACTGGCGAAACGCAGCCATGTCACTCCTCCGGAGCGCCACCAGCCAGACTCTCTGCTTTTGCCCGCTCGCGATCCGAATCTTCTTTGCGTCCCAGTTGAGCGTAAACTCCGGCCAGGGCGGCATGTGGCGCAGGAGCTTTTGGTCGAAGTTCCGCCGCCTTTTGCAGTTCGGGGATGGCTCCCGCAAGATCTCCAGATTTGGCGAGAAATTGCCCAAGAGTCAAATGACTGCCGAAGTGTTCGGGGAGGAAGCCCAGCACCTTCCTACACTCGCTGATGGTCTCCGGCACACGGTTCGCTCCCGCATAGGCGATTTCAAGAAACAGGTGCGCATCCAGGAGCGCGGGGATCTTCGCGATCAGCGTCTCAAATACTGTGGCTGCCCCGTTGAAATCCTGCGTTCGCAGCAACGACCTTCCCAGATCCATCTGCGCCGTGGTGGAAGCCGGATCCAGCGCGACAGCTTTGCGCAGGATCGGAACCGCCTTGTCGTACTGATGAAGCTTCATGTAGGTTCCACCGAGCTTGTTATAGAGGATGCCCAAGTTCGGCTCTTTAGCGATCAATTGCTGTAGCAGAGGAACCGCCTGATTGAGTTCGCCGATTTCAAAGAGTGAATTCACGCGGCGAATTCCGTTGGCTGTCTCGATCTCATCTTTTGGATCGGAGCCCTGAAATGCTGCATCCGGCTTCGGCATCTTGCCGTTTGACGAGATGTATCCGAGCGATGCCAGCTTTTCCTGCGTAGCAGGATCGACGATCACGGTAGGAACTTCCCGCTTAGTGGTGGTCTTTTCGCGAAACGCTTGCACGCGACCGGCTAGAGTATCGGCGACTGCCGGCGACGCTGGAGCCAAGTTGTGCTCCGCCCCTGGATCCGAGGCCGCATCGTACAATTCCCGCCGCGGCGCCTGAATGAACAAGTATTTCCCGGCGCGGAACGATTGCAGCGTGCTCCACCCATAAGCGAGGTGGCCGTAATCCGCCTCGGCAAAAGCCGGACGGTCGCGCCATTCACCCTCCACAGCTTCGTTTCCCGCTGAGATCAGCCCCAGCAAAGACTTTCCCTGGACATCGGCTGGTATTTCGACACCCACAGTTTGGAGCAGAGTGGGCATCACGTCGGCTAGTTCCACGCGATTTTCAATACGCTTCTCCGCCGCAGCCCCGCGTGGCAGTTTGAACATCAGCGGTACGTGGATCGTCTCGTCGTAGAGAAAAACCCCGTGCGTATCTTCTCCGTGCGCCCCAAGAGATTCCCCATGATCCGCCATTACAGCGATCACAGAGTCGTCATAGTAGCCGCGCTTCTTCAACTCGCTGAGCAATGTTCCAACGGCGGAATCTGCGTATGCGATCTCTCCGTCATATGGTTCCGACGCATACTTTGTCTTGTAAGGTTCGGGGGGATCGTAAGGATCGTGGGCATCGTAGAGGTGCACCCACACGAAGAATGGGCCCTTCGGATTCTTCGTCAGCCAATCCAAGGCGCGCGCAACCACTTCGCCGCCCCGGCGCTCGACCGTCTGATAACGGGTCTGATTGGCAAAGCCCTGGTGCTGGTAACCAGCGTCGTACAGGTCAAATCCACGATTGAACCCAGGAGCGCCCGAGGGGTCCAGGGCAATCGAGCCAATAAAAGCCGCCGTGTGATATCCCTGACCATGCAGAATGTCCGGGGCGTAAGGGACCTCCTTCACCAGCGGCATCGGAAAATCAAGCACCTGATGAAACTGCGGATAGGTTCCCGTGAGAATGGTGGCATGCGATACCGACGTCAGCGGAGCCTGCGCGTAAGCATGAGTGAACACTGCCGAATCGTGTGCCAGGCCATCCAGGTTCGGGGTGAGGCCGCGCTTAGAACCGAGGAAGCCCATACGGTCGGCGCGAGTCGTATCGAGGGTAATGAGCACGACGTTCGGCTGTGTTGCGCCGAGCGCGCTCGCCACTAACAACAGACCGCACAGCCAGCCACGAATCACACTCATCCCTATTTCTGTCCTTACTTCTGCCCTTGGAGCGCGAATGTCAAATCCCCTGATGTTCTAAACATGAAACCCGAAATCATCTCGGCGAATTGTTCGCCGATGGAGTAGACGGCGCTGCCTTCTTCTGGGAGGGTATTGCCGACTTCGGCGGAGGTTCGGGAAGGTCCGTCTTGCACGAATTGGGGTGAATAAAAAGCGACGGGTCCTGCGGGCCAATGACCACGTTCTTATAATGGATCACGGCCGGAGGGCCTTTCAGCAGCGTGACCTTGATCGGGAACCCCTGAAGATCCTCGGCTTCCCAGAACCTCAGTTGCATGGGGTTCACCAAGCCGCCGGAGGAGATGGTGACGTCTTCAATCCGGCACTCGTGGCCGTCCACCGTCTCTTTTCCAGCTGCGACACGCTCGATCTTGCGCTCTTTTCTTGCCGCGGTGAATGGAAACGCGCGCATGTATGGACGGTTGTCATGCATGCATCCTGTCATTGACAAGCCAAAGGCTTCGAACTTTTCCAGGTCAGTGAGGTAATAGCCGATCCCGTTCGTACTTTCCATCCGGAGCATTTTGCCGGAACGGTAAATGTGCGCTTCCTGCGTGTCACCCACCATCACACTCCCGACCATAATGGCGGAAAACTCAGGAAACCTATCAAACGGAAACCCGGAATCGGGAACTGCCGCTGCGCCAGAATCCGCCGCAGGCGTCTGCTCTGCCCCAGCGGTCTGAGGCTTGCCATTTTCCGATTGCACCGGCTGCGTGGGCGCCTGTCCGAGCATGCAACCAGTCAAGACTATGACTGCGAACCACCGAATCATTCCATTCCCCCGAACGTCAACACAGTTTGAAGAATACAAGAAAAAGGCCACGCCGTGAATCAGCGTGGCCCTATTCTAGAGGTTAGAGAAAAACTACTTCACGAGTTGCTTGCCGAGCATCGCCTTTACCTGCGAGACGCCCAGATTGCCAACCGTGCTCTTGTGGTTGCTCTGCTTGCTGGCAGCGGCCGGAAGATTGTTCGACAGGAAACCGTAGTTTCCGAGGAACTCATATCCGAAGAAGCCAATGTAACCAGCCCAGCTCTCGTTGCCGAATTTCAGCTTGGTGGGAGCGGTCTTGGTGATGACGATCCACTGCTCGCCGGTGTAAGCGTTGGAGTATGCATCATAAATCTGGTCAGCATACACATAAGCCGAGCCGTTCACCGGAGCGAAGGCCGAGACTGGAACGTTGATCTTGAAGCCGGCAATGGCCGCGCCACTGATCGTGCTGTAGGGGCAAGCGCTCAGGACGTCATAGCCCTGCAGATAGAAGTTGCCGCCGCCGCCCACTTCGAAGGTTTCGTAGTTGCAATATTCATTGACCGCACTTTGGGACAGGAACCCGAATGAATACGACGTCTGCGCGAAGGCAGCGCTGCATCCGAGCACGAGAACAGCAATAACCGCGAGACTTTTCAATTTCACTGAGACTACCTCCTGGAAGTTTTGAAGCTAACGTTAGTTTGTGAAACAGCTGTACCAGTGTGGCTTTGGAGGGAATGAAGCTAAAGCCATCACTGCCCGCCAATCTAAACCGTTTCAAAATTAAGTCAAGACAATAAATTAGTTTGGGCAGAGAAAATTTCGCGATGATAAAAACTTTGCGCTCTAGACGCAAAAGTTCGACATCACTGGATGGATTATTCATCGCATGAATGATTATTCATTGCAAAAGTTGTCAAAGGAGATTCCAGCGTGCCAGAAGCTCTCCGATTTTTCGCCGGCACCCAAGTCGCAGAGCGTCGACAGAGGGTGGAACTTTTGGCGGACGAGAAGTGCAAGATCTTGCGCGGTGGCACCTGCGAGGGCACCTCTCTGCAAAGTTTTTTGCCGAAATTTTTATTTCCCTCTTGACATTCAAACCGACCTGCGACATGATTCCTTGCAATTGAGGGTCAGGCGTCCAAGATCCTCGTCGTAGAACAGCAGACTTCCCCAGAAAGCAAATTCTTCCCATTGTTTAAAGCCTCAACCGGAGTTCCCTGGTTGGACTAACCCGGTCACGCCAGTCTGGATTTTCGGTTCGAAGGTGCTGTGCATGCTGGTTCGATTTTTGGCCCATGTCGTGCACAGGACCCAGTAAGGGCTACTTCCGCCGATGACGACTAGGCGGAGGGGGAAGAGCGGCGGCAGCAGGCAGAATTTTAACCGTACCCTGACAGAATCGATGCACTGACACAAGGAGAAAAACATGAAGTTGAAACTCAGTATCGTGGTAGGACTAGTAGTTCTTTTGACTCTCGGAGCAATGGCCCAGACTGCGGGCCGCCATGACGACAGGGCAACCGTGCCGCAAGCTGGTCAGCGACCGACGCCGAATTGGGGCATCCCTGAGAGCAGCGTTCACCGTCCAGAAGACGACGGCCTGCGCGCGCATACCACCATTGTGTTCCGCAGCCTCGACGGCACCGACAAGCCAACACGCCTTTCGTCGCCGGCAGACACTCTGAGGTTCGGTCCGATGGCAACCGACCAGGTCGAAGAAACTCCGCAGTCGCTAGGCTGCATTTATCTCAGCAGCCCGAAGAGCACGGGATGCGTTCCGAATTACGGCAAATCCCACGGCCCCAGCGCCGGTGGATCGGGCGCGATCGCTCTAGTCGATGCTTATGACGACCCGACTGCGGCCTCCGACCTTGCGTATTTCGACAAGTATTGGGGTCTGACCACGGCGAAATTCACCAAGATTCAAATGAACAATTCCTGCAGCGCTCCGCCCCCCAACGCAGGTTGGGCTGGCGAGGAGACTCTGGATATCGAGTACGCGCACGTCTTTGCTCCCAAGGCCGAGATCATCCTGGTCGAGGCATGCTCCAATTCCTACACGGACCTGTTCGCCGCCGAGACCACAGCCTTCCAGTACATCGCTGCGAATTACGGCCACGGTACTGTTTCCAATAGCTGGGCGGGCGGAGAGTTCTCCAGCGAAACCAGCTACGATTCGCTCTTCACCACCTTCGGCAATGGCGTTGATGGTGCCGGAATCACGGCTTTTGCATCTGCCGATGACGCCGGCTGCGGCGCTGCCTATCCGAGTTCGAATCCCTGGCTAGTATCGGCGGGCGGCACCTCCATTTACAGAAACTCCTCCGGCCAAGCTTTCGTGTCAGAAGGCTGCTGGGCTGGTTCGGGCGGCGGTAACAGCTCGTATGAGCTTTGGGGTAGCGGCCTCGGCGCAGCGACTGACTACCAGTACCCGATGTGCGGAGCTGGAGCTGAGTGCAATCGTGTAACGCCTGATTTCGCGTCGAACTCTGACCCGTCCTCTGGCGTTGCCCTTTACGGTCAATACGCGTTTGGCGGCTGGTCTTGCTGTTGGGGTGGTACCAGCGAAGCTTCTCCAACCCTGGCTGCCATCGTTAACCGGGCCAACAACCAGCTGTCGAGCTGCTGGTTCAATCCTTTCAACGGATGGTGCTTCTACACCAACGCAGAAAATAACCTGCTGTACTCGCAACTTCCCACGGCGACGACGTACTATCAGAACTTCTATGACATTACGCCGTCCACTGGACCGAACACCAACGGGTGCACGGTCGCTTCCGGTTGGGATTACTGCACTGGCGTAGGCAGCCCGCGCGGTATTAGCGGAAAGTAAAACCTCTCGCTGTTTCGACAGCGAAAACTGAGAAGGCCCCGGTTCATCGGGGCCTTTTTTCTTGTGAAAGTCCCTAGAGGTGGGGAGTAGCTCAAGGAGCAGCTTGAGTTACGTTCTGATGGTTCTTTGGCTTCATCCCGAGCGTAGCTGCTTTTCAGGTGGAGCGGAGAGACGGCCCTGCCCGTTCTGAGCCGCACGGCAAGGGGACCCAGGCAAAACAGGACGCTCCCGCGAGACTTCTCGCCCGCGACTTAGCTGCCGGGCAGGCTGAAGCCGCGCGGTTACCTGACAACGCGAGCGTCCTCAGTGCCGCTGTGAAGCGGTCTACTTAACTACTCAACGTGTTCGACCACCTTGAATGTTTTTTCGATTGGCGTGCAGTTGTCCGGCGGTGTCAGCAACGCGGGATCCACTTTTTCAAACTTAATGTCGCCGTACAACGCTGCTATTTTAAACGGCTTGGCCCCCGGCCCGGCGTTCTCATCTGGGGTAATCTCCGAAACGATCTTGACCGGCACACCTTTGAAATCGTCGGCCTCCCAGACCTGCGATTTCATGACTTTGCCGTCTGCCCGGGTGACCACGACATCCTCAATCTTCGTTTTGTGCTCATCGACAACTTCAGTGCCGGCGGGCGTCCGCTCGACCTTTGCGCCCTGCAACATCTCCATTGGGGTCGTCATAAACCCGTGCTGGTCTCTCCGCATAACAACGCACGATGTGGTTTTATCGGGATTCGTTACTATCTTGTAAACCTTCGCCGTCGACGTTAGGAACAGATTGACGATCTTCGGAGACTGTTCCAGCCGCACGTTCGATCCGGAAACATAAACTTTCATCAGCAGGAGCTTGGGCGCGCCGCGGGTGGCGATCCTTTGAATGGCGCTGAAATCTGGAAAGTTGAAAGGCTCCGAGGATTTCTGCGCCGGCGAACTATCCGCTGCCTTCGCGGGTTCCTGCGCCGGTGAACTGTTACCGGCCTTGTCGGGTTCCTGAGCAGCAACAAGACTGACAAAAACAGCCAGCATAAAAAGTACGCCGACAGCACAGCGAATCCCTTTGAATAGCTTCAAATCGTGCTCCTTGAATAGCCTCTCACCGCGCTCTTTTCGACCCGAATCGAGCGAAGGCTGCTGAATAAACGCTCGACCATTGAAACACACTCGGCAGGTGTTTTCCAGCCAGCACGCGCGCAGTAGTGCACTACTTTGAAACCCGATGCTGGTTCTATCCCAACTGAGCAACTTTAGATCTAGAAGCTAATTCGCAGTCCAAACTCTAACTGTCGTGGAGCCCCGTTTGCGAAGGTGCCGGACCCGAGCAGGACCCGGTCCAGCCGCGAACTGCACAGGGTAACTGAGTTGCCGCAGTATCCGGCCGAACTGGCGCCATTCACCGAACTTCCCGGCGCGCCGTTCAGGATGCCACTCAACTGATTCCCCGGACCGCCGAAATTCGCGAAATTAAAGGCGTTGAAAAAGGAGACGCTCGGCTCGATTACCGCGCGCTCGCCCACGTGCAACGGCCAGTTCAGCCGCAGATCGATCGTCTTCAGCCATGTTGCTTCCGCGTAGTGGCCGGGAGGCCCCTGAATCAGTGGGGCGTACGCACCCAGGGCGACCAACTCCTGGCCGGTAAACAGATTCGCTGCGGTCAGCAGATTGCCCGCAGGCGTCAGCTTGCCGGCGTATGTGCTGTTGTAATACGTGATCTCTTTCGTGATTTTGCTGGTCGAATATTTTCCCATGCTTCCGAGAAAACCCGGCAACAGATCGCCCACCGTACCATCGCCAGTGAGGTCGCTGCGGAAAATCTCTCCCGCCACGCCGCCACCATCCTGCTGGGGAACATAAAGGCTCAGTGGCAGGGGCGATGCCAGGTGAGCAATCATCGAGAGCTTTAAGCCATGCGGCAAGTCGGCTATGGGGGTGAACGTGAGCTGATGCGTGCGGTCCATGCCGGATGCGCCGAAATGGCCGCGGTGTGGACGGTTGTAATCCTCCGCCACATTCAGAATGGAATAGTCGCCGCCGCTGCCGTTCGGCTCTGCGATGTTAGTGCGATAGCGCGACCAGGCGTAGGCAATCGACATATCCAGGTGCTGGACGCGCTTGTTTGGATTCGACATGCTGGTCTTGTAGACAAGATGCAGGCCCTGATACAGCGAGCGTCCGCTCGGGAAGTACATGACGTTCGAACCAACTGCCGGGTTGATGCCACCGAAGGCCGCCTGCTGCTTGCCCAGAACCGAACAGGGGAACGGGCCGCAGAACGCATTTGAGGAGTCGAGGCCGTTCCGCGCAAAATCGGTGATGCTGGCGGTCGGAACGGTGGCGAGATAGCAATTGACTGCGGCCTGCGAACTGCTGCCGGCAAATGTCGCTGCCGGGCAGCCGACCTTGGTGACGGTCGCGTTGATGGCTGAAAGCTCCGATGCGTAAGTATTGAGGTTCGGATTCTGATTGCTGCCATCGGTCAAGTAATTGGCGTCGCCAACGTGATTCGTGTCAATCCCCAACGGAAACTGCGTGCCAATCTCGCGCACGTAATCGACGGCAAACATGCTGTGCTCACCGAGTTGATGCTCAAGACCGCCCGACATATGCACGATGCGCGGCGTTCGGAAATTCGGCGCCAGCATGCCCCCGAAGTTCGCGATACTGTTCGCCAGCGAGTACACGTTCGGACCGCCGGTGACTGCCGACTGTGCGGCCAGAAATTGCGATTGCAGATCCTGAATTGCGGTTGAAACCGCTCCGATGGGCTGCCCGCAAATCTGCGTGGCGATGTCGAGATTGTCGACGGAACTGACGACCGAGCCATCCGGGAACAGCACGCTCCCGGTGGGACACAGATTCAAGCTGCGGTTGTACTGGCCATTCGACAAGCGATTGATGCGGTCCTGATACGAGTTCTGCAGCAGGAAGTTGTCGTAGAACAAGCCGCCACTGGCGCGAAACACGGTTCGTCCGCTGTGGCCAGGGTCCCAGGCGACGCCGACTTGCGGAGCAAAATTAAATTCGGGCTGATTGATTGGGCCGCCTAGCGACTGCTGGCCGACGCCGTTCACTTGAATGCCGTTCGGCAGATAACCGAACTGATCCAGAATGTAGCCGGTCGTACAGGGCGGAGTCTTCACAATATTTGTATTGATCGCCGAGCACGGCACCCCAGCCAGGTCACTGTCGGTGCGTCCGCTGTCGCGCACATAGTTCACGCCAAAACTCACATTCAAATTCGGAAACACGTTGAACGTGTCTCCGATGTACCCCTCGATGCGGTTGTCCGCGTGTGCGCCGGTGGGGCGATTGAAGCCGGAGTTCTCGCTGAAGCCTCCGAGGCCATTGAAGATGGTGATCGTGCCCACCGGGTAATTCAGCGGATTGGCCGCGCCACCCACCAGCGTCGGGTCACCGTTGATCGCGTTGATCACATCGATCCCGTTGGAACTGGTCACCGACGGCAAGACTCCCGGCGCATAATAATCGCCCTGATCAATGCGATGGAACGCGCCGCCGAAGCGAATCGTGTGATTGTTCTTGTAAATCGTGCTGCTGTCATAGCGACCGAAAAGATCGCGCTGCACCGTCTGGCGCGGGCCGGCCGTGCTGTACCCGGCTGCGTACGATCCGATCTGCATTTGGAAAGGCGCGGCCGGAAATATTACCGAACCGTTCACCGAAGGGTTGATGGCGTTGACCATCTTCTGGTATCCGAAGCGCGCGCTGTTCACGAACCGGCCGTGATTCCAGTCGAGGCCGAGAACCGCCCCCGGAACATTGATCTGGTTACGAAAATTCGACAGGCTATCGGACGGGCCCAACTGGTTGGCATTGTCGTAGAAGATGCGCGCGAAGCCCTTCATGTCGTCGCTGAAGTTGTAGTCGAGGCGTGCCGTCAGCATGTTCTCGCGGAAATATGCGCTCTGCAGGCTGGTCACGTTGGGAGCGGGATATCCCAGAAGGATCGGCAGGACCCCATCCTGCTTCGAACGTTCACCGCCAACAAAGAGAAACGCTTTGTCGGCGATCAGCGCGCCGCCTGCACCGAATCCGTACTGCTGGCGACTGTACTTAGGGCTGCCTGAGGGAAATCCCGCCAGTCCGAAGACCCGGTCGCGGAGATTTCCGAACAGATTGCCGTGCCATTCATCGCCGCCGGAGCGCGTAGCAATTCGTACCGCTCCGGTCGCGTTGAGCGACTGAAACAGTTCCGGTGTCGCGCGAGACACGATCACATCACGCACCGCCTCGGAGGGCAGATTCAGCGTCGCCAAACCTCTGGTCTCATCCATCACTTCGACTTCATCCATGTCGTAGTGAGTTGTTCTTCCCGACCGGCTATCAATTGAGAGCGTCTGGAATCCGCTCTTGCCCAGGTCCAGCGCGCGTCCATCGACAACCTGCACACCGGGATCGAGTTGACCCGCATTGAGATAGCCACGGCCATTGATCGGCAGCGTATCGACAATATCGCCTCGAAAGGCGCTGTCGACATGGACCGGCCCCGGATTGATCCATTCCAGCTTGAAATCGGCAGTGACTGAGGCAGCCGCAGCGACCGTCACCTTCAGGTCGACCGGCAGCATGTCCTTGCCTTCGACGCGAACCACGTAGGGCCCCGGAGGCAGAGCTTCGGTAAGGTAGGTGCCATCCTTGCCGGTGCGCGTTACGCCGCGCGTGTCGGTCACCGACGAGCTATACAGCACTCGCGCCGCTTCCACGGGAGCGCCAACGTCGTCCCGCACCGTGCCTTGAATCGTGCCGGTGGTCGGATTTTCAGAGTCTTGCGCCCACGACGACACCGTCAGTGTCGCAAACAGCAAAATGCCAATGGACAAAGAACGACGAACGAACAAGCCATACCAATCAAACAAAGCGACTCTCCTGGGTGCAGAACCTCAAGTAGAACCTGGCAGAGATTCCGCGTATAAGGGTCCTGATTTCTACAGTTCTGTTTTTTTACTGAAATTGAATAGAACAGTTTACTAGATGCGGCGAGTTCGCCGGGACGCTGCATGCGATTTTCCGCTTTCGCCCCACGAAATGGCCGATGCCTCGCACGGCGGCTAAAAGGTTCCCTTGCGGGTGTAGTATCCGGCTCGATTGTGGGTTTGAAAAGGACCCCCAGGTGGAGGATTGGTCAGTTCCACATGCAACTGCCGGAACTCGGAGAACGAATACCTTTCCGACGGATAGTATGCCAGCAAATACTGCGTGCGGAGCTCATCGCTGATCTTGCGGAAGGCTTCGTCGAGTTGCGCCGACGACGTGGCGTAGTAATACTTTCCTCCCGTGTCCGCCGAAATCTGAATTAGAGCGTGCTCGCCGCCGGTGTCGCGCCCCGCATCCGCCTCGATCGGCACGATGATAATGCTGTAGATGATGGCCTCGGCCTCCTGGGCGGAGCGCAGCGCCTCCTTATAGTTCACCTGGCTGATCGTGTCGCCACCGTCCGTGATCACGACCATGACTTTTCTTCCCTGGCGGCGGCTCAGCGCCTGCGAGCCCAGAAAAACGGCGTCATAGAGCGCCGTAGCCGCGCCGCCACGGATCCGGTCGATGCCGGCGTCAATCCTCTTCAGATCAGAAGTAAACGGCACCAGTTCGCTGACTTCCTCGGTGAATTTGTACAAGGAAAGCCCGTCCTGCGGACGCAAAATGGCGTGCGCAAACTTGCGCGCCGAGGCTAACTCGAGGGGCAGATCCTTCCTCGTGCTCAGGCTGGCATCGACCGCTAGAATGATCGACAGCGGCAACGCCGACTCCCGGCTGAAGATTGCGATCCTCTGCTCCTTGCCGTCCTCCTTCAGGACGAAGTTTTCTTTCTGCAAGCTGGCGACAGGCGCTCCGTGCGTGTCGGTCACAGTCACGAACACGTTAACCAGTTTGACATCGACCTTAATGGTCGCATCCGGTTCCTCCGCAAGCAGTGGGGCGAAGCTGCAACCGAGCAAGAGAAGGACGGCCGGGATTCTTAGAATGCGCTTCATTGAAACCTTGGAACCCTGAGGCCCTGAAACCTGAGTTGTTTCATTCATTAGGATGCGGTCGGCTCTCCCGCTGTGCCCGTAGGACGCTTAATTTCTTCAGGAAATGGCTCGCCATCGGCCCAAACCGCCCCATCTTCAAAATGTTCTCTCTTCCAGATTGGAACGGTCTTCTTTAATGTGTCAATAATCCATCGGGATGCCTCAAAGGCCGCCGCCCGGTGCGCTGAGGCCACCGCAATCAGCACGCTGGTCTGGCCAACCTCGAGCCGGCCCAGTCGGTGGACGATCGAAACGCCTCGGACCGCGAAACGATTTCGCGCCTCGGCCGCCAGGGACTGCAGTTGTTTCAGGGCCATCGGCTCATAAGCTTCGTATTCGAGATAGAGGGTGCGACGGCCGCGCGTATTGTCCCGAACCACGCCATCGAAGACTACTGCGGCACCGTCCTCCGGACGCTTTAGCCGCGCCACGACGCCTTCGCTGTCGATGGGTTCGCGGACGATGCGAACCTCTCCAAAGGCCTGATCCGGCGATTCACCGGCCGCTGCCGATCCGCCACTGACTGGAGGCAATAGGCCAACTTCGTCGCCATCGCGCAGAGGGCGATCCATCCCGGAATATTCCTGATTCACCGCGATCGCCAACGATGGCAGCATCGCGTCGAGCCGGGGAAATCGAAGCACGTACCCGGAGAGCATTTCCCTCACCCGCACTCCTTCCGGCAGTTCGACCGCTTCCGCTGGCCGCCCGACGATCTCCTTTAATACTCCGAAGAACAGAACGTCGATCTTCATAGAACTTTCGCGTGCAAAACTTCCAAATCAGATCTTAACGCGCCATTAGTGTAGCGTAGCGTTGCACGGGAGCACGTGTACCTTCGTGTGGCGGGCGGCAGGTGCGGCCTTGCAAGTGCAATTACCTCCGTAATCGTGCATTTGGTCACTATCCCGCTTAGTCTGAGTGTCGACGCTCTATCAGAGAGGAGGCTGTTATCGCCAACACCGCTCAAACCGATGCCAGCCGTAGCGCTTCTGCTCGGTCCTTTCTGCACAGCCTCAATATTTTGATCAAGTACACGCGGCTGTATGGCGTGACACACAAGCGCACCGAGGGCCAGTTCGACACTACCTGGAAGGAACTTCAACAGGCGCTGCCCAAGAGCGGTGACACAGGATTCCTGCTCGGCGTCTCGGATAACAAACTCCTTCTCGATGGCATTCCGCTTGAGACCGGTCAGGCTGAGCGCAGCTTCGCGCAGTTGCTGACCGCAGCTGGGCTTTCCAGCATTCTCTTTTCGAATAAAGTTACGCTCGAAGACTTTACCAGCCTGGTCCGCGCTTTCGCGATGGGCGGCTCCAAGGCGCAGGATTTCGCGAAGCAGATTAAGGACAGCCTTGGCGACAACAAGGGCTCCTCAATTCGCATTAATGAAGTCAAGTTTGTTGCGGCGGATCCGAGCACGGGCGAATTTTCCATGGCGGCACAAATCGCCGCTCAGGCACTTGGCCCTGAATTTAAGCACTGGCTCAATGATCCGCAGAAGCTTCTGCAGTTGATCGCTGCCGCCCAAGGCGCAAGCTCGGGAGGTTCCGGAGGCGGAGGCGAAGGTGGCGCGCCATTAGGAAGCGTTCCCACCGTGCCAATTCCCGCCGGTGTAGGCGGTGGCACGGGAACGGGTGGAACGGGTTCCGGCTCAACCTGGTCGGGCGGCGTTGTTCCCCTGCAAGAAGAGGAAGTGATCCAGACGATTCGCCTGCTCACTCACTTCGGCCAGGCGATGCAAGACCCCAACAGTTCGCAGGAAAATCTTGCCGTCGAACTAGGGAAAGCGCCCGAGGGTGCGAAGGTCAATCTGGCGCAGTTGCTCGAACACCTGGCGGCACAGGCCGCCCAAAACAAGGGCAACGACGGCAACGACACACCTCTTTTGATGAAGGCCGCGGAAAGCATGGCCATCAAGTTCGCCCTGGATCGTTACTCGAAGGGTGAAGTCAAGGTCAACGCCGTTCACGACATGATGGAGCACATGAGCCGGCAGATGGACACTCTCCGCCAGATCCTGCGCGTCCAGGAAGACAAGATGTCGAAGGCCGGCATTCTGGTCGAGTCGCATGCCGACATTCTCGACCGCATGTTCTGGGCTGAGATTCCCGAAGCAGGCAAGAAGAGCGTTTTGCTCACCAGCGAAGCTGCCTGCGTGCCGCCACGTAACATCCGTCAGTTCGTCGATATTCTTTTTGAACGCGACGACAGTGAATTGGCCGGCAAGATTCTCTCGAACTACTGTGGCTGCCTCGAAGCAAAAGAAGCGGATCCACGGCGCAAAACCGCAGCCGGACTGGCACAACTCGCCGACCTCTACGCCACTGCGCCCGACGAGGTCATGCCCAATGCCATGGCACTGATTGGCGAAAAACTCGCTCGAGAGACCGACCCCGAAATTCAGAGCCTGCTGGCCGCTTCCTTTGCCCGCTTCGGGCAGGAAGCCTGCTCTCGCAGAAAGTACAAAGCGATTGCCGAACTCTGCAACTCAGTCGAGAATTTGGCCCAGCAGCGGCCCGCCCTCGCCCAGGATCTCCGTTCCCGCGTGGGCATTGAAAACCGTCTGCCGGAAATGATCGAAGAGGCAATCAACGCCGACCACGTTCCCGAGGAGCTGATCAACGTTCTGATCCAGCTCCCGAGGTATTCCGTCGAGCATCTCGCGGATCGTTTCTTCCGCGCGCAGAAGCGTGTGGAATGCGATCGCATCGTCGAACTGGTTGCCGAACTCGGTCAACCCGGCGTCGATGATCTGCGCGACATTTTGCGCAGCGGCCAAGCTCGTCAGGCTGCCTCAACAGTTGGTCTGCTGAGCCGCCTCGAAGTAACCTCACTGTTGGAGTTGCTGCCCTCACGCATGGGCGACTTCAACCGCTTCTATCAGGACATCATTGTTCGCCAGATCGCCTACGGAGCCGCGCCGGACCGCGGACGCACGCTGCTCGAGCTTCTCGAACTGCTCGACGCCCTCATTCTGCCCGAAGCGATTGACGAGATCGGCATGAGTCAGGATCGCAGCGCCAGCGCCAGCCTCATTGCACTGGCCACTGCCGGAGAGGCGCAAAATCGGCCTCCGTTCGTGCAACTGAAAGCCATCGAGTCCCTCGGTCGTCTGCGGGAACCCGAAGCGGTTCCAGTCCTGCGCATGATCGTCGAAGACAAGAAATTGTTCGGCTACAGCCAGCATCGTGAACTGAGAATTGCCGCCATTCAATCGCTCTCGAAGATTGATCCGCGCTACGGTACGCAGGCTCTCGCCGATAGCGGCCTGGAAGCGGGAGAAATCGCCATCGCGCCGCTTGATTCCGGGGACGGATGTCCATGGGTTCGCCAGCGCCGCTATGAGCGCATCATTCTGCCCAAGACGCTCTCTGCCACGCTTTCCAGTTCCTGGGGCAAGTCAAACATCGTCATGCGCGAGATGAGTCTCGGCGGCGGCATGGGCACGCGCAGTGATAATCTTCGCGTCGGCTCGGAAGCACACGTCGAAATTTCTCTGGGCGTAAAAAAGATCAAGGGCGAGGTTCTTCTGCGCCGCGCCCGTGTCAACGAAATCGGATTCGAATTCGTCAGCATGGACCTCGACAGCCGCTACCGGCTGCGCCGCGTTCTGGTCGAGGCGCTGCAGAAGGTTCCCGACAACCGGGCCAACAACTGGGACGGGGAACGCAAGAATACGTAGGAAGCTGTCAGCTCTCGGCTCTCAGCTCTCAGGAAAACCAGTCCGTAAAAATAGCTGACGATTCCGCCACAAAAAAACCCCCGCTGTTGCAGGGGCTTTCTTGAAAATCGGGTTAGAACTCTGTTACGCGACTTTTACGAAAATAATAACCAGCGTGAACAGCACGAGGGACTCGATGAAAGCCAGCCCAAGAATCAGCGCGAGCTGAATTCCAGGACGTGCCGCCGGATTGCGTCCCAAGGCATCGCAAGCCGCCGACGCCACTTTGCCCTGCCCGAGCGCCGCCAGTCCTGCTGCCAGAGCGATCGCGAAGCCGGAGGTCAGTGCTACCCAGTTGGTGCCGGGTGCAGCCGCTCCGCCTTGCGCAAACGCCGGGACGGCAAAAATCGACGCGATCATCAGTACGAACATCAACATCGCAAATTTCCGCATTTGTTTCTCCTTTATGATTTGCCGCCAGTGGGTGGTTGACGCCGCGCTCTTCGAGCCGACGCCCTCACGCTGTGGCAAGGTATCAGGTACCAGGTCTCAGGTTTCAAGAAAAGCTCGACCAGCAATCCTGAGACCTGACACCTGCGACCTGAGACCCTTCTTAGTGCTCGTGCGCTGTTGCTTCGCCCAAGTAGACACAGGCCAGCAACACAAAAATGTAAGTCTGGATGAACGAGACACCGATGTGCAATCCCTCGAAAATAACCGGAATGCCGAGCGGGATCAGCGAGAAAAACACCAGCGTGACCATTTCTCCGGCAAACATGTTGGCGAAAAGACGAATCGTCAGCGACATCATTCGCGCCGTATGACTGAAAATTTCAATCGGGAATAGCAGGAACGGCAGGAATAACCGCACGATGAACGGCATGTCCTTATCCTGTGGCCCAATGAAGTGCTTCAGATAACCGACCGGACCGTTCACTCGCACGCCCTGCAGGTGGTAAAACACCCAGGTCAATATTGCGCAACCCAGAGGTACGATCGGCACCGCCGTCGGCGATTCCAGGCCCGGGACAAGTCCTATTAGATTGCACGACAGAATGAACATGCCAAGCGCAGTCAGGTACGGCACATACTTCGGTGCGTGATGTCCGATGACTTCATCGGCCATGTTGTCGATGAATCCGTGGATGCCTTCCATTGTGAGTTGCAGTCCGCCCGGACGCTCTACTGACAGCTGCGACCGCACAGCCATGAAGAATATAGTCAGCAGGATCAACACCAGCAACTCCATGGCGAAGGGGTTCGAGATCGGAGTCGCTGGATGTTTCGGATAGATATGCAGCGCGTGCAGTAGCGTCAGCACGGCCGGGCCGAAGAGACGATTTAAGAGTGCGGTAAAAGCCAGTTGTTCCATGGTCGGACTTAATTATTCACACCAAAAATGATGCGGTGCGGACCTTAAGACTCACGCCGGAAAGCCCTGTACCCTTCCCACGCGGCCTCGGCCATCAGGGCTGCTACCGGCACACATAAGCCCCACAGAAAGCCGCGAAACGCCAGGGAAGAACCCTTGAATATAGCATAGGCAGCGGCTCCGACCAACCCATAACGCACCATAAAGCGGAAGACGATCGAAGCGCCCTTTTCGCGGCTGTTCTGGTTGACGATGCGGTCGGTCAGTCCCTCGACACTTCGGCTCAACGCGCGAAAATTGACATAAGAAATGGCCGCGCCAAAGACGAATCCGAGTGCTCCGACCCACTGATAAAACCAGAACGCTGGGAGGACCAGCAAGGCGCTGGCCACGATCATGCTGCGCTGCAAGCGAGGCAGGATGCGCTCATACATTGCCTGGTCATGCGGAGTTTCGGCCGATTCCGCGTTGGTGGGCACTTCAGGATGCTCTGGCTCAGTCATCTTTTTTAAAAGCGCTCATCGCCATGCGGATCATCTGCCAGAATCCAACCACCGCCCCAAACAGCAACCCCACCAGATAGAGCCACTTCGTGTGCAGCCAGTAATCGGCGAGTTTGCCAAGGAAGAAGCCAAGCAGAACTGAGGCCGGAATGATGAAGCCGATCTCGGAGTAACGAGCCAGAGAGACGGGAGAGTCTTTTCCGGGAGGCTTCTGCATGCACGAATTGTAATCCAGTTGCGAATGGGAGTTCGGCGACGATGGGCGGCAGACCGCTCTTCAGCATTTGGCTAGGAGTTCCCTATCCGAAATCACCTCGAGTTGAAAAACCACCTAGTGAATGGTGACGTTTACGACAAACACCTGTGGCGCAGAATAATAAAATGGCTGAATTGTGCCGACGTTTGGGGTGTAGGAGCCGTAGACCATGAATTTGTAGTTGCCGGGCGTGGTTCCGGGAACGGTTTTGCCGCCGCCACCACCGTTGTTTCCGCCGCCACCGCAACTCACCGCGACCATGCTCCCCGCAAGTACAAGCAGCAAGAGCAGAGCAGTCCCGCGGGGGCGAACGCGCTTCCGCAACGGCCATCCAACCACGAAAATCCCCGCAAAGAACGTGAGGGACTGCACCGCAAGCCAACGCGGGCCCTGGATTTGTTCAGCACGTGAGACTGTAGTCGGTCCCGTCGAGGTAATGGTCATTGCGGCGGTCACCGCACTTGAGCCCGCCACAGTCACCGATGACGGAACCAAGCAATTGGGCAGATCTTTCGCGCCCGGCGGATAATATGCGATCGTGCAAGCAAAATAGATCAGGCCGGCATATCCGTTGGCTGGAGTGACCGTGAGCGCGGCCGTGTTGTCTGTGGTCGCGCCTGCCGCGAACGATACAGAACTCGCGGCCGTCATGGTGAACACATTCAGCATGGTCACCGGAATGACGACAGTGCTGCCGGCGTATATGGAGTCTCCGCTGTAGGTCACCTGCACGGTGACGGTTCCGGGGCTCCAATAGGGACCATCGAATGTGTAGCCGCAAGAACCATTTACCAAGTTACAGCTCGTACTCCAACTTCCTCCTGGGCCGTAGGCATACATGGAAATGAAGCCCGTCGGAACAGGCTGTCCATTGACTCCCGCAACGTTGGCCGTCACGGTGAGGTTCTGCGTCGGAATCATCGAGGACGCGTTCGGCGTGGCGGTCAGAATGCCGGCTGGCTGCGTGGTCACGGTGATTTGTAACGGATTGGAGGTTGCGGCTACGTAATTGGTATCACCGCTATATTGCGCGGTGATGGAGTCCGTTCCCACCGGCAAGCTGGTTACGTTTAAGACTGCCGCTGACGCGATGTATGGCCAATCAAGCGTTGTCGGGGCGAGCGCGACGCTCCCCAGCACGGTGTTTCCGGAATAGAACGTGGCCGTGCCGGTGGCCGGAGGCGCCGACGAATTGATGGCGACGATAAGTTGCAACAAGACGTTCTGCCCGCGCGCTACCGTCGAGGCGGGCGTCCAGAGTTGAGCCGTGGGGTTCGCTTTCGTGATGGTGAAATTCAGCGGCGATGTGCTGGCAGACGCGTTATAGCTGGCATCCCCTGAATAGCTCGCGCTTATGCTGTGATTGCCGACGCTGAAAGCCGTCGGCGCCCACACTGCGGTGCTGGCAGTCCCCATGACTCCCGGACCGGAACTCACGTGCCGGTGCTCGCCGCATCTGTAAACGTGACGGTGCCGGTCGCGATTCCGTCGGATGATCCGGCTGGCGCATTTACTCCCACTGCCTGCGCGTCGAGCGCGATAGCAGCGCCATAGGGATAGGTTCCTCCGTTGGCAAGGACGCCCGTGGTGTTGTTGGTGTACAAGTAATAACTTCCAAACAACGACAAGTTGCTCGCTTCGGGAGTAACACTCACGGAAACCAGATTAGAAGTACTGGAAGCGAAAAGACTATCCCCGCCGTAGCGCGCGCTCACCTTGTATTGGCCTCCGGGAAGGCTGTCCACGTTCGCGCTTGCCGCTCCGCCCTGAAGCGTCAAGAGCTGGAGTCCCAGATTGTTGGAAGATGCGACAAGCTCAACGCTTCCCGTCGGCGTGCCGCCGCTCCCGGTCACGCCAACATTCACCATAACCGGAGTGCCATGGGCAAAGCTGGTCTGGCTCAGGGTAAGGTCGGTTGAGGTTGACTTAAAGCCCAGTGAATTCCAGTTGTTGAATAGTTGAGCTGCATCGACGCTGCCCAATCCGGTTGCCAGATCGTATCCGGGACGGCGTAATAGCCGAGCGTGTAATAACCCTTGGTATTGTCATTGGCAGCGCTGAGCGTGCAATTCGGAGAACCCTGCTGGCAAGGCACGATGTTGCTTCCGTTGTGACATCGTGAAAGGCCGAAGTATGTTGTGCGGCCAGCGGATACAAAATGAAGTTCGCCTGCCCCTGTGGCCCGTATTTCTGGTTGATTAACGCCATGATTCCGGCCATCGCCGGAGACGAAGCCGAAGTCCCTCCGACGATGCCGATGGTCAGGTCGCCGTCGGAAACAACGCAGTCTCCCTGACTTGCACAGATCGGGTAGAAGCTGTCTTTTCTCCTGCTGCGGCATACAGTGACACGTCGGGCAGATCACGCACACCGTCATTGGGCACGCCCTTTCCACTCTGCCAGGAAGGTTTCGGATATCCGGCGGTGCAGGACGCATAGGTGCCGTCGGGAGCATCCACGCCAGTCGCGCAAGTGCTCGGTCCGCCGCTGCCGGCGACAATATTCGGATAGGCGGGCTGGTATACGCCACCATTAGCAAGATTCAGTCCGAAAGGATCGTTCCACGGTTGCTCCGGAATCGGCTGCAGAAGCGAGGTGGTCGGGAAAATGGTCTGCACAGGGTTCCAGTAGGTATCGAGTTCGGTCTGCTGGGCTGTCGAGTTTTGGTTGTAACTGCTGTAGTAAAAATCCGTTCCCCACCGAAATGTTCCAGGGAGTCGAACTGAAACCGTTCATTGCGATCCCGAGTTGTGCGGGCTGGGGATTATTGAAGTCGTCGCAACCCGCCGGGCCGCCATCTCCGGCTGAGACGAACGAAGTCTGTCCCTGTGCCGCCGCCTGTTCCCACAGCGCATTCCAGAACTGGTTGCCTGACGAGCCGAGGTATTGTTCGCAGGTGCCATAGCTGGTGCTCAGCACCGAGGCTACATCGTCGTCCACGGCTCGCATCGCCGCAAGATAGAGACCATTTTGGACGGAGGTACCCGCCGACGTGTAGAGAGTAATGGCCGCTCCCGGCGCAACGGCTCCCGCTTCCTCGACATCGAGATACGATTCGACGACGGCGTAGTTTTCGCCAGGATCCAGCCCATCGATCACCACATTCAGCGGACTGGCGGGCAGCCCGAAAAACGATCGATAGGTTGCGACCACGGTGGGATCTACGTTCGACGCGCCGATCAGTCCGATGGTGACGCCGGTGCCGGTGAATCCTGCGGTGTACAGCGGATTCAAATCGTACTGCAAGGCAAAATCGCCGGGAGCAAACTCGAATGCATTGGTGTGGTTCGGAAAGTTGACTGCGGAACAAACTTGTGGGTGGCGCGGTCATAGGCAGCATTGCCGAGCACCTTTACATAGGGCGTGGGCTGAAAATCGTTGATCGGAGTTATGCCGCAACCACCGGCGCGAGCGCGGCTGGCACTTGCGGATCGAGATTGTTGGCGTAGTGCTTCTCGCCTTTGACCGCATAGATGTGAATCTCGGTGTGAAAAGCGGAACGAACCTGCCCGGCGGTCCCGGAAAATTCAATCGCGGTTCTCCCTTGCGTGACCCGCTCCACCGCAAACCCTTGCTGCTCCAGCCATCCGCAGACGGCTGCGATCTCCGAATCGGTCGGGCGCATAGTTTGCTGCAAACTGCTTGGGGGTCAGCCAGCGATGAAAGCTGGGACTCCCCGGTCGGTGTGCCTCCTGCAAGAACTGCTGCAGGGCCAACTCGCGATCTGGGGACCGCTGCAGCAGCAGCAACATCCGCTCTGCCGGGAAGGAATCCGCGACAGGGCCTTGGTCATAGCGAGCCTGCGCCAGCGGATGCACATTGCCTTTCAGCGTAACCCGCACACGATTGTCAATCGGCTGCGTGATGCGCGACGCAGGCTGGCTCTGCGCTCCGGTAATGGTGAAAATGGCGCCGATAAGTGTGGCAAAGATGAAGCACTGAACCGACTGGCAGAAGGAGGGCGTGGTCACATTTCACCTCATGATGACCTGCTAAAAACCGGCAATCTTGCGCTGGAGCAATGAAGGATGTAATCCCGGCAACTCGCCAGTATGATACCCCGTCCCACATGTCAAGAGATGTATGAAGTTGGTAGAGATTTGAAAAGAGGCTGACTGGCTAGGCGCTAGCGCACCATGGCCGCCACGTGCGGCGACTGCACGATGCCCAGCGACCAGTTCACAGTGTGGATGAAGGGCTCTGGAAGATTCCGATCGCGATGGTTGCCAGCGCCGTTACGCCCAGAGCGAGCGCATTCCGACGCTGAGCGGCAGGCGTCCGGTTTCGAGAGGCGCGCGCATCAGCATGGAGTTCGCGATCTTCAAATAGTAGTAGAGCCCAAAGAGCGAATAGAGCACGCCCAGTGAGGCGAGCGCGTAGTGTCCGCTTTCGATCAGGCTGAGGAAGATGAAGTACTTTCCCAGGAAGCCGGCGCGGGAGGAATGCCGGCGAGCGAGAGCAGAAACAGCAACATCAGTGTGGCTTCGACCGGGGCGCGCTGTAGAGCCCCGCCATGTCGTCGATCTCGTCGCCAATCACGTCGCGATAACGCAGAGAAGTAACCACGGCAAAGGCGCCGAGGTTCATGAAGGTGTATACGAGCAGGTAAATCAGAATTCCCTTAAAGCCATCGAGGAAAGCCACGCCGCCAATTTGCGATGTCCCGATCGCTACCAGTGCCAGCAGCATGTAGCCGACGTGCGCAATCGAGGAGTAGGCGAGCAGGCGTTTCGTATTCGTCTGCGTGAGCGCGGCAAAGTTGGCGCCGGTCATCGTGATAATAGCCACAAAGATTATCAGCGGCGTGTAGATCGAGCGCAGCGGAAATAGTCCGTAGAGCAGAATGCGCAGCAACATCGCCCATCCCGCCGCCTTCACCGCTACCGACATGAAGCCCGTGATGCTGGTTGGAGCGCCCTCGTAAGCGTCCGGCGCCCACTGATGAAAGGGCATGGCTGCGATCTTGAACAGTAATCCGACCATGGTTGTGATCAGGGCAATGACGATCACCGGATTATGCGGATTTTGCGCCGCGACCGCGCGCTGAATCACAGCTAGATTCGTTCCGCCAGAAATTCCGTAAAACAGCGAAAGCCCATAGGCAAAAATGCCCGAAGAGAAGGCCCCGAGCAGCAAATATTTCAGCGCGGCTTCATTCGACCGCCGGTCGCGCCGCAAGAAACCAACCAGGATGTAGGTGGAAATCGCCATCAACTCAAGGCCAATGAAGATGAGCACGATGTCGATTCCGGCGGCCATGCACATCATGCCGACAACGGAAAGCAGCAGCAGAGCGTAGTACTCGCCGTGATGCTCGTCTTCAACTTCGAGATAATGCACCGACACGACGATCGAGATGGCCGCTCCAGCCAGGAACAAATACCAGAAGTACAGCGCAAAGCGGTCAACCATCAGCGCGTTGTAGAAGCCGAACAACCGGCCTTGGGGTGGTAACGAAATTTGAATCCGCCAGACGCACGCCGCCGCAAACACCACGCCGACAAACGCGCCCGCGGCGTTGATCCACTTCCATCCTCGTGGAATCATGAGGTCGATCAGCAAGATGCCGAGCGCGAAGATGGTAAGTTCCACCATCGGCAACATCAACTGGTATTCCGTTGAGGAGAGGCCTCGCACTTAGTTGCTCACTTTCGGCATGACAGTTTTGGTCTGGGTACTCGGCGCTGCGACTACTGGCGGCGCATACGGCGGCGGCGCAACCAGGGCGTTCACTGGGGCGTTCGCATTCGAATTGTCGTGAATGTTCTGCACGATCTGATTGACCGGCTGTTGCAGAATCTGGAAGAACGGCTTGGGATACAGCCCGATCCAGAAGGCCATGATGATCAGCGGCACGAAGGTCAGAACCTCGCGCGGCGTCAGATCGTGCAGCTTCTCGTTCTTCGGATTCGTCACGGTCCCGAAGAAGACGCGCTGGTAGAGCCAGAGCAAATAAGCCGCCGCCAGCACCACGCCCGGCGCGGCCCATGCCGCCCACTTCCAGTTCGCGGTGAAGGCTCCCTGCAGGATGGTGAATTCGCCGACGAAACCGTTCAGCAGCGGGAGGCCCATCGACGACAGGAACATGATCATCGTGATGGTCGCGTAAATCGGCATCACGTTCGAGATGCCTCCGTACTCCGCGATCTCGCGCGTGTGCCGCCGCTCATACAAAATGCCGACAATCAAGAAGAGCGCTCCGGTGGAGATACCGTGGTTGATCTGCTGCAGCACTGAGCCCGAAGTCCGGCGGGGTTGAGCGCGAAAATACCGAGTGTGCAGAAGCCAAGGTGACTGACCGACGAGTACGCCACCAGCTTTTTCATATCCTTCTGCATCAGCGAAACTAGCGCGCCGTAAACGATTCCGATCAGCGAGAGCGCGATCACCCATCCCTGCACTTCGGGATGCGATACGACTGACGGGAAGAACGGCAGCGAGAAGCGGACAAATCCGTACGTTCCCATCTTCAGGAGAACGCCCGCCAGGATGACGGACCCGGCGGTGGGCGCTTCCACGTGCGCATCCGGCAGCCAGGTGTGGAACGGGAACATCGGAACTTTGATCGCGAACCCAATAAAGAAAGCGACGAACAGCCAGATGGCGATGTTGAATCGGAATGAGCGGCGCTGTCTTGTAAAGCTCGGGAATGCTGAACGTATAGACGTGCGGGTTAGAGACCGAGTAGTGATGGAAGTACAGGAACAGGATGCCCAGCAGCATCAGCACCGAGCCCATCAGCGTATACAGGAAGAACTTGATCGCCGCGTAGAGTTTGCGCGGGCCGCCCCAGATGCCGATTAGCAAGTACATCGGAACCAGCATCGCTTCCCAGAAAACAAAGAAGAGGAAGAAATCGAGCGCCATGAAGACGCCCAGCATGCCCGTCTGCAGTACCAGAAACCAGACGTAATATTCTTTGACGCGAACTTCAATCGCCGTCCACGAAGAGAGAATCGAGATCCAGCCGAGCAGCGTCGTGAGCATGATCAGCAGGAACGAAATGCCGTCGATGCCCAGGTTGTAACCTGCGCCAATCGAGGGGATCCAGTTGTTCGCCGTGCCCTCGAGGAACTTAAAGCGCCGGCTACATGCGCTGCGCCCAGAACAGCGGCACCAGTGGCAGCGAAATCAGGAAGCCGCCGAGCGAAAAGAGATTCGCAATCCAGCGGATCGCGTCCTTGTTGTCCTTCGGGACGAACAGGAGAACGAACGCGCCGATGAGCGGCGTGAAGAGAATGATCGAAAGTATGTGACTCTGCATAAGTTCAGCTTCTAGCTAGCTTAGCCAAGCGAGCAACACGGGTTCCGCGTCTCAGCAGCGCTCTGGTTGCCAGGAGCTAGTAGCTAGCAGCCAGTAGCTGTTTCACTTCCACATGTAATACACGCCAAATCCGAGCAACCCGAAAACCATGACCAGCGCGTACCACTGCACCAGGCCCCATTCCAGCAGGCGCATCGGATAAGAAAGCATTCGTGCCAGGATGGCGGGCCCGTTCACGCCTACGCCGTCGATGATCCACTTGTCCCACCACGTCGAAAGCGTTGCCACCGCGCGTGTCACCCAGCCGACGTCATTGACCACGCCATCGACAATCTTCGCGTCAAACCACGAGGAGGCTTCGCCCGCCCCCATGACACCCAGGCGGACTTTGCCCAGCTTCCGCCGGCCGGTGAAGATGTAGTCGTAGCCCTCGTCCACAAACCACTTGTTGTAGAGCAGCGTATAAAGTGGCGGTGCTTTCGCGGCGAATCGGCTCGACGTAGTCTTTCCCAGCTTTCAAGTAAGACCGGGCGCGCCATGCCGAAACCTACGCCTGCTGCCGCCAAGGACAGGAACATCAGCACATATTCCGTGTTGTCCGTGTGCTCGGCCTCTTTCTCGCCCGCCGCCAACTGCGCCGACTTCCCTTCCTCGACCAGGACGACTGCTTCCCGTGCAAATACCGGCTCCAGGAATTTCTCAAAGCGGTCCGAGCCGCCCAGGCTGTGCGGCCAACCCAGCCATCCCGCGCCAATCGAACAGATGGCGAGGATGACCAGCGGCACAGTCATCGACTTGGGCGATTCGTGCACGTGATGCTCGGCCTCGTGGCTCATGCGCGATGGACTGAAGAACGTCAGATACATCAGCCGGAACATATAGAACGCCGTCATCAGCGCGGTGCCGTATCCGATGAACCAGAGAATGCGATACGCTCCGCCTTCGGAAGACCAGGTCTGCCAGAGGATTTCGTCTTTCGAGAAGAAACCGGCGAAGGGGAAGATTCCGGCAATCGCGAGCGTCGCGATGAACATCGTCTTGAACGTCGTCGGGATGCGATGTTGGAGGTCACCCATGTTGCGCATGTCCTGTTCGCCACTCATCGCGTGAATCACCGAGCCGGAGCCGAGGAAGAGCAGTGCCTTGAAGAACGCATGCGTGAACACGTGGAAAACGCCCGCGGCAAAAGCGCCGACGCCGAGCGCCAGGAACATGTATCCGAGTTGCGAGACCGTGGAGTAGGCCAGCACGCGCTTGATGTCGTTCTGCACGAGGCCTATGGACGCGGCAAATACCGCCGTCAGCGCACCGACGATGGCCACAGTCTTCATTGCCGTCGGCGCCAACACGAAGACGGCATTCGAGCGCGCCACCATGTACACGCCCGCCGTCACCATGGTGGCGGCATGGATTAGAGCGGAAACCGGCGTGGGGCCTTCCATCGCGTCGGGCAGCCAGACATAAAGAGGAAGCTGTGCGGATTTGCCGCAAGCTCCGACAAACAGCAGCAGCGCAGCGATGGTCAGAACGGGATCGCCGATGTGCACTCGCTGAACCGCGCGGTCGCCGAAGCTTACTTGCACGGCCCGCAAGCCGGCCTTGATCGGCCAAGAACCGTCCTCCGGAAAGCGTTCCCGTCTCGTTATCCGGGTTGGCACACGGTGATCGGCGACTCTGCAATTCCGCCTTGGCCGATACTCCGCCGCCTGGAGTGCCTGGGCAAGAAGCCCTACACTGCACCACTGCCCGCGCCGATCAAGAATTCTTGCGTCGCCGCCTCGCCGCCTGCCGGCTCGGATGCTAGGCGGTGAGTCCGCCACCGAGTAACGCCGGCCCAAGGAGCACGATCATGAAGAGTGCCACCACACGTTACGATTGCTTCTCTGCGGATTCACATCATATTCAGCATTCCGATACTCGGTTATTTCTATAGTCCGTTTGAAGAGATCCCTGAATGACGCTCCCGCTGTGCGTTTTGTGTTCCTACCCGTGCTTGTCCTTTCGGGCTTGTGGATGTGGAAGGCCAGCATCTCCTTTGGCGACTTCTCTCGAAAAGATCTGTCGTAACCGCCTTATTTACCTCGCCTCCCAAACAAGGGAGGAACTGAGTCTGGTGTCCCCGGACCATATGATTGTGTCCCCGGAACTCTATATGGTGTCCCCTGAACTCTATATTGCTTCCTACGCTTATCGCGGACGGTGTCATGACCGATGAAGAATTCGCCAGACTTTCGGACAACTTCGAGCGGCTAACAGCCACTGCATCGCACGTTTCACGGTCATGCTCGCCATCGTTGATAGAGCCAACCCGACGCCGCAAGGCATCATCGCCAACGGCACCGGCTCCTTGGTTTATACAGGCACAGCACCATTGCTTGTTACAAACAATCATGTTTATGATGCCTCCGAGCGGCGGTGCGCTGAATCGGAAGGCATCTTGCTGCTGATGTCAGGCACTGGGGGCAAGAGCTTCGTCGACATTTCCGACGTCCAACTTATCAGCCGGGATGAAGACCGCGACCTTGCCGTGCTCGATGTTCCGGTGGCGACCGTCTTGCGGCAGGGCAAGCTATTTTCGCCTTGGGATTCATGGCCGCCACCGCGCCCTGCGGTCGGCATGTCCGCCTTCCTGTTCGGCTATCCTGGTCAAGGCAGGGTGGCCATGGGCGACAGCCTAGGCATTCGGCCGCTGACACTCGGCCGGTACGTCTCGACAGTCAGTGACAGGCATTTCTCACTGGTGAATGACAGAGGCGATTGGGAACCGCGAACCCCGGAAGGGGCAGCCCCGCTCAGCGACTACGGCGGCATCAGCGGCAGCGCCGTTTATGTGATGACGCCCGGCCCACATCTAATATTGTCCGGTTTTGCATACCAGGCACGGTTTGATTGGGACATTATTTACGTAACCTTCGCCTCCCACATCAATGCCGATGGTACTATCCGTTTCGGCGACTCAAGTACACCGAGCAGACGGGGCATGCAACATAAAGGGGATTCTCTCTCCATGCCAAGCCCGCTAACAATCCCCATCCAGAAACTCGATCCTATTCTCTAATCTGAATTCCGCTCACCTGGCCAGGAACCTTGAACGTCAATTAACCATTGGCCAGACTATCTCGAGAATTCCGGGGACAGAGAATACAAGAATTCCGGGGACAGAGAATACAAGAATTCCGGGGACACTATCCTCAATTAATCACCGGGCCGGGCGGCAAGGATAGGTTTCGTTCGTGGCTCGACTTGCCCGCGTCGTCGCATCTGGCTTGCCTCACCACGTCACCCAGCGGGGAAACCGCCGGCAACAGACGTTCTTCTGTGACGGATCATGGACGCCGGAAGCCTGGCCCCAGGGAGAAAGCCAATTGGTTGAGCCGGACCCTGATCGCGTCTCTGGTCCCAGGGATATGCCTCGCCTGGATCATGTGCGGGCTGGGAAGATTCCCTCCGCAATCAGCGACTCTGCCCGCACAGCGACGGCGTCCGGATGATTCATGGCAGAGGTCACCATCCTGACGAGGTTTGGCCCACGGCGGTCCTGCCCCAACGGTGACCATCCCAGCGGAAGTGTCGATCCCACTTGTCTTCGCGGGTTGAAGAGCTTGGTGATCGCCGGGTCAGCGGGTCGATTCCGGCGATGTTCGGACCTTTATGCGTATTGTCGTGCAGGCAGGAGAGAGGGCCAGGTTGTCGACTGTGGTTCCGCCGTGTTGTCGCGCGATGATATGGTCGACCGGAAACGGGACCGTGGGATAACAAGACTGAGGCATGGCAGTATTCCACAGATGTAACCCGCTCGCTCTCTGACTTTCTGAAGCGACCGGTCCATAAGCGCTCATCGCCTTCTTGGCCTTCAGCGATCCTGGCCTTGGAGTGAAGAAGGGCAAGCAAATGCCCGGCTTTGACGAATTCTCGAGCTCGGCCTGCTCCTCGGGGAGAGTCGCCCCTCTTGATTCGCTCGGCCAAGTCGCTCATCCTCCTGGTCCTCGTCATCGAACCCGAGAGTCAGGATGTACCGAGCCAGTTCGCGCGAAAGGTCGGAATCATCGATCTTAATCAGGCGCGCGAAAATCGCGATCTCGCTGGATCTGTCGCGCTTTCTGGCCGGTCGGTTGCCATGGGGTTGCTCTCCCGTTACCAGCAAAAAATCCATTCTACGACTCCATTCTACATCCAGACGCTGCGGTCGAGCGAGCGATAGCCGACGGCCTCGGCGATGTGCTGGCGGCTGGATGTCGTCCGAGCCTTCGAGGTCGGCCATCGTCCGGGCGACGCGCAGGACCTTGTCGTGCGCCCGGGCCGAGAGGCCCGAGCTCCTCCATCGCGCGCCTTGAGGATGCTCATGGCCTCGGGCTTCAGGGCGCAGTACTTGCGCACCTGCCGCGGGGTCATCCGGCCGTTGACGCCGGGCCCTTGGCTGCCGAATCGCTCGGCCTGGCGGGCACGGGCCTCGAGCACCTGCTCGAGGAGGTCGGCCGAGGTCGGGCCCGGTGGGGCCTCGGCGAGCTGGGTGAACGGGACGGCGGGGACCTCGACGTGGAGGTCGATCCGGTCGAGCAGCGGGCCGGAGATCTTGCTCAGGTACTTCTCGACCTGCGGCGGCGTGCAACTGCAGGCGCGGCGCGGGTCGGCTCGGTAGCCGCAGGGGCAGGGGTTCATCGCGGCGACCAGGATGAACTCGGCCGGGAACGTGGTGCTCCGCAGGGCGCGGCTGATCGTGACGCGCGCCCTCTTCGAGCGGCTGGCGCAGCACCTCGAGCGTCTTGCGGTTGAACTCGGGCAGCTCGTCGAGGAACAGGACTCCCTTATGCGCCAGGCAGATCTCGCCCGGCTGCGGCGTGCTGCCGCCGCCGACCAGGCCGGCGTCGCTGACGGAGTGGTGCGGCGAGCGGAACGGCCGGACGGCCATGAGCGGCTCGCCCGGCCGGAGCAGGCCCATGGCGCGTGTAGATCCGCGTGGTTTCCAGGCTCTCGGCGGGAGTCAGCGGGGGCATGATCGTCGGCAAGCCGCTTGGCCAGCAGGGTCTTGCCGGTGCCCGGCGGGCCGATCATCAGGACGTTGTGACCGCCGGCGGCGGCGATCAGCGAGGGCCCGCTTGGCGTAGTCCTGGCCCTTGACGTCGACGAAGTCTTCCTCGCATGTGCGAGAGCGCTGGAAGACCTCGTCGAGGTCGACGGCCTTGGGCTCGATGTCGAGCTGGCCGGAGAGGAACCCGACCGCCTCGGCGAGGCTGCCGATCGGGATAGACGTTGAGTCCCTCGACGACGGCGGCCTCGGCGGCGTTGGCCGGCGGGCACGAGCAGTCCGTCGCGGCCTTCGGCCGCGGCGGCCAGGGCCATGGCGAGCACGCCCTTGATCGGCCGGGTCTCGCCGGTGAGGGCCAGCTCGCCGACGATGGCGAAGTTCCCCGGCCGGTCGAAGGCGACCTGGCCGCTGCCCAGCAGCAGCCCCAGCGCGATCGGCAGGTCGAAGCCGCCCGCGTCCTTCTTGAGGTCGGCCGGAGCGAGGTTGATGACGACGCGGTCGATCGGGCGGCGGTAGCCCGAGTTGACCAGCGCGCGCTCGACCCGGTGCGTGCTCTCGCGGACGGCGGCCTCGGCCAGGCCGACGAGCACGGTCTTGGGCATCGAGCGGCCGAGACGTCGACCTCGACCTCGACGGGCGCCGCGTCGATGCCGACCAGCGTGTACGACGAGAGCTTGGCGAGCATGGCTTCGCCCCGTTCTGAGCTTCAGAGGACGACGGCCGGGCGGCATTGCCTTCGAGCCGGTCGCGAACTTCGATTTTAGCACATTTCCATGCTCGTTCCTCCATTGCCCAGCGCACGATGAGACGATTGTGGCCGAATCGCGCGCCCGACTTCCGGCTCAACGTTCCATCAAGATCACCACTTCTTCCTTTGTGCCGCCGCCGAAGTCCTTGAGGTGGGGGGTCGACATCGCCTTGACCACCCATCCCTGCCGTGCAGCAGTTCCAGGGCTCTTCAGACGCGTCACGTCGAACTTGCCCTTTCCGAAAAGCTTGTCGCGGGACCAGATCACCTTGTATTCCTTGAGCCGGCGGCGTCGTGGGCCTCGAAGGCATGATGAGCAACCTCGGCACTCTCTGACGAACAATACGCAACTGAGCGAAGCAACAGGACATAACACG
>CAVRYB010000109.1:0-14854 GCA_963725295.1 uncultured Acidobacteriaceae bacterium
ATGCTGCTCGAGCAACCGCTCGTGATCGGACGCGACAAGCAAGGCAAGCCATTTGCGCTGCGTGATACCTGTCCACATCGCGGCATGCCCCTTTCCTGCGGTCATTTCGACGGCGAGCAAGTCGAATGCCCCTACCATGGTTGGAGATTCGACGCCCACACCGGCCAGTGCCAGTCGATTCCATCGCTGGTGCCTGAGCAAAATATGAAAATCGACCGTGTCTACGCCGGCAGCTATCCCTGCGATGAGCGCGACGATTTCATTTGGGTCTTCACTCCTGATCCAGGCCCCACCGGCGCCGGATTCACGAAAGCCGCGCCTGCTCCCACGCCCGCGCCTGAGATTCCGAAGTTCAGCAAACATTACAAACTCGCCTATCTCACCGCCGACCTGCCGTGTTCCGTAGATCACGGCATCATCGGTCTCATGGATCCCGCCCACGGTCCCTTCGTTCACCAGGCCTGGTGGTGGCGCACACAGAAATCCATCCATGAGAAACAGAAACACTTCGAGCCAATTCCCTACGGATTCCGCATGAGCGCGCACACGCCCAGTTCGAACAGCGCGCCGTACAAACTTCTGCGCCTCTACGCCAAAGCCGATTCCATCACCACGACCATCGACTTCGCGCTGCCCAACCTGCGCTCCGAAGTGATTCGCGCCGGCAAGTACTGGTTCTCCAGCCTCACCACCGTCACTCCCATTACTCGCAGCCAGTGCCGCATCGACGTCGTCGCCGCCTGGAATCTATTCCGCTGGATTCCCTTCGGCCCCGAGCTTCTGAAGTTTGTCTTCGCAAAATTCGTCGAACAAGATCGCCGCACCATGGAACTCCAATCCGAGGGCCTGAAACACAACCCGCACCTGATGCTGATCGATGACGCGGACCGCCCCGCGAAATGGTATTTCGGTTTGAAGAAAGCAATGCTGGACGTAAAAAAGAACGGGCGGAGAATTCCGCCACCCGATGAGCGGGCCCGTAACGCTGAAGTGGAGAAGCTGAGAAAGACAGGCGTTAGTTTTTAGTTCTCAGGAAAAGTCTCGCGAGGCACTGGGCATGAGGGACCTTACCAGATGACTTTCAGTCCGTTATACAACTTGAACATCTGATCCGGGCTCATTACCGCAATTTCTTCGCACAATGCCTGCGCGATTATCTGCCGGTCAAAGGGATCTCTGTGATGGAGCGGCAAGCTGAACAGGCGAAGCGCGTGTTCGGCCGTGTAGGGCAGCACGCGGATGTTCAGGTCCTCAATCGCTTGCCGCGCCAACGCGTCGGAGATCGCAAGTTTTCCGACGGAAGCTTTGACGGCAATCTCAGCCAGCGAAATCGAACTCAACTCAAGGACATTGGCGGAATTCCGCAGGATCACCCCGGCGCGCTTACTCAGACGTTCCGGCGATTCCACCGCGTGGATCAGAACCGCCGTATCCAGAAGCAAACGCATTTCAGAGACGTCCTGCCAGGAAGTCTTCGACCTCATCATCCGTCATCGGCTTCCACCAGTCCGGATCGAGAATCTGAATCTTCCCCTTCAGCGTGCCCAGCATCCGCGCCTTGTAATTGGGTTTCTTGGTGCGCACCAGGTCCACGACCGGCACACCCCGGCGGCAAATGGTCACCGGTTCCCCATCTTCGACCGCTTTAATCAATTCCGGCAGCTTGTTCTTGGCATCCGCGACGCTGACTTGCATAAAGGCATGATAGCTATCTTAGATAGCTATGTCAATGGATTGTTTTCTGGAAACTGGGAACCAGGAACTGAGAATTACTCCCCCACCAGCCACTCCATCGCCTCTTCCCGCGTCCTAAACGTCACAATCGAACGCTGCGAAAAAACGTGGAAGTTCTCCATGAAGGCATGGGGAATGCCTTCCGTGCCGACCCACGCTGTCTTTTTAACGAACGGACGATCGAGGGTCAGCACTTCTTTGATCCTCATAGCCACCGCGTGATCGATTTCCGCTCCGGTCATATCGGCGAGTGTAACGATTGATTCACGCGGATGCTTGGCCACTGTGACCCGCACATACTCCAGCAGAAGCTGCATCTCGTGGGCATTGGCATGCGAGAAGTCCAGCAGCAGAATCCGCTTGCCTTTGTGCTCGATGAAATGAATCCGATCGTCCATGCGATCACTCCAGTTGCTTCTCTGTGTCCTCTGTGGCTAAAGCTTTTGTCCCCGACCACACCCGGCCGCAGAGGCACAGCCCACAACCTACCCCAGCAACGACTCTACGATCTTGTACACGTCATCCAGCGCGGAGTCCAGCGCGGCGGCATCTTTTCCGCCAGCCTCGGCCAGATCCGGACGCCCACCGCCTTTGCCACCAACCTTCTCCGCAACTTTGCCGACCACTTTTCCCGCCTGCACGCGGCCGATCAGATCCTTCGTCACGCCTGCAATCAACGAGACGTTGCCATCCGTCGCCGATCCAACAACCACGACTCCCGATCCCAGCTTGTCCCGCAACTGATCGACCAGAGTACGCATCTGTGGTCTCTCGAGATTATCGGCGCGATGCGCAAGCACCTTGACGCCCTTCACTTCCTTGATCTTGTCCCCAAGATTCGCCGCGCTCGACGACGCCGACTTCATCCGCACCTGATCGAGTTCCCTCGCCAGCCGCTTGATCTCCGCATCCTTCTTTTCAAGCTCTCCTTTGAGGGCCTCCGCCGGCGAGAGAGTCTCCTCAGTTCCAGAGGGTGCCCCATCCTTGCGCGCCTTTTGCGCAAGGGTGGGACCAACGAATGCCGCGACGACGCCTTCGAGTTCATGATCTTTTCTAAAATGTTTCAGCGACCCTTCGCCAGTCACGGCTTCAATTCGCCGCACGCCTGACGACACGCTTCCCTCTTTCAAGATCTTGATCAGCCCGATCTCGCCCGTAGCCAGCGTATGCGTGCCGCCGCAGAGTTCGGTCGAGAAATCTCCAATCTTGATCACGCGCACCTTGTCGCCATATTTTTCTCCAAACAGCGCCATGGCGTGATACTCGTTGATCGCAACATCAATCGGAACGTCGGTGATTACCTTGACAGCTTCGTTCCGCAGAACTTCTTTGTTGATGATGTCTTCAATATCCTGCAGCTCTTCTTCCGCCACGCCAGTGAAGTGCGAAAAATCAAACCGCAGATGATTCGGAGCCACGAGCGACCCAGCCTGCTTCACGTGCTTGCCCAGAACTTCACGCAGCCCCGCCTGCAGCAAATGTGTCGCCGTGTGATTGCGCATGGTAGCTTCACGAATCGAGATGTCGACGACAGCATCAACTTTGTCTCCGACGCGGAGAAGTTGTTTAACAACCACCTGATGCGCGCGCACGCCCTGCACCGGGTAGTAGCACCCAGTGACTTCGGCAACGACAGTATTGTGATCGTCGGAGTAAAACCATCCGCGATCACCAACCTGCCCACCAGACTCTGCATAAAACGGAGTGTGATCGAGAATGACTTCGCCCGACTCTCCGGGCTTCAACTCCTGCGCACCCTGCCCGCCCTTGATGATGGCCAGCACTTCGCAGTTCTCCGAACGCGTTTGCCGGTAGCCTTCGAAATCCGATTTCGGGAGTTGCTGGTACGCAGGATTCGCCGTTTGCTTGGCCGCACCTTTCCAGGAGGCGCGGGCACGTTCGCGCTGCTCCTGCATAGCGTGATCGAAGCCTTCCTGATCGAACACTTTGCCCTGATCCCGCGTCGCATCCTGCATGAAGTCGAGCGGCATACCGAAGGTATCGTACAGTTTGAAAGCATCCTCACCCGAAAGCGTGTTGCCGGAGGACGTCAAAATCGATTCGAGCTTTTCCAGGCCCACATTCAGCGTATTCGCGAAGCGAGTCTCCTCCGCAAGCACCGCCTTCGACACGCGGTCTGCCGTCTCTCTTAACTCCGGATAGGCGTCCTGCATTTCGTCTCGCACGGTAAACACCATCTCGTTCAGAAACGGTTTCGTCTGCCCCAGCAACCGCCCGTGCGTTATCGCGCGCCGAATGATCTTGCGCAGCACGTATCCGCGGCCTTCGTTCGACGGAGTCACCCCATCTGAAATAAGAAACGTCGCAGCGCGCGAGTGGTCGGCAATCACGCGTAACGAAGCAGCCGACTTTGTATGCGCTTCCTTGTCGAGTTCCCTCTTAAGCGAAGCCCCAGTCAACTCGGCTGCGCGCTTGATCAGCGGCGTAAACAAATCCGTCTCATAGTTCGAAATCACGCCCTGCAGCACTGCCGAAACCCTTTCCAGTCCAGCACCGGTATCGATCGACGGCTTGGGCAGCGGTGTCAGCTTTCCCGACGCATCCCGATCAAACTGCATGAACACGAGATTCCACAGCTCGACATATCTGCCGCAATCGCAGCCAAACGTGCAATCGGTGTGACCTTGGTCCGAAGCCACCACGCCCATGTCGTAGTGAATCTCGCTGCACGGACCACACGGCCCCGTATCTCCCATCTGCCAGAAGTTATCCTTCGATACCGAATTCGTAAATCCGTTCCTTCGCCACGCCCTGCCCGAGCCACAAATCAAAGCTTCGGAGTCGCGCTCCACCCCGTTTTCGCCCTTAAAGATCGTGACGTACAGCTTCTCTTTGGCAATCCCATACCACTCCGGCGAAGTAATCAGCTCCCACGCATACGCAACGGCGTCCTTCTTGAAGTAATCGCCAAACGAAAAGTTTCCCAGCATCTCAAAAAACGTGTGGTGGCGATTGTGAAGCCGACGTTCTCCAGATCGTTGTGCTTGCCGCCCGCGCGCACGCATTTCTGCGAGGTCGTCGCCCGCGAGTAGTCGCGCTTTTCCAGTCCAAGAAAGACGTCTTTGAACTGGTTCATGCCCGCGTTGGTGAATAGCAGCGTCGGTCGTTGGCGGAACAAGCGACGAGGAGTGCACCTCGCGGTGCCCCTTCTGAATGAAGAAATCTAGGAATTTGCGGCGAATTTCGGAGCCTGTGAGCATTGCGAATTAAATTCTAAATGATAATGTCCGGCGGGGTTTGCGGCAGGTGGCGGCGCAAAGAGCTTGGGCGCACACCGAGAGTAACTGAACAAGCACGCTCGCGGCCATACGAGCGATGTTGCAGGACGGGCGAGAACGCCCGTCCGTGCACACCAGATCCAAAACTACTTCTTCATTTCGTCGTCAGTCTTCTCGGCACCCTTCTTCACTCCATGACCTACAGCCTTGGCGCCTTTCTTCACGCCATGGCCAGTATCTTTAGCAGCGGTCTTGGTGGCCTCGCCCGTTTTGTCGGCGGCCTTTTCGGTAGCCTTGCCGGTGTCTTTGGCTGCCGTTTTAGTGGCCTTGCCCGTATCTTTCGCGGCGGTTTCCGTCGCGTCGCCGGTTTTCACAGCGGCCTTCTTGGTAGCGTGCGCTGTTTTCGTTGCAGCAGTCTTGGTAGCTTTGCCGGTATCGTCAGCGGCCTTTTTCGTATCGCTGGCCATATCCTGGCCGAACGAGAACGCTGTCATCGCGAGCAGCGCCGCGGCCATCATCAGAGAGATCTTCTTCATAGTTCCTCCAAGGGGTTTTAAGAGTCCTTCAGTTGCAAGTTTTTATCAGAGAATGCTGGGTGGGCGCAAGAGAGAACAAGCAGGTTTCAAGGTTTCAGAGTTTCAGGGATTCAAAGCTGTTTTCCTTGAAACCTAAGCTTCAATCTCCCCCTCCAACGCTCCGAGGGTTTCCTCGTCCACATCCCACTTCTTCAGAATCGCAAAAATCGTCTTCGGCCCAAATCCAGCTCGCGTCAGGTTGCGGAAGATTCGCGCCGCCTGCTTCTGATCGTGCTCCTTCGGCTTCTGCAGCCGCTTCCGCCGCAAGTAGTCGCGCGCCAGACTTTCTTCCTTCACATCGTCGTAGACCGCGGCCACCGCTTTCTCGATGACGTCGCCGTGCACCCCCTTGGCCTTCAGGTCGTTGACGACCCGCCGCCGTCCGAACTTCTCGTTGTCGCGGCGATACGAAGAAAATGCCGCCGCATACTTAGCATCGCTCAAGTAGCCCTGATCCTTGAGCCGAACAATGATCAACTCAACCAGAGTCTTGCCGAACTCCGTTTCGGCTTCCACACGATTGCGAAGCAGGCGTTTTAACTCCGCGACCGAGCGCATGCGGCGCGCGAGGGCTCCGACCGCATATTCGTAGAGCTCGACCTCAGTGAAGAGTTTCCTGGGACGCCCGAACGCCATACCTACACGATAGCGCGAGACGGGTCGCGAAGGTTAGCGATTCCGGCGCGCTTATTTCGGCGGCAACGCCGGACTCGTCGATGCCGGCGGGTTCATTGCCGGAGGAACTGCTGAGCTTGCCGGCACATTCGGCGCCGGAGCGACCAGCACCACTTTTGCCGCAGGCGGCAACTTGTCGGCGTTGGCCACCAGTAGCGCCATCTGCCACATCTGCGTCTCCGAGAGCGATTTGCTGAAACCCGGCATTCCCGTCAGGCGGAAGCCGTTGTAGATCTTCCAGTAGCTCTCACCCGGCTCGTCGTCGGTCACGCCCTTGCCTTCCATCAAAAGCGGCGGCTTCGGATACATCCCGGTCCCAATCGCCGACTTCGCAGTCAGCGGCAAACCATGGCAGACGGCACAATGTTGCTTATAAAGATCCGCGCCAGCCACCAGGTTCGCTTCCGTCGGCTGGATGGGTACGTTCTTCGGCATCTCCTTATCGATGCGGGCATGCTGCGCCTTTCTGGCGAAGAATTTTTCAAACGGCATGTCAGAATCGGTGGTGGCCACAGGAGCACTCCCGCCCGTGAAATACAGGTACGCTCCACAGGGCACAATGAGAAGACCAAGGATCAATCCGGCAAGAAATTTCACTCGTGCATCCTTTAAGTTCAGAAATTTCAGTATTTTTACACTATCGTGCTGCATCTAAGCTACTTTATTCGACATCCAAGTTCCCATAGCTCGGGTGGCAGCGAGGTACGTTCATACCCTCCGAGACGAAAGCCAACATGCAAATTGCGAGCGCTGCGAGCGCGTTCCCGCAACATTACTATTCTCAGGATATGTTGCTGGCCGCCCTGCAGGAGTACTGGGGCGACAAGATAGAAAACCAGCATGTGCTGCGTCGTTTGCATCGCCACGTAGGCGTCGATGGACGCCATCTCGCCATTCCCAAAGAGGAATACCTCCGGATGAAGACCTGGGGCGAAGCGAACAACCATTGGATTCGCACCGCCAAAGACCTCGGCGAAAAAGCCATCACCGGTGCTTTGGCCGGCGCCGGGCTTCACGCTCAAAATCTCGGAGCAATTTTCTTTACTTCCGTGACCGGCATCTCCAGTCCTTCGATTGATGCACTTCTTATTAATCAGATGGGATTGTGCCGCAACATTCGCCGCGTTCCGATCTTCGGCCTTGGCTGTGTGGCCGGTGCCGCAGCCATTTCGCGCGCCGCCGACTACGTGCGCGCCTATCCTTCGCAAGTTGCGGTCGTGCTCTCGGTGGAGCTCTGCTCGCTCACGATCCAGCGCGAAGATGTCTCCATGGCCAACCTGATTTCCGCCGGGCTGTTCGGCGATGGCGCTGCAGCTGTGATCATCGCTGGCGCCGAGTGCGGAGTCGCAGGCCCGAAGATTCTGACGACCCGTTCGGTCTTCTATCCCGACACCGAAGAGATGATGGGTTGGGACATTTCCGAAAAGGGCTTCCGTATCGTCCTCTCGCGCGAGGTTCCAAACCTGGTTCGGCAGAATCTCGCGCATGACGTTGACGATTTTCTCGGAGAGCGCGGCCTGGCACGGGCCGACATTAAGAGCTGGGTATTACACACCGGCGGACCGAAGATTCTCGAAGCAACCGCCGAGGCACTCGGATTTCAGAATGGCGAACTCGACGCGTCCTGGCAATGCCTGCGTCGCACCGGAAATCTGTCGTCAGCGTCAGTGCTAGTCGTGCTAGAAGAAGTCATGAAGAATCGCCGCCCAGAACCGGGCACGCTGGGAATCCTGGCCGCCATGGGCCCAGGCTTCTGCTCGGAATTTGTTTTGCTGGAATGGTAGGGAAAAGCAGGTTTCAAAGTTTCAAGGTTTCAGAGTTTCAAGGAGCCTACGAGAGCTTTGGCATTACGCAGCTCGATCCGGTTTTTTGAAACCTTGAAACCTGCTAGAAGACCGTGAACTCTATTCCAAACTCGTGGGACGTCTTCATCATCGGCGGTGGCCCTGCCGGCCTGGCAACCGCTATCGCAGCGCGCCGTCACGGATTGAGCGTCATCGTGGCTGATGGCGCGGTCCCTCCGATCGACAAACCGTGCGGCGAGGGGCTCATGCCGGATGGCGTGGAGGCCCTGCACAATCTCGGCGTATCCGTTCCCGAAAGCGACGCTTATCCGTTTCGCGGCATTCGCTTTGTGAACGGAAATTCCAGCGCCGAGGCAAATTTCCCGCGCGGAACCGCCTTCGGAATTCGGCGCACTCATCTGCATCAGATCATGATCGATCACGCCAAGGCCGTCGGAGTCCGTCTACTATGGCAGTCTGCAGTCACTGGAATTCACCCCAATGGAGCGTTGGTCGCCGGAGAACTGGTTCGCGCGCGTTGGATCGTCGGCGCCGATGGCACCGGCTCTCGCGTCCGCGCCTGGGCGAAGCTTGATCCGCCCGACATCGACAACGACGAGAACAAGAGCCTCCGCTTCGCCTTTCGCCGCCACTATCACGTCGCGCCCTGGACTGACTTTATGGAACTGCACTGGGGCGACCATTGCCAGATCTACGTCACGCCAGTCCGCGCCGATGAAGTTTGCGTGGCGCTGATCTCATCCGATCAGAAGCTACGCCTCGACGACGCACTCTGCCGGTTTCCGCAACTCGCCGCCCGTCTTGCCAATGCCGAACTCGCCTCCACCGAAAAAGGAGCGATCACCGTCACCCGCAAACTGCGCCGCGTCTATCGTGGACATACTGCCCTCGTTGGTGACGCCTCCGCCGGAATCGACGCCATCACCGGAGAAGGTCTCTGCCTGAGTTTCCGCCAGGCTGCGCTGCTCGGCGAATGCCTCGCCGCGAACGACATGGCTCGCTATCAGCGAATTCACCGCAGATTGGTCCGCCGCCCGGCGCTGATGGCTCGCCTGATGCTTTTCATGGGCAACCATAGTCGTCTACGCCAGCGCACCATGCGCGTCTTTCAATCGAACCCCAACGCATTTGCTGGAATGCTTGCTATGCATGTGGGCGCAGGTTCGCCGCGCGATTACGTCTCCAACGGAATCTCACTGGGATGGGAACTGCTCAAGGTTTGACGAGTTCTTCTCAGTTACCTTCTTCTGATTACCCGCCGGCTACTAGTCGTCACTCAATTCCCCCTTCAATTCCCTTTGCCCGACGACTGATATGCAACTATTTTCACATTCCCGCTTCCGCAATCGGCAAGTGATTGCAACAGCACGTGCAAGTTTCTGCTCCGGCTGGCAGCCAGTTTGCGTATGTAACAGACATCCCCAGCATTTGCATTTTGGAGGATTCAACCCTTGTTTAGCCGCCGACACTTTTTGTCACTAATTGCAGCCTTGTCGCTATCCACTCTGGCTGCTGCCAACTCGATCCCCACCGATGCGCCCCTGCAATCCGCTACCGGCATTCACTATCATTTCTCGCCGTCACGGGCGAACTTCGCGGCCTTGCCCTTTGACGTTTTCAGCAACCACGACATGACGGCGGAAAGTCACGACTCTATTCTGACGAAAACCATCGCCAATAGAGCGATGCCATTCGATTCGTATAGCGTCCGGCACAGAGTGCCGCAATACATCCGGTGGAAAAGCGGGCCCGGGACAACCGCGCCTGAACCGGGCAGCCTCATGCTGCTCTCCACCGGCCTGCTCGGCCTTTCCGGACTTCTCCGCCGCAAACTGCATCGCGCCTGAGTTTTTCGCTTCGCAATTCTCGGTCTCCGCATTTTCCTTCTTGCCGCCACCGGTGCAAATCCGATGGCGGCTTTTTTCGCGCCTTTGTAACTTCTCTCACCGCCCCGCATCTCATGTCCGGCCTTGTGAAATCAGGGCGACAAATCCACCAATCCAACAGGAGAATTGCATCTATGAAGAAAATGCTGGTGAAGCTGATGTCCGCCGCGATGCTGCTCGGCGCCCTGGCCTTCGCGCAGTCGGGCGATGCCATGAAGCAGGACAACATGAAGAACGATCAAACGAAAGACGATCAGATGAAGCACGACGACATGAAAAACGATTCCATGAAGAAGGACGACATGGCGAAGGACTCAAAGAAGCACAAGAAGACAAAGAAGGAAAAGAAAGACGCGATGTCGAAAGACGAAATGAAGCACGACGACACCATGAAGCACTAAGTGGGACCGGTATCAGGTCTCAGGAAAGGTGCACCGATTTCCCTGAGACCTGAGACCTGACACCTGCCTTACTCATACTCCGGCTCGCGCTTCCACCCCGAAAGCATCGAATAGAAATTCGCCCATCCGTGCAGTGCCACCATCATCAGATGTCCGGGAATGAACGAGAGAAATCCGCACATGGCCGCGAAATGCCAGATGCGGGTCAGATGATATCCGCCAAACAGAAACGCCAGCCACGAAAACTGTGCCGGCTTGTACAACACGATCCCGGTCAGCAGTGATAACACTCCAAAACCAATCGTCGACGTATACGCCAGCTTTTGCAGTGGGTTGTACTGCCCTTTCGCCTCCGGCTTTGGACCAAAGAAAAAATAATACCGTGCCATCGGCCAAACTCCCGGAATGTCGCTCGGCATGAACAGCATCGTGCGGTAGTGTCCGCTGATGACCTGATACGTCAGATAAAATACGCCGCTCGCCGCAAAGAGCCACATGAACGTGAAGTGCCATTGCAGCGCCCCGCCCAGCCATCCGCCGAGCGTGATCGACTTCGGTATATCCAGCAGTACCTTCTCAGGAATCTTCGGGCCAAAACTCGGGAACACCCGAAAAATGCGAAGCCCGCTCGTCACCATTACAAAGAGACTGATCACATTGACCCAATGTGTAAGCCGAATCGGAAACGGATGTTCGTAAGCGGCCCGAACCAACGCCGGATCATCCTTCAGCGCTGGCTCGGGCTCAGCCTCGACCGCTGCACGGCAGCCAGCGGGCACCGCCTCGGCCGCAGTCTCCATCTTCACCGGGGCATCTGCAACAGATTCACTCGGCGCCACAAGCTTCGCCTGCGGAGTCGTCTCTTTCTGTTCGCCACCCTGATCGACGTGGTCTCCGTTCTCCATCACAGCCCTCCGAACCAGCTATAGCCCTGGTCCTCCCAGTAGCCCGTCTTCCCCGGCTTCAGAACGCTCGTCACCCGGATCGTGTCCAGATATTTCGCCTGCTTGTATCCCAGTTTGGTCGGCATCTGCAGACGAAGTGGCGCGCCATGTTTCCGATCCAGCGGCTGCCCGTACATTTCATAGCAGAACAGCGACTGCGGATGCAGCGCCGACGCCATATCAATCGACTCGTAGTAATCGTCCGCGCACTCGACTTCGAGAAACTTCGCACTCGTGTTCGCTCCAACGAGCGTCAGGAAATCCGAGACCCTCGCCCCGCCGAACGCCCCGATCACGTCCCAGCCTTCCACACACACGTGCCGCGTGTTCTGATTGACCTTCGCCAGCGCCTGGATCTGTGCCAGCTTGTATTCCCCCGGACGCTGCACATCGCCCTCCACCGTCAGCGTCCAATGCTCCAGATCGACCTCCGGATCAAGGACGTCGTACCCGTTGTAAGGAAACTTCTCAAATGGCACGACCTCAGAGTTGGAATACGTCTGCGCCAGATGCTGCCGCCGAAACAAGGCCCCGGCCGCCCAGTCGCTGAAATGCACACCCCGCTCCACCAGTTTGTCGCTGAGCTTGGGAATGGCAAAAACGCCCAGCGCAGCGATCGGAGCCAATTTGAGCAACTGACGGCGGCTCTGCCGCTTCAATTCCTTGTCTTCGAGCCGTGTGATCATGTCGATCCTTCTAGAGAGCAGAACTTAGCACACATGGGATGCCGAAGGGGTCCGTAAGTTTCAATCCGCGCAATTATGTGAACCTCGCGTGAAAAGCGAGCCTTCACAGCCCTCAACCGACCGTGTTTCCGCGCACACGCCCGCGTTGCTTCAGACACAAATCCTTGTGCGATTTCGCCCGTAACCCCATTCTTTTCAGCTTCCTAATCCTGGCTGTTCGCCTGCAATTCCAGTTATCGAGCAAGCGGAGGCACTTATGGAAACGATGCTGCAAGGTCTGGTCATTGTCGGCGGTCTCACTTTCTCCCTGGCGGCATCGCTGCTGATCGAAGAACTCATCTTCGGACAAATCGTCCGCGTCGCCTTCGTTCGCCGCGCGCAACCGAAAGATTTTGCCCAACGCACCACCCGCAATTGAAAGGAGCACCACCATGCTGTTGCTTAAGTACCTGCTGCTGAGTGCCGGAATCGCGATGTTTAGCATCGCCGCCGGAATCCTCAGCTATGACGCTTACCTCTTCATCACCTATCAACGAAAGCGCTTCAACCTCGACCCGGAAGCCGGAGCTCCGGGACCCGCTCCCGTCCTTCGCTGGCGCACCTCCGTCGCCCTTGTCATGCTGGCCTGGGCCCCGCTGCTGATTTCCGCCGGCATCGTAATCGTTCCCAGCGGAATGGCCGGCGTCCGCGTCAGCCAGACCAAGGGCACGCTCGCCGGAACTCTCTATCCCGGCGTTCACTTCGTCGTGCCGCTTGTCGAGCGCGTCGAAATGTTCAACACCCGTGATCAACTCTTCACCACTGGCATCGGAGAAGACGGACTGGCGAAAGGCACGACAAAGGGCGAACCGCTTCACGTCCAAGCCAAAGAAGGACTCACCCTGGGCCTGGCCATCACCGTCCGCTACCAGGTAGACCCGAAACGCCTCGACTACATCGAAGCCAATCTACCGCAGCCACTGGAGAAAGAAATCGTGCCGCCAGTAGTAGCGACCGCATGGCGCGAACTCGTCCCCGGTTACACCGTTCGCGAAGTCTTTTCCGCCAAGCGCGAAGAGGTTCGCCAGCGTTCCGCTGAGATGATCCGCAAGCGCCTCGCAGCCGACGGCATCGTTGTGAAAGAAGTCATGCTCCGCGACATCGAGCTTCCCCAGGAATATGCCAAAGGCCTCGAGTCACTTCTACTCAAAGAACAAGAGAACGACCGCATGGGCGTTGAAACCGAAATTCACCAGAAGCAGGTAAAGATCGCCGAGGCCGACGCCGAAGCCACCAAGGTGACCCAGGTCAAAGAGGCCGAAGGACAAGCCGCTGTAAAGGTATTGGAAGCCAAGAGCGAGTCCGACGCCATGCAATACACTCTGCCGCTGAAAAAAAAACAGATCGAACAGTCCAAGCTCGAAGCCGCGGCCCGCAAGGAAGCCACCGTCCAGAACGCTGAAGCCGCCGGCGAAGCCAAACTCATCGACAGCAAAGCCGAAATGGAGCGCCGCAAGCTTCTCGCGCAAGCCGAAGCAGAGCGCATTCGCCTGACCGCCTCCGCCGATGCCGAACGCATGACCAGCGAGAGCGCGATCCTCAAACAGAATCCGCTTCTCATCAACAAGATCGTCGCCGAACGCCTTTCAGACAAATTGCAGATCATGACGGTGCCCGCCGACGGCAAATTCTTTTTCACGAACGACGTCCTGCGCGGCATGGGCGCCCCCAACCACGTCAGCCAGGCCGAGGACGTAGAAACCTCAGAAAGCAAGCAATAGCATCACCGTTCTTAAGTTCTCGGTTTTCAGTTCTTAAACGAAACTCTACCTCGCGGTCTACCTGAGAACTGAGAACCGGGAACTGAGAACCGGGAACTGAGAACCGGGAACGAGAACTCCTCTGAGAACTTATATGCCAACCATCCCGCGATATAATCAGCGCATTCCACACATGCGAGCGCGAGAGTGTTCTCGAACGGGTCTACGAATTGTTTGGCTCTTTTCGTTCTTACTTGCGAGCGTCTTTCTGCCATCCACCCTGCACGCCTCCGCGCTTGCTGATACTGCCCGTCAACTTGCGCACAAAATCGCCGCCGCATCCGGACCAGGCGCCTTCGCCATTGAAATCACGAATCGTTCCTCGCTTCCTGAAAGGTCCGCCCGCGAGGTCCGCAGCGCGCTTGAGACCCAGCTACAAAGCGAAGGAGTCCACACTACCAAAACCGAACAGAGCATGGGAACAATCGAGGTCGTGCTCTCCGAGAGCCTGCGCGACTACGTTTGGACCGCCGAAGTCGCAATTGGCTCCGACGAGAAGAAAGTGTCAATGGTCGCTTTGCCTCGTTCATTCGCAGGTGCTCCATTCGCCCCCGCGCTGCCAATCATACTGAAGACGTCTCTTCTCTTTCTCACCAACAGCCCATGCTCGACGCCGCGCTCGTCGACATGCCCGGAGGTGCGCGCCTGCTCGTGCTCGACGACAACAGGTCGCGATCTACCGGCATTCCGCAGCCAGCGCCGGAAACTGGGACTTGAAGCCGCGCCGCCGATCGCGCACACTCGTTCTTTTCCGCGCGATTTGCGCGGACGCCTGCTCTTACGCCGCGACCACCTCTTTGGACGTTTACTTGCCCGGAACTTTCTTAATCACTTTAACGCCGCCATGCCGCTGACCCTCGTCTGCAATGACAGCGATGATCCTTGGCCCGACACCCGACGACGGTAGTCCACGCGCCTTCTTCGCCACTTCGCGCAACTTCTTTACCGGAGCGCTCTCCCCCGGCGTCGGCAAAATCAGCAACGTGACGTCCTTTTCGACCGCCCGCGCTCCCGCGATCCGAATACTCGCTCTGGGCTTTCGCCGCAGTCGACGGATCTCTCGATCTGGTCGATGGCGTGAGCGATCAGCTGATTCGAGGCGCAAAATGG
>CAVRYB010000110.1:0-7818 GCA_963725295.1 uncultured Acidobacteriaceae bacterium
TACCATTCGCTATGATGCAGGCTCTCTGTCTTTCCTGCCACGCCGACAAGGACGCTTCGACGATCAAAGGGACCGTTCACCCTCCTGCGGTGCGGGATTGCGTCAAGTGCCACGATCCGCATTCGAGCGATAACAAGAATCAACTGCTGAAACCGACATCCGGCGATAAGAAAGACAATCTCTGCCTCACTTGCCACACGCAGGGAACGAATGTCCCTGAAAAAGGCAGCCGTCACGCCGCGCTCGACGTGGGATGCGATGCCTGCCATGTTACGCACAAAACGGGCGCCGAGCCGACTACCGAGAACCGTTTTCACCTGTCGAAAGCGGCTCCTGCGCTGTGCGCCGATTGCCACGATCTCAAGGACGCGGCGCTGCTTAAGGCGCACCAAGGGCAGCCGTTTGCCACTGCGAACTGTCTGCAGTGTCACGACCCGCACCAGTCTGCACAGCCAAAACTGATGGCTAAGTTCCTTCATCCCCCGTTTGCGGACAAGGGAGGTTGCGACACCTGTCACGCTCCGGCGAAAGACGGGAAAGTCGTCCTGACGCAGGCCAACGTGAAAGACCTGTGCGTCACTTGTCACTCCGATAAGGCTGAGCTGATCGAGAAGGCCAAGGTGCAGCATCCGGGAGCAGCGGGCGATTGCACGGATTGCCACAATCCGCATGCCAGCGCTTACCCGAGTTTGCCGAAGACCGATCCGGTGAACATTTGTCTCGGTTGCCATAGCGAGATCGCGGATCTGGAGAAGAAGCGGGTTCATCATCAGCCAGCGTTTGTGCAGGGCTGCGGTACTTGCCACGTAGGGCATGGTGGCGACAACGACCACCTGCTGCGCGTAGCCGACACCAACAAACTGTGTCTGGAATGTCACGGGCCGATGCGAAGCCCAAGAAGCTGGAGAGCGAGCACCTGGTGACGATTTTCGACGGCAAGGTAAAACTGCCGGAAAACGACTTTGCGAAGGTTCCGGTTCTGCTGAAGTACAACCTGGGACATCCGGTGGACCGTCATCCCGTGTCGAACGTCATGGAAGCGACGGATATTACGAAGGTTAAGACCGCGATCAACTGCCTGACTTGCCATCAGCCGCATGCCTCTGCTGAATCCAGGCTTGCTGGCCAAGGATCAGGCGAATAACTCGATGTTCTGCGCGAACGGCGACAAGGATCTACCCAAGTAGACCAATCACTGTGGTGGATGGAAGCGGCTGAAATTGGGTGGGGATTGAAGATGGAGTGAGGGTGAAAACGATGATATTACTACGACTGCATTTTGTTCCGGCCCGAAACTGGAGTTTCTGGCAATCGCGCTGTTGGTGATGCTCCGGCCGACGGCTTCGTCCGTCGCCTTCGGCGGAGATAAGAAGAAGAAGGACTGGATGCGCAGACAGAGAAGCCGGTTTCGGTTCTGGACGTGATCGACAAGTCAAAAGTAGTGTGGCCGCAGCCGCCGAACATCGCGCGGGTCAGATACTCTCGACTATTTCGCGGGCAGAAGCTGCCTGACTTCGGCGCGCAGTCGAACAAGCCCAAGAGCACGTCGATGGACCGACTCGCGGGCACAGCCCAGGGAAGGGACGACAACCCGCTAAGAACCACTTCTTCATGGGCGAACCGCATGGGCTCGCGGTTGATTCGACGGGCAAGCTCTACGTCGCCGACGGCAAGGTCGGCGCGATCTTATTATCGACCCGGAAACAAAAGACACGGTGATGATCAAGAACGGCAAAGACGCCGGATTTGCTCTCATCAATGGACTAGCGATCGACGATTCTGACCAACTTTTCGTTTCCATTATTCAAGCTCACCGCATTCTGGTCTTCGACAAAAACCACAAGGGCGAGGCCGCAATCACGCATGGTTTGGTCACTCCGGCTGGAATGGCGATCGACAACGAGAACCGGTTTCTCTATGTCGCCGATATCGGACTGGATCAAGTATTGGTGTTTGACGCCGACAATCTCACTCCGTTACGAGCCATTGGAACTCCGGATACGAAGCACCAGTCGAACGCATTGGGAGACTTCGCTAAGCCGACGAGCGTGGCCGTCGATCAGGACGGAAACGTCTACGTGACCGACATGCTCAACTATCGGGTCGAGGTCTTCGATGCCGATGGCAAGTTCATCCGCGTGTTCGGCAAACATGGCGATGGTCCTGGATATTTCGCCATGCCCAAGGGAATCGCCGTCGATAGCGATGGACACATCTGGGTGACGGACTCGATGCAGAACCGCGTTCACCTGTTTACCCAGGAAGGCGAGTTGCTCATGTATATGGGCAACAAGCAAGGCATTTTACCGGGCACGTTTTCGGGATTGCAGTACATCATGATCGACAAGCAGAACCGCGTGTTCACTTCCGAGGTTTATCCGGGTCGCGTGCAAGAGTTCCGTTATGTGACGCAGGACGAGGCGCAAAAGGAATTTGCCCGGCGCGAAGCTCTGAAAGCGGCTGGTAAGAGCCCGAACGAGAAGCCTGAGAAAGCGATTCCGCCAGCTTTTCCGACGCAGCCAAAACCCGAAGACAAGGGAGATGGCAGCAAGACAAATGGAGGGGCTGCGAAGTAGCCCTTTTTGACCCCCCTTAGTGCGGTCTTTTAGAATCAAAGACTTAGCCGTAGATCTTTGAGAAATAAGGGGATAGCTGTAAGATATTTATAAATCAACAGGTTAGAAGCGGTTATTTGGTATTTTCCGGTAAGGTATTTATAAATCAATAAGTTACGTAAATGATCGTGGATTGTTGTCGTAATGTATTTATAAATCAATAGTTTGCATCAGGCATCATTCTCTTTCTCCCCTTCGGGGCTGGATTCCCTTCCGACCTCGTACTCACGGCTTGCTCGCTTCGCAGCTGGGATCGCCTTCCTGGCCGCCGCTTTTGGCTGCGGGCTACCTTCTTTAGTCTGTCCTGGGTCAGGTGGGTTATTTCCACCAGTTGGTTTGAGCGAGAAAGCCCATCCGGGCGCTATTCCGCAGGTGTTGAAATTCACAGCAATCGCTGGAAATACTGCAACATGTTTGTATTCATCCACTTGCGGTCAGGTCACCAAACTTGGTGACCAACGAGCGCGCGGCTACCCCCGTGCATATACGAAGATCGGAGTTTTAAAGCGGTTCAATTTTCGAGGAGGCTTTATCCAAATGAGAAAGTTAATCTTAGTTCTTCTGCTGGTGGTAATGGCTTCGGCCATGGCGCTCGCGCAGGTCACACAAGGCGCGACAGCCATGACGACCGGCACCGCAGGCGCCGTCGCACCCGCGATCGACGTACTGGGTGCCCACCAGAACTACGGCCGTGGTTGCGCCGGCTGCCATGCTCCGCATAGCGGCGCTTACGGCGCGGGCGGCAACGCAGCGTCCGGCGGCACAGTCGTTGACCCCTACACCGGCGTCAATGCCCTGTTTGCCCAGGATATGGGACCACTCTGGGCCAGACGTTTGATTTCAGCGATGTCAGCACCACGGGAAGCGCGAAGCGCTATTTGCTGGCAACAGCAGCCAACGGCAACCCGACACTATGACAGCGCAGCAATACTCCGATATGCGCGGCGTCAGTAATGTGCCTGGCTTGCCATGACGGCGCGGTCGCCAAGGGCGCCATGATGCAGAACTGGGCTTTTGAAGAGCAGATCGAGGCTCTCCCGAGCTCTTACGGCATAGGCAAGATCCCAACCCTGTTGGGCGCGGACGGCACCACGAACCTGTCGGCGTTCCAACACCGACGGCGGAAACTACAACAACGATCACCCAATCGGCGAGAGCGCGACGATCAGCGCGGTTCTGGGCTCCTTCTACAACAACGCGCACCAACGGACTGGTCTACACGATCAGCACCGCGGGCGCGATCACCAGCATCCAAGCCAATGGCGCGTATGCACTGTTCGAGGCCTCCTACGGCGCACCCGCCCTCAACAAAGGCGCGTACTCCTATCCGACGCCAGTCAACGCTTCCAACGTTCCCTACGTAGTTTGCACAACCTGCCATGATCAGCACTCAATGAACGTGTACGCTGCGTCCGCTAACAGCCCGATCGCCGGCGCTGCTACTGGAACTTATGCAAAGTACTTCTTCATCAACGGCCCGTACAACCCGAACACAGTCAATGTTCCGACTGGCACCGCTGCCTCCACGACCCAGTTCTGCCGCCAGTGCCACTTTGGCGAGTCGAACGAAGCCAATGGCGGAACGCTGAAGACGACGTTCTAATTGCTTCAACTTTGCTTCAACGAATCGGGGAGGGGATGTTTCCCTCCCCTTCTCTTTTTTAGCTCTCAGCTCTCAGCTCTCAGCTCTCAGCTCTTAGCTCTTAGCTCTTGGCTCTTGGCTAAAGCGCTCGGCCTGTTACTTTTGGGTGATTTCACCAGATTGATTGCGGGAGAAGGCCCATGCCGCTTGTCTTTCTGGTCCCACCCTCCATTCACCCCGCAGGCTACCGCCTGCAAACCATTCTAGATAAACAACTTGCTTGACTCGGCTACGACCTCCTGATGGCCTGCCGAAGGGCAGATGCCGTGCAATTGATTTGGAGTGGGTCTTCATATTTTGTGGGGGTTTTCGATGAAATACCGACTTCAGATCGCGGGGCTGCTGGTGCTACTGGCATTGGTCGCAGCGGACGCGAATGCACAGATGATGAGTTCGCATGCTCCGACAACGGCTTCGGCTTCGACACCGGCTTCGACGACAGCTCCAACCGCGGCACGGACGGCGGCTTCGTTTCCTGAGGCTGCCAAGGCGGTTAATTCGGCCATGGACGCATCGAGCCTGCAAGTGACGGGCAAAGCGGTGGTGAAAGTGAATGGGGCGGTGCTGACCGACCGCGACCTGTTGCGCGAAATGTTCGCGCTCTTCCCCTACGCGAAGCAGCACGGCGGTTTCCCGAAGAAAGAAGAGGCTGGGATCCGGCAAGGCGCGCTGCAGATGATCGTCTTCGAAGAGCTGGTGTACCAGGAAGCGCAGCGGCGGAAGATGACGATTGCGCCGGCCCGCGTGACCAAGGAAGAAAACGATTTCAAAGGCCAGTTCCCCAGCCAGGCGGAGTTCAACGACTATCTGAAAACGGAACTGGGCGGGTCGGAAGCGAAGCTGCGGCAACAGATCAAGCGCTCGCTGCTGATCGAGGCCATGCTGAAACAAGAAGTGGACAACAAGGCCGGGGTCACGCTGGCCGAGGCGCGCGCCTATTACGAAAAAAATCCGAAAGCGTTCGAGCACGGCGAGACTTTCACGCTGCAGACGATTTCGATTATTCCTCCGGACAAAGCGAGCGCGTCGGTGGTGGAGGATGCACGCAAAAAGGCGGACAAGATTCTGGCACAGGCGAAGGCGACGAAGAACTACGAGCAGTTCGGGCTGCTGGCGGAGAAGGTCTCAGAAGACGACTACCGCGTGGATATGGGCGACCGCAAGGTCGTGAAGGCGGAGAAGCTGCCGCCGGAAGTGGTAAAGGTTGCGCAGAAGATGAAGGCAGGCGAAGTGAGCGGGCTGATTCCGCTGGGCACAGCCTGGACGATTCTTCGGGTGAACGCGCATACGCCGCCGGGGAAGGCACCGTTCGCCGAGGTAAAGGCGAAATTGATGGACAACCTGCAGAAGCAGAAGTACGAGCAACTGCGAGTGGGGCTGGATAAGAAGCTGCATGCGAACGCGCAAATTCAGGAGCTTTAAAAGTAGGTCAGAGGTTAGAGGTCAGAGGTTAAAACCTTCAGGAGCAAGGCCTGATTGGAAACGTGGATGGGGATGGGGCGATTGAGAGGTAAGAGCGCGAGGGTTTCTTGAGAAGTTACGGATACAACACGCGCATTCTTGGTCTGCTGGTGGCATTCGCGGTGATGCTCGGAGGCCGTGGATTTGCTCAGGTCGAAATCGGCAGCAACACGAACGTGACCATGAGCGGAGACCTCGGGTTTGGCTACAACGGGGAGTATGGCAGCACGGTAGGCTCCAGCCATGGCACGAGCCTGAACGGCGACGCGGTGGTACAAGGGTATTACTACAATCCCAAGTTCCTGAGCTTCTTCGTCGATCCGGTCTACAACCGCTCGCAGGCAAATTCGGGGCAGGGCTCCATTACCGACGCGAGCAGCGTCAGCATGGGAGCGAACATCTTCAGCGGCAGCCACTTTCCGGGGTCCGTTTCTTTCGGCGAGGCGTTCAACAGCAGCGGAAACTACGGATTCGGCACGACGCCAGGATTTACCACGACCGGCAACTCGCACAACTTCGGCGTGGGATGGGCGGAACTGATTCCGGGCGCACCGCCCTTGAGCGTGCAGTACTCGCAGACGGCTTCGTCCTCATCGATTTTCGGCACCGATGAGGAAGATCATTCGGATACAAAAAATCTCAACATGTTCAGCAACTACCGGCTCGCCGACTGGTACCTGGGAGCGCGCTTCAACGAGAACTGGACGCACTCCGAATTACCGAGCGCGCTCACGGATGGAGAGGCGATCGACGGGGGCACGAATGGCAAGTCATTCAACGTCAATGCGAGCCACAAACTGCCCTGGCACGGCTCGTTTGGAGCGGCTTACAGCTGGTCCGATTTCAGCGGCGAGAATGACGGGACAACGATCTCCGGCAACAACCAGATGATCAGTGCCAGCGCCTCGTTTGTGCCGACCAACAGGGTTACCTCGTCGTTCCAGATGAATTACGACAGCAATCTCTCGGGAGCCATCGAACAGCAACTGCTGGGCGCGGGCGCGATTGCTCCGCAGGTCAACCTGGGCCAGAGCAGCTACTCGATCTCGCTCAGCAACTACGACAATGTAGCCCTGACGAAGAGTCTGTCAGCTGGGTTCAGCATTGGCCACATCCAGCAAGAGGTGTACGGCGAGAGCGTCTCGGCAACTCACTTCAGCGCGGTAGTGAACTACCGGTTCCTGAAGCCGTTATGGGGGACGGTGGTGGTCTACGCCGGAGTGAACGACCAGGCGACGGAGCAGGGGAATCAGGGAGTGGGCCTGGTGGCGGGAGCGAATTTCAGCAAGAAGTGGACCAACCTCGAAATAGGCGGCAGCGTGGCCTATTCGCAGGATACGGAGACGGTGCTGGCCACACAAGTGACTTCCAATTATTCGTACATGGCGGATGTGCAGCGGCGCATCGGTCGCCGGACGCGGTGGTTGACGACTTTCAGCGGTTTTCACACCGGGATCTCAGCGGTGACAGGTTCGAGCGCGCATTCCGAAAGTTATGGAACCAACCTGGTGTTCAAGATGTTTAACGCCGGAGCCACCTACGCCCATACGTCAGGGACCATGCTGCTGACCGCAAATGGAGTGGTTCTGCCGCCGGGCACCGTACCGTCGGGTCTGGTGGGAAATCAGTACCTGCTGAACACCGGGTCATCCTATTCCTTCAACTTTTCGGCAAACCCGACGCGGCGGTGGTCGATCAGCACGGGCTACACGAAGTCGGTCAACGACGGCCTGGCGGGGACAGTGGCAACGAACGGGGCGTCGAGGGCGTATCTGGCATTTACCACATATCAGGTTCGGAAGATGCAGTTCTATCACCTCCTGCCCGAACTGTCGGCCCTCGAAAACGTGATGATGCCGCAGTTGATCCGGCACGGGCTCTGGTCCTACATGGCTCACAAGAAGCAGATCCGCCGCGAGGCCACGGCGCTGCTGGAGCGGGTTGGGCTGGGGCATCGCTTGACCCACTTCCCTTCGGAGTGTCCGGCGGCGAGATGCAGCGCGCGGCGATAGCGGGCGGTGAGGGAGGGCCCAGCTCGTGCTGGCCGACGAGCCCACGGGAAACCTCGACACGGCCAGCGGCCAGGGTGTGCTCGAACTG
>CAVRYB010000111.1:0-75927 GCA_963725295.1 uncultured Acidobacteriaceae bacterium
CTTGCCTTCCCGTCACCTTTTCGTCAGCCTGCCTGCAACTTCACCCATGGATCTATCCCGCCGCAATCGTCGAAGGCGTGATTCGTCCAGGCGGAAGACGCGGATGGCAGTGATCGTAACCACCGCCGAATTACCTTACGAAAGGACAGCGTACGAAGGTCCGGTGTACCCCTGGTACTTTGACGCATTACACGACAGTTCCTACCATCGTCGTAGTTACAGGTGTCGGAACAGCGACTTTGGGCAATGCCTAAGTTGCCGATTCTGCATGGATCACAAGTTTAATCCGGGATCAATCCGGGCAACGAGCAGGCAGCTCACGGAAGAGCAGGAATGCTTATGACAGTTTTGAAACGAAATACGTTGCGTCGCAAGCACCGGGAGCGCGGCTTCACCTTGCTCGAAATGGTCACTGTCCTTGCCATTTCCATCATCGTCTCGGTCATTTCGGTGATGAGTCTGATCCCCATGCTGAAGGCGCAACGAGTGACGAATGCGTACAACACCGTGCTCGAAGCGTTGCGGCAAGCGCGCGACAATGCGGTGTCGCAACGAACATCGTACTCGGTGAGTTTTGTGAGTGGCAGTCCCAGCTCGATCACGGTTACGCCGACACTCTCAACTTTTCAGGGTGCGCAGAGACATAATGGTATAACAGTCTACCGTCCGACATCACCTTCAATGTGCAAAGCAACTTTTCCCTCCGTTGGCCCCGACAAATACGGAACCGGGGTAGCTCCGGTTGATTTCGGCTATACCGCAAACGGCGGCACCGGTGGACAAACAACTTTTTACTTCTGTCCAGACGGCTCGGCGCAGGATTCAGAGGGCGGCGCGGGCAACTGCGCGGGCAGCTGGGATGGCGAGTGGTTTACCTCGGGCGTCCCGGGGAACTTCTGAGTTCACGGGCAGTCACACTTTGGGGCGGCACGGGCCGGCATTCGGGGATGGCGGCTCTACAGCAACGGTTCGGGAGGCTATCAATGGCTTCGTCAATGAGCAAGCGCGGCGGAAGTTCGCGAAGACCGAAAAGATCAGAGGGTGGTTTTTCCCTCATTGAAGTCGTGATCTCCATGGCTATTCTCACAGTCGGGTTGGTGAGTTTGTTGGGAGTGTTCGGTCTGGCCATGGCTTCGACGCAGGACTCGCAGCAGAACATGATCGCCAAGCAACTGGCGAATGAAGCGCTCGAGAGTATTATCACGGCGCGAAACACGTCGCAGATGAACTGGGATGACATTCAGAACACGGGCTCCTCGAACTGCCCGAACCTGGGCACGTCCACTTGCGGGATCTTTCTGTCGGGCGCCCAGCCCATGTACAACTCGGGAGCCGACGGGATTTTTGGCACGGCCGACGACGCGAATGCAGGGGAGGAAGTGTTGCGAGAGCCGGGACCGGATGGAATCTACGGCAACTCGAATGACGTGCTGATCCCGTTGACGCAATATCAGCGCACGATTGTGTTCACGCCACTGACAGACTCGTCGGGCAACCCGATTGCATCCTTGCGAGGCGTGACGGTCACGTTGCAGTACGTAGACATGCCGACCAAATTACCAAAGACTTACATTTTGAATTCCTATATTTCGCAGTACCAGTAGAGGAGACTTATGAGCAATCGCTCAACAAGACGCGAGAGTGGATTCAGCCTCCTGGAAATGACCATCGCCATGGCGCTGGGAACGCTGGTACTGGGTGCGGCGGTGCAGCTCTACAGTCAGGGTGTGGCCGCGACGTGGACGGTGCAGCAGCGCGCCGAGATGCAGCAGGACTTTCGGGCCGCATCGAACATGATGCTGAAGGATCTTAGCCTGGCCGGGGCAGGCCTGCCGAACGCGGCCGCGATGCTCTTCCGACGACAGTCACTCCGCTTTATGGATGCGATCAGTCCGGCACTTGCTATCTCGGTGTTTCCAATACCGCGGGTGGGCAATATCCCAAACAGAGCGGCGTACCCTACCTTTACGGTCTGATCCCCGGATATAACGGGGGGCCGACAGTTAGTACGCCCCCGGGACAGACGGACACAATCACGGTGGTATATACCGACACAGCTTTTTATCTGAACTGCTATGCCCCCACGGTGACGGCGTTAGGAGTTGTGACCTTCGCACCGGTGGTGACCACTCCGGCTACTGCCTGGCCACCTCCCGGTTGCCTGCCGAGCAACGTCACCGCTGCCGCTGGCGTGGCACCGCAATACTTGAACGATGCGGTCTTAGGCTTGACGCCTGGGGACTTGGTTTTGATGACCTTTAACAGCGTTCCGGTAGTGGCGGAAGTCACGGGGGCGGTCACAAATACGGCCACAAATACCTTTACCGTGCCCTTTGCCAATCTCGATGCATTGCACATGAACCAGACGCCCGCCGGCGGCGGCCTCAACAGCATACCGTTGAACTCCACCGCGGCGGCTACAGCGGCACCGTGCGGAAGAACGGGGCCGTGCCGGATTTTCGTAATCACCTACTACATTGACAACACCGTCACCCCACCCCGGCTGATGCGGCAGGTAAACGGACACACGCCGATGCCGGTGGCCGACAGCACGGTGTATCTGAAGTACAGCTACGACTTATTCAATAGCGCCACCGCAGCGCCAGCCGTCAATCAGCCGAACCCGGGCTCGGGCGACGCCAACGATACAGCTTCGAACGGGCTTCTGCCCAATCAGGTCACCAAGATCAACGTTCTGCACATGGCCACGGATAGTGCCCTGCATGGCACTCAGGGTTACCAGGGATTAGACCTGGAGACGTCCGTAGCGGCACGAAATCTCACCTACGCCAACGAGTACCCACAGTAGCAGCAGTGAGGGCGAGGCGAGCAAGATGATAGGGAAACAAGTAAAGGGGAGCGACACCATGATGATGGACGAGATCAAGAACGCGAGACAACACTCCCGAGGATTCACGTTGATTGCGACGCTGTTGCTGCTATTGCTGCTGTCGGGAATCGCGATCGGGCTGATGATGATGGTCAGCACCGAAGGCAAGGTGGGCGCGACCGATCTTCAGAATGACGTCGCCTTTCACACTGCCGAGGGTGGCATCGAGAAGATGGCCTCCGACCTCGCCTCCGTGTTTCAGAACATAAAAGCTCCGACCGCCGCCCAAATCTGCAGCGTCAGCTCGCTGCAGCCGAGCATGACGGGAGTGACCTGGAAGACATATTCGGCGACACCTTCCACGGGTTGCACGGCAACGCTTGTCCCAAGCTGGGGACAAATCAGTTCCGGACCAAACCAGGGTTTGTGGGCACAGATTATTCCGGTAAACCTCCTGGCGACGGCTGCCATGCCAGGCGGACAAGAAGTGAGCATGACGCGGAACGCGCAGGTAGCTCTGATTCCGGTGTTCCAGTTTGGAGTGTTTTCGGAGAGCGACCTTTCTTTCTTCAGCGGCCCCAATTTTGATATGGTCGGCCCCGTGCATACTAACGGGGACCTTTTTCCGTTCGTTGGACCGGGCAGCACCCTGACTTTTCACAACAAAGTATCTGTGTTTGGCAACGTGGTTCGGACGCAACTGGCAAACGGGTGGAACGCAGCCAATAACTACAACGGCACGGTCTATATGCCAAGTGCGGCCAACGGATGCAGCACGACGACCACCCTTTGCAAAGCAATGGACTCACCGGGTAGTGGCACCTCCAGCACGACCTTTGCCGACGGCAGCGTGCAGGGCGCCGGGGGAAACCCGCCGCAGTCAAGCTACAACGGGACCATTTGGAACACGTTTTCTACGTCGGGCTTGCCCAACGGTGTCAACCACCTGCTCGTTAACGGCAACTACAACAGCAAAACCAACCCAGGCACTGGGGCGCATAAACTGTCGATGCCGTTCGTCGACGGAACCAAGTTCCCTTACGAACTGATTCGCGTCCACCGGCGGGTGAATCGATTACCTCGGCGTTAGGAGATTCGCGCGAATATAACCTGGCGCAGATTCGGGTGTTGCTGACCGATGATCCGGCGGAATTGCCTGGTGGAGCATCCGATGTCGACAACATTCGGCTGGCCAACGTCGGCGGTACAAGCCCCAGCAATCAATATGGAATTGCAACGTCAGTGCCCTCCACCATGACGGCTTTGGCGACTGGAAATAGCTATGTGACGATGTTTGCGCAGGCGTGGAACTATGTGGGCGACCCGACGCAGTGCGGCGGAACCTACTGCACGGCTGCGACCGCAACCTTACCCGCGGACTGGCCTGCTGCTCCTGCCACGCCCGCGGCTGGCGCTGCAACCTTGGTTCCGACTGGCGCTCCAGTCGGCTCACCCGGTGCCGCCCCGTTCCCGACTTTGACGGTGTGCAATATAAGCGGTTGCCTTGCTCCGTACTACACGGTGACTGCGAACGCGAATCATACGGGCTACTGGAACCTGATTGACGGCTACCTGCGCGTGGAATACAAGGACGCCTCCGGCACCTGGCACCCGGTCACCATGGAATGGCTGCAGCTGGGATTTGCCCGCGGCCTTGCGCCTCCGACCGCGCCGGGCACGAACCCGATCAATCCCAACGCCATTTTGCTGCTACAGGAACCAGCGGACCGCAACGGAGACGGAGCGATTGATGCGGTTGGCAAGGCGCCAACCTGTTTGGCCTATAACTCAAACGGCTCATGCAAAACCTGGAGCTATGCCCTGCCGCCAGAAGTCTGGCAGGACAGTCCAGCGACGAGCGGTAGCCCGTGGTATGGAGTCGTCAACTCGACGACTTCTGCTCCCAGCATCACCGCCAACAACTGGTATCCGATCAACTTCTATGACGCGCGCGAAGGCGAGGTTCGGGACAACACCGTAGCCGATAACTCCTGCACCACCAACGGCGTGATGAATGCCGTTGAAATCGATGTGGGTAACCTGAAGAAATGGCTGGCGGGAACCATCGGCACCAGCGGTACCAGTGTGGACTACGTGGTGCAGAACGGATACATCCTGTATTTCTCGGACCGCCGCGGAATGCTGCCCAATCCGACCGCTACTTCCTCGCACCCTGCCAACACGAAGAGCGGGGACTCTGGCTTGGAGGACGTGATTAACGCATCCAGTGCCGCTGGTACACCCAACGGAGCGCTGGAAACGATCCCGGCGGGCAAAACCCTTTCGCCGGAAGACGTCAATCAGAACGGTGTGCTGGACGAGTTCGGCACGGCGAACCTGGGACTAGGCCAATACAATGGCGCGGTAAACCAGAACGCCCAGATCATCGCGGCCTCGCCCGACAATCCTTATCTTCCACGCATCGCACTTTGCAGCGTCAGCGCGCGCAAGAACTGGGTCAGCGGCGCGCGCCACGTTCTGAAGTTGGTGGATGGTTCGCTCGGCAACTTACCGGTGGCTCCCGGTGGCACACTCGCGAACCCGGGCGGCTTCACAGTGGCATCGGAGAATCCCGTCTACATCGTTGGACCTTACAACACCAATTCGACCGACACAACCTGGACGACCGGTGTGGATATGACGGGGCACTCGTCCGCGGCCGTGATCGCCGACACTGTCACTCTCCTCTCGAGCAGCTGGAGCGACTATGCGAGCCTGGGTATCGGCGGCGACGGTACGGTAACCAACCCAAACAACAGGACTGCCAACAACAACGAATACTACCGGGTTGCCATTGCGGCCGGCAAAAACATCAATTTCCCGCAGCCGAGCTGGGGTGCCGCCCAGGACTTCGGTACCGACGGGGGGGTGCACAACTTCTTGCGCTACCTGGAAAACTTCAACGCAAGCTTAAACTACAAAGGCTCGATCGTGAGCTTGTACTACGCAACCTACAACACCGGGGTATATAAGTGCTGTACCGTCGTCTATAGCCCTCCAACGCGAAACTACAGCTTCGACATAGACTTCTCTACTCCGGCCGGCCTGCCGCCGGGAACACCGATGTTCCGCGACGTGGAGAGCTTGGGCTACCGTCAGTTGTTCACAGCACGCAACAGCTCCAGCGATCAGTAAACTCAAAACCAACCAAAAACCAACCCGGTCCGCGAGGACCGGGTTTTTTATTGGTATAAGCCGATCCAAAACTGCAGAAAAATCTCGGCTCCAAGCCAATGGGAAAGGCCACGACCGGGGTGCTGAAATCGAGCCCCGGAGGGGCGAAAGAATGCAGCCCACGGCGCAAGCCGTGGGGTAGAAGTGGAAAATGGGAGAGCCCCAGAGGGGCGAAAGAGAAGCAGGCTATGACACAGACTCCGGCGGGACGGCCCGCACGCGCCCTAGCGTTGTGGTAGCCGCTAGCCTTACGACTCCAAGCCGCTGAGGTCAGGTCGCAGCCGCTGAATTCTAGCCTAAGGTATTTATCCTCAAAGACTTTGCCCCAAAAACCCTGAAAAAACAACCCAAGATCAACGCTAACTCATTGATTTATAAATACCTTACCTCTATCTCCTTATTCCTCAAAGATCTAACGCCCATTGATCGCTAAGTCTTTCATTCCAAAAGACCGCTCCAGGAGCGGGTCCAACACCGCCCAATCGCGGTTTGCCGCGGAATTGCCTCACTTCCCTTTCCGAGCAGCTTCCGGAGCCGACCCACCAACAGCCTGATCCGATGACCAGCTATCGGCCAGAATCTTCCACGTGCCTGCGGGCTGTCGCACCAGGACAATCAAGTACTTGCCGCGTTCTTCTCGACGTTTCCCCATAGCGACGGGAACGAGCATCTTGCAGCGGCCGACATCGAGAGCAATGTCTCCCATCACTTCAACCCGCAGCGATTCCATCTCCACGTCACCCAAACCGGCTTCGAGCAGCGACACCAGGAACTCGCGGATGGCCGACAAGCTGCGAACTGGGGGAACGCTGGAACGGATGAGAGTAGCGTCGGGGACGTAAAGCTCGATCAGGTCATCGATGTGCTTCGTATTACAAGCCTGAGCCCAGTCCTGAACAACCTGGCGAGCGCTGGCCTCGGCGCGGCCTCCCGCGGCAGGACCGGGCGAACCCGGAGCGCGACCGCGTGGAGCAGCTGATTCCGTTTCAGCGGGTTGCACGCTGGCAGCAGAGCCATGGCTGGGAACGATATGGTGATAGTGATGGTGAAAATGATGTTGCGCACCAGTTGGCAGTGGAGCAGTGCCCTCGTTGGCAACCGGAGCATTGGGAACTCCGCACCAGACACAGAATCGGGCGCCTGCGGGCAGCACGCCTCCACATGCCGCGCAAGAACCGGCCTCCAGCGCCTCGTCGCCATCCGACGCCAGTTCCTGCGCTGCGGCTGCTCCTCCGGACATACGCTGGATTGCTTCGACCGCGGCCGCGACGGCTTCCGCATTCGGTTTAGGCCAGCGGAAGTTCGCCGGCAAGCGCTGAAAAAACTCGTCGATTTCAGTATTGGAGACGGGGCCTTCGTCTTTTGGCGGATTGTTGGAATTCCGGTCTGTGGTCACGCCAACCTCATCGGGCCATTGTAGGAGAATTCGCGCTTCAGCGGATGCGGAATCTTACGCTCGCTTCCGCGTCGGTTGGGACGCCGTTGCAAAGTGCGGGACGATACCGCCAGAGTCGAACGGCGCGCAATACATTCTGGTCCACGGCTGGACCACCGCTTTCCATGACAAAGGCGCTGTGCACGCGACCGTCAGCCCCAACGATGAAGCTCACCCTGACTTCCATACTGTCGTCGTTTCCATGCAGGAAGGGGTCGGGAGTAACCAGGGCCTCGGGCGGGTGGACGCTTCCACAAGTTGGCAAGGCCAGCGGCTCCGAAACCGGCGAGAACTGCGCGATGTGGACCGACGTGCGGCTCAAGCTCTTCTCTGCTTGGGTCAGGGACTTGCCTTGCGGAACGACCGGAGCCGTGGAGGGTCCGGAGCACCAAGCGAACGGCAGAAACAGCGCGGCTGCGGCCACAAGGGCGCTGCAACCAGCAATCTTCGTGCTCGGCCAGAGACACTGCATCCGAAGGAGCACGGGCAATTCGCATGCCACGATCTCCGAGTTGCAATATTTTTATTATCAATATCTTAGAGAGGCCGTTTGACTCGCCTCCACCTGAACACTGCAATCCTTTGCAAAGCAACTTGGAGACTTTCGCATGGCATGAGGTCTGGAGTACAGCATGCGCGTGAAGCTACTCCCCTACTTCTTCACAAAAAAGAACAGGCCGCGAAAGCTGTCGCGGCCTGCCATGGTTTTGCGGGAGTTCCCTTTTAGTTCAGTCCGTTCTGAGTAAACTTGTACGCGGTATTCACGCCGCGGGCACTCAAATAGAGACTGGAAGCGCCGGCATCAACGCTATCGTTATCGACCACGATTCCACTGGTACCACCCGCCACAGTAGCCGTGACAAGCGTCGTATTGCCGGTAAGAGCTGCGATGCAACCGAAAGCGCCTCCGGTCCCGGTGCAGTCCCGCGAGAGCCCGAAAAAGAAATAGTCAGTTCCGCCAGTTCCGATATTCGGATTGAAGAATTCGGTCCAACCCGTACAGTGCGCTGTGGTGGAAGTCAGCAACTGCTGCGAAAATGTCGGCGTCACCGTCTGCATTAGGCGGCTGGCAAACCCAAAGGAGTATTGCCACGGAGTCGTATCGGCCGCGCCAGTTCCGCAGGTGTGAATTTGCCCGGTGGAAGGATCGTTGTAGTAATTGTTGTCGAAGGCAGGCTCTAAGATGTTGAGTGCCGTCCCAGCCGACGCACCCAAGCCGATATTGGCCTTGGCCAATTGCGTCATCGACGAGGTGTCCGCCTCGACGAGCACCGCTGAAGTACCGTCATTAGCGCTGATGACGAAGGTCGTACCATTCGTCACATCAACAATGGGCGCAGCTACGATCCCGGGACTAGTCCCCGTGCTCCTTCCAACGACCAGGGTGGTAACAGCGCCGGTGCCAACGCTGATCTGATACAGGTTCCCGTTTGCACTACCCACCATCAGTTCCCCAAGTCGGGTATCGAGAACGGGCGGACTTAAACGGAAATTCGTGCTGAGCGTAACCGGCCACGGCGCTCCGGAGATAGTTGGAGTCCCGTTGAATACGCCGGTAATCTGGTGAATCTGACCATCGTCGGATCCCAGGTAAACAGTGTCGTTGGAATAATCGATATACGGTGACGAGGTGGTGCTGTTGGAGGCGGCAGAGTAGGTCAGCGAAATCATTGACGCGGGCGGAGCGGCAGCGACCGTGCTCGTGCCTTGGCCCGCGGTCCAAGTCAGCACATGAAAAATGGCGGAGGTGCCGAGGCTCTCCACAAACCCGATCTGTGTTCCGTCCTCGGAGATAATCGGGGAGGTCACGATTTTGCCGGTCGTCGTCGGGGTGGTGATGTTATAGGCAAACATTACATTCGGCGTCGTCCCAGGGCAAAGGCCTGTCGCCGTATCGTTGACATAAAGATTGTTAAAGGCGATGAGGTTCGGATGGCCGCCGGTGGTACCGGCCACAGAGAGACCGAACACGACATAATCGTTGACGCAATCCGGCGGTGCAGTTGGATCGAAGGAAAATTTAGCCGGATACATATTTGCAGACACTCGCCCGGCGGCAAACGCGAAGCTCCAATCGCGTCCCTTGCGAGGACCGGCCTGTGGAATCGGGGCTTCAACGCCTTGAAAGGAACCCGGCTTCGGCCCCCGCCAGCGTTGCATGATCTCCTGCCGGATACGGGGTTCGCGGTCGATCAGGTCGGGGTACTGAGCAAGCCCCTCGCGGGTGAACACGATATGGCGCTGGGACCAGTCTTGCGGAGCTCCCTTATGAAGGCTGGCGCGGTGGGCGGATTCCTGCGCGCCGACGAACGACACAAGAGAAAACAATGCTGCACACAGCGCCGCACGAAAGACCAAAGGCTGCTTTGGCTTCACACCTACCTCCCAATGACAATCTGGTTTGCGTTATTGTAGCCGCTTTTCCGCCTGCAAGGGGATAACTGATTTTAGGCCGATCCTTTACACCGAGTACACCAAGAATCCCGCCGCGTAGGTCGCCGCTGGTAACCTTGCCGAATCACGGAAATCATTCCGATTTTGTCGCAGTGGCCGGATGCTGCCAGAATATCGATCTTCGGAATGTGGACGCCCCATTTGCCGCAGGATTTCCGATTCCCGACGTACTGTGGAACAATGAGAAGGTTTCGATCGATGACCGCTTGTTCCCATGACCGCTGCTCCTAACAGTCTTCAACTTGCCCTTTTGTCCGCGGCGATTCTCGGCTTCCGTCACGGCTTCGATTATGACCACATTGCGGCCATTACCGATATCACGAGTGTGCAGACTTCCCGTTGGCGAGGAATGCGGCTTGGCTTGCTGTATGCCTTGGGACATGCCGCAACCGTCGCTGCGCTCGGCAGTGCTGTTATCGTGTTTCAACTTTCCCTGCCGCACGGCATCGACCGCATTGCAGAACGACTGGTTGGACTGACGCTGTTGATTCTCGGCGTCTACGTTTTAGGGTCGCTGTTCACGGGCAGCCCCAGGCCTCGAAGCCGTTTTCATCTCATGGCTGCAACGGCGCGCTGGTTCCACTGGAAACTGCAAGGATACTGGCATGACCACGATGTTCCACGCCCGGCGGACAAAACCTGGAACTACAGCTGGAAGTCCGTGGTCATGATCGGAGTTGTTCACGGGCTCGGTGCGGAAACACCTAGCCAATTGATGATCTTCTTGCTGGCGGCCAACTTGGGCGGCATCGGCAAAGGCTTTGTGGGGCTGCTGATGTTCATTGCGGGGCTACTGGTGATGAACACGGTCATGACAGCTTCGGCAGTCGGACTCTTTGGATTCAGCACCCGCCTGCCGCGCTTTCAATATGTCGTCACGGCGCTTACTGCAATCTATAGCCTTGCGGTGGGCGCTCTCTTCCTGTTCGGATCATCAGGACTTTTGCCGCCGCTTGGTTAATGGTTCGAATGAGTGAATCTAAAGACTTGGGCGACTATCCCCGGGTCACCATTTCCTCCTTTTGCCACGTTTACACAGTCAGTACGTCTCCTTGGCTAGGATTAAATCCCATCGGGCTGTCAATAATTCGTACACACGATGAATGAAGTTAGTAATACAATCTCGGCAGCAGTTACCCGAGGGGGTATTTGATGACGAATATTGCTAAAGCAATTGACCGGCTCCGCGAGGAACGCCGGGACGCACAAAACCAAGTCCAAAAACTTGGGGAAGCGATTGCCGTTCTGGAAAAGCTTACTCGAGGGATTGGCGCGGGGGGTGGTCTACATCGCGCGAAACGTGTTCTTTCAGCCGCGGGACGCCGGAGAATCTCTCTGGCCCAGAAAGCGCGTTGGGCGAAGATGAGACAAGCGAAAAAAGCTGCCTAACTGAAAACGGCGGGCACAATCTAAGCGACGTACAGCGGCCGCTAGACTGAAGCCCGCCGGTTTCTTCTTTGCGCGACGGATTTTCTTGCGCTTCTTAGCTGTGCCCCCCGCCTAGTTCTCGCACAATACTGCCGACGAACGCCTTCGCATCTCCGAACAACATGAGAGTGTTATCCAGATAGTAAAGCGGGTTATCGATGCCGGCAAAGCCCGGGTTCATGCTTCGTTTGATCACCATTACTGTATGCGACTTGTCGACATCCAGAATCGGCATGCCGTAGATAGGGCTGGTTGTATCCGAACGAGCAGCGGGGTTGGTAACGTCATTTGCACCGATAACAAGAGCAACGTCAGTTTGCGGGAAGTCGCCATTGATATCGTCCATTTCGATCAGGCGGTCGTAAGGGATATCGGCCTCGGCGAGGAGGACGTTCATGTGGCCCGGCATACGCCCGGCGACGGGGTGGATGGCAAAACGAACGTCCACACCGCGCTTGGTCAAACTGTCGTAAAGTTCGCGCACCTTATGTTGCGCTTGGGCGACAGCCATGCCGTAACCGGGCACGACAATGACGCGATTCGCGGCGGAGAGTATGGCCGCTGCTTCTTCGGGGGTGGCGCTGCGAATCGGTTTCGCTTCTTCTCCTGCAGCAGCCGAGGTTTGCACCTGGCCGAAGGCCCCAAACAACACGTTCGAGAACGAACGGTTCATGGCCTTGGACATGATGATGGAGAGGATCAATCCGGAGGATCCATCGAGCGCGCCGGCAATGATCAGGAGCTTGCTGTTGAGAACGAAGCCCATGGCCGAAGCGGACAGTCCGGCGTAGCCGTTCAACAGAGAAATCACAGTCGGCATGTCGGCTCCGCCGATCGGGATGATCAGCAGAACACCAAACGTGAGGGCCAGAATAATCATGAAGGGGAACAGCGACTTGTGGTCTGGATGGAGCACCAGAGTCACAGCAATGAAAAGGGCAACCATCAGAAGCAGGAGGTTGACCAGGTTCTGCCCTTTGTAGGTGAGAGGCCTCTGCGGGAGGATTTCCTGCAGCTTTCCGGCCGCCATTAAGCTTCCGGTAACTGTTAATCCGCCGAGTATTACCTCAAGCGATAACACAGACATCATGAAACGCGAGATATCGGGAGCCCGGAGGTAAAACTCGGCGGAGCCGACGAGCGTCACGCAGAGAGCACCGAAGGCGTGGCTGAGTGCGGTTCGCTGCGGCACAGCAGTCATCGCCACCCGGCCGAGGGGAACGCCAATGATGGTACCGAGCACCAGAGCGATGGCGATGAGCCGGTAGTCCATGCCGTGGTTCAGAAGCGTGCCACCGATCGCCAGAACCATGCCCGCTTCACCGGCCCAGATGCCGTGGCGGGCGGTGGTCGGCGAACTCATCCACTTCAGCGAGAGGATAAAAAGCACGCTCGCGATCAGATAGAGAATTTCGATGAGTACTTGGATCGCCCCGATTTCGCCGGTCATTACTTACCCACCGTTTTGGCCGCGGGACGGCTGGATTTGAACATCTTCAGCATCCGATCCGTGATCACAAAACCGCCGACGATGTTGCTGGTGGCCGCGACTACGGCAATGAATCCGAAGACCGTGGCCAACGTGCTCTTGTGCTCGCCGACAAGCACGATCGCTCCTACCACCGCGATCGCGTCCAGGGCGTTCGTGAGCGACATCAACGGAGTGTGCAAGAGGGGAGAAACGCGCCGGATGACTTCAAACCCGATGAATCCGGCGAGCACGAAAATAAACAGCGCGTTGATTAGAGCGGAACTGCTATTCATCTTTCCTCCGTAGAATCTTTTCGGCTCATCGAAAGCCCTCCACCGTCACTTTGCAAGCGCGGGCAAACCAAGAAACTCTCGCACACGGGACTGCACAATCTCGCCGTTGCGGGTCAGCAGAGTCTCGCGCACAATCTCGTCTTCCAGGTTCAGATTCAGCTTCTGGTCTTTTATCAAATGCGTCAAAAAGGCTGTGATGTTGCGCGCATACATCATGCTGGAGTGGTAGGGCACGCCGGCAGCCAGATTGATCGCTCCGATAATGGTCACTCCATGCTTGACGACAGTCTTTCCCGCTTCTGAGATCTCGCAGTTGCCGCCGCGTTCAGCGGCGAGATCAACGATCACCGATCCGGGCGCCATGCCCTTGACCATCTCCTCGGTCACAAGCACAGGCGACTTCTTGCCGGGTATCACCGCGGCAGTGATCACGACATCACTTTCCACTACGGCTTTTCCCAGCAGCTCACGCTGACGACGGTAGAAGTCTTCATCCTGCGCGCGAGCATATCCACGGGCATCCTGCGCGTCTTTCGCTTCGATCGGAAGCTCCACGAAGCGCCCTCCGAGACTTTGCACCTGCTCCTTGGCAGCGGGCCGTAGGTCGTAGGCGGAAATCACCGCGCCCAGGCGGCGAGCGGTCGCGATCGCCTGTAGTCCGGCGACACCGCAGCCGATCACGAACACACGCGCTGGAGTAATGGTCCCGGCGGCGGTGGTCAACATGGGAAAGATACGCGGATGAGTATCGGCGGCCAATAGCACAGCTTTGTATCCACACGCCGTGCCCATCGACGAAAGCGCGTCCATGCTCTGAGCCCGTGTGGTGCGCGGCATCAACTCTATGGAAAATGCGGTAACTCCCGCACTGGCGACTTCCTGGGCAACTTCTTTGGCACCGAATGGACGGAGAAAACCGATCAGGATCTGATCGCGGCGATAAAGTGGCACATCCTGCTTCCCCGTTACGTCATTGGAGCCGTAGCAGAGAATCTGCACGACGATGTCGGCGGCGCCAAACACGGCAGCGCGATCGGCAACAACCTTCGCTCCTTTGTCGGCATACTGTGAATCGGTATAACCGGCATCGGTTCCCGCGCCGGACTGTACGTGAACTTCAAAGCCGGCTTTGGTCAGCGTTGGAAGAACAGCGGGCACAATCGCAACCCGCCGATCTCCCGGATAAGTTTCTTTCGGCACACCAATGATCACGAGGCCCTGCCTATCGAGCGAACTTGCATCGCAATTGAAAAGATATGGAACTACCCAGCTACTCTCAGCGCGCGGTCGCGGGCAGCTTCTGAAGAACTCAGGATTCTAGTTTAGCGGACTGACGAGAGCAAATGCTTCTTGCCGAGACGCGAAACCGAGAATGCTCAACAGGTGAGCCTCAGTTGTAGCCCGTTGCGATCACCGGAGGCAGCGATGTCCGCGCAGCCGTTGACAATCCAGTCCGCGGCAGCAGCTTCGAGCTCCGGGCGCGGCATCGTCGTAAGCAGTGCAATGACTCTTGCACCCGCCGACTTCCCTGCGCGAACTCCAGCCGCAGCGTCCTCTATAACGACGCAATCGGCAGCGGCGAATCCGAGGTTAGCCGCAGCCTTCAAGTAAGGCTCGGGATCTGGCTTGCCAATCTTCACGTCAGTCGAAGTAATCATCGTCTTGGGGATCGGCAACCCGGCTGCCCGTAGTCGTACTTCGGCCAGTCGACGCGTGCAGGAAGTAGCGATCGTCCAGCGTTCAGGCGGCAGAGCGTCCAGAAGTTCTCGAGCACCCGGCAAGACGACCACGCCATCGAGATCCTCGATCTCGCGGCGTTCGACTTCGCGGTTTTCGCGGTCAAAATCGGAATTGGGGAGCAATTCGCGGATGGTGGTCAGACTGGGTCGGCCATGCGCCAAATGGACGACCGTTGCCGGGTCAAGACCATGTTCGGTCGCCCAGTGCGTCCATACTCGGGCAACAGCGGGAGTGGAGTCGATGAGGACACCATCCAAGTCAAAGAGAAGAGCGCTGCAGCGGATTTCTTCCATCATTTCTGGGAGGTCAGAAGTTCTTGCGGGTCGACGAATCTGGTGAGCGCGGCAGGATTCGAACCTGCGACCCACGCCTTAAAAGGGCGTTGCTCTACCACCTGAGCTACGCGCCCCACCATTTTTAAATCTAACACATTTCGAAGTTAGCATTGACCGCGCCGCACGCACTCGTATGCCGTGACGCGCGACCATCGACGCTATACACTTTGCAATGATGATTCGCTACTGGGCCTCTCGGGCTATGCTCGTCACGTGTTCGGCGTTGCTGTTCGCGTTGCCGACGCACGCCGCAAAGAAAGACTTGCCTTCCGTTCGTTGGACCGCCGGTGCGCCGGGCTGCTCGTTTGAACGCCGCGACGACGGCAAGTACGTTTGGACGATGGCCGGCCACGATCTCACCGTCACAATCCTGATGGACGCGCAGGAACTCACCAAGAGCCGGCATCGTTACTTTCATCCGGTCAGCGCATTTGTCAGCGTGAGATATACCGGCCCGGACAAATTCGAGTTCCCGGCGGACGTACGCATCGACTTTGTGCGCCATCACAACGTGGTCGAGGCGTATATGGACCCGACCGAGTACTCCACCAAGCTGCAAAACGACATCGACAGCGAGATATTCAAGTCGGAACGCGAAATCAAGAAAGACCCGAAGCTTGCAGAAGAAAAGACAGCCCGGCTTCGCATCCACCAGAAAGAAGCCTCTGAGATGATCGAGTTTCTCAGCACGCAGACGCTGGATCCCAACACAGCCATACTGACTCCAGGCAACCCGGAAGCTCATGGATGGGTTTTCTTCGCCACCAGCAACAAGTGGATTGGTCCTCTGAAAAACCCCGAGGATTTCGTGATCAGCGTTTGGATGAAAGACTTGGTCTGGCAATTCCCCGTATCGCTGCCGCCGGAGGGGGGCGACCTGATCTTGCGGAAACCGCCTGAGTAGCAATCAGCAGTACGACGACACACCGAGATCGCGGCGCCGCTTGTGTTAGAGTGGCCTGCTTGTAGCCCGAAACGATGGAACCCGCTCCGCAACGGCCGGTCGAACCAAAGAAGGTCCCAGAGGCGCTTTACTGCCCGATCTGCGCGGTAGAAGTGACTGATCCTCTCACCTGTGGGGACTGCTCGGCGGTGATCTGCCGTCGCTGTGGCACACCATTGGAATCTTCCGACGAATTAGGGATGGGTTAAGCGAACCGAACGCCAATGGAACCTCCGGCCACCGTACTCTCCGCTGAAACTGAAAATAGCATCGAAAAAACCGGCTTAGTCCGCGGTCTGAGTCTTCTCGACTCCGTTCTGCTGCTGGTGAGCGGCATCATCGGCTCCTCCATCTTCCTGACCGCGAAAGATATCGCAACGCCGCTGCCCAACCCGATCTTGTTTTTTCTGGTTTGGGTGTTTGGCGGATTGATCTCGCTTTGTGCCTGCGTCGCCTTTGCTGAACTGGGCTCCATGTACCCGGATTCCGGCGGACAGTACATCTACCTGCGGGAGGCCTACGGAGACCTGGTCGCCTTTCTCTACGGATGGATGCTCTTTGCAGTGGCCAATGGAGGAACGATTGCCGCACTCTCTGTTGCCTCGGCCGCGTATATGGGCAACATCATCCCCGCCATATCGCAACAACATGTCATCTTCACGCTGTTCGGCATGCCGTTTACCAGGGCCCACGCCGTCGGGTTGCTGCTGATCGCTGTGCTTACCTACGTCAATGTCTTCGGATTGCGCTGGGGAGCCATGCTGCAAAATGTTTCGACCTGGACAAAATTCGGCGCCATGGCAGTTTTCGTCTTTCTGGGTTTCGCAATTGGCAAAGGACATTGGTCTAACTTCACTCAGAAAACGGCGGGCGGCATCACGATGGGGTTAAGTCCCGGACAATTGATTTCCGCTCTGGGAGTTGGCCTGATCGCAGTGTTCTGGGCGTACGACGGTTGGGTCTACATCACATGGGTCGCAGGAGAAGTGAAAGACCCGCGGCGCAACGTGCCCCTGGCAATGTTCCTTGGAGTGCTCGCCGTGGGTGCGATTTACCTGGCGATGAACATGACCTACGTCTATGCCCTGCCATTAAGCGAGGTCGCAAAGTACGAGACAATTGCGCACACCGCTGCCGCCGTGCTCTTCTCTCCGGGAGCCGCTGTATGGCTTTCGGCCATGATCGCGGTGTCGTGCTTCAGCGCAGCAGCATCGTGCACTCTGTCCGGTTCGCGCGTATATCTCGCGATGGCACAAGACGGCGTCTTTTTTCGCCGCATGGCCGTGATTCATCCCAAGTGGCGAACACCCGCGTTTAGCCTGATCGGGCAAGGCATCTGGGCCGCACTACTGACTATGAGCGGGCGCTACGATCAGCTCTATACATACGTCATCTTCGGAATGGTGCTTTCCTACACCCTAACCGTGATCGGCTTGTTTGTTCTGCGCTGGAAACGACCCGACGTACCGCGGCCTTACCGTTGCACCGGCTATCCGTGGCTGCCCGGGCTCTATGTCCTCATTGGTGCAGGTTGGACGCTCAATACGATCATCCAGCGGCCCACCGAAGCTTTTTGGGGAGCAACGATTGTTCTGATCGGTATTCCCGGCTATTTGTATTGGAAACGCGCAAGTCGCGCCTGATCCGCATTTCTTTTGTCTTGCCCTTAGTGCGGCTCTTTGATAATCGTTACGCTCATCATTTGCAGGGCGGAGCCCAAACTTTCGCGTGACCAGACCTGACCCAGCAGGTAACCCGGAGCCCACTTCCCTCCCCTTGCCCGGTTCGGCCGTGTCCATCGCAGAAGCAGCGGATCCCCATCGTCCCAAACGGGTGATGGGATTTCGCGATCTGCTGCTGTTCTATGTTGTCACCGGCATCAGCTTGCGCTGGATCGCCACCGCTGCTGCGGCTGGACCCAGCGCAATCGTCATCTGGATCGGAGCCTGGCTCGTCTTCTACACGCCGTTGGCGCTTTCGGTGATTGAACTTTCCTCGCGCTATCCGAACGAAGGCGGACTCTACGTCTGGTCGAAACGTGCCTTCGGAGATTTTTCCGGCTTCATGGCCGCCTGGACATACTGGACGTCGAACCTTCCCTACTTCCCAGCGGTGCTGTACTTTGCGGCCAGCAATATTCTGTTCATGCGGCAGGCCCAGTGGTCGTATCTTTCCGCGAACCCGACTTTCTACATCGTCTTTGCTCTGCTCACTCTCACGGCGGCAACGCTACTTAACGTCGTCGGCCTCGACGTCGGCAAGTGGCTGCATAATGTCGGCGCACTCGCGATGTGGATACCAGTGCTCATCGTCGTCGGCATGGGGTTGCTCGCCTGGCACCGGTTCGGGTCGGCAACCACGTTCTCGCTGCACACCATGAGGCCGAGCATGCGGATGAACGACATCATCTTCTGGTCGGTGCTGACGTTTGCCTTCGGCGGGTGTGAGACCGCCTCGTTCATGGCGGAAGAAATTAAGAATGCGCGTCGCACCATTCCGATGGCATTGTTCTTCGCCGGAATCACGGTGGCTTTCTGCTACATCATCGGCACCATTTGCGTGCTGCTGGCGCTACCGGCATCCGAAGTCAGCCAGCTGCAAGGCTTGGTGCAGGCCATCGCCAAAACATCCGATCGCGTCGGACTTCCCTTCTTTTTGCCGGTCGCCGCCTTTTTGATTGCGCTAAGTAACATTGGGGCTTCCGGCGCGTATCTTGCGGCGGTTGCGCGACTCCCATTTGTTGCTGGCATTGACCACTACCTGCCGCCGTCATTTGGAGCCCTGCATCCGCGCTGGGGCACGCCCTGGGTCGCACTGGTGGTGCAAGCGGTAATTGGAGCGATCTTCATTTTTCTCGGACAGGCGGGTACATCAGTGAAGGGCGCCTATGACGTGCTGGTCAGCATGGGAGTGATCACGTATTTCATCCCGTACCTGTATTTGTTCGCCGCCATGTTCAAGTTGCAAAGCGAGCCCGCAGGAAACGAAGTCATTCGAGTGCCCGGAGGAAAGCCGGCGGCCTACGCATTGTCAATTCTGGGATTCACGACGACGGTGTTCACGATTGCGCTCTCCCTGCTACCTCCGCCGGATGAGCCGAACAAACCGCTGGCTGTCCTCAAAATCGTCGGCGGCTGCGGAGCACTGTTGCTGGTCGGCGTGTGGCTCTATTGGGCAGGAAAGCGGAGAGCTCTCCGTACCCTGTAGGCCCGCGACTTTGAGCTACACCGGCGTTGCCGTCTTCCTCTTCGGGTTGAAGAACGGCAGCGGCACGACCGTCGCCGTCGTCTTCATCCGTTGCGCCTCGATGGTCAGCTCCATTTGCAGTTTGGTGCCGGGCTTAGAGTACTCGGTGCCCACGCTGGCCAGCGCGATTAACTTCTTCAACAGCGGAGAGAACGCCGTAGTAGTGGCCTTGCCCACATGTTTGTCGCCGACATAGATCGGCACGGCAACACGCGACGCCTGAGTTGGCGCGGCCGGAGAGAGCCCGAACTTATCGAACTGCTCTTCCACTTCCACCCAATCCACTTCAAGACCAACTAACTGCCGCGGCACTCCCTGCTTGTTATCACGCACCAAGGCACGCTTGCCGATGAAGTTCTCTTTGTCGAGGTGCACCATCTTTCCGAAGCCCAACTCGTACGGCGAATATTTCTGCGACGGAATCAGTGCCTTCTTCGAACTGGTGTAGTCCACTTCGATCAGGAGCAGTCCGGCTTCCACGCGCGAGACGTCGAGCGCCAGCATTCCGGCTGCATGAATGTCGAACTGTTTGCCCCTCTCCATCAGGGCGTCCCAGACTCTCACGGCCTGATCCCACGGAATCCAAACCTCGTAGCCGAGGTCGCCCGTGTATCCGGTGCGCGAGATGTCGACCGGCACGCCCGCAATTTTGCCGCTCGTCTTGCGGAAATACTTCAGATTGGCGATGTCGGCTTCGGCGACCGACTTTAGCAGCTTTGCCGAAGCCGGTCCCTGCAGCGCGAGTGCCGCCGTCTGCTCGGAGATGTCCTCGATCTGCACATCCATGTTCAGGCCGTTTTGCCGGAACCAGCGCAAACTTGGATCGGCGGCCGTCCAGCGATATTTGTTTTCTTCGAGGCGCGTGATCGTACCGTCGTCGATGACCTTGCCGTCCTCATCGCACCAACAGGCATAGATCACCTGTCCCACGGCAACTTTGTTGATGTCGCGGGTGATGACGCGGTTGACGAGCTTGGTCGCATCCTTGCCGGTGATGAGGTACTTATAAAGCGGAGAAATATCGATCAGCGCACACGCGTTGCGAATCGCGTTGTATTCGTGCTCGTGGTGCACCTCATAGACGCTGACAGTGTAATATCCCGACCACTCGCGGTAATTCAGACTCTGGCAAAGGGCGAACGTTCTCTCGTGAAATGCGGTTCCGATAGGCAAGGCAACCTCGTTTACTTGAATACTCTCTGACGCCGGATTATATGCATCGCGATGGCCGGCGAGCAAGCGGGGAAATCCATTGACCATGAGTCAGCAATTGCACGTAAGTAGAGACAAAACTATGGTTTCTCGATAGAATGGCGAGTCATTTTCAGCAGCATTTTCGGTCAATTCTGGTACATCTATGGCCTCTGCTTCCGGCGGTACGAAGTACGACGTAATCGTGATTGGCGGTGGCCACAACGGCCTGACCAACGCCGCCTACCTGGCGAAAGCGGGAAAAAAGGTGCTCGTGCTTGAACGGCGGCACGTACTCGGCGGCGCGGCCTGCACGGAGGAAGTCTTCCCCGGTTTCAAGTTTTCCGTGTGCTCGTATGTCGTCTCGCTGCTGCGGCCCGAAATCATTCGCGACCTCGATCTCCCGCGCCATGGACTTGAGATTCTCCCACTCGATGGAACATTCACGCCAATGCCGAGTGGCGATTATCTGTGGCGTGTGAATGATCATGGCAAGACGCATCGTGAAATCGCTCGTCATTCGCGCGTAGACGCGGAAGCGTATGACGAATTCGGCAAGGCCATGCAGGCTATGTGCCGCTTCGTAAAGCCGATCCTGAGCATGATTCCGCCCGATCCGTCGACGCTGAATCCGAAAGAGCTCATGAAACTGCTCTTCATCGGACGCCGGTTTCAGGGCATGTCCGGCGAGGACAAATACAACCAGGTCCAGCTCATGACCATGAGCGCGATCGACTTTCTCGATCAGTGGTTCGAAACCGATGTGCTCAAGGCGACGATGTCGGCGTCGGGAATTATTGGAACCTTTCTTGGTGTGCGCTCTCCGGGTACAGCTTACGTTCTGCTGCATCACTACATGGGCGAGATTGATGGCGCGTTTCGCGCATGGGGATTCGCGCGCGGCGGCACCGGCGCAATCTCAAATGCGATTGCGGACGCAGCGCGCGAGGCGGGAGTTGAGATTCGCACCGAAGCGCCGATCGCGAAGATTCTCGTCAAGAACGGACGCACCAACGGAGTCGTACTCACGAACGGTGATGAAATTTACGCCGATGTTGTCTCATCCAGCGTCGATCCGCGGCTCACCTTCAACAAGATGATTGAGCCCGGTAATCTACCGGATGAATTCATGGAAGGCGTGAATCGCTACAAGTTCCGAGGATCGTCCGGCAAAGTGAATATGGCGCTCGACGGGCTGCCAAATTTCAAATGCATGCCCGGAGTGGGTGCGCACCTGCGCGGCGCGATGTCGATTTCGCCCAGCGTCGAGTATATGGAGAAGGCCTACGATGAGGCGAAGTACGGACACTGGTCATCGCATCCCTACATCGACATGGTGATTCCGACGCTCACCGACACGTCGCTCGCGCCTCCGGGAAAACATATTCTTTCCTGCTTTGTCCAATATGCGCCTTACAAGCTGGCGCCCGGCCTCGACTGGGACACCGAAAAAGAGAAATTCGGCGACAACGTAGTCAACACGATCGCCGAGTACGCTCCGAACATCAAGGACATCATTCTGCACCGTCAGGTTGTGACGCCGCTTGACCTGGAGCGGGAGTGGGGCCTCAGCGAGGGCAACATTTTCCAAGGCGAACTTTCGCTCGAACAGTTGTTCTTCCTGCGTCCGGTTCCCGGATGGGCGCAGTTCCGGTCGCCGATTAAGAACTTGTACATGTGTGGCTCGGCCACGCATCCGGGTGGTGGCATCATGGGCGCACCGGGCAGGCTGGCCGCGCTTGAGATTCTGAAAGACGGGGGCGTATAGACCTATGGCCGAAACACGCGATGTGATCATCGTCGGTGGCGGACACAACGGTCTGGTCACCGCTTTCTATCTGGCCAAAGCGGGGTTCAAGCCACTGGTGCTCGAACGCCGCAGCCAAGTCGGCGGGGCAGCCATCACCGAGGAGTTTTATAGCGGCTTCCGTTGCTCGACGCTGGCTCACACCGCAGGTCCAATCCGAAGTGATATCGCCCGCGACATGCAACTGGAAAAGCACGGGCTGAAGTTCTCGACTCCCGACGTAAACACCGTATCGCTCCTGCCGGATGGTCGCGCGCTTGTGCTCTACGCCGACTCGAAGAAGGCAGCGCAGGAAATCGCAGAGTGGTCGCAGAAGGACGCTGCGGCGTACTCCGAGTTTGGCGCGGCCTTAGGCAAAATCGGAAAGGTCATCGGCGAAGCACTCTTGCTTACGCCACCGAATATTGACAGCCCCAGCAGCGGTGATCTGTGGGGAATGCTGAAGACCGGACGATCGATCCGGAATCTTGGCAAGAAAGATCTGTATCGCGTTCTGCGCTGGGGGCCGATGGCCGCAGCCGATCTGGTTGCCGAATTTTTCGAGAGCGAACCGCTACGAGCCACAATTGCTGCGCGCGGCATTTTCGGAACGTTTCTTGGGCCCTGGTCCGCCGGCACCGCGCTGGTACTGATGTTGCGCGCTGCGGGCGATCCAACACCCTCCGGAAGCGTGCAATTCCCTCTCGGCGGCGTGGGCGCGATCACTCTCACGATGGCGGCTGCAGCAAAACAGGCTGGCGCCGAGATTCGTACCGGCGCAGAAATCGCCGAGATTCGCGTGAAGGATGGCGTCGCTACGGGCGTGGTTCTAGCGTCCGGTGAAGAAATTTCCGCGCGCGCCGTCGTATCGAATGCTGATCCGAAACGCACACTGATGCGATTGGTAGACCCCTCGCACCTCACTCCCGATTTCGTGCAGAAGATGAAGAACTACCGATGCATGGGGACCGTGGCAAAAATCAATCTTGCGCTGTCTGCGCTTCCAGAATTTACCGCACTCAAAGGCAAGAGCGACCCGCTCAAGGGCCGGATCCAGATCAGCCCCGAGATCGATTACCTTGAACGCGCTTTCGATGAATCGAAATACGGCAATTTCTCGCGAAATCCGTATCTCGAGATCGCCTTCCCATCGCTTTCAGACCCGACCCTCGCTCCCGCGGGACAGCACGTGATGTCGATCTACATGCAATACGCTCCGTACAAACTGAAGAACGGCGACTGGGAGTCGCAGCGTAAGGCGCTCGGCGAAACGGTGGTCAAAACGATCGCGCAGTACGCTCCGAATCTGCCGCAGACCATCCTCAGCCATCAGATCATCACGCCGAAAGATCTTGAAGACACTTACGGACTGACGGGCGGGCACATTTTCCATGGTGAACTTGCTTTGGATCAGTTCTTCACGATGCGGCCGCTGCTCGATTGGGCCCGGTATCGCACGCCGATCGAGCGTCTCTATCTATGCGGCAGCGGCACACATCCGGGGACGGGCCTGACCGGCGGTTCTGGCGCCAACGCCGCGCGTGAGATCGTGAAGGCACTCAAGAAATAGTGCCTCCCGTACCATCGACTGGAGTAGGCGTCGAGGACGCCGGCGCTACACTTTATCCATGCACAACTCTGCCATCCTCTTAGTCTCCTGTCCCGATCGCAAAGGCGTCGTCGCTTCGATTGCCGACTTCATTTTTCGCCACGGCGGCAACATCCTGTTCAACGATGAGCATGGAGACGAGGCATCGAATCTCTTTCTGACGCGTGTAGAGTTTGATCCAGCAGAATTTGATTTTGACCTTGCCCACTTTGCCGAGCATTTCAGCTCGCTCGCCCGCGACTTTCAAATGGAGTGGCGGCTCGCGCACTCCACCGACCGGCCGCGCGTCGCCATCTTTGTTTCGAAATACGATCATTGCCTGCAAGACCTGCTCTACCGGCACCAGAGTGGCGAGTTGCGTTGCGAGATTCCGTTGATTGTCTCCAACCACCCCGACAACCAGCGGATTGCGGATTTCTATCACATTCCTTACTTTGTCATTCCGGTCACGAAAGACAACAAGCGGGAAGCCGAGCAGAAGCAGATCGCGCTTGTCCGTGAACACCGCTGCAGTCTCGTCGTGCTTGCGCGCTACATGCAAGTGCTCTCGAACGAGTTCATTGCCGCCCTGGGCTCGGAGAATCTGATCAACATTCATCATTCCTTTCTACCGGCGTTCGTAGGCTCCAAGCCCTACCATCAAGCCTTCCAGCGCGGGGTGAAGCTCATCGGTGCGACGGCGCACTACGTTACTCAGGTACTCGACGATGGCCCCATCATCGATCAGGACGTGGTCCGCATTTATCACCGTGACACTATCGATGACCTGGTCCAAAAGGGTCGGGACATCGAAAAGGTAGTTCTATCCCGCGCCGTCCGGTGGCATGTGGAAAACCGTATCTTGCTCTACGGCAATAAGACCGTGGTCTTTCAATAGCCATGCCTCGAGTCCGCGCCAAACCCGCACAATCAGGCGTCGTGGTAGTGCAGTCACTTCCGTAACCAGGTAACTAATTGCGTGATGCCTGGCTTTCAGATTTACTTAAGGATGATCCCCACTTTGTGAAGGGTTTGTGCGGAAATCTGGGAGGAGCTGACTCTTGGTTGAGGATCCCAAATGGGAACTGGCGTTACTGGCCACGGTCCAGAGCTTCTACCACAAATTGCTGAGCGATCAGCTCGGCGGACAGATCCCCGTCTCCGCTGAACTCGCCCCGGACGTCATCAGTCACACCCCCGACGTGCGCGCCACGCTCGATCGCATGCAGCTTTGGATTCAGCTTCTCGACATGGCGATCACGCCGGCCATGCTGCGCATCGGAGTGCAATCGGACCTTGACCCCGAAGTAGCCGAAGCTCTGCTAAGGTATTTCGCGCGCCATCGCGACGATTCCGCTTCCAATCGCGACAAGACCGATCTGGTCGCGACATTCTTGTTCCGCCATCCTCGCGTAGCCGGCCAGTGGGAGCAGCGCGGCTACGGCCTGGACGGTTCGATTCCCCTGTCGCCTTTTGAGATTGCCCTGCTCGAGATTCTTTCTGAGTCTGAAGTTCCGACGCTGCTGGACACCGATGCGCAGCTTTTGCGTGAGTTCGGTCCGCTGCTTGACCAGGCCAATCGTTTTCAGGATTTTGCCGCGCTTATGGATTCCGGAATCATTCCACGCGTGCGGGAGTTGAAGGCCAGACTCGGAGAGTCGATTTACCATCCCGGAGTCCTGGCAACGCTCGCTCCGTACAACGCGGCGTTTGGCGATCGATTCAATACGCTTTTTGGCGCCGCCACGGAGGAGATTAAGCAGTTTGCGGCTCGGCTGGAAGAACTCGGCGGCAACATTTTGAGCACCGTCGATGGTGTGGAAGTGACCGTGGAACACGTCGCAGCCTTAAACGAAGAGGCATTGTTGAAGGCTGATTACAGCGTTGCGCTCGAGAAATTCCGGCGGGTCTCGCGGCTGAGAAAAGAACTGGAGCGCAGGCCCCCGATACGGCGGGCTAACTCGGAAGTCGCTCACTCCTCTCACCCGGTGAGTTCAAAGAGCGGAGCCGCAGCGGCTCCGGCGCTAGCTCCCAAATATGTGCCCGCCGCGGTCACAGCCCAGGCGCTTGCGGCCGAAGAAGCGAAGCTGCGCAGAGTAGAAGAATCGATCCGAGTTTTCGTGCGCGTCGCTGATCCCAAGTTTCGCCAGATCGTGCCCATGCGCTACTTCAACCTGATGCTCAGTCCGGCGGAGGTAGAGGCCTATACGGCTGACTATCTCGAACAATCGGGAACGCGGGCAGACGCAGCCCGGATGCTGCTGCGCTTGGTAGCCGTCACAGCGCGCATCACAACCGAGATGGAAGAGCTGAAGCGCTCCCAGAATTCGCCCTCGGTATGGAAGCTGCACGCTGATTCGCTAGTAGTCCTTGTCGATCTCGGCAAGCGTCTGGCGGAAGCCGTTGACCGGCTCGCCTTGGCAATCGGCCAGGACGCGGAAACACAGGCAAATGCTGAGTCTCTCCACAACTCACTAGAAAAGTTGCGGGAGAGAACCGACGAAGCGGCCAGGCTTGTCGGCGCTGCGTAACCACCCGGCCATCGGGTCCCGTCGGCTTCTTTTTTGAGTGTTTTGGCTTAGGGGGTTCGTACCTTTTCAGCGATTTCAGCTCCGAGCCTCTGAAAGTGAACAAGATTCCAAGTGTAGATCTTCGTTGCTCGCGCCTTTAGAGCACACTGGCCCAATAAGGCGTCGTAAATCGTCCCACCGACGATACCCCCTCGCGCAGCCTCCTGAATCGCGTGCCGATACTCAGGGGCTTCCAGCGATATCAACTCCAGACGTTCGGCAACCGAATCGAGAGCCAATAGCGCATTGTCTACACTCACGCCTAACTTCCCCGGTAACCGCGTCAGGGTCGCATAGAGTTCCGCAAGACTATGCGCAGCGCAACACGCATTTTTGCGGTCGGCACCGGCAAGAACAGCAAAACTACGTTCATAGTGTTCGTGACCGTCCAGAAATGATGCGACCAGGACCGATGTGTCAAAGAAAGACTTCATCGTTTCGTGCCCAATATTTGCTGCTCTCGTTCCTTACGAACCTTACGAATGGTCTCATCGACAACAGATGCCTTCAACGGGCCTGTTCGAAAAACCAAAATACCCTGCTTCTTGTAAGCCGTGGCATTGCTGTGCACGGGACGCAAAACAATATGGTCGTCGAACGACTCCAGTTCCAGTGGCTCCCCAGGCTCCAGTTGTAGCTGCTCGCGAACCGGCTTGGGAAGAACCAGCCGGCCGGCCCGGTCCACCTTTAGCGTGGTATTCATAATGGCATTATACCATAGCATTTACCATGGATAATACCATTTCGGACGGTAGCCTGGCACAAAAAGCGAAAGGGACGAGCAATGCCCGTCCCTGTCAGCCAACCGGATGCCTAGCCCCTCTAACCCTAGTGAATGTCGAACTGCTCCTGATGAAGAGCCGGATCGGACTTGATGATCACCGTCTTCTTGGTGAGTTCTTCCATCTCGTTCAGCAGCCGCGCGTTGTTTGCCTTCAGTGCCTTGGCAACCTCCGGATTCACGCGCAACATGACGTCACTGTGCTCAAGGTGCTTGGAGATCTTCCGCATCTCAACATAGACCTCGTTGCAGATCGTGCCCACCGACTTCACAAAGCCCGTCGATTGACAGTAAGGGCAGGGTGACCCGATGGTGCGCTCGAGCGATTGTTTCACGCGTTTTCGCGTGATCGCGACCAGCCCGAAGTCGTTAAACTGAAGCACCTTGGACGGTGCGCGGTCGGCACGCAGCGCTTCTTCGAGCGCCTGCATCACCTTCTGGCGGTTGCGCCGCTCATCCATGTCGATGAAGTCGATGATGATGATGCCGCCCAAGTCGCGCAAGCGGACCTGGCGCACGATTTCGCGGATCGCATCGACGTTCGTTTTGACGATCGTGTCTTCGAGGCGCGCCGTCTTGCCGACGTACTTGCCCGTATTCACGTCGATGGCGACGAGCGCCTCGGTCTGGTTGATCACGATATAGCCACCGCTCTTCAGCCAGACCTTAGACTTCAGCGCCTTGTTGATTTCCTCGTTCAGGCCGAACTGGTCGTACAGTGGTGTCTCTTTGGTGTAGAGCTTGACGCGTTTCACCAGAGCCGGCTGGAAGCGATTCGCGAACCGCAGAATGCGCTCGTATTCCTGTTCGGTATCAACCCAGATCACTGAGAAATCCGAGCTGACCTGATCACGCAACACGCGCTCTACAACATTCAAGTCGTGATAGATCAGCGCGGGAGACTTGCTGCTCTCCGAGCGCGATTTGATCTCGCTCCACAGATTCTTCAGGAAGCGGATATCCGCCCGAAGTTCCTCGTCAGTCGCTCCTGCAGCAGCGGTCCGCACGATGAAGCCACCACCGCCGTTCTCACGCTCGCTCTGAATGATGCGCTTCAGCCGTTGTCGTTCTTCCTCAGATGCGATCTTCCGTGACACGCCGGTATGATTCACGGTCGGCATGAAGACCAGAAAGCGCCCAGGCAATGCAATATGGCTGGTGATGCGGGCGCCCTTTTTCGCGATGGGCTCCTTAGCAATCTGGATCAGAATTTCCTGACCCTCTTTGAGCAACTCGCTGATCTGGGGTACCACCTGATTCTCACGGCTGCGGAATCGCCGTCCGCCACCACGACGTCCGCGACCGCGGTCCTGCCCGCGGTCAAAATTGCGATCGCGACGCTGTGTCCTCTGCAGCAATCTTGCTTCTGGCGCCGGACTCCGGACTTCCGCGCTGGCATCAACCGTACCCTCGCCAATCGCTTCGGCCTCCAGCAAAGCTTCTGCTTCGGCTTGCGCCTCTTCCAATTCCAGTTCGGCAGCTTCCCGCTCTTCATCTTCCAGCGCGGCCTCGGACACGGGCTCGCCAGTTGCCGACGGCTCGCCTTCTACAACCATGCCCGGAGGTACTTCTGAAACGCCGGACTCAGTCGCCTCTTGCCCGGCGGCCCGAGTTTCTTCTTCCATCTCTTCGAAGCCGGCATCGTCTCCGTGTTGCTCGCCATAAGCTACGAGATCCGCTTCTTCTTCCTCGATCTCTTGTTCTTCCAGCATGCCCTGGCCAGCGCTTTGCGCGGCGCTCGGAGAAACTTCCTCCGCTACTTGGGGCGTTGACTCGAATTCTGTTTCAAAAGCCGTCTCCTGGCTCGATGAGAGTACAGAAGAACTTGTCTCGACCATCTCCCGAGTCGGGCTGCGAAATTCCGCTACTTCTGGCGCCGGGCTCGAAACGGCAGCAGATTCCTCGATGTGCGCCTCGACCTCAGTCTCCGACACGTGTTCATGTTGTTCGTGCAGGGGCTCAGCGACTTCAGCGGCGAAAATTGGCTCGTCCTCGGGAAAGTTAGCGACAATTGAGGAAGGAACTTTGGTCTCCACAGCCGCAGCCTCTGCCTGCACTCCTATGGTCTGTGCCTGCCGCTGGTACTTGGAGATTGACTCGCCGGGTAGCACCATTGGCTGATACCCCGGCGGCGGACCGTAATCGTAATCATGTCCAACGCGCGTTGGAGCTGACGGCCTCTGAAATCGCGACTCGTGTCCGCTGCGTGCGGGGCGTTCGTTACGTATCTCACTGCGCGGTTCAGAAACTACCTCAGGGCGCGATTCAGTACGAACTTCAGAACGTTCCGGCCGCTCGCCACGACGTCCGCGGCGACGTCGGCGTCCGCGAAAATCACGTTGTCCGCCGTTGGCTGGAGCTTCTGAAGAAGCGGGTTGTGATTCGCTCCCCGTTTCGCTTTCAAAGCTGTCGGCGTCGGCCAACTGGGCTTCCCCTGAGGAATCGCTGGCTTCCCCGCCGTTGCGCGAGCGCTGTTCATTTACTGGACGATTGGCCGGAATGGCTTCATCCAGATCTTCATCCTGCTGCTCTAAATCCATGAAATCAGAGACGTACAGGAAGGCGTCGCGTTCGAGGCCAATATCTACAAAGGCCGATTGCATGCCGGGAAGGACGCGCGTCACGCGTCCCTTATAAATTGAGCCCGCAAGCGTGTATTCGTTTTCTCGTTCGAGGTAAATCTCGGCTAGCTGGTCATCTTCTGTGATCCCCACTTTGGTTTCATGGGGAGTGGTCGATACAAACAATTCCTTATTCATTTCTACTCCGGTTCTACTTCACCGGAACAGAAGCGCAAGGCGGACCAAGGGATCGATAGCGTTCAGCGCCGCTCCGGGTAGGAGCGGGCGCGGTCCCAAAGTAAGGAAGATTTCTTCCCGGGACCTCGACTGCAGTGAATTGTTCTTTCTCGTCTGCACTGATCGCGTTAAGCCTTCCGTCAGGTCTGTGGCCACTCCTCGCGTTCTCGCTGAGGGGCCGTTCCCCGCCTGACTGGCTTCAATCCTGTCCGGCTTCGACTTCTGCCGGCGTTCTGCCCTCCTTTTTCGCGAGGGCCTTCGTAATCTTTCCTTACTTGGATCTTGTTTCGTGAAGCGCCGTTCTTCTTTCGAGAAGGGCACCTATCATTCTGCCGACCGTTTCAGTTCACGAAGCGGCGCATCCGGACGTTCATCACCATCCCCAGCGCCAAGAACATGAAAAGAACGGAAGACCCACCGTAACTCATCAGCGGCAGAGGTATTCCGGTAACCGGCATAAAGCCGACGACCATGCCGACGTTGACCAAAATGTGAAAGCTAAGCACAGCCACCACACCCATCACCAGAAAGGTCCCGGCGCGGTCGGGCGCCGTTTGAGCATTCTGGGTCAAACGCATCAGCACTATGAAGTATAACAGCAACACCCCCAAGGCTCCTACAAACCCGTGTTCTTCGGCAAACGCGGCAAAAATGAAGTCGGTTTGAGGCACAGGCAAAAACGCCAGGTGTGTCTGGGATCCCTGGCTGCTGCCAAAGATTCCACCGGAACCTACAGCAATCAGGGATTGGTTAACCTGATACCCGGAGCCCTGACGATCCGCATCCGGGTTGAGAAAACTAGTGAGTCTTTCCTTCTGGTACGACTTTAGAATGTGCACGCGGTCCGAGAAGAAAACCACTGTAACGAGAACCACGCCAATCAACACTACCGGTAGGGCCTGCTTCCATTGCAACCCCCCCAGGAAGAGGCCCATCACCGCAACTGGAATGTAGGTGAGAGCCGTGCCCAGATCGGGTTGCGAGAGTACCAGCAACATGGGCACGCCGACGATGGCTCCCGCCTTGATGAAGTCGGACCATGAAAGTTCCCGGTCGTGTAAATCCGCGAAATACTTCGCCACTGCGAGAATCAGAATCAGCTTAACCCATTCGGAAGGCTGGAAATGTCCCACCAGAGGCATCTTGATCCAGCGGCGCGCGCCCAAGTACTTCTCTCCAAACAGACGGACTGCGATGAGCGACGCCAGCGCCACCACATACAGCCAATGAGTTTGTTCGAGGAGCGCCTGATAGTTGAGCAGGCTGACCAAAAACATGGCGCCTACTCCGCCCAGTATCCAGTAGATCTGTTTGAGGTGGGAACCGGCGAACTTAGTGTGCTCGGTAGCGCTATGAATCTGCAGAACGCCTAATGCGCAGATCGCCAGGACAAATCCCAGAAGAACCCAGTCGAAATCTCGGTAGGAAACGTAACGCGCCATCGATCAGCCGCCGACTCCAGTACGCGTTGGACGGAACTCCGGGAAAGGAATCACAGCTCAAGCCTGGCTTGCGACGAGATCACGGGCATTGTGTGGGACACGAAGGGCTTACCGGAGCCGGCGACCGAGTCCATATCCAGATTGCAGCTCCACCCGCGACCGCCAGACCGCCGTAGACAACCGGCGCTGAACTCATAATTCCGCCATGCGCCGCAGTTTCGGCCCCAGAACCATGGCGGCGTTTTTTCTTCTTTTTCTCGGTGTCGTTGGTATCGTCGCGCGTAGTCTGTTGCCCCTGCGCTACCGTGGTCGTGCCTTTGTCGTCTTGCACGGTAACATCGCCCTTGTTGGCCGCGATCTCCACGCGTCCGTCAACATCTTTCACTTGAAACTCCGTCCACGCGGTGCCCGCCGGCTTTATAGTTACGTCGCCAGCCCGAGCAGCGAGTCCGCGTGAAGTCGTGACACGCACGGCGCCATGCTCAATTTCAACCGCGGGACCCTCGAACTTTACCAGGGAATCCGCCAGCACCATCACGTTCGATCCGTTGGATTGAATGCTTGCCGTGGAATCCGTGCGGGTCTGCAACATGTCGCCCGAAAACACGGCTGCCGACTTCGGCACCTCGCTCCCGTTCAACCACGCCGGACCGTTTGTGTACAACATGGCCGAGGCTGCCTCTCCTGCCAGCATCATCTGCGCCGGAAACAGGACGGCCAGCAAACAGCACACTACAGACCGAAACGCTGACTGTGACATGGGCTCGGACACTCCCGCAGTTCTGGATTTTTGTTTATCGTAAGCTGTAAATGGTTACAGGTCAATGCGTTTGTTCGAGCCTGTGCACTTTTGAGTCACTGTTCGCATAACCAACCTGGGCTCGGCCAACCATCATCTCGCCCTCGACTCCAACCACATTGACGAGCATCCAGCGATTTGACTCATGACGCCCCATTATTTTCATTTTCAGATAATTATCTGTCAGTGCCTCGGTGAAATCGTCACCGCCAGTTTGGAGAGTGATTGCCTCGACCTGGGTTCCCACCAGAGATTGCATGAAGCTCGACTTCTTCGTGGATGCAATTTCCCGCAGTACGCGATTGCGTTGCCGCGCAACGGTGACCGGAACCTGCCCCGGTTGCTCCGCTGCCGGAGTCCCAGGCCGCGGCGAGTACGTGAACACGTGAAGGTAAGTGAACGACAGCTCTTCAATCATGCGACGCGTCTCGTTAAACTCTGCTTCGGTCTCGCCCGGAAACCCCACCATCACATCGGCGCCGATCGCCGCCGTCGGCATCGCGGATCGAATTTTCGTGACCTTCTCCCGGTAATGCCAGGGCCTGTACTTGCGATGCATCCGCCGCAACACAGCGTCACTCCCCGACTGCATCGGGATATGAGCATGCTTGGCAATTCGCGAAGAACAGGCAACCAAAGCGATCAGTTCGTCGCTCCAGTCCATCGGCTCAACAGAACTGATGCGCAATTTTTCGATAGATGTGTGATCGAGAACGGCGCGAATCAGAGAGACGAGTCGCTGGTCGTTCGTCGTTCGTCGTTCGCGGTTCAATGCTGGCTGCTGACATTCGGCTTCCCCATCGACCAACGACCGGGGACCAACGACGGGAAGCTGAGAGCTGACCGCTGAGAGCTGAGAGCTGCCCTCCAAATCTCTTCCCCACCGTCCCAAGTTAATGCCTGAAAGAACAACTTCGCGATAGCCTGCTGCGACCAGCGATTGCACCTCGGCAATGACCCTTTCCATCGGCAGCGAGCGGCTTTGACCGCGAACGTACGGAATCACGCAGAACGAACATCGGTTGTCGCAGCCATCCTGCACCTTCAGATTGGGACGAGTTCTCTCATTGGCTGCGTCAAAAACCGGAGCCGCCAGAAGTTCCGTGTGCGCGAAGATATCCCCGACGACCACCATGCTAGATTGACTTTCGGAAAGCCGGGCGAGTGGGACGAAATCGGAACCAGCCGAAAACGTATGCTTCGGCAACGAAGAAGTCGCAATCTCAACGGCCTGATGCTTGTGCGAATTTCCCACGACCCAGGTCACGCCCGGCATCGCAGCCAGTTCTTCCGGAGCGCGTTGCGCATAGCAGCCCGTGACCAGAATCCGGCACGCCGGGTTTTCCCGCTGCAACCGCCGGATGGAGGCCCGAACATCTTTGTCGGCTCCCTCAGTCACTGTGCACGTATTCAGCACGACGATTTCGGCATCGTCGATCGCATCTGCGCGATCGAGTCCGCGATCGAGGAATTGGCGATCCAAGGCGGCGCCATCCGCCTGCGTCGCGCGACAGCCAAAATTCTCTATGTAGAAGCGAGCCACGCTTCTATACTAAATCAGCGGGTGTAGTCGCTGGACGTTCCGCACTGCGCGGCATCTCTCTTTGAGCGTCACGAGGTGCACATGAAGCGCCGCATTCTTCTCGTTGATGACGATCTCGCTGTACTTCTAACCCTCAAGGCTGTACTCGAACTCCACGGTTTTGAAGTCGACACCGCCGGCAGTAGAGCCGAAGCCTTCGCGCGCCTGACGTCCAATAGTTACCAAATGGTAATCAGCGACTTGCGGATGGAAACCGAGGAAGCCGGTTTGGAAGTGATCCGCCTGGCGCGTCGGCAGCCTTATGACCCAGCCACGGCTTTGCTGACGGCTTATCCGCCGTCGGCTTGCGACGGCGGAGATGGAACTCCCGACGGCGAGGATTGGATGGGAAAGAACGCTGACTCACTACTCATCAAGCCGCTTGGCACCGGAGATCTTTTGCGGCAAGTCGAAGCCCTGCTGGTGAGCCATGCCGATCGACAACTGCACCAGCGTCAGCGTGCGAGCAAAGCCCACTAACCAACGGCGAACCGCGGAGTGATTCCTCTGCTGCCCATTGATCCGGTATCGATGCGTGAATTAGGCGGTGGCTACGTGTCGTCCTTGCTGGAAACACTCGCGGCACAGCACTGGCCTTCCTTGCGTTGGCCGGAACGGAACCGTTGTGTCTTTCCCGCACTGCGAACAGTTCGTTCGGGTCTCGGTCTTCACGTAGGAGTGTCCGCGCGATGCACCCGGTGATGGGGAACCCAGTACAGCGACGCGCTTGCCCTTGCAGGTCTTGCAGCGTTTGGGTTCGTTCTTGAACTGCTTGTCGTGGAAGAAAAGTTGTTCACCCGCTGTGAACACGAAATCCGTGCCACAATCGATGCACTTCAAAACCTTGTCCTGGTATTCCATTTGGAGAGGCGCTCCCATTTCGCAGACCTGCTCAACACGGGAGACCCGAATAGGGAAGGATCCGGTTCACATCGTGGGCAGGAGATTTACATCCCCCTCATTGCTGACCCCTGGACTCGGCCCGCCATGCGATGTGTCGCGCATGGTTAGTGCTCATAAAACGACTGCCGAGAAGCTCGACACTTTTCTTGTAGTGGAATTCGGGCCGCCCCTGAACGGACGGCCCGTTTCTCTTAATCCTGCTCTTTTCTTGCTTTCTTGCGGCTGCGCTTGCGAGCGAGCGCTTCTTTTACGCGCTTCCTCTCGCCGGGCTTCAGGTAAAACGAGTGACGCTTCACTTCTTTAATGATGTCCTCGGTTTGTACCTTGCGCTTGAACCGCCGAAGGGCGTTTTCGAGGGATTCACCCTCTTGAAGTCGAACTTCTGCCAACGGACTACACCCCCCCACTCGTCCTATGTGGACTTGTTAGTTATGGCAAGCCTTGCCACAGTAAGTCAAGCGGATTGTTAAAGATTTTTCATCCCGCTCAAAAACTCAGGCGCATCGAAAATTGCATTTGTCGCGGCGCAAACGAACTTGTGGCTTTCATGAAGCTTGTAGGTTGCTGATAATAAGCCGGATAATAAGACCCGTTGGCCGTTTGGGAGTACTTCACGAATCTTCCTGCAGAATTATAAAAACCGTCATCTGTGATTTCATATTTCTTGTTGTCCCGGTTAAACACGTTAAACGACTCCGCCGTCATCTCAAGATGATAATGTCTGCCGAGATCGAGCTTTCGTCCCAGCCGCAAGTCCGTGCTGGCATAGTCTGGGCCGAGTAGCGCATTACGACCATACCCGGATAGCCGGTCATTGTTTGTATTGCCATCCTGATTCGGATCGCCGGTTACCGTGGCATTCGCTGGCCGTCCGCTCCCATACGTCATGATGCCGGAGATTTTCCAGTGATCGAACATGGCCGCCAGTACTCCCTGCTCTGGCGCGATCGGATTCGCTTCTTCAGTGGCGGAGATCGTAAGGCACTGCCGCTGATCCGTCACGCTTGGACCACGCTCGCTCTTGGTTGAGTACGAATTCTGCACCGTCGATGGCGTGAGCCCAAGTGTAAGCCAGCCGGAAATAAGTCTGCTTCGACATCCGTTTGTGCAGAGACACAGTCATACCGTGATATACGCTCGAGGCGGCACTCTCAAACTGATCGATTGCCCCCAGTTGCGGAATCGGACGACTCACAGGGTTGAGGCAAGGCGGGAACGGACAGCTGATGCTGTAGGTTGTCTGCCAGGTGGCAAAAGATTCCACGCCATAAAAGGAATTCTGAAAAATGCTCCCTGTCGGATCGTAAATTGGATAGCTATAGTAAGTGGGCGCCGGCAGGTTCACATCGCGTGCGCGAATCAGGTCCACCCCGTGCACATATAAATAAGAGATGGTGCCGGTGAATCCGCTCGCCAGTTCCCGCTCCAGGCTCACGCTTCCCTGCTGCGCTCGCGGTGTCTTGAAACTTGCAGAAAACGCCGCGATCTCGCTGGTCGCGTATGGCTTCCAGGCATCCGGCAGAGAGCAAGAAGTCGGGCCACTTGGACAGTTGACCGCGGGGCTGGGATAGGACGGAAACACCTGCCGCTGGTAGTAGTCCATGCTGTCCAGGGACAGGAATGTGTTCGTCAACCCGTTGTCATTCATGACCGCCGACTGGTAAATCTGCGGTATGCGCGTGTAGAACATTCCGAAGCCGGCGCGGACCATGATTGGGCGATCGTCGCCCAAGGCATATCCAATCCCCACGCGCGGCGCGAAGTTGGTTTCTCGCGAAGGCATTCTTCCCGCCGCTGTCCACAGCTGGTTGCTGACCATGCCATTTTTCGAAAACGTCTGCAGATCGTAACGGACTCCCAGACTCAAGCTGAGATGCGGCGTCAGGCGTGCAGTATCTTGGACGAATCCGGCATAGTCGTTGCTATCGGGATGAGAGACCGGATTGCCGAAATTCTGTACGTGATAGCGTGGAACATTGTGCGCCCATGCCCGCAGTGGCGTCAGCTCCAGGCCTTCATGCATGGGCGCAAACGTAAATGGATTGACCGAGATTGTGTCGTATAAGAACTCACCGCCAAACAGTGAAGGAAAATAGTTGTAGTCCCAAGTCCTCATCGCATCGCCGCCGAACTTCCACTGGTTCCGGCCACGATTCAGGCTGAATGTTTCGGCCAATTGCAGCCGGTGTTCTCGCGTCTGGCGCGGCAAGATCGATGACTGGCCGAAATCTTCCATCCAGCTGTAGATGCTTGTTCGGGCTCCAGTAGTGTTAGGGAACGACTGCTGCAGATCTCGCGAAAACTGCACTCGCAGATGGCTCGTGAGGCGTGGCATGATGCTGCTCAAGAGACTGAGCGAAAGACTCTCCGTCTTGACGTCCTCTTCTCCGTTCCCGCTGATCGAATAATTCGTAATTGGGTTCGCCGGATCGAAGAACACGTTGTTCGTTCCGTAATATCGCGACGTGCTCAAGCGGACTGAAAGGAATTGACGCGGCGACAGTACGCGATCGATTTTCAGAAATCCGGCATTTCCCAGAAGTTTCGCGTGAAACGTGCCACCCATGGTCGAAAGTTGCGCCGCCGAGGCAAACACCAAAGCTTCGTCGCAGGCAATCCCACCGATCGCAGGATTGCAGACTTCGTAGTCTCCAGGAGTCAGGTTCGTGCCCAATTGCGGGACCACTTGGGTTGCCCCATCCAGAAATTCGACGACGGCGGGCACGTGGAAGATGTGTTGGTCATATCCTGCAAACAAGAAAGTCTTGCTGCGTTGGATCGGACCGCCGATTGTGCCGCCAAATTGATGTTGCTGGTCGGTCGGGTTAAAACCAACGAAAGGCGGCGCCGCTCCTCCGAGCGAACTATCCCGCAGATAGTAGAAGGCATTCCCGTGCCATTGATTCGTTCCCGATTTCGTTACGACGTTCACCACCGCACCGCCGGCACGCCCTGACTCAGCTCCGTACCCGCTCGATTGAACGCGAAACTCCTGAATCACTTCATTTGAAAACTGAAAGGGCGCGCGATAGCGGCCGGTGGCTTGCGCGAAAAAGCCGTTGTTGTTGTCGCCTCCATCCACGAGAAAGCTGGTGTTGTAGCCGCGGATCCCGCCGTAGGAAAAATCGCCGTTCGATCCCGAGGTCAAGCCGCGAGGGTCCTGCGTAACGCCAGGCGCCAATAAGAGGAAATCGGTGAATCTCCGGCCGTTCAGAGGCAGATCCTTGATCGCCTTCTCGTCCACCAATGCCGAGACAGAGCTGGGGTCCGCGTCCATGACGAGGGGAGTTTCCGACACTGTAATGGTTTCCTTTGGCCCGGCGACTCGCAATTTGAAAGTCAACTGCGCGGTCGATCCGATCTCGATGTGAATCGCGGGTGAGATCTGCGGCGACATGCCCTCTGCCTCGGCGCGAGCCGAATACTGGCCGGGCGGCAACAAGTCCATCACGAAACGGCCAACCGAATCGGTTGCCGAGTGATACCGAATCCCGGTCTCAATCTTGATCGCGACAATATCTGCATTGGTAATCGCCGCTCCTTGCGCGTCGAAGACCACGCCCCGCAGCGCACCGGTCGACGCATCCTGCGCCCAAGTCGCGGCAGCGGCAAGAACGAGGATGATGGGAAACTGACCTACGCGCAGGCCCAGGAAATTCAGGACCTCGCGAAGCGCTATCTGGAATGGATCACCCCGCTCGCACGTACCCCTCCCATTTTTCCGAGATATCGGAATCGGAGGGGATTCCAGAGATCCTCAAAGCATCGGTATAACAAAGACGCATACGGGCAGAATGTGACCGCCGTACCAGAAAAATGTTCGGTTTATCGAAAATGCCGGCGGCCGGAAAAGGCGGACCACTTCAAGCCCTTCGCAACGCAGCAAGGAACCCAAAGGTAACCACTGTTTTGTACGGGTTAGAGCAGCCCGGACTGACTACTTCCCTTCCAATCCCTTCCCCATGTGCAACTCTTTTCACTTGGCTCCCGAGCGTGGGTGTGCAACTGATTGATCCCTATGTGAAATCAATTTGGTTAGTGCGTTGCACTTCAGGAAGGCATCGGTCGATCCCCTCACCGAAGAGTGAACCGAACTAGATTGAATCGGAAGTAACTTCAGTAACCAGAGGAGCTCGGCCATGAAGAATCGCAAACGGAATCAGCAAGGCTTTTCGCTTATCGAGTTACTCATCGTCGTCGCGATCATCCTGATCATCGCCGCGATCGCGATCCCGAACCTGCTGCAGGCACGTGTTGCCGCGAATGAAGCGTCTGCGGTCGCCTCGCTGCGTACGATCACCGTCGCGCAGGTCAGCTACGCCGATAACTATCCTACGGTTGGCTTTGCGCCAGCACTTGCGAATCTCGGCGGCACCAACTGCTCAGCGCCCGATCAGAATGGCGCCTGCTTCATCGATAGCCAGCTGGCCAGCGGCACCAAGAATGGTTACAACTTCACGAGCATTGGTATTGGATCGAATCCCAGCGGCCAATATCTGTCGGTCGCCTCGCCTATCGCTGGCAGCGGAAATCGCAGCTTCTGTTCCACCGAAAGCGGTTCCATTTTCTTCGATCCGAACGGTGGCGCCATTGCCGATCACGACTCCTGCCAGGCATTGGCCCCGCTGCAATAAGACTTTTCTCCGAGCTCCAAAATTGGATGTGGTGGCACAGTTTCCGCAGCCACCACATCCAGCTCCGTTTTAGTGGGCAGGTGCCGCAGCGGGAGCCGCCGCAGGAGCAGCCGGTTTCGCACCAAAATCCACCTTCGGCACGACTTTCGCAGCTTCGGATGCCTGGAAATATGCCGGGTTCTGTTTAAAGCCGGCAAATCCTGCAAACAAGCTCGCCGGAAACTGCAGAACGTAGGTGTTGTAGTCCTGCAACGTGTCGTTGTAGCGCTTGCGCTCGACAGCAATCCGGTTCTCCGTACCAGCCAACTCATCCTGCAGTCGCAAGAAATTCTCGTTGGACTTCAGCTGCGGATAATTCTCCACAACCAGCAGCAGCCGGCCGATCGCGCCATCCAACTGTCCGTTGGCAGCGATCTTGTCGGACGGTGTCTGCGCCGACAGCAGCGCCGACCGCGCCTTGGCGATGTCACCGAAGACAGTCACTTCCTGTTGAGCGTACCCCTTCACCGTTTCAACGAGGTTGGGAATCAAGTCAGCCCGACGCTGCAGAACGATGTCGACCTGTGACCAAGCCGCCTTCACGGCTTGATCCTTGGCTACGAGGGTGTTCTTGACGCCGATGTACTGTCCAAACCCGATCAGCACGAGTACCACCAGAATCACAACTACGATCAAACCCTTGCCCATATCACTCTCTCCTTAAAACAAATTCGCTATAAACACAAACACTTCGATGGACCGATTACGCCGCCGGATCCAACATCTTATCCACGGCACCTGTCACTTGTTCGACCAATTTCGAATAGCGGGCGAAAGCTTCATCCACTCGCACAGCTTTTCGATCTTTTTTCCCCTCACGAATGTCCAGCAGTTCAGCAAAAATGCTGGCATCAATTTTCAGCTTGGCCGCAAGTTGCGCCGCCGCATCGCGTTTCGAGCTCGCGCCCGCGTCGCCCATCGCAATGAGCGCGTGGCGAAACAGTGTACCGAACGTAGATAAGGAATTCAGCAACAGGTCCCATTCGGCGTCCTCTTTTCCCGCAACTACGAGCAAGTGCTGCCGCAAGAGGATCGTCTTTTCCCGCAACTCATACTCCAATTGCGCGCGATGCAAACGCATCGGAATCTCCAGCGTCTTGAGAATGTCTTCTCCCCAAAGCAACCGGTGAGTACGCTGCATGTCGAGAAATTCAATCGAGAAGACATCGGCCGACCGGCGCATCTCGTCGGCGGTCATGAGGAGCGGAACACGATGCTTCTGCTTCCGCCATCCTTCGATAATAGGTGAGAGCGCCGCAATGGCGGAGAAAGACGTCTCGCGGAGTACGAATAAGAGATTTACATCGGAGAAGCCGGCAATATAGTTCCCTGCCGCAGCCGACCCGTAGAGGACGGCGGCTACAAGGTTCGTCCCCGCCGCCGTTCGCACCTTTTGCACGAACTCATCAATTTGCTTTTCCGGAACCATTTCGTGCCTCTCACTCTCATCAAACACTCGGCCTACCAGCTACCGCTGGCTCCGCCACCGCCTGAACTCCCACCGCCGAAACCGCCAAAACCTCCGCCGCCGCCGCCGAAACCGCCTCCGCCACTATAGCCGCCACGAGAGCCTCCGCCAGAGTTGAGCATCATACCCAGCAGAAACCAGAGCAATCCACGCCCGCCGCGAAACATCGACAGAAAGAGCACGATGACGATAACGATGATCACTATCGCCGCTCCACCACTATCGTGTTGCGGAGGCATGCGCCGTGGCGCGGGCATCGCCGGCTGGTTTTCCAGCGTGACGCCCGCATCCTGGGCGATCACCGACGCTACGCGCGTCGTCATCAACGTGACAGCACCCGCGTAGTCCCCGCTTTGCAGCAAAGGCACCGCTTCACGTCCAAATCCGCCGACCTTTCCGTCGGGAAGAATTGGCTCTACTCCGTATCCCGTATGAATGGAGCGTTTGCGATCTTGTATCGCCAGCAGAATCAGTACACCACGGTCCGTCTTCTTCGCGCCGATCCCCCACTTCTGATAGAGCGCCTGCGTATAGCTATCGATATCCTGCCCATCCAGCGACTTTACAGTGACAACGGCAATCTGCGCGTTCGCCTTCTGCTCCACCTGCTGGCAAAGATCGTTCAGGCTGGCCTGCGTCTGCGCGTCGAGGACTCCCGCAAAATCATTGACGTAATTGCTCGGACGCAAAGAGGCAATCGGCTCGGCAAAGACGCAAACTGCCGCCAACACGATCCACAGGATCGCCGAACTTCTAACCAGCCTCTTCATTGCGAAAATTGTACAGGAGAACAAGCACAGAGCTTATCGAGGCGCAATCGCGGCAGCGCTCCACTCGCTGATTGGACGCAGTTGACCGCAGTCCAGACATTTAGTGACCGGATATTGTGTTGAGCAGTTCGGACAGACTGCGCCAGTCTGAAACGTGTCGAATGCCTGGCCACAGCGGCCACACTTCCAGTACGCCCCGAGAGGCGGCGCTGTCCGGCAACTCGGACAAGCAAAGCCATCCCGACGCGGCAACTTGGAGATCCGCAGCAGAGCTCGCGCATACTTCAATCCACTCCAGCAATTCATCAGCATGAAGATGGCGACCGCAGCGGTCCAAGCAGAGCGTTGCCAGAAGGCAAGTAGGAGGAACCCGGCGATGCCGACAAAGCCGAGAATCGTCGCGACCAGCAAACTGCGGGCGCGTCCCAGCCCGAACCACAGCAGCGATCGCAGGATCTGACCACCATCCAGAGGATAGATGGGCATCATGTTGAAAACGAAAAGGACCGCATCGATGTACAAAAGGTTCCGCAACAACAGGTACAGGTCGGGCATGGAGGCGCTCCATCCCAATGAATGCCCCGAGGACACGGCAATCCACAGAAGGGGAAAGAGCGCGACGTTTACCAGCGGACCGGCAGCAATGCTCCACAGAGTTGCGCCCGGCCGTTCTGGAGGGTTCACATAGGCAACGCCGCCGAGTGGCCACAGCACGATCTGGTTCGCCGTTCCACCGACTTGACGACACGCGAGCGCGTGTCCAAATTCGTGCAGCATCACGATGAGAAACAGCCCGAGATACTCCGCCACATTCCAGGCCACTGACGAATAGCTTCGCTTGCGACTCTCGATTTCATAGGCGGCAACCAGAAACCACGACCAATGCAGGAACAAGTCAATTCCGGCGAAACGAAAAAGGTGGATGGCTCCTTGTCGGGTCGGCATGTGCGCAGTTTACCTTACCGGCGTTTCGGAGCAAGCTTCTGGTTCGCGGTCTTCTGTTTTGGCTTCGTCTTCGTCCGCGCGTTCTTCTCCAGCCGCAACTTCCACGCCGCGCGCAATGCTCCTGTCAACACATCTTCGTTCGCTTCGGCCAGGCGAATGTGCGTGGCTCCCATCCTTCCCCATCCACCGGGAATGGGCAGGAAGACTTCGGGCAACTCCCCGACAAATTCCTGCTGCAGTTCGGGCGTCAGCATCAGGTTGCCATAACCGTCTTTCTGAGAGGCGAGCGTGGCAAAGATCCTCCCTCCGACGCGGAAGTCGGCCGCTCCCATGTGCGAGCCTTCTTCGGCTCCTTCGAGGCGGAGTGCAATCCTGCGGAAATCGGCGGCCTTCATTTTGTCCTCTGTGCTCCTCTGTGTGCTCTGTGGTCTAGTATCTCGCCTCTCCTGACATCGGCAATCGCTCCATGGTATGTTTTCTGATCGCGCCAAACAATCGCGCATCTGATAACCATGATCCGTTCCTACAAAGGCGTCACTCCCCAGTTCCCCGAAACGGCCTACATCGACGAAACAGCTCAGCTCATCGGCGATGTCATTGTCGGCGAGCACTCCAGCGTATGGATGAACGCCGTGCTGCGCGGCGACGTTCACGAGATTCGTGTTGGCCACTACTCAAATATTCAGGACAACTGCGTGCTCCATGGCATGAAAGAACAATATGGCGTTTACGTGGGCGATTACGTCACGGTTGGCCACAACGTCGTTCTCCACGGATGCAAGGTGGAAGCGCGATGCCTGATTGGGATGGGCGTCATCATTCTGAACGGCGCGGTAATCGGTTCGGGCTCGATCATCGCGGCTGGAACGCTGATTCCTGAAAAGACAATCGTCGAGCCGAATTCGCTGTGGATGGGCTCTCCTGGAAAATTCCGCCGCAACCTGGAAAAGAACGATGAAGACACGATTCTGCGCTACGCGGAAAACTACATTGGCTACAAGAAGTCGTACCTGCGGGAAAGAAAAGGTTCCTAGTTTTGGTTTTGGTTTTGGTTTCAGGTTCAAGCTAAGAGCTAATGGCTAAAAGCTGAAAGCTTTCTTTTAGATTGCCCGGCCCGCCGCTTGGGTGGCGGCTGTGTGGGGTCGTGGGGTGAGGCCGGGCAATTTCTCTGCTTCTACTCAGGATTGCAATTGCCATTTTTATATCTCACCCCACCCCTTTTCGCGTGTGATTTCCATCACTAATCTTTGTGACCACACTACATAGGAATGTGACGTATATCACGGACACCACGGACCCTACTGGCTAAGGTAAACATGAAACTGATCTCGCCCAACACTCAGGAGAAGCAATCATGGCGTACGTAATCACCGACCAGTGCATTAAAGACGAGCTTTGCGTAGATGTTTGTCCAACCGACTGTATCCATCCCAAGAAAGACGAACCACAGTTTGAGGCGGCAACCCAGCTTTATATCGATCCCGCCGGCTGCATCGACTGCGGCGCCTGCGTTCCGGCCTGCACATCGGATTCGATCTTCGTGGCCGAGGAACTGCCCGAAGATAAGAAAGAGTTCCTGGAAAAGAACGCCGCCTACTACGCGTAAGTCGGTGTCCGGTTCTATCTTCCCTAGTTGCTCAATACCCGTTCGGGCAGAGCCCGGGCGGGTTTCTTTTTGCCCTGATTAATGCCCCCTACCCTCCGCCTTGACTACCCCACCCCCCCCTGGGGTCTATATAAGTCAAAGACTTAGGGGGGTAATAATATAGTTGACTCAGTAAGCTGAGTGTAGTACCTTAAGGTTCATGGCAACCGAACCTAAAACCCTTCAAGAGGCAATCAAGTTCTTCGCCGATCCTGATAACTGCCTGAACTTCCTCGTTTCGCGCATCTACCGCGACGGTGTGTTTTGCCCCCGCTGCGGATCGCGTGAGATTCGATTCCTTGCTACCCGCCGCATCTGGGAGTGCAAGTCGAAGCATGAGAAGCGGCAATTCTCAATCAAGGTCGGAACGATCTTTGAGGATTCTCCCATCCCTCTCGACAAATGGCTAGTGGCGGTTTGGATGATCGCGAATTGCAAGAATGGGATTTCGTCTTACGAGATTCACCGCGCCATCGGTGTGACTCAGAAGTCCGCATGGTTCATGATGCACCGCATTCGCCTTGCTCTGAAAGTTGGCAGCTTTCACAAGCTCGGTGGCGATCCGAATAACGAAATCGAAGTGGACGAGACTTTTGTCGGCGGTAAACTGCGAAACATGCACAAGGACAAGAAGATCATCTACAACAAACGCGGTGGAACCTTCGGAAAGGCTGTAGTGATGGGCATTCTAGACCGTGGCCGTAAAGAAGTACGCGCTCAGGTCGTACCGAATACACAGCGCGACACTCTACAGCCCCAGGTACTCAAAAATGTGAAGCACGGCTCCACCGTCTATACGGACGAAGCGCCATCGTATGACGGCCTCTCGTACAAGTTCGTGCATGACGTTATCAATCACACTGAGAAGTACGTTCGGGGCCGTGTCCACACGAACGGAATCGAAAACTTCTGGTCGCTATTGAAGCGCGGGATAGGTGGAACGTATGTGGCAGTTGAGCCGTTCCATTCTCTGACCGATACGTAGACGAACAGGTTTTCCGCTACAACAATCGCGCTACTGCGGATAATCCGATGAACGATTTTGACCGATTCAGCTTAGCGGTGAGCAATATTGTGGGGAAACGTTTGACCTATGAAGAACTCACTGGGAAGGAGGCGGGCTGGAAATTCTAGTCCGTTTCGGAGGAAGCGCGGGCCGAAGAAAGGTCGCTCTTAGCGGCCTTTTTTCTTTGCTTCTCCGCGTCTAGTTCAGTTTTGATCTTCGAGTGCGGAACAGAGAGGAGTTTATCAAGTAGGTTCGTGAACCGCTCAAAGCCGCCGCTTTCCACTTGGTTATCCACAGCGCACCTACGGTTACTACTTGACCTCGCATTCCGCATAGGGAGTAGAATTAAAGCATCAGAGGGTGCCCCCTCTTCCAAAAGTTGGCACCCCGAGATGACATGCAATTGGTAGGCGGTTTTGTACGTGGTGCGAACTCCAAATCCGCATCACGTGCCGCTTACCTTTTGTTGTGGTGACGGCTTGCTCATTGGTGAGAGCTAGGGACTGGTACTCCCGACCTTAGACCGGTGTATGGGTTCGAATCCCGTCCGTCACCCACCTTTTACATGGTCACATGCTGGACGCGAACCATGTCAATGGAATCGAAAAAAAAACCTGTGTACTTTGTATTACCAAGGTAACTGGACGGGAGGCCAAATCATGACAGTGATTGAACAGTTGAAGCGCGACGAACAGAAGATAAGGCGAAAGATCGAAGAACTGCGCAAATCAATTGAGAAAGAACTTTCTGTTGCCGAAGCTGATTTGTCTCACATCGTGGGGGCTATTGCGTTTTATGAGCGCGACACTAACGCGAATCGACAATTTGTTCTCTCAAATGTCGCCAGTGAGTGGGAAGCACCGAAGCTTCGTGGCATGACGCACAAGCAAGCTGTGGTGGCAATCGCGAAACACAACAACGGCGTGATCAAATCAAGAGAAGCAAAGAAGCTCATGATACGCGCTGGAGTTATGAGCGAAACAAAGAACGCGAGCCGCATGGTACACAATGCGATTAAGAGTACGAATCGCTTTGTCTCAATCGGCCCCGGCGAATATCGCCTCAAGGAGGCTGGTGTCGGTCCAGCCTCTACGTCTATATCATCAGCGTCAACATCCGTATTGAATGCTGTCGAGCGCGATATTTTCGGCGTGAAGCCCGTGCAGTGAAAGGGAAATATCAATCATGAATTGGGATGCGATTGTCGCTAAGGTAATGCCGTCTATCGTGAAGATAGAAACCCCGTCCGGACACGGTACGGGGTTTCTGTGCTTCTACAATGAGGGGCGGACTTTCTGCGGCATTGCTACCGCACACCATGTCATAGCTCACGCCGACAGATGGCAAGAGCCAATCCGAATAACCAACTATCAGACGAAAACACACTCGCTTGTGAAAGAGTCTGATCGCGTAATTTGGGCAGGTGAGGAGAAAGACTCAGCCGTGATTCTTTGTGGCCTCGGCGATCTTAAACTTCCAGAGGAGCCGATAGGACTCTTCCCAATTGGAACCAAGCTGCCGATTGGCGTTGAGGTCGCTTGGCTTGGATACCCCGGCATTGCAGAGTACACCCTTTGTTTCTTCTCTGGAAATGTCAGCGCTTTCTGGGAATTTAGAAACGCCTACCTTATCGACGGCGTTGCTATTAATGGCGTGAGTGGCGGTCCTGTTATCCATTGTTCCGACCCCGCATGTGGCGATGTCCAGATTGTCGGTGCTATTAGCGCGTACAGAGCTAACAGGGCTACTGGTGAGGTTCTCCCCGGTCTGTCTATTGCTCAGGATATTTCCCATTTTCAAGACTCTTTGAGCCACGTTAGAAACCTAGACGAAGCCAATCGTCAAAAGGCAGCCGCCGAAGCCGAGGCAAAGGCCAAAGCCGAAGCGGGTACGTCCGTAAAACCAGAAACTCCTAACGATGGCGAACTGCCGCAACCCAGAGTCGAAGCTGCGCCAAAATGATCCTATCACCGATGTCAACCCAAAAACTATAAGCCTTGGATGCTGCCCTGTCGTTTGGAGGATAGCAGAATCACTGAGCCAAGTATATTATTACCCTTAGGGGGTGCTCTAGCTCCAGATCTTTGAGAAATAAGGACTTACGGCTAAAGTCTTTATAAACCAAAGACTTAGGTGCTGAACGTTAAAGTAGCCAGCATCTCGTACCCGTCGCCGGGGTGCAGTGGTTCCGGGATCACCTTGTCTTGGGGTGACGGTAACCGACAGGTGCATTTTGTCAGAGATCTGGCGCTGCGGCGCTTGTGCGCTCCCTTCCATGGTTCGGCCGGAATCTGCTTACGTCAAGACCTCGAAAGAAGGCAGGAGTGCGGCCAACTGAGCGTGACCGAATCACGAGGCATATAGCCATGTTTGGCCGTGCTATCGTCTAGCCATGTCGCGTGCAACGAATCGGTCGACAACCACGGACCCCGAAAAGACATCCGCGGCGGAAGCTTCTCCCGATGAACTCTGGATGGAGGAAGCGCTGCGCTGTGCGCGGCGCGCGTTGGAAGCAGACGAAGTGCCCGTAGGCGCAGTCGTGATCTGCGAAGGGCGGGTCGTGGGACGAGGCTGGAACCGGAATCTGACCGACAATGATCCGACCGCGCATGCCGAAGTCGTGGCGTTGCGCGAGGCGGGACGAAACGTGGGTAACCATCGGCTGGGTGACTGCGAACTGTTTGCTACAATTGAACCTTGCGCCATGTGCGCGGGCGCGCTGATTCATGCGCGGATCCGGCGGCTGGTGTATGGCGCGGACGACGCGAAAGCGGGCGCCGTGCGCTCAGTCCTGCAAGTGATCAATCACCCGAACCTGAATCATCAGATGGAGATCCGGGGCGGGGTTCTGGCAGGACGATCGGCGGAAGTGCTGCAGGAGTTTTTTAGAAAACGTCGTTAGTCGGTCGCGTTTCGCTATTCGCGGTTCGGTTTTACTGAAAGCTGACGGCTGAGAGCTGACAGCTGGGTTTCGGAGAGGTGCGTGAGCGGTTGAAACGATCCGCCTCGAAAGCGGACATACCTTAACGGGTATCGTGGGTTCAAATCCCACCCTCTCCGCCATATCTTTTGTTTTGTGTAATATAGACTACCATGATACCGTCGGTGATACCGAAAGAGGTATCCCGAGTGAACAAACAAGTCAACCTCACGAAGAGAGTGAGGGCCGGCGACGGCCTTCGCTACTGCCCTGTAGTCCTCGCCGCTAATGGCCGGGTCAAACCTGATTACGTCCTCATCGATGGAAAACAAGCGCGGCACCCAGAAGGCGCTTACTATCTTGAGTGGCGTGAAGGAACGAAGCGTGTGCGCCGGTCGGTAGGCAAGAATGCGACTGACGCCGCCTCTGAAAGGCACCGTAAACAGGCAGAACTCAACGCGGCCAACAGCGGCGTCACTGTGCTTTCCACGGACGCCCAGAACAGCCGCAGGTTGCTCCCGGCGACCGTTATCGAATACCTAGAGGAAGCAAGGCTCAGAATGAAACCTAGGAGCTACGCCGCCTACAGCACAGCTCTCGGCTATTTTCAGGAGTGTTGCTCGAAGCTTTGTCTCGAAGACATCCACCGCAAGGACCTTCTCAACTTCTCAGCGTTTCTGCGTGATGAGAAGGAGCAGGCGCCGCGCAGCGTGTACAACAAGTTCGAGATCATAATGACTTTCCTAAAGGCACAGGGGGTTCACGGCTTGGTTCGCAAGAACGATTGGCCGCGTTACACGGAAGAAGAACCAGAGATTTACGAACAAGAAGAACTCAACCAGTTTTTTGCCGCGTGCAATGCCGCGGAACGGCTTTGGTATGAATTCTTCCTGACGACCGGCGAGCGCGAACAGGAAGTGATGTACACAGAGTGGAAGGACATTAACCTCGCCGCATCGATTGTCCGCGTCACCCACAAGCCGGACAGAGGCTGGACGCCGAAGGCGTACAAGGAACGCGAGATTCCTATTCCTACGAGGCTCGTAGAGAGCCTGAGGGTATGGAAGGTGAAAGCGAACAAGAATTGCGGCCTAGTGTTCCCTACCTCAGGGTGCAACCCGAAGCTCAACTTCCTCGACAGCCTGAAAACCGTGGCCGAACGCGCAAGGCTAGATCCAGGGAATTTCTGGCTCCACAAGTTCCGTGCAACGTTCGCGACCCGCTGTCTGTGGGCAGGCGTCGATCTTCGAACCGTTCAGCAGTGGCTCGGCCACAGCGATATGGAGAGCACGATGCGCTACCTGAAGCCGTCGCGCAGTCAGCATGTGCGTGAGAAGGTGAACGAGATTTTCGCTTAGCGAGAGGTCGCCTCTATTGCGAAGCCAGTCGAAAGACTGAACGACCTCTGCATTCGGCGCAGTCAGCAGGCCGGAATGAATCCCCGCACGACGGTCTGCCGGCTGCCTAGCCTACACCGAGAGCAATTTTTAAATTCAGCCCACCAGTGGTCAACCTCACCAGCAGCAATCGCGCGGAATCCCGTTTACATTCTTGGAACTGAAAATCTCTCGGGTGGAGGGCACAAAGCGCAGGAGCGGCTCCATGCATCTACTGGACAGAAAGTCACAGCCGTTGTTTTCTCTTTCGGAAACGAGTTCGCCATAACCTCGGGATGTCAAGGTCAAGGTGAGTCATTTCCGACAATGAAGATTGCACCTTAAGGGCCCCCGAAATGGAGAACTGTTCACGCCAATACTCCCCGTGATTCAACCAACTTATGAAGGTTCGTCCAGAATGATTCCGCGAACGAGCTATGCTCGCGCAAGTTTCTATTATTGCTTTTGGCGACTGAAGGGGTTTTATTCGCTCGTTCTTTCCGTAAGTTCATATCGTTTAGTTCAACCAATTAATCAAGAGTTTTCCACAGCACAAGTGTTGTCCGTCATTGACAGGCGTTGATATTTTCCGTAGCGTTCCAATTTCTTAACTGATTACTGATTTATCTCGGTTCCAGTCACTGTGTCTTAGTGACAAAAGGAACGGGAACCCGGCAATGGCGCCAGGAGTAACTCTGGCGTTGCCGACAAATGACGTTATGTTTGTTGCAAGGAGGCTTCGTTGACGAAGGCCGATTTATCAGCGAGGACCCTTTGCGTTTCGCGGCCGGAGTTGATTTTTATGATTATGTCTACAATCGACCGTTGATTCTCGTTGATCCCACGGGTCTTGATAGCGACTGCGGGGCCTTAGTCCCACAAGGATTGTGTGACTGGCTTAAGGGCAGAAAGACCCCAGTGTGGAAGGAATGCAGATGTACCCGGGTCAGATCGACGCCGACGACATTTGGGCTTGGCCCTGGTGCGAAGCGTTGCGAGTATACATGTCCGGGCTGCGGCGGAGGCATTCTCATAGCTGCGATAAATTCGATTCGCAGCTTGCCAGGGTGCAAGGATACACAGACCTGCCCTTATCAGATAAGTGCTGAATTCGAAACGTCTTCTGGTAGTAGGGTCATTTTGCCCGTGTCACCGCCGCCTCCGATAATGAATCCACCGCCGACACCATGACCCAAGTCTGGGAAAAAGATGAGACATTCTATGAAAAGACCGCTTGCTCTAGTTCTCATTGTTGCTTGGTGTGCGTTTTGTGCCGCCTCGATATCCTATTTCTCTTGTGTAGACATTCTCTCTCTCAGGCACTCATCCAATGAGGGACCGTACGGGATTTTTTTCGACCGAGAGCAGGTGGCTACACTAAGCGCGATACCGGCCCGGCTTTTAAGCACTCTCGCATTCATGAACTTTGGCAAGAAGGCTGGGATCACGACGGAAGGTCTCACTGCACTTGCGTATTGGTTCAGCGCGATTGGCCTGTGGCAGTTCCATAGGATTGCGCGATATTTTGCGATTGTTTTTTTCGGGTTCGAAGCCATGCTACTGGGGTTGTGGGTCGGCTATGCTGTACCCGCTCTCTTGGCCGTTCCAGCCGACGACCTGAAACCATTTGCACTAGCTGTGGGACTACCTTTCTTGGCTTTGAAGGTGGGGATGATCCTGCTTTTATTGCGATTTAGGGCGAGTGGGCCTCGATAGGAGCGATGTCTCTGTCAAGTCATAGTCAAGTCATAGTTGTCCTGGGCGGTAAAGGCTATAGCTACGATCCGATTTATGAGCTGACGCAGGTGGTCCACGGGGCAACGACAACCGAGAGCTACAGCTACGACGCGGTAGGGAATAGGCTTAGTTCTCTAGGCGTGAATCCCTACAGCTACAACGCGTCGAACGAGCTGACCTCGACTCCGAGCGGCAGCTATACCTACGACGCAAACGGCAATACCCTCGCCGACGCCAGCGGCAAGATCTACACCTGGGACTTCGAGAACCGACTGGTGCAGGCGGTCGTGCCCGGAACCGGAACCACGACGTTCAAGTATGATCCCTTCGGCCGAAGAATCCAGAAAAGCGGCCCGCTGGGCACCACCAACTACCTCTATAGCGGCCCCAACATACTGGAAGAAGTCGATAACACAGGAAACGCTCTCGCGCGGTTTACCCGCACTAAGAGGATTGACGAGACCCTAGCCACGGTTGTCTCAGGAACGACCAGCTATTACGAGAGAGACGGGCTTGGCTCCGTCACATCACTCAGCGGTCCAACGGGCGGAATCGCGAATAGTTACACCTACGATTCTTTTGGCAAGCTGACCGCTTCTAGCGGCACGCTGACGAACCCGTTCCAGTACACGGGCCGGGAGTTCGATTCCGAGACCGGCATCTACTACTACCGAGAGCGCTATTACGACCTCAGCACCGGAAGATTCATCAGCGAGGACCCCGACGGTTTTGCCCAAGGCACCAATTTTTACGATTACGTGACGAACAACCCGATCGTTTTCATTGACCCATTTGGTTTGTGGCACTGTGTTGGCGGTGCGAACTGCGATTTTGATCCACAAATGATGAGCAACCTTGACTGTTTTGATAACTGCACTCATTGCGACACGGCAATCACCAGCGGACGCCGCCCGCCGACGCCCACGCACCCGAACAGCTCGCACTCTCGCGGCCAAGCTTGTGATGCTGGCCGAAATAACAACCCATGTCTGACCCCAGATACGACGAGAACCTGCTTCCTCCAATGCTTTCCGAACGGCTATTGCCAGGAAGAGAGAAACGAAGGTCCGGGCACTCACTTCCACTTGCAGCTCAACCACGTTCCTGGCGATACCACGAGGTGCGCCCAGGGAATCCAACCGTACAGCCCGTAATGTGGAAGGAGTAGATTCTCCGTGCACGGCAAACAACAGAGGCAGATCATCCGAATCGCAGTCTTGGTGTTCTTAAGCAGCACTCTTCTCGCATCTGACGGCGACACGAAGCTGAGTGTGCCACCGCATGTTTTCGTGGATGTGGGAGGCTGCCCAGTCGAATGCTGCAGGTATGGCGAGTGGGTCGTGGAGGAAAAGACTATTGTTTCGGACCAGCCAAACGGAAAACGAGTCCTGAACACACTATCCAAAGGAGACTTTGTCACAGCGCTAAAGGGGGAAGTTATATCCAAACCGATAGCAACCAAGGCGGACCGTGACATCCCTGAGACACCGATTAAGACGGGGGACACTTTCTATGTTCTGCATTATGAGGGCGAGGGGTACTGGAAAGTGTGGTTTCGTGGGAAGACGACTCATGCCCCTGACTATGGGCGCTCGGATTTTCCTCGCCCGAAGGCAGAATGGTGGGTCAAGATTAAGGATGCCCACGGACAGATCGGCTGGGTTCTGCAGCACGGCAACTTCAGCCCTCAGCATTCAAGCGACAAGGACGTGTGCGAATAACTAGCCGCCCGCCGCGAGTTTTTTTCTCTAGCTGCTGATCCGTTGCTGAGGGGGTAAGGGGCCGAGCCGATGCGAGGCGCGGCCCTTTCCGTTCTGTGCTCACTATCCGTTCCTGATTCAGGGGTGTTCTAGCCTGCCGATCCGCGCCCTGATCCCTGCCCGTTTACCCGTCTCATCCGCTCCCGATTCCGGGGCCGATCCCGATCCGGCGGTGTTTCGAGTCCGGCACGTTGAGGGGTGAGGTTCAGGTGTTCGGAGCAGGGTTGCTGTGGGTAACGGCGTCAAACCAAAAATGAGCCGCGCTGCGCGGCGGAGGGACGGGTCGCCATTCGAAGATGCTCCCCGCAAACAAACGGTGTCGCAGATGTGTTTGCAGTCTGCTACGCCGAGCGTGCTCTGATAGAAGAAATGACTGTATAATCGCTCCATGGCTGACCATGTCATCCACATCTCGGAAGCTGAAGCCACCAGCAACTTCGCTGATGTGTTGGCACGCGTGCGTGCCGGTGCGGAAGTCGTCATCGAAAGCGGCAAGCTGCCGGTAGCGGTGCTTCGTCCCGCCGAACCCCATGTGCGGCTGCTTTCCGAATCCTTGCGTCTCGCTCGAGAGCACTCCTCTACGGCGACGCTCGACGGCGACTTCGCCAAGGATGTAGAAGCCGCGATTGAGAGCCACCGCGAACCGTTGAACCCGCCGGCATGGGACTGATCCTCGATTCCAGCGTGGTGATCGCTGCGGAGCGGCGCGGCGACACAGTCGAGCAGCTTATCGAGAAGATCGTGAAGGCGACAGGCGATCAAGATGCTGCGCTGTCCGCCATCGGCTTGACCGAACTCATCCACGGCATCTACCGTGCTCAAACCCCAGAGATACGCTTGCGTCGCGAATCGTTCTTAAACGAATTGCTGGCTGATCTGACCGTTTATCCGTACACGAAAGAGACGGCGCTGTTGGCAGGCAAACTCGATGGGGAGCAGCAGAGCCGCGGCGTAGTAATTCCGTTCGGGGATTTGCTGATCGGAGCTACCGCGCTGTCGTTGGGATATGCGGTGCTAACCGGTAACTTGCGCGACTTCCGACGCATTCCCAATCTTACGATTACACAGTTCTAGAGAGCGTCCGCTGAGTCCCCTAAGCCACTTTCATGCGTTAGTGTCGATGACTAGAATCAACAGTGATGGAGGCTCAAGGCAGCCAAGGAACGTGCTCTACTTCCACTCCCAGAAAGGGACCTTTTTCTTTCGCGGCCGAACCGCCGTCACTCGGACAACAGGCCAGCTGGCAGATGATGGGCGAACCCGCATCGATCCCCACCAACTACCTCTATGACGGAGACGGCGACAACGTCCTTGAGGAAGCTGACAATAGCGGAAATATTCTAGCTCGTTACACGCAGAGCCCGGAAACCGATGAGCCTCTTGCGGAGGTCCGTTCGGGCACCACTGTCTTCTACAATCAGGATGCCCTTGATTCGGTCACTTCGCTCAGCAATACGACCGGGGCACTCGCGAACACATACGGCTATGACAGCTTCGGCAAGCTGATCGCGTCCACCGGGACAGCCACGAACCCGTTCCAATACACCGGCCGGGACTACGACCCGGAAACTAGCCTTAGTTTCTACCGCGCCAGATACTATGATCCCACAACGGGACGGTTTCTTGAGTGAGGACCCTATCAGCGTCAATTCGGATGATTTAAATTTGTATCGCTACGTCCATGACTCTCCGTTAACTCAGACTGATCCAGACGGTTGCGGGGGTAGGACCTATGACTGCGGCGGCGGCTGTGGCTTTCGGATTGAAACAGACCCGCACAAGGGCAAGCATGTGAACTGGTGGTGCAACGGGGCGCGTGGATGTTTACTGATCCCGTCTCTGAGTCCTTGCGAAGTGGGCAGAATCGAATGTACCTCCCGCCAGAATCATGAGGTGCATTCGAAAGAAGCTTAGAATCCCTGAGCCCGTGCGCGTACCCACTTCTTGTCCCAAAATCACTCTGCCAAATCTCACTCCGATAATAGAGACTGTGACAATCACAGCGATAATCTATGGAATCTTGCGGACCATACCGGAGTTTAGCTGGTAGTACCACCCTGTTGCCCTGGTTAGTTGCGGCAACGACCAATCCGGTAACGCCGGCATCTTCGTGACAGCTTCGGGGCTGGCTAGAGAGGAATGATAATGATGACGACCAACGGAAGCGGCGTCGGCGCTAGGTTCAGAAAATTGGACTTCCACGATGACAACCTAGTTTCCGTCAAGATTTGTCCTCCGCCAACGGGCACCAGTACCGCAAGGATTGACTTCGAGTTCCAGGACGATTCAACAGGTGCCACGAAATTGGTGTCGTTTCGTCAATGTGCCAACCTTCGCTACGTCATGGACTTCGATGTATTGACAGCCAATTGGTTTGCCCAGACGAAGTGCTTTGCGGTGAAGGATGACGCCGACCAGGCCAGAAAGTTCATTCGGTCCCAAATGGCACATTGGCGCGTCAAATACATGCCCCCTATGCCGAAGGACAAGCCGATCAGAAAGAAACTCTCCGAAATTCGCTCGTACCACTTGTTTAGAATCGAATTTTTCGGTGGCACCGCTGAGATTCTGGCTAAGAACTTTTCAGTGAAAGAAATTGGTGCAATGGTTGATTCGGCAACCTGAGCCGGAGAACGCAGTTGACGCGACCAAATGGAATCAACACGAACTACACCTACGACTCCGTGTCGCACCTGCTGAGCGTGCTGCACCAGGCGGGCTCGACGACGCTTGACGGGGCCAGCTACGGCTACGACTTCGCCGGCAACCGCACGAGTAAGACCAACTATCTCAACGGGATCACGTCGAATTACGGCTACGACCCGATTTACGAGTTGCTGCAGGTAACCTAGGGAGGAAGTACTTCGGAGAGCTATTCTTACGATGCGGTCGGCAATAGACTGTCGTCGTCCGGAGTGCCGACCTACAGCTACAATTCGTCGAATGAGCTGACGTCGAATTCGTCGGGCAGCTACTCGTACGACGCAAACGGCAACACCCTCACCGACGCCAGCGGCAAGAGCTACACCTGGGACTTCGAGAACCGGCTGGTGCAGGCGGTGGTGCCTGGAACCGGAACAACGACGTTCAAGTACGATCCCTTCGGCCGGCGCATCCAGAAATCGGGGCCACTGGGCACCACCAATTACCTCTATGACGGGTTTGGGGCACGATCGAATGTTGTCGAGGAAACAGACAACAGCGGCAACATCCTAGCACGCTACACGCAAGCTCTTCACGTGGATGAACCCTTGGCGGGACTTTTTTCCGGAACAATCAGCTACTATGAGGGCGATGCCTTAGGGTCCGCCACTTCGCTGAGCAACGCGGCAGGAGCACTCGCCAATACCTACTCGTACGATTCCTTTGGCAAGCTGAGCGCTTCTACGGGTTCGCTCACTAACCCGTTTCAGTACACGGGTCGCGAGTTCGATCCAGAGACGGGAGTCTACTATTACCGTGCTAGATACTACGATCCTTCCGTTGGACGGTTCATCTCCGAGGACCCAATCCGGTTTGCTGGTTCCTCCGATTTCTACAGCTATACACAAAACAGACCGATAAATGCCACTGATCCTACCGGGCTGACAATGTGGCTGTGCACCCGTCGTGGATTTCCGGACAAAATCCCAGGCGGAATCGGCAACCACGGATTCTTCTATGACGACCGAAATGGCGATAACTGCGGCAAGGGCGAAGGTAATCATCCTCACGGTAATGAGAGCCTCTCTAACGCCTTCTGCGTGCCTGTTCCGGGGAGCAGTGGACAGGAGGACAATGTTATGAAGTGCTGCCGAGATAAAAGCGATGCGTCGTTTTGGGCACGACACTTTATCTTCCCACCGTTCTACGACTGTCAGACGATGGCTAGCGATTGCCTCGCACAGGCGGGATTAAGCAATCCCGGCTTTCCCGGGGGAAGGCTAGGTTGTCCGGGGAATTGTCGCCCAAAACTTGACCTGAGTCAGCCGATCGTCACACAACGAAGGTCCCAGTAAAGGAGGGGTCATATGGCCCATGTTCTGACGGAAGCTCGGTCGAAGGCGCACCGTTGGGTTTATCTCCTGTGTGCGGGCATCTTCGTCGTCTTCGCCTTTTTCTCCGCTGGCGAGGGCGGACTTTCCGGAGCGCTTCCATATGTTCCTTTCGTCGCTTTGTGTACAGTCCAGTTTCTTCGCCCGACTCTGCTTGGCTGGATTATGCTCACGGCGATGTTCGCGGCATATGCCATTGGCGTTGCGGCACACTGGAGATCACTCACGAGACTTGATTTTGAGGTATTCCTCTCGGTTGGGCTCGTTCCAGCGGTCGCTCTTCTCTTCTTCCGGCCGAAGCGTCTTGTCGACTCCCCGTGAACTACCTCTATGACGGGGCGGGCCTCAGCGCGAACGTCATCGAAGCGGTGGACAATAGCGGAAATATTCTGGCTCGCTACACTCAAGGGCCGGGCACAGACCTGCCACTCGCCCAACTTCGATCCAGCACCACCAGCTACTATGAGCAAGATGGCCTTGGCTCCGTCTCCTCTCTTAGCAATTCGTCGGCCACGATTGCCAACACATACACTTACGACGCCTACGGGAGACTGACCACGTCCACCGGAGCGATTACAAATTCGTTTCAATATACAGGTCGTGAAACTGATCCAGAGACAAGTCTGGACTACTACCGCTTACGATACTATGACCCGACCAGTGGGCGCTTCTTAGTGAGGATCTCATCACCTTTGATGGCGGGATTGACTTCTATGAATATGTTCGAAACCATCCGTTGAATTTCGTTGATCCGTTTGGTTTGGCGAGCAAGCAAGGTCCCCGTCCTTCACCTGTACCCAACCCGATACCGAATAGCATAGCGAGGGACCATGCGGCATACGAGGACTGCATAGCTGACAAATATAAAAGCAAGAACTGCCTGAAAGACACGCAGAGATTTACTAAAGAACAGTCACAGCGCGAAGAAGGCGAAGACATTGCGAAAGATGCGGTTGACTCTTTGTTGGACGCCTTCAGCGACTGCCTCTGCGAGCACCCGCTGGCCGTCTACTATCCCGGTTTCAACGATATTAAGCCTGGACAGGCATGCGGATCGCTTCCATGGTGGTTGGACTGGTGGAATAAAATGTGAAGGCCCGCCCTTCGTAAACGAACTATCGGGAGTCGATTCGAACAAGACCGGCGGTCAACGCCGGAAGTGCTCGGGAAAAGGACAGCGATGCAACCTGCGCGGGATAGAAAGCTGATATTTTCCTTGCTGGCTACGACTGTCATTGTTATGGTCGGTGGCATGGGGCTCTGCCTTTACCAACTACGACGCGCAGAGACGGGCCGGTCGAATTATCTGCCTCGTGTGGTGCGCAAATTTGTCGCTGCGAGAGAGTACCAATCTGCGAAGAACGCAGAGTATGAAGACAGGAGGTTGCGGGGCTACATGAGAGTTTTGAGCCTGGATGGCGATAGCTATCCGGAAGTCTGGCTCCACCTTTGCGATGTCAATGTCAAGCATCGGATGTGGGACGCTGCCAGAAGTGCCTGCAAGCGCGTAGTAGATATAGAGGGTCCGACGGTCAGCAATCAAACTACCCTCGGGGACGTCTACGAGAATCTGGGCGCCTACGGTCAGGCTGCCGAAGCATACGCCAGCGCTTCGCGTTTGAATCCACGGGATCCATTGTTACAGGAGAGGGTGCTCTGGATGTTTCTGGCGACCGGTAATTACGGCGAGGCAATTTCTGCTGCGTCCAATCTAGTTGGATACGGCAGCACAGGATCCCCGGTGGATCAGACTAAGGCCCACGCTGTGCTTGGATTTGCGTATTCGCAGGTCGGAGATCGAGAGCAAGCGCGTGCGGCCTATACGATTGGCCTGCCGGATATGCGCGACCCTTCGTGCTCCATGAAGGAAGGCCACGACTTGCAACGGGCGCTGGTTTGCACGGGTGTGTCCCGGACGAGCGGTCACGAAGTGTCCTCATGCATAGGGGTCGGGTGTAACGGGTCGCAGTAAGGATTGGGGGCCGGATTGTCTTTACGGGAATTGCGTTCCATTTCAAACCGAATCCAGAAAGCAACCAATCATGCGGATGCAAGTAAGGTCTGTAGAAATGAGGCCATCCAAACCTCCTATTCGTTTTGTCTTGGTCCATCTCTTGCCATTTCTGCACCTGTGCGCATGCCTGGCGATCACACTGGAGGGCATTGAAAACGGGTGGCAATACCTCATTCTGATCGACTTCCCGATTTCCCTGGTGGGAGTTATGATGATGTTCCGCTGTGACGGAAACCAGATCTGGTGTCATCCCCTGATTTGGTTCGGAATTCTCGGCACGTTATGGTGGTATCTCTTGAGCCGAATTGCCGAGTACGTGTTCACCGTGGCACGTGGTTCATGGCGCCCGCCCAGATCCAGCAGGTAACCGATCCGACGGGGACCTATGGCTTAGCCTACGGCAGCATGAGGCACCGCCCGCGGGTGTCGTTTCACCTTACACCCCGTGCGCAGCACGGACGAGGCTTCAACTTCGCCTCGTCAGGGCATCATGGGCAGGCGGGACACCGAACTCGGCTCCGTAAAGGATCTGAAACCGACCAACTCGGCACACCGGAGGAGGGACGCGTTCACCAGCCCCTCACCGGACAGGGCTTGGATGGTCGTACCCGCGGCCTGCCCGATACGCGTAGACCAAACGCGCGGTTCCTGAGGCGACCACTATGTCGATGGCTCCTCCAGCAATACCTGCCCAAAGCCAGGGATAAGAAAAAGCTGAAAATACCGCAAGAGGCAGGATTCCCAATGCAGCCAATCTGGCCGAACTCTTGCCGCCCCAGAGACCCACTAAAAAGCCGGTGATTACAGCGACGATCGGATCTAGGACAAAGGTTGTCAATCGAAGCATCTGAGTCGTCGCTTGCAGTGGATCCCCATATTTGCCTCCAGACTGGGCAGTTGCTGGGATTGACGCACTGTGGCTCATTTCTCTTGCCATGCGCCCGAACGGACTGACGCTCAACGCCAATCGCCCGAGGATTGCAGATGCGATTATGCTTACCAGTGCGCTTCCTAATACGAGGAGAACCTTTCTTTTCATTAGATGACTCCCATGAGTGCTTAACATCTTCGTAATTGGCAATTGCGGCGCTATCTGAGCGGCGGGAAACCGGTGAATCCCATCGGAACGCCGCCGCACGACTCAATCATCTTCTGACAGGCAGGCGCCCCTTGGAAGCATTGCTTGTAGTTTGCGGTTCCTTCATAAGGTGTGTTCTGCTCAGCAAGCCTGTTCATCGTGTCCTGCCAGTCTCCCGCAGAGCAGTTTTGCTTGCAGGCCAAGCCAGCCTGTGCACACTGTCCCATGTAATAGCGACACTGGAACCATCCGACAAAGTTCAACCACTCCAGCCAGCTCCACGCGCTCTTGCCAAGTGGATCCGTGAGAATTACAGGGTTATTTCGCGTGTAGGAGTAGAAGTTTATGCCGCCTTGAAATTCGATGCGATCCTCGCTAATGAATCGGCCTATGTTCGGGTTCAGATATCGCAAGCGGTTGTAATGATCGCCCGTCTCAGGATCGAATTCGCGGCCTGCGTATTGGAGCGGATTAACCAGCGTTCCGCTGGACGAAGTCAGATTGCCGAACGTGTCATATGTGTACGTGTTCGCTAGCACGGCAGAAGGGTTGCTGAGGGAAGACACCGAACCAAGGCCGTCCTGCTCGTAGTAGCTTGTAGTGCTGGATCGAATTTCGGCGAAAGGTTGATCTATCCCCGGCCCCTGAGTGTAACGGACCACAACATTCGCGTTGTTATCCATTGCCTCGATAGCGTTCGCCCCCAAGCTGGCGCCGTCATAGAGGTAAACAGTGGGGGCCGCGCCAGAAAGTGCTCGGGGTTGCAGCAGGGCTACGTCACCGCTTGACGGAACCAAACTCGCTGTTGCACACACTGTCTTGTTGACTACAGTTACCATCACCGTCAATTGTAGTCAGAGGGGCACGGACCGAGTAGCATCTTCTTGGATACAAGTTGCCTTCGATCAGGGTTCAGCACGCGACGGCCAGTGTGTTGCAGAATTCTCGTCTAATCGAACGTGCGCAGCGGAAAGTGTACAGTTAGGCCTATCGGATTCTCGAATGGCAAACGGGGCAATAAAGTGCGTTTGGTTTCATTATGCCTTCGGGGATCTCCGCAGGATGCGTATTCTCATGCACTTGCTTCAGCTGCCGAATCGAGACGTGAGTGTAGATTTGGGTCGTCGAGATGGTTTCGTGTCCGAGGATGTCCTGGAGGAAACGGAGATCGGCGCCGTTCTCCAGCATCAGAGTTGCCATCGTGTGACGCAATAAGTGTGGGCCTCCGCTCTTTCCCAATCTCGCTTTCTCGATGTAGTCGTGCACCATACCACTCAAATGGTCCCGGCTGATCGGTTCGCCATACTGCGAGAGAAATAGCGTCGTGTCGTCGGGTTCGACAGTCAGTCCGGGCCTGATTTCTAGAAGATATCTTTCGATCCACCCGATAGCCCGGCCTCCGATCGGGACCACCCGGTCTTTCTTTCCCTTTCCCTGGCGGACGAACACCGTTCCGCCCCGCAGATCCGCGTCAAAGAGTTTCAGTTGCACACACTCTCCGCGCCGTATTCCGGTCGAGTAAAGAGTCTCCAAGATGGCACGATCTCGGAGTCCGATGGGCGTCGATATGTTCGGTTGTCGCAACACTTGCTCGACTTCTTCCGTGTTGAGTACGTGTTTGGGCAAATAGTGCCCGATGCGGGGCAGTTCCAAATCCAATGCGGGGTTGTGCGGCACGCAATTCTCACGAGTCATCCAGCGAAACCAGCCACGCAAAGGAACCAGCATTCCGTACTGAGTTCGAAAGCTCAATGGCTGGCCGTTCCTCTTGCGATAGTGAAACAGATGGCGTTGGTATTGTTCGAGGGTGGGTCGGGTGATCTCTTGCGGATTCTCAACGCCTTTGTGCGCACACCAGCGGACAAACACCCCGAGTTGCTCTCGGCGTGTCGTGATAGTCTGCTGCGAATACTGTCTCACCGCGAGAGCGTCCAAGTGTGGCTGCAGGAGGGCCTCAAGCGCTGTCTTGGGAGCGGACGGCACCCTCAGCATTCGATTGCTGGATCTGCGAATCCGAGGCATCAGTTCACCACAAAGCGCGCTTGCATGCTTGGCAATTGTTGTTACGTAATCAATCGCCAGCGGTTCCCGCGTTACCACAGACTTCCGGAACTACCACCGAAGCGACGAGCAGCCCCAAACGACGACGACGCTTCGCGTCGGGAGAATTTTGTCGCGGTAGGGATACGGATTGCTCCGTACCCCCCGCGCGGATCCGTACGGGCGGATTTCCCGCATACGGCTCTTGCCTCAGGTGGTGACGCGCAGACGGCGCGAAGGATAAGGATGGCAGATATGGGCCGGAGGCAGCCAGCGGCGGATGAGCCGGTTCATTCGCTCCCACAGAACGCGACCATGCTGGCTTCGTCTGCACAGCGTGCGATGCCAGAGGTTGCTCACGGTGAAACGAAAATGGGCCATGGCATGACCGTTACCCGGTACTCCGAAATAACGAAAATGCCCGCCCACAACGGACTTCAACCACTTACCGACTTCAGGAACAGGGTCATGCATGCGTCGCCGCAACTCGATTTTCACCGCCTGCAGTTTCGCCTGCATGCGTTTGCGAACCGTCTGCCGAAGCACCAGAAACCGCCCCTTCTTCGTCTTCCCGCAGATGTGCTTGAAGCCGAGAAAATCGAAGGTCTCTGGCTTGCCCAGTCCAAGGCGCTTTCGGTTCGCCGCCGCATGGCGTCCGAACTCGAAGAGTCGCGTCTTTTCCGGGTGCAGTTCCAGTTGGAACTTCGCCATGCGTTCGGCGAGTTCTTTCCAGAACTGTTCGGCCTCCGTCTTGAACTCGAATCCAACCACGATGTCGTCGGCATAGCGCACCACGATTACATCGCCGTGCGCACGCTTCTTGCGCCATGCTTGGACCCAGAGATCGAAGACATAATGGAGGTAGATATTCGCCAGCAATGGCGATGCACTTCCGCCCTGCGGCGAACCTGCCTCCACAAACGTTCGCGTTCCCTTTTCCAGCACGCCCGCGTTCAGCCATTTCTGGATGAGCCGCACGACGCGCCGGTCCGCTATCCGATGCTGGAGAAACCGGACCAGCCACTCGTGCGACAGCCGATCAAAGAAGCTGCGCACGTCCAGATCCAGCACCCAGTTCACACGTCGCTCATGGAGTCCACAGAACAAGGCGTCCAGCGCTTTATGCTGGTTGCGCTTTGGCCGGAACCCATAAGAGAAGCCGAGAAAGTCGGTTTCGTAAATCGCGTTGAGCACTTCCACCGTCGCTCGTTGAACAAGCTTGTCTTCGAGCGCCGGGACGCCGAGCGGTCGCTGCCGCCCATCCGCCTTCGGAATGTATACCCTACGCACCGGCTTGGCTCGGTACGCTCCGCGCTTCAGTCTATGGGAGAGGCTCTGGAGATTTTCCTCAAGGTGCCTCGCCGTAGTGCCGCCACGTCTCTCCGTCCACACCGGCTGCGGCGTGCCTCTTCAACTGGAAGTAAGCAAACCGCAGAGTGTCGATCCGGTAGATGTGATGCAGAAGAGCGGTGAACTTTACATCCTTGTTCAATGTTGCCGTTTGTCGTACCTGCGCCAGCTCGCTGGGCGCGTCGACCCGGCTCTGAGTCCGGAACGCGTTTTGCTGGCTCAGGTTCCCCTTGGCCAGACCCCTTCCCTCCATCTCCTCCGCCGCCGTTGCTCTGGTTTTGTTCGGAGACTTCCCCGGTACTATGGGTCTGTCCGACTTCCCGTGTTCGTTCATCATCGGCTCCTGTCCTTGAACTTCCCGATGCGTCCCGAGGGCGCTGGTCGCTCTCGGGGGAACCCGGGATCTCTCAACTTCCGTGCAAGATGCGTCCCTACGTGCCAGGGTCACAGACCGCGCAGGACTCCCGCCAAGCTTGCGATGGCGCTTGGCAGGATGTTGCCTTCCGCGTTGTGTCAGGGCGTCGGCGTCCTGAAGTTAGGGGTATTTCGCGGCTCAATAACCTGGCCCGTAGTTCCTCCTGTCTACGCTTCGTATCCGGCCTTACGACCGTGCCCGCAAGACTCGGAGCCGGCGTGGCTGGCTAGGCCTTCACCGTACGACTCTTTCATTCGCTACATCCTGCCGGATTCGATGCCGACTGCCCTGCCTGTCCCCACCAGTTGTGGTGGTGCAAGCACGCTGCCTACGGCATCGGGTTGACGCTACGACACTCCACCCCTCGCAGGGAACTGTAGGGAAACCTGCGAGTGTTCTCTGTGAACCCTTGTCGCATCCAACAGATAGCATATTGCGGGGTTCCGTGAGGAAACCCGTGTATACCTGTGTAAACGCGCGTCTCGGGAGGGTGGGAACGATGGCTTTACTTGACGAGAAGAACCTTGCGGCGGAAGTGACCAAGCGGGCGCGGTTCCGAGTCCATCACGTGGGGACAAAGCTGAACGAGGCGGAACTGCGCGAACTTGAGGGGCTGGCGGCGACGCGGAAACAGACGCATGCCGAACTCATTCGCGGTCTGATCCTGCGCGAGATCGAACAGGAAAAAGCGGGGCCGCGACCCAGTGCGGAGATGGTGGAGATCACGGCATGCCGGCTGCTGTTGGTGAACCTGCTGGGTCCGTTGGCGAAGGGCCAAGCGATGACGTCAGAGGTGTTCGACGGAATCGTCGATATGGTCAAGAAGCAGAAGGTGCGTGTGGCGCGGGACCGGCTCAAAGACCACGAAGCGCGGTGCTGAGCGAGGGGCCGAGTACCCTGCGCTGCGGTGGCCGTCAAGGGTCTGCGCTTCGCTTCGATGAACGCGCACCGGTCGCGCGCCCTTGACCGCCATCCTCGCTTCGGGTGTTTTTCAGGTATGAGAAGAATTCCTTCTTCTCATGTTCTGAAACATGAGAGAACAACTCCGGCGGGCCAGGAGCAGCGTCAGCGGATCCAACGGCGCAGTGTCGAGGCTAAGAAACCGTTCCCTTGCTGCCTGCAGCGCAAGGACGGCGCAAGTGTGCGAAGAGCGTGGCGCCCGGTGAGTATCCGGGCATGGTGCGGTGCGTCTGTTCGGTCGGCGTCCGGCGACGAACGTCGGGCGATACCGTTGTCGTAGCGATGCATCCCATGAATTTTCGTCAGTCTGTTATTCCTGGAAGGAATAGCGCTGTAAAGTCAGGACGATTCGGTCAGCGAATCTGTCATGACGGCCAGCAGTGGAAATGCCGAGCCGTCTCGCAATAAAGGGCTTAGTCTTAGTCATTTCGCTAATGTTTCGACTACCACGCACCGTTCGGGCGACCCACGTTAATGGCCTGACGCGCGGCACGACACGGCCGGTGCCATTGCTACGCCCAGATTATTCTCGGGTCTTCACCTAGGATTGTGATTTCCATAAGTCCCGTTTTTTCAACAAGTCACACTCGCGAACTGGTACTTGAAAGGAAATTCGAGGCGACGAATCAGCGTTGCGTGATCTGTTATTCCGTGGAGGAATAACAGACGGCCGAAAATTCATTGGACACAAAGGCAGGAGTGAAGCAGGATTTGATTAACATCGCCGCTCGTGCAGACTTAACCAGCCGAAGAGTGTAGCAATCAGTCGGAGGCAACTTGCCAGAGCGACAGAGGAGCAAATGTCACACCACCCCAGTGCAAGTACCCAACCGAGATCCCCGCACCTGATCCGTGAAACCCCAATCAAGTCACCATCAGACCCGGGGCTGATCTCCCAGATTCTTCGCTCCTACCACCGGGCGCTCACTGCTCGCGAGATCGCCGGAATTCTCCATCTCCACCCGGTGACGGTTTACCGCAAGGCGAAGGCCCATGTGATACCGTGCAGATTCATTGGCACCTCAGTCCGGTTTGATCCTGGAGTAATCGCGCAATGGTGGGATGAGTCTCACACTTAATTCCCCTGGAATTTCTCCGAACACGGACACAGTGATTTCAAACTGATCATTGCCCAAGATTCAGCGCAAACCTGAAGCCCCATCCTGGAGCTTTGCAGGCAAGACACTAGTGCCGTAAAGTAGTATGGAGTTCCAAACGATGCGTGACGACTGGGTGAATTTGTCAATCACTCAATGTGGATATCGCACCAGGCCGCGATATCGAGCAAGAAGCTGAAGGCTGTCAGGTACTGATACCAGTGATACCGAAAACAGTGATAAACGAGGTTACAGCAGCAACGCATGCAACGCCGACTGTGAATTGCAATGTGTATTAACATATTGTTATTGTTGCAGTTAGCGTCGATGTAGTTGAGCGGTCGAGAGATGGCAGTTTAGGCTAAATAGAATCCCACCCTCTCCGCCAGATTTTTTGTTTTCCAAGGACAAGTGAAGATTCCCCTGCAAACACCGTTTGACAGTGTTGAGAATGCTCAACACTACGTGCGCTTGTTAGTTGAGGCGATTATGGAAGCGAAGCAGGAGATTGCCGCCGATATCGCTACGCCGGCTCACTCCAAGTCTGAGCGGCGCACCCAGGCGTTGCAGATCGTACAGTTCAAGCTGGATCAACTGGAGAAGCACTTGCAGACGAGCAGCCGGTTGCTCAACGATCTGCGTACCTTACGGCGGCTCTTGTTGGATGAACGGCTGGACCCGGCCTCGGCAGGACAGGATCCGGCGGCCTAGCCTCTGGCCAAATCTCCGAACCGTCTGACGGGTTTCTCAGGCCCTTAGTTTTTCCGCAAACTTCTTCTCTAATTTCGCCAGCTTGGGCGAAATCACGAACATGCAATAGGGCTGGCGCGAATTTTCGTTGTAATAGTTCTGATGATAACCCTTGGCCGAATGAAATTCCTCGGCCGGCTCGACGGCCGTTACAATCGGCTCCGGGAACACCTTTGCTGCCGTCATCTCGGCAATCACATCCTCCGCAATCCTCTGCTGCTCCTCATCGATATAGAAGATGACGGAACGATACTGCTCGCCCGCGTCATTTCCCTGCCGGTTGAGCGTGGTGGGATCGTGGACCGCGAAGAACACATCGAGCAATTCGCGATAGTTGATCTGGTCGGGATCGAAGGTGACACGGACTACTTCGACGTGTCCGGTGTCGCCGTTGCAGACCTCTTTATAAGTGGCCTGGTCGGCGCGTCCGCCCATGTAGCCGGACTCGACGTGGGAGACACCGGTGAGGCGCTGGAAAACAGCTTCGATACACCAGAAACATCCGCCGCCAAAAACTGCTGTTTGCTCTTTGGACATAGCTTTTAGATGCGCCTGTCGGCGTTAAGTTTCGACGTGCCTCAGGGGCTAAAGCCCTGTGATGCGGGGCCTCGATCGGCACGGCCGAAGCCGTATCCTGCCAAAACTATCCCGCTCTTATTGAACCTCGAGCGAAACGACGTCGCCTTCGCCATTTTGGCGTTCGCGATAATTGACGGCTACGGGCTTGTTTTTCCAGTCGCAAGAGAAGGCATCGGCTCCGATCAGCACTACATGAGCGCTGTCGCTAATGTGGATCTTCAGTGTGCGGCTCCCCGAGATCACTGTCAGCAACGCTTGCGGGGCAGCCGAACAATCGACGCTGGCAATTTTTCCTTTGACGAATCGAACCTGGGTTGTGGGCGTCGGGAAAGGCCGAGTTTCGACTGCCGTCGACTCTGACGGGGCGTTCGCCGGACTGCTCGGTACTTCGGAATCCCCGGAACGGCGAACCACGATTCGCGCACCCGACTTCATCTGCTCTTTCACGGCTTCCGCCTGCGCCAGCGAGTTGCGCGCGAAAGAGGCCACGTCAGGATTCAGGCTGGTGGAGAGATTCTGTAACAGCGCAATGGCCTCATCGACTTTGGCGTTTGCCAGGTAGATGTTGGCGAGATTGATCTTGTAAGTTTCGTTTCGCGGAGACAATTCCACCGCCTTCTTCATGGTCTGCTGGCCTTTTTCGGGATCGCCGCTGGCTGCCTGCGCGTGGGCGAGCAGCGAGTAGGCGTCGGCCAGCTTTGGATCGAGGGCAATGGCGGTCTCTAGTTCTTTCTTGACCGTGTCGGAGTTGGCGGCTCCAAAAGTCCCTCCCCGAGCGGCTCATCAGCAGCGCATTGTAGTAGTGGACGCGCGGATCTTTTGTGTCGCGTTGGGCAGCGCGCTTGAAGTACTCGCCGGCCTGCTCGAAATCCTGCTGCTGCAGGTAGGCGTAGCCCATGCCGCGTAGCGCAGATGCGTTGTCGGGATCGGTTCTGAGGACTTCCTTGAATTCCGCCAGCGCCCGGTCGTGATGATCGCGCGAATGCGCGTCGATGTCGGCGAGTACGGCTTGTGCATCGGCAAGGCTGACCGGCGTGGCGGTGAATTGCGCCGCCACGATGCCCGCTGGAGTCGGCATCGGATAGTAGCGAAAATGGCCGCTCTGTAGATAGTCGCGCAGAAGTTTGTCGAATTCCTCCGGCGTCATGCCAAAGGCTTTTTGAATCGCCTGTTCAACGGTTTGTTTCTGACTGAGCCGGGCGTCAAAGTAGTCCGCCACTTTGAGCATGAGCTGCTTATCGTAAAGATAGTGCACCAGCAGACCGGACTCGGCATAGAACGTGTTGCGATGATCGCCGCTTTCGTTATAAGTCTTCGAATACTGCTGGACGCGAAACAGGTCAACGATGCGCATCATTCCGTTCTGTTGCAGGATGCGGTAGGTGTCTTCGGGAATTTTTCCGACGCGAGCTTCTTTGTTGTCGACCTCAATGCTGGAAAAATATTCGGCGAACCCTTCTTCAAACCACGGATCGATTCGCTCCGACAGGTTGCCGTTCATCAGTTGATGCGCGTATTCGTGGAAGACCACGGTCCAGGGATTGTCAACGGACATGTCGAGCATGATGAAGGTGCGGTCGTCGCCGCCCTGGAACAAGCCCGCCATTTCGGTGGGCTTTCCGTTGAAGATGGGCGCCATCTGCCGCAATTCTTTCGAATTGCGAAAGGCGACGATTTGCAGCGGCACCGACAGATTCACGTTTGCCTTGACCATCAGCTTCCCGAAGACGGAACGCATCTGTTCGAAGTGGAGAGCCACATCACGGCCGCGTTTTTCGCCGGCGTCGGTAATGACCGAGAAGTTTGGCGAGCGGACTTCGACCCACTGCTGCTCGCCGGCAAAAGCAAACGACGAGGGTAGAAGGGCAAATAGAAGAGCGAGGCAGTAGTTGAGAAATCGCATGGACGCTCCCCGACGAACCGCGGGACTAGCGATGTTAGCTCATGCGGCGTTTCGCGCGAACTACTAATTTATGAGCGTGGCAGGACACTGCTAACTGGGGGGTAGAACGACGTGGGGAGTTACACCGACACGGTAAACGAGGTTTCCGTCCGCGTGACCGGGCGATAGAGGGTGTCGCGCTCGATCGGTTCGCGTCCCGCTTCTTTGATCAGTCGCACAAGATCGTTGCGGCGCAGGCCTTGCGGCGTGGTCGCTCCCGCGTCGTGGTAGATCTTTTCCTCGACCACCGTGCCGTCGATGTCGTCGGCTCCGAAGCGCAGCGAGATCTGCGCGATCTTCGGAGTCATCATCTGCCAGTACGACTTGATGTGCGGGAAGTTGTCGAGGACGAGGCGGCTGACGGCGATCTGCTTGATGTCTTCCATGCCGGTCGTGGTGAACAGATGCTGCAGTGGAGTGTTCGCCGGGTGGAAAGCGAGCGGGATGAAGGTCTGGAAGCCGTGCGTTTCGTCCTGCAGGGCACGCAGTTTGAGCAGGTGATCGACGCGGTCTTCGTCGTTTTCGACGTGGCCGTAGAGCATGGTGGCGTTCGATTTCAGGCCGATCTGGTGCGCCAGGCGCGCGGTGTCAAGCCACTGATCGCCGTCGATTTTGTGGTCGCAGATGATGTGGCGGACGCGGTCGGCAAAAATTTCAGCGCCGCCGCCGGGGAGCGAATCGACTCCGGCCTCTTTCATCTTTTCGAGCGTCTCGCGGATGGTCAGCTTCGACCGCTTAGCCAGATAGGCAACTTCCACCATGGTGAAGGCCTTCATGTGGACTTGCGGGAAGCGCTCCTTCAATCCGGAGACGAGGTCAAGAAAGTACTGGAATGGCAGCTCGGGATGCAGTCCGCCGACAATGTGGAACTCGGTGACCGCCTCGGTATAGCCGGAAGCGGCTGTCTGGAAGGCTTCTTCGAGCGCCATGGTGTAGGCGCCGGGAGTATCTTTTTTGCGTCCAAAAGCACACAACCGGCACGCGGCGATACAGACATTCGTCGGATTGATATGGCGATTGACGTTGAAGTAAGCCTTGTCGCCATGCATCCGCTCACGCACCCAGTTGGCCAGCCAGCCGACAGCGAGGACGTCGCCAGTGCCGTAAAGAGCAAGGGCATCGGCTTCGTTCAGGCGCTCTCCGGCGAGGACTTTATCTTTAATCGGGAGGAGGCGCGGGTCGTCGGTCTGGAATGCGTGGGCGTTCGCCATTTATTTAATAATAACCCAGCCATTGCAAGTGCCGGTGCCCCAGGTTCACGCCCGTCTTCTGGGCGTTAACCTGGGCCTGGTAACGGACCGGCGAGCAAGAACTTTCCAGGGGACCAGGCCAAGTGTTCTCCACCCAGGTTAGCGTCCGAAGAACGGACGCGAACCTGGGGCACCAAGGCGCAGCAGCAAATCTCCGGCCACGAACAGGAAGAACACCACCGAAATCACCCCATTCATGGTGAAGAAGGCGGCGTTAAGTTTGCTCAGGTCATCATGGCGGACTAGCGTGTGCTCGTAGAGCAGGAGCGCGGCTACGGCAGCGACTCCCACCATTGCCAGTTTTCCTAATCCGAAGGTGACGATCAGCGCAACCAGCAGGCCGAGCATGATGAGGTGGAACACGCGCGCAACCATCAGCGCGTTTCTGATTCCGACATATCGTGGGACGGAATGCAGGCCGTGGCTGCTGTCGTAGGCATGATCCTGGCAGGCGTAGATCACGTCGAATCCGCCGACCCAGAATGTGACAGCGGCGGTAAGCAGCAGGATGCGCGGATCGAGCGAGCCGCGAACCGCAATCCACGCAGCGGCGGGGGCGATGCCGAGGGCGAATCCTAAGAACAGATGAGACCAGCGAGTGAAGCGCTTGGTGTAGGAATAAAGCAGCACCACCGCGAGCGCGACCGGAGAAAGCCACAGGGTCAGGCGATTCAACTGGGATGCCGCGAGAACGAAAATTCCACAGGAGACGACGACGAACGTGCTGACGAACGCGGGCGTTAATTGTCCGACTGGCAAAGCTCGGGTCGCGGTGCGCGGATTGGCGGCGTCGATCGAGGCATCAGCGAGGCGATTGAAGGCCATGGCAGCAGAGCGCGCTGAGATCATGGCGACGACGATCCATCCCAGTTGCCGCCATGCAGGAAGGCCCCCAGCGGCAAGCATCGCCCCGCAGAGAGCAAAGGGGAGCGCGAAGATAGAATGCTCCCACTTGATCATTTCCAGCGTGATTTTCAGATTGCGGAAAAAGCCCACGGAGTAATTGTAAAGCTACTAGCTGCAAGCTACTAGCTGCAAGCTTCTAGCTGCTAGCTACTAACCACTCGATCCCTCTACCAGCGGCACAAAGCGGCAGCCTTCGAGGATGGTTACGTTCGGGCAGCCTTCGACTTTCTTGATCAGTTGCAGTTCCTGACTGAAAGATGGACCGACGGGAAGAATCATCTTTCCGCCTTCGCGCAACTGGGCAAAGAGCGCCGGTGGAATTTCTGATGTGGCGGCCGAAACTAGAATCGCATCGAACGGCGCATATTCAGGCCAGCCTTCACGGCCGTCGCCGACTCGGATTTTCACATTGCAACACCCTAACTTTTGCAGCGTGCGCTGCGCGGCAGCGGCTAGATTCGCATGACGCTCGACTGAGTACACCCCGGCACAAAGGAGAGACAGCAACGCGGTCACGTAGCCAGAGCCGGTGCCGATTTCCAGGACGCGATCTTCGGGCTGGAGTGCAAGTCTTTCGATCATCGCGGCGACAATGTATGGCTGCGAGATTGTCTGGTCCTCGCCGATGGGCAGCGGGTGCTCTCCGTAGGCGGATTGCTGGAGAGATTCGGGGACAAATTCGTGTCGCGGCACCGTTCGTATGGCGTCGAGCAGGCGTGCGTCGCGGATGCCGCGCTCGGCGAGTTGTGTTCGGACCATGTGCTCGCGCTGCCGCTGGAAGTAGTCGTGCTGAGGAGTAGATTCCATCAGAAAAGAACGACCAAACCTCTCACCCCAGAGGACACGGAGAAGCACAGAGAAAGCAATACCGATTTGCTCTGCGCCCTCTGTGCACTCTGTGGTAAAGCGGTTGGTCGCGGAGCGTTAATAAGGCCCGATGATTCCGCCAATGTTGCGTGCGGCTGGTTCGGTGCGCCGTGCCTTCTTCTCCTGTGCTTCGATCATGTCGAGATACTTGTAGGCTGATCCGGTGTTGAAAAGCACGACTTTGTCTTCGGCGCGGAGCAAGCCCGTCGCGCGCAGCTTCTGGTAGGCGACAAGCGATGCGGCTCCTTCGGGCGCGGCGAAAATGCCTTCGGTGCTGGCCCAATGACGCGTGGCAGTGAGAATCTCTTCGTCGGTGGCCGCGACGGCTGTGCCTCCGCTTCTTTTCAGGATGTCGAGAATCAGGTAGTCGCCGTAGGCTTTCGGCACGCGCAGGCCGGAGGCGAAAGTTTCGGCGCCGATCCACATTTCGGAAGCATTCTTGCCTGCTTCCCATGCTCTTACGATCGGCGCGCACCCGGCCGCTTGCACGGTAATCATCTTCGGACGGTCGGCGCTTATCCAGCCGAGTTGCTCCATTTCCTCGAAGGCTTTCCACATGCCGATCATGCCGACGCCCCCTCCAGTCGGATAGATGATGGCTTGGGGCAGCTTCCAGCCAAGTTGTTCGGCGACCTCATAGCCCATCGTCTTTTTGCCTTCGACGCGAAAGGGCTCTTTTAGGGTCGATACGTCGAACCATCCTTCTTTGTCTTTTCTCTCCGCGACCATGCGGCCGCAATCGCTGATCAGGCCGTCGACCAGCGTGACGTGCGCTCCGTAGTAGTCGCATTCCATGCGATTGGCGATGGGCACATCTTTCGGCATGAAGATGTGGGCTTCGATGCCAGCAGCAGCGGCATAGGCGGCAAGCGCACCTCCGGCGTTTCCGGCAGAAGGAGCGGCCAGCTTCTTCAGCCCATAATGCTTCGCCATGGTCACGGCTGTGGACATACCGCGCGCTTTGAATGATCCAGTGGGATTCAGGCCTTCATCTTTGATGTAGACATTCGGGTGCTCGCGGCTGGGAAGCATGGGAGTGAATCCCTCGCCGAGCGTGACCGGCTTTTCATTCGCGGGCAGTTCTGGAAGAACTTCGGCGTAGCGCCACATGCTGGCGACGCGTCCGGATAAATCTTCGCGGCGCAACTTCCCTTTCAGGCTGGCGAGATCGTAGCGGACGTAGAGCACTCCGCCATCTTTGGGGCAGACATTCTGCGGGCGGTCGGCGGGGAGATGGTCTCCGCAGCGGGTGCATTCGAGGTAAGAAATTCGCATCGAGGGAAGGATAGCATTTTGGCAATCGGCTCCCCGTCTTCGGCATTGACAGGGTGATAACAATAGACATCTTCGGCTGCTCCGGAATATCTTGACGTGACTTCCCTCGGAGGGCGGAGCTATGAAACTACAGCGAATATTGGCGATCCTCACGGTGGTCAACCTCGTATTGTTGGTCTTCCTGTTGAATCAAGTCCGTACGGTCGAAGCGAGTGAAGCACCGGCGGTGCTCCGGGGGCGTGCTCTGGAAATCGTGGACGCGCAAGGAAAGCTCCGAGCATCGCTCCAGGTAATCGCGGAAGGTCCCGCGCGCAGAGCGGATGGGGTGGTGATCGACCCGAACGGCAAAAGCTTTCCTGAGGCCGTCGTCTTCCGCCTGATCCGTCCCGACGGTCGCCCCTCCGTGAAGATCGCGACCACAGAGCAAGGCTCGGGAATTGACCTCAGCGGCGGGACTGATCCCACCTACATAGTGCTAAGCGCAGACGGCGGGGACGCTTCAATAACGGTAACCAACAAGGATAATCACCGACAGATTGTTAAGCCGTAGTGCCCGGCATCGAGGTTCACACGCGGCGTTCCCAGCGCTCGGGGTCGCGGCTCCCGTGAAAACACGCGATCACTACAAGGGTGTCGACTTCGACGCGAAAGAAGAGACCATGCGGAAATTTGTGCAGACGTGCTCGATGCACATCTTGGAGAACCGCTGGGAATTGATGAGGATTCTCTTGCAGACGAAGGATGGTAGCTTGAACCTCTTCACGAAACCGCAACCCGAGGCTAGGGAGTCGCGCTTCGTACCAATCTTCGGCAGCAATAAGTTCGGCTCGCGCAGCCGGCGTAAAGATCGCTTGCATCGTTAGGGGCGGCGTCGAGCCAACTCTGCGCGCAACTGTTCCCAGGTCACCGCTTGCGCTCGGTCCTGATCGAAACTGGATAGGCGCCGGGCCAATTCGGCCTTTTGTGCTTCTGGCAGCGGAACGTCTGAGTCGCCCAGACTGTCCCAAAGCTTGCCAATGAGGGCTAAACGTTCCTCCGGGCTCAGGCGTGCGAGTTCGTCGGAATTGAGACTTCCCATTGCCTAAAAGTAGCTCTTTTCTATGCCCCAAACAACCCTATGCCGGAATTCGCTTCAGAACTTCCTTCGCGCGCCGAAACCACGGCCGCTCGCGCCTTCTCAAATATCCGGGCATGCTCGGTTTCTTATCGAGCACCTTCTGCGCCCATTCGCGGGCTTCGGCGTTGTGGCCCTCGGAGGCTAGCAGGTCCGCGAAATTCAGATACGTCTCAGATAAAGTCGACGTGATCGTTACTTGCCGGAATAATTTCTCGGCTTTTTCTTTTTGTCCGGTTTGGGCGTAGGCGTGGGCTAGCAATCCAGCGGCGCGCTGAAAATCGTAGTCGGACTCTTTGTTGACCACGCGTTCGAGGTCGGGCAACGCGGCCGCGGCGTCTCCTAACTGGATGGCGCAGACTCCACGGCGGTAGAACGGGTCAGGCGTATCAGCGCGGGCGGCGATGGCTTTGTCGAAAGCGGCTCGGGCCTGCGCAAGTTTGCCGTCGTCCATGTAGAGGTCGCCGAGTTCCTCATAGTTTCCGGCCGAGGGGTTGTCATGAATGGCGGCTTCGAGTTCGCGAATGCGTTTGCGGCGCGGAAAAACTTTGAACGACTGGCCGACTAATCCGATATCCGGCAACGCTTCAATGGCAAGGTAGATGATGGCGCCGATCGGGCCGAGAAACAGGATGACGAAAATCCAGTAGTTATCCGGACGGCGGCGGATGAAGTGGACAATGGCCAGTCCCTGAAGAATGATGCCCCAGGGAAAAAGAAAATATCCCATCGCGGTGCGGGCCTCGCTGGCCCTAGCGTGAGATTACACATTTGTGGAAGATGGAGAAAGTGACTTCGGGGTAGCGAAGGAGTGCGGGTGGCGAACGAGAAGACTGAACAGGATGAGCAGGAGATTTTAGCGCTGCACGAGGCTGGGGATCGCGCGCTGATGAGCGCCGACTTGGCCGAACTGGCGCGGATTTTCGCCGACGACTACGTACAGTACAACGAAGCCGGCAAAGCGTTCACCAAGCAGGATGTGCTGGATAATTTTCGGACGGGGGCGATTCGGTATCCGTCGATTGTTTCTACCGGGCGACGGATTCGCGTTTTCGGGGACACGGCGGTTGTGCATGGGTCGGAATCGGATGAAGTAGAGACTGACGGCAAGCGGTTCGCTATTCGCTACGTTTATCTGGATGTGTTGCGAAAGCGGGATGGGGATCC
>CAVRYB010000112.1:0-16135 GCA_963725295.1 uncultured Acidobacteriaceae bacterium
GAAGCCTTCTTACTCCGCAACCCCTCCTGGAACGTATGAAGTTTCTGGCCATCTCAGCCAGCAATCTCTATGAATTCTTCGAGGTGCGCGCTCCGGCGGACTGCTGCAACAACTCGAAGATGGCCACAACTCCACTACTCCCGAGGGGCTCACCATGGTGGAAGAGCGGGAGTTGATCAAAGGACGCGATGCACGAGTTCGTGCAAGAGCAATACGCGTGCTGGAACGACCGCCTGCTGCCGGAACTGACCCAGCAGGGAATTCGCGCTTGGGCATCAGCGAACTGGATGAAGCGGCAATGGCGTTCGTAAACGACTACTGCGAACGTGAACTTGATCCGCTGCTCACGCCGGTCACCGTGGACCCCTTCGCATCCTTTTCCACGGGTGATCAATAAAGCACTCGTGTCGGGGCTTTCTTACTGCTGCTACGCCGCCGGGCGTCCTCGCTGACATATACCGGGGGTGGCTCCCACCGTCCCTGGGGATCGCCCCTCGGCCTTGTTCGTCTGCCTTCGGAAGGAACCATCGATCTCCATTTTCCTGGCTGACCTAGTGGTTCATCACGCTGCTGCATGTACAGGGATATGACATTGGTTCGTCCGCGGCCTTCCGCGTCACGGGAACAACAACCTTTATGTGCAGGAGAAGAATACGCAACATGCTTTGAAATCGTGCGCACGGAACTGCACAATCGTCGCAAGGGAGACGCGGTGCGTCTGGAGATCGAATCCGGAGCCAATCCGAGATCATCGAGCGGCTGAGCACGGTCTTCAAACTGGATCCATGGCAAGTTTTCCGTCAATGGTCCCGTCAATCTCTCACGGTTGTTCAATCTCTACGATGCCGCAGCGCGGCCGGATCTGAAGTTTCGACCGTACGTGCCGCGCGAGTTGCGGCTGACTGCCAAGTCCCATGATTTGTTCGAAGAACTGCGCCGTCATGACGTTTTGCTGCACCATCCCTATGATTCGTACGATGCCATGTTGTCGTTTATCCAGTCGGCGGCGGAAGACGAGCGCGTATCTCGATCAAACAGACGATTACCGGAGAAGTGGGCCTTCGGCGATCGTACCGTCTTTGATGGCGGCGGCGGCGAACAAGGAAGTCACGGCCGTGGTGGAACTGAAGTCGCGCTTTGATGAAGCTCTAACTTTCGATGGATCGCAATTCGAAGACGCGGGAGTACAAACTTTTTCCACGGCTTCGTCGGCCTGAAACGCATTGCAAGCTGGCACTGCTGGTGCGGCGCGATCCTGACGGTGTAACCCGGCAATACGCGCACCTGGGCACGGGAAATTACAACGCAACCACCGCTCGTATCTATACCGACCTCAGCCTGCTCACGGCCGACCCGGAAATTACGAGCGCCGTACATGACGTATTCAGCTTCTTGACGGCATACGCGGAGCATCCGAACTACGGGCCGCTGATGGTCGCGCCTTTAGATCTGGCCGAAAAGTGCATCCGTTTGATTGAGCGCGAGGCCGAGCACGCTCGCCAGGGCCGTCCGGCGCGAATCATCGCCAAGATGAACGCCCTGCTCGAGAAGAATGTGATCCAGGCGCTGTATCGCGCTTCGCAGGCTGGAGTTGACATTGAACTGCTCGTCAGGGGCATGTGCGCACTGCGGCCCGGCATTCGCGGCCTCAGCGACCGCATCCGAGTGCGCAGCATCCTGGGACGGTTCCTGGAGCACAGCCGCATTTTTTACTTCGAAAACGGCGGGAATCAGAAGTGTACCTGGGCAGCGCCGATTGGATAAACCGCAACCTGCACGAGCGGGTGGAAGTGTTGTTTCCGCTCAAGAACCCGTTGCTACGCGACCGGGTAGTGCACAAAATTCTGGCTGCTACCTGGCTGACAACATCAAAGTGCGATTTCTGCAGAGCGATGGACGATATCTGCGTCCGTGGCAGTCGGCGCGCGGCCGTGCCAAACGGCCGCCGCGAGGTCCCGCTGCTTTCAGCGCCCAGGATTTTCTCATTGCTCTCGCGGGGGCAGCGCAAGACCCGGAAGACATTCCGGTATCCCGCCACGGCGGCGCTTCCCGGGCTGTGACAGGACGAGCACCAACGGGACGCGGTCTAATCGGAAAGGAATAAGTACTCCGAAATGTTCCTCTATTTCTTACGCCACGCCAGTGCCGGCACCCAGCTGAACAGCGCGAAGCAGGACGAAAAGCGCGGTCTCGACAAAGATGGCATTGAACAGTGTGGATACGTCGGCCGCGCCCTCGCCGCGCTCGGCGTGCAGGTCGAGGTCATTATCTCAGTCCGCTGAAGCGCTCGATGCAGACCGCCGCCCTGGTCGGCAACGAGATGGGTCACGAAGGCAAACTGGTTAAGGAAAATGCGCTGCGCCCGCAGGGAACATTTTCGGATTTCCAGAAAATGCTGGAAAAATATGCTCGTCAGGATTCGGTTCTGCTGGTCGGACACAATCCAAATCTCCGCGACTTTCTGGGACGGGTGATCTGCGATAGCGGTTGCGAGGCGGTGATTGAGCTGAAGAAGGGCGCCGTCGCCAAGGTCGAGATGCGGCGCAACGCCGGATCTCTGAGCTGGTGTATTACGCCACGAATCCTGCGGACTCTTCACGCCGTCGCAACCGAGAGCTCCCGGCCAAAGACTTCGCGGAAATAAGATCTGTCCTTTTCAATCGCCCAAACCTCTAAGTCCACGCTGGCCTTCCCGCGAGGCGTCAGCTTCATCGAGACCTTTCCGTTCCGCGCGGAAACTGTAACTCCGCCCACAGCTTGACTTCTCCCCATATGCAAGGCTCGGGCAATCCGAAGCAGTACGGATGCTTTGGCAACGCCTTCCTGTTCTTCAGGAGTCAAGGCGCTCATGGGACCGTCTCCGGGAGTGGGCCGGGATTTTCCCAGGTAACGGGCAATGGAACCAATGATGCGCCGCTGCTGCGGCGTGTACCCGAGAATCTCGGAGTTGGCGATGATGTAGTAGGTGTGGCGATGATGTCCGTTGCGATTCACGTAGTCGCCGACTTCGTAAAGCATGGCCGCGGCGGATAACCATTCCAGATACTCCGACGGCAACTGATGCACGGACTTGAGCGACGAAAACAGCATCAAGGCCGAGTCGCGCACATGCAAGGCGTGGTGCATATCGACGCGATAATGTTCGACCGCCCGCTTGATCGACTCCCAGCGTTCGGATTCGATCGCGCGTCCTGAGCGCGTACTGCGATCGTACTCCGCGGCCATCTGGGCAAGGATGCCGTCGCGCAGACCGAGAGCGGAATAGCGAAAACCGGGTAGATGGCAACGCTCGAGCAATTCTGCATAGACGACCGTGCCGGCGCAGATGATCTCGGCGCGACGCGGGCCAATTCCGGGTACCTTCTTGCGCTGCTCCAGCGGAAGGCGTGTGATCTGGGTGGCAATTCGCCGCACCATTTCGCGCGTGACGTAGCTTGAACGGCTGCTGGTTCGTGAGCGCGAGATTTTACTGCCCATTCCGACTAAGGCGGCGGCAGTGCCGGAAGTGGCAATGACCAGGCCGACTCGGGCCGATTTGATCCGGTCTTGAACGCGCGTGATCTCGCGAGTAACGAATCCCTGGAGCCGCTTCAGTTCGCTTTTCCGCGGTGGATCGTGCTGCAGGAATTCGCCGGTCAGACGCACGGCTCCAAGTGGCAAACTTACGGTATCGCGGAGTTGTCCGTTGCGTGACAGGGTCAGTTCGCAACTGCCGCCACCGAGGTCCGCCAGCAAAACGTTGTGTGCGCCAAGACGACTCGCCGAGATGATTCCCAAGTGGATCAGGCGGGCCTCTTCGAGACCGGAAATGATCTCGATGGTCCAACCGGTGGTGGAACGGACCCATTCGACGAACGTTCGTGAGTTCCGTGCGTCGCGCAAAGCTGCCGTTGCGACCACCTTCACCAATCGGTTCCCCATTCCTGCACGGCACGGTTGAAACGCCGCAACACCTGGACGGTTTGTGCCATAGCCTCGGGCGAGAGGGAACCTCCTCCGAAAACGCCTTCGCCGAGCCGGGTAACCTCGCGGTCTTCGTGGACTTCCTTCAGTCTTCCAGCCTGTAGCCGAGAGATTTTCAGACGAACCGAGTTCGAGCCGATGTCGATGGCGGCAAAGGTAGGCATAAGAGGTAACGAACAGTATTCTCACAACCGGCGACGGTCGTGCAAGCATCGGAGACAGGTCGCGGCAAGATTGAAAGGTGCCATGCTCGGGACCGTCTGCGTCAATAATCGGTCAATAAGAGGTAGCATGCGCATTTTCATCGATTTGTAACAACGCTTTGGTAGCCTTTCCCACGAATGTCTAACCAAGCTCTGCCCCGGCCGCGTTTCAACGCTCCCGAACCGGAGCGGGGAACAAAGGCTGCCCTGAAAATCGAATCCAGAACGACGCCACTACTGCAGGGAAAGGTCAACGAGACTCCCGACGTATTGTTTGGCTGGGCGATGCGCCTTTGTGGCCTGGCCGTAGTCGCGATACTGGGGTTAATCGTTTATCAGCTTGTGGTCGGGTCCCAACTCTCGTGGCATGCATTTGGCTGGAAGTTCTTCGGGCAATCCGATTGGAACCCGGTCGAGGATCAGTACGGGGCACTCCCGTTCATCTTCGGCACAGTGGTTTCGTCGCTGCTTTCCCTGGTCATTGCCGTGCCGCTTTCCATCGGCGTGGCGGTATTTATCACGGAGATGTGTCCGATCAAGCTGCGCGGAGTGCTTTCTTTTACGACTGAGCTTCTGGCCGCAATTCCCAGCGTCGTTTACGGCCTGTGGGCGATTTTCGTGCTGGTGCCCATTCTGCGCGAATACGTGCAACCGGTGCTTGGAAAGACCCTGGGCTGGACCGGTTTTTTCAGCGGGCCTCCGTATGGCATCGGGATGCTGGCCGCCGGAGTGATTCTGGCGATCATGATCATTCCCATTATTTCGTCGATCACGCGCGAAGTACTCACGGTGGTGCCGCAACACCAGCGCGAGGCGGTGCTGGCACTCGGAGCAACGCGCTGGGAGATGATCCGCATGGGCGTCCTGCGGAATGCCCGAGCTGGCATCGTGGGCGGCATCATTCTCGGTCTTGGTCGCGCGCTTGGCGAGACCATGGCGGTCACGATGGTGATTGGCAACCGTCCCGAGATTGCCAAGTCGCTGTTTGCACCCGGATATACCATGGCCAGCGTACTAGCCAATGAATTTACGGAGGCGACGGGCGATCTTTATCTTTCGGCATTAATTGAGATCGGCCTGGCGCTGTTTTTCGTCACGATTGTTGTAAACGCACTAGCTCGACTGATGGTGTGGAGCGTTACCCGAGGCCAACCGGCGAGAAGCGTTGCCTGATATCACTCCCAATTCGACGGCAGCAGTTCCGAAGGTGGAGATTCCTCCTTTCAGCATGCGCCGGCGTGTGACCGACCACGTGATGACCGCGTTGTCGGTGCTTACCGTCGCGCTTGTGTTGCTGCCGCTCTTCGCGATTTTCGCGTATCTGGTTTACAAGGGAATCGGCTCGATCACCATCGCATTCCTGACCCAGACTCCGAAGCCAGTGGGCGAACCGGGCGGTGGCATGGCGAATGCAATCGTCGGCTCCATGGTTATTCTGGCGATCGCTAGTTTACTGGGCGTGCCCTTGGGGATCGGCGCCGGAGTATTTCTTTCGGAGTATGGCCGTAATCGCTACGGGGATATCGTGCGCTTCGTCTCCGACGTGCTGAACGGAGTGCCATCGATTGTGATTGGCATTGTGGCCTATGGTCTGGTTGTGATGCGGCAGAAACATTTCTCCGCATTGGCCGGCGGCGTTGCGTTGGCCATCATGATGGTGCCGACAATTGCGCGAACGACCGAGCAGATGCTCCTGCTGGTACCGCAGGCTATCCGCGAAGCTGCCTTTGGCTTGGGCGTTTCCCGGTGGCGTACCACAATCTCGATTACGCTGCGGACTGCCACTTCCGGAGTGATTACGGGTGTTATGCTGGCGTTTGCCCGCGTAGCGGGAGAGACGGCGCCGCTGCTATTTACCGCTTTCGGAAACCAGTTCTGGAATTGGAAGTCGGACCAGCCGACGGCGGCATTGTCGCTGCAGATTTTCACCTACGCGATTTCTCCCTTTGACGAATGGCACAGGCAGGCATGGGCGGGCGCGCTGGTGTTGATTGTTCTCATCGTGAGCGCAGTCGCGGCGGTTCGGATCGCGGTGAAGCACGGAACGTTGTCAGGAGCATAAGCAGTTATGGGCGTTGGAATTACAGTCGAGCACCTGAACGCGTTTTACGCCAGGACGCAGGCGTTGTTCGACATCAATATTGTCGTGCAAGCCAACCACGCGACGGCGCTGATCGGGCCGTCGGGCTGCGGTAAGTCGACGTTCATTCGCTGCCTGAACCGCATGCATGAGACGATTCCCGAAGCACGCGTCGAAGGTCTGGTGCGGATCGGCGACTTGAGCGTTTACAACGGAACCTCGGCGACGCAGTTGCGCAGGCGCGTCGGAATGGTGTTTCAGAAGCCGAATCCGTTTCCCACCATGTCGATCTATGACAACGTGGCGGCGGGGTTGAAGCTAAATGGCTTTACGAACCGAAAGCAGCTTGACGAGATCGTCCAGAGGTCTCTGGAGAGCTCCGCTCTTTGGGGCGAGGTGAAAGATTCGCTGCACAAGAAATCAGGCGCCAGCCTTTCGGGCGGCCAGCAGCAACGGCTTTGTATTGCCCGCGCGCTGGCAGTACAACCGGAAGTTCTGCTGATGGACGAACCCTGCTCGGCCTTGGATCCGATCTCTACCGGCAAGATCGAAGAGCTTATTTTTCAATTAAAAGAGCAGTACACGATCGTAATTGTGACGCATAATATGCAACAGGCCGCTCGTGTGGCCGAGTTTACCGGCTTTTTCCTTCTGGGCAAGATGATCGAGTTCGACAAGACGGAAAAGATATTCACCAATCCTTCTGACAAACGGACAGAAGATTACGTCACAGGGCGATTCGGGTAAGAATGAGGTCGGAAGTAAGAGGTTCGATTGCAGAGGTTAGAAGCCAATCCTACAAACGGTGATGGCGGTCTCGGGATTTTCACTTCTGCAATCTGACCTCTAACCTCTGACCTTACGAAAGAGGTTCGGATAATGCGCACGCGCTTTCAACAGCAGATGGAAGAACTACGGGAGAAACTGCTCCGCATGGGAGGGCTCGCGGAATTGGCAGTGGACCGTGCGTGCCAGGCGTACACCCAGCGTGATCTAACTCGCTGCCAGCTGGTTCTCGAGAACGAGAGTCTCATCAATGCCGCGGAACGTGAGATCGACGAACTGGCCTTCGACATTCTGGCTACGCAGCAGCCGGCAGCTGTGGACCTCCGCTTCATTCTGGCCGTGACCAAGATCAATGCCGACCTGGAGCGCGTCGGCGATCAGGCGGTCAATATTGCCGAGCGCGTCATGGATCTGATCGAGCTCCCTGCAGTCGAATTACCGGTCGACATCGGTCGCATGGCGACGGCAGTAAGCGCGATGGTGCGGCGGTCGCTCGAGTCCTTCGTGGAAGGGAAGGCCGAGCTGGCGCAGGCCGTTCTGGAGATGGATCACGTCGTTGACCGGATGCGTGACGAAGCTTTTATCGTCCTCGTGCGAAAGATGAACGAAGAGCCACAAGTCACTCAGCAGGCGCTGGATGCACTTCTGGTGGCGCGCAATCTGGAACGCGTCGCTGATCATGCGACCAATATTTCCGAGGATGTGATTTTCTGGGTTCTGGGAGCCGATGTCCGCCATCATGCCCAGGCGGCTTCTGCCGCTCCGCGACCGGAGCCACGCGAATCGTAGGACAGCAGGCCTAGGTTGTCCGGCTCGTCCAACTTGTCGCCACTTCAGCTCACCTGCTACTCTCGCCATTCGTCCCGTCATGAAGATTATTAAATGGATTTTCGCCTGCCTGCTCTGTGTGCCGCCTATTTCTCACGCCCAACTGAACGACGCCTCTAGCGCTGTCAAGATTCTGCCCGCGCCGAAGGAGTTCCGCAGCACCTCGGGGCGGCTCACGATCAAGGCCTCGACCACCATTCTCATCAGCAATCCTGAAGATCGGCTGGCCGCCGAGACCCTGCAGGAAGAAATTCATCTGCGGACCGGGTTGAAGCTGCCAATCGAGAGCGTGACCGCCGCTCCCAAGACCGCCGGGCATATTTCGCTCGGACGTCTGACCGATCGCGGACTGCGCGCCTATCTGGAGTCGCAGAGTGTGAAAACCGACGACCTTGGAGGCGATGATCTAGGAAAACAGGGTTATGTGATCCACGCGACTGACTCCGGCGTAATTGTCGCCGGACGTACAGCGCAGGGGCTCTTCTACGGAGTGCAGACACTGCGGCAGTTGCTTCGAGACCAAGAGGGTGCGGGCGTAAACAGTCGTGCTCTTACCGCGCGGGCAGGAGTGCCCGCGCCACACGAACAGCTTTTCATTCCGGCGGTCACGATCCGCGACTGGCCCAGCATGGAGTGGCGCGGCGTGTCGGACGACATTAGCCGCGGACCGATCCTCACCCTTGATTACCTCAAATACCAGATCCGCACCCTGGCGGAGTACAAGATCAATTTGCTCGGCTTCAACATGGAGAACGTCTTCGACTTCCAGACGCAGCCGCTGGTTTCCCCGAAGGGCGCAGCGCTCACTCCGGCGGAAATTAAAGAACTCGCCGAATACGCTGGCAAGTACTACATCACGCTTTTGCCCGAGCAGCAGGCGTTTGGACATCTGCATCAACTCCTGAAGTACGAAGTCTATTCCGACATGGCGGAAACGCCGCACGGGCACGTGCTCACCCCGACTAACCCTAAAACGTACGACTTTGTCCGGCAGGTGTACGGGGAAGTGGTACCGCTATTTCCCGGCCCATTTTTTCACATCGGCTCCGATGAGACCTTCGAGCTTGGTCTGGGACAGACCAAGTCTCTCGCGGCCCAGGAGGGACTTGGCCGCGTTTATCTTGAACATCTTCAAAAAGTGTTCGAAATCATGCAGCCGTATCACAAGCAGCTGATGTTCTGGGGCGATATTGCCGTCAAGTATCCGGAACTGCTGACCATTCTTCCGAAAGACATGATCGCCGTGCCCTGGGAGTATGACCCGAAGCCGAGCTATGAAAACATCATCACTCCTTACACAACCGCGGGACTGCGTGTGATGGTGGCGCCCGGAACTGGCAACTGGCGCGCGGTTTGGCCAAATTTCGATGCTGCCTTCGTCAATATTCGAAACTTCGTCCGTGACGGACAGAAGCATCAGGCGATTGGCGTCCTGAATACCATCTGGCACGACGACGGAGAAACGCTCACCGATATGACCTGGCCGTCACTGGTCTTTGGAGCGGCCGCAAGCTGGCAGTCGGGCGAATCCAGCATCGAAGACTTCAAGAAGAACTACGACTGGGCTTTCTATCGTAACGACGATTCAACATTCAGCGACGTGATCGAGAATCTCGACCGTGCAAATTCGCTGATGGCGGCTCAGAAGCTCGATGAGGCGAGCGACGAACTTTTCTGGTCTGATCCCTTCAGCAGCGCTGGAGAAGGCCTGGCGGAGAAAGCACTTCCCGCAACACCCGGACTTCGACTTGGTGCTGAGCACGCGATTGAATCGCTGCAACGCAATCAGGCGAAGGCTAAACTCCATCGCGAGTCGCTCGACGACATGCTCTTCGCCGCGCAGAGGCTGGACACACTGGGACTCAAGATTCAATTTACGTCGGAAATCAGTCATTACTATTGGGACGCATATGAGAACCAGACAGACCTCGTTCGGACGCAGCATGACCTCGACGTGATTGTCGACATCAATGGCCGATTGCAAAGCCTGCGCGACGCCATCACCGCGCTGAAGAAACCGTACGAGCAGGCATGGAACCGTGAGAACCGTCCCTACTGGCTGGACAATGTGTTGGTTCGCTATGAAAATCTTGCCGGGGAGGTGCAGCAAAAGATCGTCACTGTAGAAGGCGCACAGCGGCAATTCTGGACGACAAAAACACTTCCGGCCCCGGAAACGCTGGGATTCTTCACAAAGTAAGATTCCGGCCAACGCTCTGCTCAAAAGACTCTATGTTCTCGCAGCGCACCAACTGGCAGCACAATCTGAACGCGCTCACTCGCGCGATCGAGGAAGTGCGTGCGTCGGGGCAGAAGATACTGGACTTGACCGTCTCAAATCCGACGGAAGCCGGAGTCCGGCCAGACGCAGAGGCGGTGCTGGCCGCGCTGGTGAATCCGGAAGCGATGCACTATGAGCCGCAGCCGCGCGGCCTGCATTCGGCACGTGAGGCGGTGTGCCGCTACTATCACGAGTCACACGAAGTATTCGATCTCGACCCGGAACGTCTGATTCTGACGACGAGTACCAGCGAGGCTTATTCGTACATATTCAGATTGCTCTGCAATCCGGGCGACGAAGTTCTGGTGCCGAAGCCGAGCTATCCGCTATTTGAGTTTCTCGCCGACATCGCGGACGTGAAGCTGGTACCTTATCCGTTGCTGTACGATCACGGCTGGCAAATCGACTTCGATTCGCTCTACAAGGCAGCGACGTCCAGATCACGGGCAGTGATCATCGTCCACCCCAACAACCCAACCGGATCGTATGTTTCCGCCGCGGAGACTACAGCCCTCAATGCGTTTTGCCGCGACTACAACTTAGCGCTGATTGTCGACGAAGTGTTTCTCGATTACACCCATGACGGCGCGCCCAGAGAAAGCTTTGTATCGAACACGGATGCGCTCACCTTCACGCTGAGCGGAGTATCGAAGATTTCGGCCCTGCCGCAGATGAAGTTCGCGTGGCTCGCAGCAAGTGGCCCCGCAGACACTGTCAACGAGGCAGGGAAGCGGCTGGAGATCATCGCCGACACTTACCTCTCCATGAACGCGCCGGTGCAGTTGGCAGCTTCTGTTTTACTCGATCAGCGTAAACAAGTGCAGCCAATTCTCCTCGACCGATTACGGGCGAACCTGGCCGAACTCGATGGCCAGCTCTCGCGGCATCCGTCGTGCAGGCGATTGACGGTCGAAGGCGGATGGTACGCGGTGCTGCGCGTGCCGGTGCATGGAACGGATGAAGATCTTGCCATCGACGTCCTGCGGAAGATGGGAGTCATCGTCCATCCGGGACACTTCTACGATTTTCCGGGGGAGGGTCACCTCGTTCTGAGCCTCATCGCCGACCCGGTGACTTTTCGAGAAGGCGTAGCCCGGTTGCTGCAGATAGCGGAGTGAGCTGACGCCGACTTCTCGTGGTATCCTTCCCCGTTTCGAGATTAGGGAGAAGAGTAGAGAGAAATGCCCGGAGAAATCATGTCGATAAGCCGTCGTGGATTTATCGGTTCTGCCATCGCCGCATCGGTGGCGACCACTCTGAATGCGGATGAACAATCGCAACGCGCAAGTTCTCAGCCAACCGCTTCATTTGGTTCCGGCAAGCGTCCCGTCATTATCTGCGCCCACAATGGCCTTAACCATCTCGATCCGGCTTTCGACTTCCTTAAAGGTGGCGGCGACACGCTCGACGCTGCGATTCGCGTGGTTAAGGGACCGGAAGATGATCCGAACGACGACAGCGTCGGTATGGGCGGACTGCCGAACGAAGAAGGAGTGGTTGAGCTCGACGCTTGCTGCATGCATGGTCCCACGCGGCGCGCAGGATCGGTTGGCGGCGTGCGCAACATCAAGAATGTGGCCCTGGTATCGAAAGCGGTCATGGACCATACCGGACACGTCATGCTGGTGGGCGAGGGAGCAGAGCGATTCGCGGTGGCCATGGGCTTCGCGCGCGAGAACCTGCTCACCGAACGTTCGCGAAAGATCTGGCTGCTCTGGAAGGAATATCACTCCACCGACGATTGGTGGGGACCCGGAATAGCCGATCCACAGTTTAAGGCGCCAACGCTGCCGCCGCACTCTGAGCTTTGGGAAGAGCGCATTCACCGCCTCGCCGAAGGCGCCGCAAAGCTAGGAATTGAACCGGAATTCCAAAGAGCCGCGATCCGGCGCGTTCTGTCTCCGCCGACCGGCACGATCCACTGTTCGGCGCTGAACGATAAGGGAGAGATGTCTGGCGTCACCACCACGAGTGGTCTGGCCTTCAAGTTGCCGGGACGCTGTGGCGATTCGCCGATCATCGGCGCCGGTTGCTACACCGATCAGGACGTGGGTTCAGCGGGCGCCACCGGCAGCGGGGAAGAGAACATCAAGGTCGCCGGAGCGCACACGATTGTCGAGAACATGCGCCGCGGCATGTCGCCGCTCGAGGCTGGCATGGACGCCCTCAAGCGCATCGCGCGCAACTACAACAACGACATGAGCAAACTTCAGTTCGTCGACATGAAGTACTACATCCTGCGCAAGGATGGCGCTTACGCCGGAGTGTGTCTGTGGGAAGGCTCGAAACAGAGCCCACCTCAATTCGCCGTACACGACGGCACCAGGCGCTCTGAGAACTCCGTACCGCTGTTCAAAGGAGTTTCGCATGAGTTCCCTCCGTTCCCGGTCGAACTGCCCGAGGAGTTGAAGAAGGATTCGGTTTATATGAAATAGGCACATTGGAGGCTTGGCAAATAGGAAGGACATCCGTCCAGATACCTTAGAAATTGGCTCTTCCCGGCGGGTGTACAATTGTTTTGGTAAGGACCGATGCTTCACGGGACTCTTTTCCCGCGTTCGAGGCTCGAAAATGAACGTTCACGTCAGTTATAAGGTCCACAAAACTCCCGACATTGAAAAAGAAATCAGCCACCAGATCGAAAAGGTGCGGAAGCGCGTCCAGGTGTTTCGGCCCGATCTGGTCCATCTGAAACTCGTTCTAGAGGAAAATTCCGCTCGTGAGGGCATGAGCGTTTCGATCAACCTGCGTTTGCCCTCGTCCCAGCTAACCGCCGAAGAGAAGGCGCCCAACGCGACCTCGGCGATCAAAGCCGCCTTTGACGAACTCATCCAGCAGATAGGACGGCACAAGGAAATACTGCGTTCCAGCCACAAGTGGCGGCGATGGCGCCGCGGGCCGCAAGAATCCCCGGAGCCGGGCGTTCCTTTTGAGCAGACACTGGCCGCAGTCATGCCGCCGACGATTTCCGCGGATGACATAGGCTCCTATGTCAATGCGAATCTGGGCCGACTGGAGCGCTTTGTCGATCGCGAACTGCAGTTTCGCCGGACTAACGAAGAGATCCCTGAGGACGGGCTCACAACGTCCGAGGTTGTCAACGAAGTGATTGCCCGCGCGCTTGGCGATCATGATCGGCCGGAGAAACTCACGCTCGAACCCTGGCTCTACCGCCTCGCGCTGCAAGCCATGAACGAAATGACGAAGCGGCTTGAGGAACTGGGATCGTCGGTTCATCTCGAAGACAGCCAGCGGCGACCGAACGTAGAAGCCTCTGACGAGCCCGCGCTCCAATTCCATCAGCCGGATGAAAGCTGGACGCGAGAGAGTGCGATTCCTGATCGCCGGTTGTCGACGCCGGAACAGGCAGCCTATTCGGACGAAGTGGTCGCCCTGGTGCAGGCAGCGCTCGGCGGCGCTACCCGGACTGACCGGGAAGCTTTTCTACTCTATGGGATCGAGGGGTTCTCCCTCGGCGAAATTGCCGCCATCACCGGGCGGCATCTGGAGGCCGTGCGCGAATCTGTACAGCGGGCACGCGACTGCGTTCGCAATGCGCCTTCTATCGCAAATGAGTTCCCCTATGAACTCTTAGTCAAAACTCGAACCTGACAATTCAGCATCGCATCTCAGTACGCAAGGAGAATCGAGATGATGACCCGGGACGAAATCCGCGAATTGGCATCTTTTCAAGCGGACGAAACCAAGGGGGCATGCGCCCTCAGTTTTTACTTCCAGCCCGATCCGCCACAGGATCGTTCTCATCGGCGCGAGGCGATTGTCGCCAAAGACGTAGTGAAACAAGCATTGAGGAGCGCTGTTTCCGTGGGCAAGAATGGATTCCTGCACGCAGACCTGGACCGCGTGCTTAACCTCGTGACCAATCAGCGCGGTTCGTCGCGGGGGAAGGCAGTGTTTGCCTGCTCCGCGCAGAATGTTTGGAAGGAATACGAACTACCACCAGTTCTTGGAGGCACGCAAGTTTACATTCAACCTCAGTTTCAATTGAAACCTCTTGCCGCCTTGCTCGGAGCCCAACCCGCGCTGTGTGTCGCCATGGTCGACCGCCAGCGTGCCCGCTTCTTTGACCTGCGCCTCGATGATCTGCGTGAGCGTGGCGCGATTGTGCACATGCTCTCCCGCAATGGATCGAGCTACGGCTACAACGGCTACGAAGGCGGCCATGCGGAGCGGCGCGTATCCGAGGAGGCATTGCAGCACTTCAAAGCCGTGTCGGAGCGGTTGCGGATTGACCTCGAGAAGGGTATCTGGGAACGGGTGATCCTAGGCTGTCAGGACGCCAACTGGTCTGAATTTGAATCCCACCTGCATCCTTACGTCAAAGAGCGTTTGATTGGCCGGTTCTCCGCTGATGTCGCCAGCGTTTCGAACGAAGAAATTCGCGAACACGCGTCCGACGTATTGCATCGCTGGATTACCGAGCGAGGCGTCAAGAAAGCCAGCGAAGCGATTGATTTCGCCAAATCCAACGGACGTGGCGTCACCGGCCTACGCCGCGTGCTGCAGGCTCTGGAAGCGGGCGAGGTGCAAAGCCTGTTCCTGGCCGATAACTATTCGGCTCGGGCCGTTCAGTGTCCCAATTGCGGTCACCTTGATGCTCATCTGGTTCCAACCTGCGTCGCTTGCGGACACGCCACTCGCGAACTGAACGACGTGTGCGACGCCATCATTCCGACGGCTATCCATCGCGATATTGAGTTGTTCTATCTCAAGGATCACGCCGACCTGGATCGCTCTGGCAACATCGCCGCGTTGCTGCGCTTCCGCTCCGACAAGACGACGGGGCAGATCGCGGCGGCTTCGTAAGGGTTGGCCTGAGTCCGATATCCCTCCGGTAGAGACGCGATTGGCCGCCGCACCTCTACCTTGGAAGGGACCGCTATTGCTTCACGCTGTCGAGCAACTTCTTTTCCGCAGCGCTCGGCGGCTCATATCTTCCGCCCAGATACTTCGCGAGGAATTCTTCCGCTGCGGCGTTGAACGCCATGCGGTTTTCCGGTCGAGCAAAACCATGCCCTTCATCAGGGAAGACGAAATATTCGACGGCCTTGTTGTTCTTGCGCATGGCGGCGACGATCTGGTCGCTTTCCGCTTTGTTGACACGCGGATCGTTTGCCCCTTGGCCTATAAGCAAAGGCGCTTTGATCTGGTCGGCTTTGAATAATGGTGATTGCGACTTCAGAATTTCCTCGTTGTCTCCCATGCGTTTGTGGAAGACCGCAAGCATGGTAGACCAGTACGGAGGAATGGTCTTCAGAAGCGTGTTCAGATTCGAGGGGCCGACGATATCGACGCCGCAGGCGTAAGCGTCCGGGGCAAAGGCCACACCGGCGAGAGTGGCGTACCCGCCGTAACTACCGCCCATGATGCAGACCTTCGCGGGATTGGCGACTCCCTGTTTCACTGCCCAATCTTTGCCGTCGAGGAGATCTGTGCGCATAGTGCCAGCCCACTGGCGATCCCCGGCGTTGAGGTAAGTTTTTCCGTAACCGGTAGAGGATCGAAAATTCGGCTGCAGGACGGCGTAGCCACGATTCGCGAGCCACTGCGCATAAGGATCGTATCCCCACAGATCGCGCCCCCAAGGGCCGCCGTGCGGGAAGATCACCATCGACAAGTTCTTCGGATCGACGCCCGCCGGAGTCGTGAGATAACCATAGATGTTCATGCCGTCGCGGGCCGTGTACTGGATCGGTTTCACTTTCGCCAGTTTGAAGTTCTCCAGCGCCGGGCGATTGCTGAACAGCAGCGTTGCCTTCTTGCTCGCCCGATCGTAGAGATAGTAGTAGATGGGAGCATCGTCGCCTTCAAACGCGACCACCCACTTGTCGTCCGCCAGGTCGCGGCCAATGTCCCTGATGTCAGCATCGCGAACTTTCTTTAGAGCGTCGAAATCAGGCTGTAAGTCAGGATCGAGAATCTGGAAATCGCGGCGCTCGCGCAGGAACACGACCGCCTGCAACTTGTTCGTGC
>CAVRYB010000113.1:0-5066 GCA_963725295.1 uncultured Acidobacteriaceae bacterium
GGGGCCTCAGCCCTGAGGTTCACGGCGTTGCCATGGCCTCGGCGCTTTATGGCACAGTCGTCGGATCGCTCATTGGCGGATGGCCATCAGACCGCTTCGGACGCAAGGCCACTCTGCTTTGGATCGGCGTTCTGTACTTTGTGGGCGCCGTTGGGTCGGCCTTGGCTACCAACGTCAGCATCTTTATCGCCGCGCGCGTCATCGGCGGACTGGGCATTGGTATTTCCACGGTAGTTGCTCCTTTGTACATCTCGGAGATCGCGCCGCCGAAGCATCGTGGACGGCTCGCCGGAATGTTCCAGTTCAACATCGTCTTCGGCATCCTCATCGCGTTCGTGTCGAATGCATTGCTCGCCGGAGTTGGAGAAAACGCCTGGCGATGGATGCTCGGTGTCGCCGCGTTTCCGTCGTTGCTGTATGCCGTGATGTGCTTTGGTCTTCCTGAGAGCCCACGCTGGCTGCTGGGAAGGAAGGGCGATCGCGACGCGGGTATCGGGATTCTGCAGCGCATTGAGCCCGAGGCTTCGAAGACCGAGATTGAAGCCAAGGCCGACGAGATCGCCGCTGCGTCGCCACAACAAACCGATTCCGCCGCTTTCTGGACGCATCGTCTGCGCAAGCCGATCTTGCTTGCGATTCTCATCGCTTTCTTCAACCAGCTTTCCGGTATCAACGCGATTCTGTATTTTGCTCCGCGCATCTTCGAGTTGACCGGGCTTGCTGCGAAGGCAGCGTTGCTGCAATCCATTGGCATCGGTCTTACGAATCTCGTCTTCACCTTCGTCGGCCTTTGGCTGATTGATCGGCTGGGACGACGGACGCTTTTGCTGATCGGCTCCTTCGGCTACATCGCGTCACTCGGCCTGGTCGCATGGGCATTCTTCACGCAGCACTACAGCATCGTGCCCGTCTGCATTTTCGCTTTCATCGCGGCGCACGCCATCGGTCAGGGAGCAGTCATCTGGGTGTTCATCTCCGAAATATTCCCCAACCGCCAACGCGCGGAAGGGCAAGCACTCGGCAGCTTTACTCATTGGGTCTTCGCCGCTCTGCTCACAACGTTCTTCCCGCGGATGGTCTCGTCGTTCCCACCGGGTTACGTCTTCTCGTTCTTCGCGGGCATGATGGTGCTGCAACTTATCTGGGTCAAAACGATGGTTCCGGAAACAAAAGGCGTGCCACTCGAGCAGATTCAGAAACAGCTGGGCATCGAATAGATCAATATGGATCGCGTTGTCGGAGTCGGCGAAGTGCTGTGGGACTTGCTTCCTACCGGTCCACAGCTGGGCGGAGCTCCGGCAAACTTCGCGTATCACGCTCAGGCGCTCGGAGCTGAGGCCAGTGTTATCACGCGGGTGGGGAACGACGACCATGGACGCGAGGTGATTCGTCGCTTCCACGAGTTGGGATTGCCCGAGTCGACCGTTCAAGTGGACAAAGTGCGACCAACTGGCACTGCCAGGGTTGAACTCTCCGGTGACGGGTTCGCACATTTCACGATTCAAGAAAATGTGGCTTGGGACCATGTCGCGTTGACTGCAGAAGCGCTTGCGGCTGCTGGTTCCGCAAATGCGATCTGCTTTGGCAGTCTGGCTCAGCGATGTGAGACTTCACGCAATTCGATTCGACAACTGGTTGCAGCGACGTCTCCCGATGCTCTGCGAGTTTTCGACATCAATCTCCGCCAGAAGTTCTACACGCGGGAAATCGTCGAGCAATCGTTGCAGTTGGCGAATGTGCTTAAGTTGAACGATGACGAACTTCCAATCCTCTGTGAAATATTCCAACTCGTGGGTTCGATCAGGCGGCAAATCGAGCAATTAGCGCAACGATTCAGCCTGCACGTGGTGGCCTTCACGCGCGGCGCAAATGGCAGCCTGCTTTTCCGGGAAGGGCAATGGTCGGACTGCCCGTCGCGCCGCGTGGAGGTAGTTGACACTGTTGGCGCCGGCGATTCCTTCACCGCTGCCATGGTTCTGGGGCTGCTCCGAAATATGGAACTGGACGAGATCAACAACATTGCCAACGAAGTGGCGCGTTATGTTTGCTCACAGCCTGGCGCGACTCCAGCGCTGCCCGCGGAATTTGCCAAAAAGTTTGCGACTGCTCCGGCGCGGCGCTGATGCCGCCTCGGTTATCTCCACCTGCTATCCTAAGGCGATTCCACATTCTCTGAGGAGATCATGGCCGCACTGATTGATGCCATCGACGTAAAACGCAGAACAGTTTTCGAACTGGAAAACACTCCGTTTGTGTGCCTGGAGGCGGAAGTTTCCACTCCCACCGCTCGTGGCGCTCAGACCTTGGTCCGGCTGAAGATGCGCAACCTGCTCACTCGCGCCGTCTTTGACAAAAGCTTCAAGGCCAGCGACCGCTTCAAAGAGCCGGATCTTGAGACGGTTCCGGCGTCGTATTTGTACAGCGATGCCGGCGGCTTCTACTTCATGGACCAGGGTAACTTCGAGACCCTCACTCTTTCCGCCGAAATGGTTGGCGATGCCGTGGACTTGATCGTGGAAGGATCGATCATCCAGTTGCACAAGTACAACGGCAATCCGATCGGCCTCGACCTGCCGCCGCATGTGGAACTGAGCGTCAAGTACACGGAACCTGGCGTTCGCGGCGATACATCCAGCGGAAGTGTGACCAAGCCAGCAACGCTCGAGACGGGAATCGAGATCCGCGTTCCGCTCTTCATCAAAGAAGGCGAGAAGATCAAGGTGTCCACGGAGACGCGAGAGTTCGCAGGGCGAGCCTGATTCGAATTATTACCAGTTAGCAAATCCCTGGGTACTCTCCCCCCTTGCTCGGCGCAACTTCGCCGTAGCGTTCATTGAACTTTCAAACGGCGAAATAAAAGCGCAAGCTTGTGCTAACGCCTGACTGCGTCAACCACCGGGATCACGGTTACTCTTGTTATTTGCGGCTCGAATCTGCTCCTGCTGCAATTAAAGCGGGATGCCGGCTCCGAGCAAATGTCCGAGTTGCGGGCTTGAACTGGGCCCCTACGCAGAGACACACTGTCCGCAATGCGGCGTGAATCTCGCGCCGAAGCCCCCTATGACTGCGGGGATTTGGCTGCTGGACTTGATGATAGCCATCTGCGGAAGTCTTTTTGTCCTTGGCGCCCTGTTCGGATTTGTTTTCTATATGAATACGTCGTCGCAAGAGCAACTCTATCAAGGAGCGACTTACCACGCGACGACGTTTCGGGTGACGAGCGTTCAATACTCCCGGGCATGGTCGATGGACGGGCAGCATGGGGGTCATTTCGAAACCTATGCCTCGGCTATCGGAATTGTCGAGGGACAAAAAGAGTCGATGGACTTATTGCCCTATGTGAATGCAATCCCGCGCGATCAATACCAACTGATGGACTGGGTTCCCGAGGGTAGCGTCATCCCCGTCGATTTGTTCCCGACCCTTCGAGGGCACAACCGCATACAAGTCATACATGAAGTCCCCACGGAAGAGTACTATCGCCGGCGCGCGACGTGGGCATCGAATCGTGCCCTTCCCGTGGTTGGAGCAATCGGGATCCTGGCGGCTCTATTGAGCCTCGCGCGTTTCTTCCTTTTCGCGAATTGGCGGGTCGCGAACTGATGGTCAGCTGGCGATAAATCCCCATCTCACCCATCGACCCAGCGACCAGGGTTCTGAGTGTAAACGCGTGATTTCGACAACTTCGCGGTACAGATTGTCAAAACGTGGATGCGCTGACAGCAAACCAGAAAAGAAACATCGGGAGCACCAGCAAGCCATCGACTACCCACGTCGCGGTAGTGGCTCGCTTTTGTGTAACAAGACTGGATTCGTAGAGAAGGTACGCGACGGCACACACCGCGCAAATTCGAAACACGCCGAACGCCGACATGGCTAGATTTTTCGGAACGTTCGCGACAGCCAATATCAAGCCCATTGCCAGCCAGTTCAGTGCAACGATGCCTCGTACTGTCCAACATAGGCGTTTGGCGGTCATCGTTAACAGATTATCTCTCTGAACAGCCCCGAGGCGCTAGTTGTCGTAACATCCCCGTGACACTCATTGACCCTCGGTCAAAAAGTCAATCAGTGCAATCATCTGATTTCAACAGTTGGCCTGCCACAGTTGCCCACACCGTTTGTTGCGGCGAGGGATAATTGCACTGAGGCTTCTGTCGTGGAGATTCGCAGATTCGGTATCGCAGTGGTGGGATATGTGCTGGTGTTCGGAGCATTTGCTGTTGCTGATGATTTGGCTCCCGCATTCCTGATAACTGCGGCAACGTCACTGTTGCTTCTCCTGACAGGAGTTGCATTGTTCCCCCGCTTTCGAGTTCGATTCACCGTTCCGATTCCGAGCGTTGAGCCGGAACGCCCCGAAAGCTATTCAGCCCAGTTCGCAGGAGTAGATATTCCGCTGCGCCCCTACATCCAAGTTGCGTCATGCACCTTGATCCCGCGGCGTATTTCAGAGCTTGCTGGTTGCGCCCTAATCACGGTTACCACCTTGGCCGTTGTTGGTTCTGGTTCGGGGTCTTACCGTATTTTAGTGACTGGCTGGGGTCTGTTCGCACTTGAAGGCGCATGCATGGCTGGTGCGATGGTATTGCTTATGTGCCTCGGTTGGGTTGATGAATGTCGATCTCTTCGCGGCACTCAAGTGACTCTGGCACCTATTAGTGGGATGCAGAGCGGTTTGAGTTACCAGCGACTCACCTATGAATTTCTTGATCGCAATGACGATCGCTATGGAGGATATACACGCTCATTTTGGGGAAAGCCCGAAAACGCTGTGGTTGTCTTTTACAAACCAAATAATCCGAACCAAAATCGAGCACATCGTTCACTGCTCTTTCACCAAATTCGGGTTCATTCTGTTGCGGTGCTAAGGCTCCAAGAGACTATGGCGGACGAGCAGATGCCCTCGTAGTTGGCGAAAAATCCCGATTTCACTCATCTTCCCGGCGACTGGGCACTTGAGTGTAATCGCCTCAATTCACCAATTGACCCGCCGTCAGAAGCTTGTGCTCACGGTGACTTTCGTGGGAAGTTCCATCTTCGCGGAGCAGTTCGTGACGGGATCT
>CAVRYB010000114.1:0-61483 GCA_963725295.1 uncultured Acidobacteriaceae bacterium
GCCAAGCTCACCAGGGCGGAGTACAAACTGCTGGTCTTTTTGTGCAGAATCCCGACCGGGCACTGAGCCGCGACGTGCTGCTCAACTCGGTGTGGGGCTACGACGCCTTTCCGAACACGCGAACGGTGGACGCTCACGTGGTGCGCCTGCGCCAGAAACTGGAGACGGAATCGGAGACTCCCCGCCACTTCGTAACCATGCACGGCGTCGGTTACACAAAGATGGGCGAACGCGCCGTGGCGTTGAACCGGACCCAAGCCTCGAGTGCGGCGGCGGTCTCCAGGTCCGCCTTGGCGAAACGCAGGTCGAGGACGCAGGAACCCGGCCGACCCGACGGGGGTGTCGGCAGGTCCTCAGGGAGCGAGTGGACCCGGTAGTAGGAGAGGCCCTGGCCGAGGTCGCGCACGCCCTCCGCCGCGGGCGCCCCCTGTGCCAGGAAAATCCGCAGGTACGCCTAAGAGGTTCGGCGGGCCCCAGTAGCCGGTACCACGGCTCACGTAGACCCATAGATTCTTCACGCGATGCAGTCCGGCGGTGAACGGCTGAAAGAACCGCACGAACAAATTCCACGGCCAGAACTGGCCGCCGTGCGTATGACCGGAAATCTGCACGTCGTATCCGGCATTCGCGGCGGCCTGTGCGGACCCGGGCTGATGGGCGAGCAATATTCTTGCGCCTGCGTCGGCGGGAGAGCCTTCGAGGGCGGCGGCGGGATCGCTTCGCTGCGCGGGGTCGTAGTGATGGGCGGCGAAATCGTTGACACCCGCCAACACGAGCGAGGCGCCATCATGATTCAGCACGACGTGCTGATTCTTGAGGACGGTCAAGCCCAGCCTGCGAATCTCACGGGTCCAGGCGGCCTCGCCGGAGTAGTACTCGTGGTTGCCCGTCACGAAGTACGCGCCGTGCCGGGCCGAGAGTTTCGACAAGGGTGCGGTGTGAGCGGCAAGCTGGTGCACGGATCCATCCACCAGATCTCCGGTCACCGCGATGAGATCGGCGCGCAGATCGTTCACGCGCCCCACCAAGCGCTCGACGAAATCGCGGCGAATCGTGGGGCCCACATGCACGTCGCTGATCTGGGTGATCGAAAACCCGTGGACGTCCGGGCCGACCGCCGTCACCTCGATCGGGGAGTCGTGCAGCCGCTTGCCCCGCAGCGCGCCGGCCACCGTCTCGTAGACGTCGCGGTCGCCGTAAACGGCCACCCGGTAGGGTTTGCCCGCCTCGGGCTGAAAGCCCGGCGGCCAGTCGGTGAACTTCAAAAAATTAAAGAGAAAGCCGGCCTTGACCTGGTACTCGAGTCGGCCGTCCGCTCGGACTGGGACCGTCAGCAACGCCCAGCACAAGCCCAAGGCGGCGAAGTGGCAGTCCCCGCCGGATCCGGACCGCGGCGCGCGAGCGGCGGCCGGGCCGCGGGAGCGTCGGGACGATCGGTTTCATGGCGGCCCCGAAGGTCAATGCCGATAGGTGAGCCGCAGGAAAATGCTGCGCGCCTCAGGTTGCACCAGACCGCCGATAAAATACTCCGCCCCTTCGGTGTGCATGGGCTCGAGCAAGTCCCTGGCCGATCAGCTCCAGTTCGGTGTCCGGCCGGAGGCGCCAGCCGATCCGGGCATTGAGGCCGGTGTAGGGGGGGAGGCCGGTCCGGGCAGCGCGTCGACCCGGCGCAGGTCAAGGTCGAACGACCAGGCGGGGAAGTTATCCCACTGGGCCCGGAGCTTGTATTCTTGCTTTGGGGTGGACCCGGTCAAACCCGCGATCGACGGGTCGGGAAATACCCCGGGATTGATCTCTCCCAGGTGATCGTAGCGCATCGCCGCGACCGAGCCTTCAAATCGCCACGCCGGCGCCGGCCGCCAGCTGGCGGTGAACTCGGCGCCATGGGTGTCCCCGTTCAGATTGTTCGTCGCCAGCAGCGGATAGAGATAATAGAAAGTCGGGTACGGCAGGAAGGTCGGGGTCTGCACCTGGAGCCCGCGCAAATCGGTGTAGCGGTTGAGATAGAGGGCCAGGTCGAGCGAGAAGGAGTTGCTGGGCTGATAGCGATAGCCCGATTCGTAGGCCGTGACGTGTTCGGAGCGGAGAGAAGCCGATCCTTCGGCGTAGAGAGCGACCGGCACCGGGATCGCCGCCGAAGGCGGGATCGTGGCCACCCACCAGTTGACACTGCGCTCGCTGATCGAAGGAGTCTGGGCGGCGTGGGAAACCCCCACCCAAACCCGCTGAAACCTCTAGGGGTGCCAGATGGCGCGGAGCGAGGGTTGGTCCTCCCAGCCGGAAAAGCTGTTGCGCTCTTCCTTGGTGCCCAAGGTAACCGACAGCTTGTCCGGCACCAGCGTGAACTCGTCCTGCGCGAATACGCCGGTGAAGATGGTGTTGGATTTGGGGGTGGTGTAGCTGAGCCACGGACTTCCCGTCACATTAATCGTGTTAACCTCCGCGGCAAATGGCCAGGTGATCATCTTGTTCTGGCGCCAAGGATGGAGCGTCTCCTGCAGGTCGAGCCCCACGGTGTCGCGGTCCTCTCCGGTCTCGATCTCGCTGGAGTCGAGGTGCTCGTAGGTGGCCAGGGCGGAGAACTCGCCGTCGGCCGCGGTCGGCATCAGCCAATGCGCGGATGCACGTCGACGAAAAATTGCTGGTGGGTGACGGCTCGCGGCCGCATATCGATCCCGTGCGCTGGCGTCCGCTGATGATGAGCTTCTGCCGATTTTTTGGGCCAAGGTGCCGAGGTGCATCCGTCGCGCCTCGCGGAATCGGATTTCATGAAATTCGTGACCCAGGCAACGGTTCAGCAGCCAGCGCTTTCGTCGGGCACGAACGAACGGAAGTAATGCGCGGTCCGGCCCCAAAAGAAGAGCCCCACGTGGAAGCCAGCACTGCGCACCCCACACGAAAGCTGAAGGCAAACGGATGTTTTTAGAACTCGTAATGCACTCCAACGGTTACGTTGTTTGCATGGAAGTTCCGAGGAGCGGTGAACCCGTAGGCCGGACCGCTCATCGCAGTATTTGGCAGCGTGCTGCAGGGCACGACCGGAGCCGGGATAGTCGGCGTCGGGAGCGTGCTGGAGGGATTGCAATACTCTGCTCCCGAAGGACCACCCTCGCCGTAGCCGAAGTAGTCATACTCGCCCTTCCAGATCAGATTCTTTCGCATCGCATAGGAGAGATTCACAAAAGGCGTCTGGTAGGTAGAGACCAGCGATCCGTTCACATCGCGCGGATCGTTGAAAAAGCGGCTGCCGTTGACCGAGCTTATTCGGTAGCCGATGTTGGAGTGGAACTTGTCGATCGGCGAAAGAGCCAAGGCCACTGACGCGTACTGCGTTGGAGCGTTCATGAAGTCCCTAGCCGGACCAAAAGTATAAGAGCCCCAATCCCCCGCGGGGAGGCGGAGACGGGCAAGCCGTGCCGGTGGGCGTCGCGGCGCCCGGTATGGTGGGGCTTGAGGCCGTGCCCAGGAAGCAGATGTTGGTCGCCGTGTACACGTCGCTGTAGGCATAGCCGATGTCGAACCCGTAGTGCTCGTTCGGCATCAAGTCGGCGTTCAAACTCACCGTGCGGCTATGATCGACGTGCTGGAGCGGGCCATCCACGGACGCGATGCCGGTATTGTTCGTATTGTTGTGGCGCTCGAGGTCATTGAACGCGCCGGAGAACGTCGCCCAGGTCTTCGGCCGGTAGGTGGTATGAATTCTGTAATGCTGAAGCTCGCGGGGCGCGACCGGAGTGAGGACATTGTCGGCGTACAGAACTTCGACCGAACCGTTGATGTGCCAGTTGTTCGCAGGCTGCATCGCGACGCCGAAGGTACCGCCGTTCTCGCTGATGGTGAAGTTGGAGATACCGGACAGGTATCCGGTGGTGTTCGCGGCACCTTCGCCGATGTTGTGCTGCTGGTGGTGCAGGTAAGCGTGAATATGGTGCGGTCCGTGAGGTCGTATGCTGCTGTGAGGTTGTTCGTGATGAACTTCTGGCCGAAGAAATCAAACAGCGGCGTAGCGACGCTCGGACTGCCTTCAAACGTAGAATATGGCTTGTTCGTGATGGGGTTGATCGGAATGGTGATCACGGTGGTGGTTAAGGCCGTGCTGTTGATGCTGGGGGTTGCGGCAGTCACGGTAGTTAGACTGATCATGTTGGCAACTCCCGGCTGGTGCACATTCGAGTAGTCGATCTGATCAGAGATGCTGAGCTTTTTCAGCACCTGCCAAGTGATGCCGTAGTCGGTGGCGATGGCTTCCCGCTTGGCGCGGGCGTTGCCGGCGTACGTGGTTTCCCGGTTCGTTCCCGCCAGACCCTGGAAGTCGTCGTAGTAGTTCGGCAGGCTCATGTTCGCGTGGGTGTAGCGAACGTTGCCGTTCATCGTAACGTTCCTGATGCTGGAGCTTTGGAACCGGAAGATTTCGGTCGGGAAGATTTCGCGGGTGGGCTGGGAACGCGAATAGCTGGTAATCACGTTACACGCGGGATCGACGATGGGTAGACCGTTCGGAGTCTGCGCCGGGGAAATGGGGGAGGGTCCAACGCCGGCGTTGCAGGTGATGCCGACCGGCTTGTTGATCGGATTGTCGTAGCTCTGGAGCACGGCGACCCTTAATCCGTTCGCTTCCTGCAGATTGAAATACTGGGGCGCCATGCTGAAACTGGAATCTCCCTTGTAGTGAGTGATCTGTTCTTCATAGGTCAAACGGGTGCGCGATACCGGCTTCCACTCGACCGAGCTCGTCCAGTCATCGGTGCTGTTGCGTTGATACTGCTGGAGCAGCACGTCGTAGGCGCCGGCAAACTGATAACCGCTGGGCGTCAGGCTCGGACCCTGAAAGACGTTCTGCGAGTAGCCGACGCGGAAGGTCACCTTTGACAGCGGAAGCAGTGTAAGGTTGGTGTCCGTCATGCGGCGCACCGAGTTGTTCAGAAACGGCGACTGCGCCACCTGCGGCCACGCGTAAGAACCCGTCGGCGTCGCGGGGGGACCGATTGGAATCGACTGGCCGGGCGGAAGGTTCGGATTGCCCAGCAGGTTGTAGTCAAAGTACTGCCGGTCACGGCGGAACAAGCCGGAGAATTCGTAAAGCTTGCCCTTGGAAAAGTCCAGCTTGGCAACGTTGTTCGAATCGCCGCCGAGCCCGCTGGTAAATGCTTTCAAGTGATCGACGAGGGTGTTCTTCGTGCCGGGCAGCGCGCGCAGTTCATAGGTCTCGCCCAGTATGCGCGGACCGGACTGCTGGTTGACGAGAGTGTCGTACATGGCACCGCTGCCGTCGACATTGGCCACATGGCCGCCCAGATCGATCGACTCATGAAGCGTGTAGCCGTCCGGAGCGGTCTGGTGAGACACAAATATTGGAATCTGCGCGACGGCAGTGCCCGCCCCCGACATTAATCCCAAAATGGCTGCGACCATGCCCCCGATAATGCACCGGGCCGCCGCAAGAGAATGTTTTTCATTCAACCACCGGGAAATCCATCTTGGGTTCATCATTTTGAAAGCCTCACTTGTTGAAAGCCCCACTTTGAAAAAGATTGCTCGTTGAGACCTTGAATCCCTACACGCAATCGAAACGCAGCCGCGCCTCCGCAATCTTCAATTCTTCAGGCGGGTTGCCATCCGTGACTCCTACCGAGGAACGCCGCATTCATGTTCGAGCCATGAATATTGGTGTGGCAGTTCGTGCAAGTTATGGTTTCCGACGACCCCGCACCCATTCCGTGAACGGTGTTGGCAGCGACGCCGCTGTGGCACTGATTGCAGAGCGGGTTGATGGCCGGCATGTTCAGCAGACGGGCGTTCTGGGAACCGTGCGGAGTGTGGCATCCCAAACACCCCTCGGCCTTGACCGCGGCGTGTTCATAGACGAACGGCCCGCGCGTTTCGGTGTGGCACTTGGTGCAGATCGCGTTCTGGTCAGCCGTGGACTTCACGTTGTTGGCCAGGAAGGTGCCGTGCACGTCGTGGCAATCGCTGCACGTGATCAAGCCTTCGTTCACCTTGTGGTGGAACGGCATATTGAAGGCCGGCTTCGCGTCGGCGTGGCACTGGAAGCAGAGCGCTGGCTGCGGAGCCTTCAGCAGCTTTTCTTCTTCCTTGCTCTGATGAACGCTGTGGCAACTGGTACAGCCGACGTTCGCCTTGGCGTGAGGCGAGCGGTCAAAGTTCGGGTGCGTCCCCGCGTGACAGGTCAGGCACTTGGCGTCAACCTCTTTGGCCGAGTGCTTCGCAGGATTGAAGATCTTGGTCACATCGCCGCCGCCAGCAACGTGATCGGCCCCGGGACCGTGGCAGCCCTCGCAACCCTGGTGCGAAGGGCCGTCTTCCTTGTCTAGCGTGGTCTTCCAGTGCGGCGTTTTTTCCGACGCGTTGTAAGTCTCCTCGTGACAGGTTTTGCAGGTTTCCGCTCCCACGTACTTGGAGGCATCGGAAGATGCGGGCGCGGCTGGAGGCGCGCTCTTATCATCCGCGGGCTGGCGTCCTTCGCCGTAAGCTAACGCGGCGGCGAGGCAAAGGCATAGAACCGGGAACAGGAAGATTCGAGTGGTTCTAGAGATTGATGGCATCAACATGCGCGCCCTCCTCGACAGCGGTGGTTGGACATGAATGTGCGACGAAGAACTCTTGTGGGTCGGGTTGAAGTTACTCGGCTTCATCTAACTCCCAGTCTTAATCAAGCAGGCCCATGGTGGACAAGGTCCGGATTGGACGCGTCCCTCTGTGTGGATTACAAATGTGTCCGACTTTTCCTCAATCCTCACTTTGACGACGCACAGGTTTCATGCGGTTTTGGCTCAAACGGGCCCAAACATAACTCATCGGCGGCAGCTGACTAACCGTGAATCGGCGTAGAGATCGTCATCGCTCGAAGGGTCGTAGAGAGTCCCCCCGTTTGCGGACTATCCATGGTCAGCCAATTCGCGGCGCGGTGGCTGTTCAATACCGCTCACTTTCAAAAATCAAAAAACAATCGCGTCAGGCGACCCAGGCGGCTGAAGTGCGCGGACCGCTGCTTGAGGGGCATTCTCGCGAGGGAAACTGATTTGACACAGGCCTTTCTGCAACCTACGATTTGCGTGACCATGCCAACCTCGAAACCTCGTTACTGCAGCCAGATTTGCGGACGCAGCATGCAAAACATCGTCACGCGAAGCGGCGCTGCGCTATTCACCCTGCTGATTTCCGCCTTTGCAACTCTGGCGCTGGCCGCGCCGCCCGCGATTCCCGCCGCCGATCCGCATCGTTATCTCGAGGACATCAAAGCTCTGACAACGCCTGCGATGGAGGGCCGTGGCGTCTGGCTCCAAAGGATTGACGCGGGCCGAACACCTGATCGAGAAGCGATACAAAAGCCTTGGCCTAGAGCCCGCTGGCACAAATCGTACTTGCAGCCGTTCACGCGTGATCACCGGCGCGCAACTAAAAGGGAAGAACGATTTCGCGGTGTTGGCCGGAGGCAGCAAGCAGGAGTTGAAGGTGAAGCAGGACTTCGTTCCCTTCAGCTTTTCCGACTCAGGATCGGTGCGCGCGACGTCATTTTCGCCGGCTACGGCGTCACGGCGGATGAATTTCAGTACGACGATTACGCCGGGCCTCGACGTCAAAGACAAAATTGTCGTCGTGATGCGCTACGAGCCTCCTTCGTTTGCGGCGAAGGAGCGGCAATCAAGGCATGACACGGCACTCACAACTGGTGACCAAGGCGATCAACGCACGCAACCACGGGGCGAAAGCGCTGGTGCTGGTCAACGGCAAGCTGGGCGACGGCGAAGAAGACTCCTCACTCGTTTCGGCAGTGTGAGCGGACCGGAAAACGCCGGCATCATTTTTGCTTCAGGTCAAGAATGATGTGGTCGACGATGGCTAAAGGCGCCGGTAAGACGCTGGCCGATCTGCAGAAGCAGATTGACGATTCCGTCGAAGCCCGCATCGTTCGCGCTACCCGGAGGCTGAACGCATCGCTGACCGTCAGTGTCCAGACCACTCGCGCCACGGTGAACAACGTCCTCGCTTATCTGCCGGGCAAGACCGACGAATACGTGATTATCGGCGCTCACTACGATCACGGGGGCGCGGCAATTTTGATTCGCTGGCGCCTTCGCAGATCGGCCAGATTCATCCCGGAGCGGATGACAACGCCTCCGGTACCGCCGGAGTGCTCGAACTGGCGCGCCTGCTCGCTCCGATGAAAGGCCAGTTGCAGCGTGGAGTTCTGTTCAGTCTTTTGCCGGAGAAGAACTCGGGCTTGCTTGGATCGGCGGCATGGGTGAAAGAGCCGACGCGTCCGCTCGACAAAGCCGTAGCCATGCTCAACATGGATATGATCGGCCGCATCAACAATCAAAAGGTTTACATCGGAGGCGTGGGCACTGGAACAACGCTGAAGGCCACGGTCGAACAGGCCGCAACAAATTCCGGATTCAAGATCGAATACTCTCCCGGCGGCTATTCTTCCAGCGACCATACTTCGTTCGTCTCGAAGAAAATTCCCGTGCTATTTTTCTTTTCCGGACTGCACTCCGACTATCACAAGCCGTCCGACACATGGGACAAGATTGATCCAGATGCAGCGGCGCGCTTGGTGAATGTGGTTGGACTCATGGCGGAGAACTGGCCGACCCCGGGCAGCGCCCGGCTTTCTGGTAGTAGCCGAAGAGAAACCACCGGGCGGATCAGGCGGCGGAGGCTATGGTCCATACTTCGGATCCATCCCAGACTTTGGTCAGGTCGAAACCGGCGTGAAGTTTTCCGACGTTCGCCCGAACTCGCCTGCGGCAAAAGCCGGCCTGAAGGCGGGAGACATCCTGATTCAGTTCGGTGACAAGCCGATCAAGAACCTCTACGACTTCACCGACGCACTTCGTCGCAGCAAAGTCGGAGACGTGGTCGAGGTCAAAGTACTCCGCGACGGCAAGACTGTGACGGCGCCAGTGAAGCTCGAACAGCGCAAGTGAGAGTAAATCGCTGCCACCCTCGGAATAGCCCGGCGAATTAACCCGCGAGCACTATTTTCGAGTCGCTCTCATGGCACCGCCGTCGCGTCTCCCGCTGCGTCACTGTTCGACGGTGAAGACAAAGGCAGCGGTCGGACCGACGACGAGAGAACTGGGCCCCAGTCGCGCCATTCTGGATCGTCGCCGCTTCGCCGGTATTGGCGTAGGCGTAGAGAATGTGACGACCCAGAGCGAGTTTTGGTAGCGTGACCGTCACCGTGCCGGTGGTCGTGCTCCCGACCTTTTTGAGAGGCTTCGCGGTCCACGTGCTTTGCCAGCGGTCGACCTGGTAGAAAACCTTGGTCGGCGCAATCGCGGACGCTAAGCCGGTGTAGTTGCCGGTGGCAGTGATGGTGACCTTGGGCTCCGTATTGCGCGTGCGGAACAGCGGCGCCGTCGCAATGGTCGAGGCGTCGCTGACGCCTTGCATCGTAACTGACATTGGCACGGCAGTCGCCGATGTGAGATCCGCCGTCGGGAAAAACAGGTTCGTGTAGTCGATGCCGCCAGCCGCCAATACGTGCGTGCCCATGTCGACGGCCAGCGTGTAGCCATTCATCTCTTCGGTGCTGGGCGGGACTGCCGACACGGCATTCGTGTTGCCGTCGATCGCTGCCAGGGCCGCGCTACTCGTACCGCGCTCGGAACCGACATAGATGGTGTTACTGAGCGGGTCTACCGTAATCGAATCCGCTCCGGTGAGTGCCGGGTAGGTCTGACCCGAAATGTCCACGACAAGCTTATTAGTCGTCTCGCTGTAGACGGCAACGTGCGGCCATCCAACGACATCACCGATGACGTAGTACTTGCCAGTTACGGGATTGACCGCGACGCCGTTCGTAGGGCTATAGGGAGAACTGAACGAGGTGACGAGCGTATTCGTGGCGGTGTTCACGACGTAAACTTTCCTGTCTGACGTGACGGCATACAACCGGCTCTTCACCGGATTGAACGCCGCGGACTCGGCAGTCGACGACAGAGGGATGGTCGCGGTGACGGTTGCAGTCGCCAGATCGACCACGTACACCGAGGTGCCGACCACATAGGCAACGCCCTTTACCGGATCGACCAGGAGCGGCGTTCCCCGCGGGAAATCCCCGATGGGTATCGTCTTCACCACGGTTTCGCTGGCGCCATCCAGAATGTAGAGGTTGCCACTGAAATAATCGAAGACCAGAATTTGATTCGTGGCGGAATCGACAGCGAGGCTGGACACGTCGAGGTTCGCCGGCATTCCAGGGAGAAGCTTCGCCACATTGGTCGCGCCATCGACGGAATAAAAGAGATTTGCGGTGTCCGCGACATAGATCTTGTTGGTGGCGGCATTCACGACCAATGCCTGGGAATAGACGGATGCGATCGGGATCGCCGTTACCCCGGCCGCATTTTCCACGGTGCCATTGAACCCGGCGGCCGCTTGACCTTCGTTGATCGCGTACAAATTATTGAGTCGCAATACATAGACCGTGCCCGTAGCCGGGTTGGTGTCGGCATAGTTGTAGGTCACGGTAAATCCGTCCAGCGCGCCCTCGTAAGCGGGGACGGCGTCGTGTGGCGTTACGTTGTAGACACTGACGGTGTTTTTTCCGGCATCGCTAAAAAAGGCCCAGTTTTTGACCGGATCGAAGGCGACGCCGGTCGGATTGGTGCTGTCTGGCAGGGGCGTGTAGGCGGCGGCGAATCTCGGATTGATGGCCAGATTAAGGATGGGGCCCCGATTGCTCGACATCAGTCCGGCGCCCGGATCGAGGGCGAACGCGTTCAAAGGACCTACGGGGTACCCGCTCGGTGGGATGTAAACTCCCCCGTTCGTGCAATTGCCGCCAAAGCCCCAGAAATCGTCAAGGCCAAAATCCCCTAAGTTGTCGCCAAAAAACAGAAAGGATCCCCCAGCATAGAAAAACATCTGATGGGCGGAATCATAGGCGGTGAGCGTGGGGTTGCCAACGACGGCCTGGCAACCAAATACAATTTGCTCCCCGCCAACGTTCAGATATGTCGTTACCGCGTAGTTATTGGCCGCATCGATGAGCAAAGTGCGTTGCCTGCGTCGAATGCTACCAGGGCGACGTCGGTCTGCGGCGCCACGGAAATTGACGCCGCTCCGACGGGGAGGGAACCGATCGTGGTCGCGATCTGGTCGTGTACGCCGTCGATCACCACCACCGAACCCGACGTGCCCGTGTTGGCGACGAAAACGGCATGGGTGGCGGGATTGAGCGCCATCGCGGTGGGGGTGAGAACGGTGGGAAGGGTAGTCAGCACAGCCCCAGTTTTGGAGTTAAGCACCACCACCTTCTTGCCGGTTGTGTCTGCCACATAGAGCTGGCCGAGGACGGCATCGGCCACCATCGGCCCGGGCGTTCCGCCGACGTGCCAACTCAAGGCGGCGGCAGTGCCCTTAATGGCGCTGACGGTTCCATCCCCGGAGTTCGCGACATAGACCATGCCCAAACCCAGGTCGGTGGCGATGGCGACCGGAGCTGCTCCGACCGAAATCACCTTGGATACCTTCAACGTTTTGATCGAGATCGCCGACACGCTATCGCCACCGGTATTTACCACATAGGCCAGACCGGCGGCAGAGTCGACCGCGATCGTCCGGGGCCCGCGCCAACATTAATGGTCGCCAACGGACTTAACGTGCCTGCGGAGAATCGGCGATGGCCGGAACCACGAATGACGTGAGCAGCAGAACGGATAACAGGAGCTTGTGGCAGCTCACACGCCTTGATCGAGAACGTCCTTGCCTCATGATCCGGGATCTCCTTTGGCTCAAAACGGCAGCGATCATACCCCATCTCGGTTGTTCGCCGATAGTGTGAAACGGTTTTCATACGGGGACGGGCGCGGGGACACGCGGAACGTGCAGCTCCTCCGGCCGGACATCCGGGGTTCCTGTGATTGGCTGAGGGTGGCCGACGTCTCCGAATGCCGTCCTCTCTGAGGGCCGACACCCAAATCACCGGGGGTGCCCCACGTCTCGAAAAGCGCGAGAAGTGGCTCACCCCCTTCATCTTCACTGCCAGCGGTTCGCGACGTCGGTATGTCGCCGGAGAGGTGGGCCACCAGCCCAGAGAAGTGCGCCACCCGCCCTAGTAGACGGCCACTGCTCGAATCTCGATGGTGCCTTGTCGATCTAGGCCGTGAACCACCTTTCCAAAAACCGTTAGTTTTTGTGTTCCCTGATGAAGTTCTGGGGCCGTTGCACCGGGTGCGAATGTCACATCGACCTGCACAGGCCGGAATCGCCCACCCTGTACGCCGATGTTACCGTCTTGCCCTACAAAATCATGGACGAGCAGCAGCGTGGGCGAGGCGCTAATTCGAAATTCACCACCTACGAAAAGAAAGTCTGGAAGGTTTGTAAGTTCGCCTTCGAGCATATTGTTCCAGTTTCGTTGGCGAAGATCGTTGTTAATCTCCTCTGTCATCTGAGGCGAGTTATCCATACCGAAGGCGCCCGACAGGCGGAGTTCCTGTCATTCTCCTCTGCTTAATGGAAGGCCGGCTCCGAACCTCGCCTCGGGCTTTGGCTTCATATTGTGTTCAGACGTAATTTGAGTAAGGTTGAATATGAGCCACTCGCCGGCGATCGTGTAGAATCTCGCGCCCTTTTGCTCTGACGCGTATTGCATTATGACGTGGCACTTCTTCTCAGGGGTTGGTGCGGGGGCCTCCCTCGTGGTTTGCTTCTGCTGTGTACCCGCCGCGCCGACCTCCCCGGTGACCGGCCCGCTAGCAACTCCTATTTTGGCGTTCGCACTCGACGAATCTGTGACGACGGTCTGTTTGTCAAGCCACTCTGGCTCGATTTGGGCATAAAGGCTGTCAACTCGTTCCTTATCCAGGTACCTGTAGTAGGCAACATCCGGCGCCCTCCCCTGTCGTGATGCAGAGCCTATGTCGCGCATAGCCTTGCTCATGTCGCGCTGCATCTGGGTGTCTTTCCTGAGAGCCACGGCATCGCGGTAGATAGCGTGTGCGAATACGTACACTCCAACTGATGTGATTATGAATAGTGCGACGCTTCCAGCGGTCAATATCGCAACTTTGGCGGCCATCAACGACAACAGCCGCGGAACAAATATCGTGCCGAGACCTGAGGCCAAAACTAGTATTACCAGGATGAAGGAGGATATAGGAAAGTCTCGAAATGGCGCGCCGATCCCGTAGCCAAAGAACCCCGAATCCGTCGCTGGCCTGTCATAAAGCACGCCGTAAACCCAGACAGGAAACATGAGTGAATAAGCTGCAGCCGCAAGGGCAGCGATCACAGCAAAGAACCCAGCAAGGGCCAACACAACTTTCTTCATGGTCGCGATTATGTCCCCCTGAAGTTCGGAATGTCCAGGACTACCGACCATTAGGGTGGGTGGGGATGGCGGGTGGCACACATCTGCGCGGTCAATTCTGATTCGCGAACCGCAAGCCAAGAATGAGGTGCCGCGCTTTTCGAGAAAGCCTGCCCTGAGCGCAGTCGGAGGGTGCGCAGCAACCCGCTAGTTTTTCAAAAGCGGGCGACGATCTCGCGGTCGGTCTACAGTAAACTCTCCACCATGCCAAATTTTCTTAGGGTCCTGTTCGTTGCCTCTATCGTGTTAGCTCTTTGCGGAGTCTGCCCGGCGCAGAAACTGGCCATCACGTTTGACGATTTGCCGCGGAATGGAGAACTCCCCCCGGGCGTGACTCAAACCGAAACGGCGAAGGCTACGCTGGCGATCCTGAAGAAGAAGCACGTGCCGCCGGTGTATGGCTTCATCAATGCTCAGAAGCTGGAAGGCAGCGTGGACGGCGCTGAGGCGCTGAAGCTTTGGGCGGCGAAGGAACGTGTGGGCAACCATACGTATTTGCATATGGACCTGGAGAAAAATACGGCGGAGACGTTCGAGAGCAACATCGCGCAGAATGAGCCGGCGCTGGAACTGCTCTCGCCGAAAGAGGACTGGCACTGGTTCCGCTATCCGTATCTGCATGAGGGCGACACGGTGGAGAAGCGGCGGGCGGTGCGGGCTTATCTGAAAGCCCATGGATACCGGATTGCCCAGGTGACGATGGACTGGGAAGACTATCTGTGGAATTTTGCCTATGCGAAGTGCGCGGCCAAGAATGATCAGAAGTCGATTGCGTGGTTGCACTCGAGCTATCTGGAGACAGCTTCGGAATTCATTGATTTGAGCCGGGAACATGCGAAGCTGATTTACGGGCGCGACATTAATTATGTGCTGTTGCTTCATTTGGGGGCGTACAGCAGCACCATTCTGCCGGAGGCGCTTGATCTGCTGAAAAAGAAAGGCTTTCAGTTGGTGACCCTGGAGGAAGCGGAGAAGGATGTGGCGTACGAGAGCGATCCGGATGCGGGGATGAAGGATCCCGGGTCGCTGTTGGATCAGCTGATGATGGTCAAGCAGATCAAAGGACCACCGTTCACGGAGAAGCCGTACGACCAGTTGGAGCACATCTGCCAATAGGGGACATGGTTCGGTCCGAACCTTTGCGCAAAAAACGAGCAAAGGTGGGGTGCCCAGGTTTCTAACATTCGGGCCCGTGGCGCATATCTGTGGGGCCAGTTCTCGATTCGCGAACCGAGTCCCAAATTGGGTGCCGCACTTCTCGCGGTTTTCGAGAAGTGCGCACCAAACCGCTTGCACTATGAGTTCTTGATTTTCGCTTCGAGCTTCCAACCCAAACTGAGCCTGCGACGCAAAGGCTGTTTACCGCCCAGCTTCAAACCGGTATCCGATTCCTCGCAGCGTTTTCAGGTAGCGCGGATGCCGCGGATCGCGCTCGATCTTCTCCCGCAGCCGACGAACGAACACGTCAATCGAACGCGGAGTTACGAACGATCCTTCTTTCCAGACAGCGTCAAGCAACTGGTCGCGGGTGAAGACGCGTCCGCGGTGGCGGGCCAGGTATTCGAGGAGGCGGAACTCGCGGACGGTGGTGAGGACGGTTTGTCCTTGTACGCGCACGGTCATCGAGGCGATATCGATTTCCAATTCGCCCAGCTGAATCGTTTCGTGAGTGGGCATTTCGGGTGGACGCGAAGAACGTTACGGACTCGCGCGATCAGTTCACGCGGACTGAAAGGTTTGGTGATGTAGCCGTCGCCGCCAGCGTCGAAGGCCTGCAGACGGTCGGGCTCCTGAGTTCGAGCGGATAGAAAGATGATCGGCGTTTTGGCCAGACGTTCATGTTGGCGAATCTGGCGGCAGAGATCGAAGCCGCTGATTCCAGGCAGCATGATGTCGAGCAGAAACAGCGCCGGCTGCGTCATAGCAGCCTGGGGAACGACCGGTGCTCCGGAGAAGAAGGTAGAGACTTCGTAGCCTGCCGTGCGCAGGTTGTGCTCGATCAGTTGCGATACATCGGGGTCGTCTTCCACGACATAGATCAGATCGGGGAAGTGCGGTTTAATTGGAACTTGCAAATGATCCATGGTTAGAGAGGAGACCCTCAAGTGCGATGCTCAATAAAATTGGTTTGATAGTCCAAAATCACACTAGACGGACTGTGTTGCTATAATGTTTCCGCCGTGTTACAGCAGGGTGAATTTGGTTGGCAGCTCGTCAGCACTTCCCGACAACGCTGTCGGATGCGTGTTGAGCGGTGAAGTGTCGATATAGAAAAACTTTGCGCCTGTATCGATCCATTGTGACCATGAAAGTGTTGCCGCCGTAAGTGCCGGATCCATCCGCACTCCATGTGTATTTAAAGAGGTCGAATTCCTGGAAGGGCGTACAGCCCGGTCAAGTGTCGCTGGAATACACATAGTCGACATTGACTGTTGCTGAATTGGCCATTGCGCGCCGGAAACTCGTTGCCCGCTAACGATCCCGTGGCTTGCGCTTCCAGCATCTCCGTCGATTACCCGTACCCATAGGCTGTCCCGAGGATCGGTGAAAATTGATAGCCCGGAGGATAAGAAGCGGGTTGAAACTCCATTGCACCCGAGGCTGCCGATGCTCCTGTGCCTACCAGATATGCAGTGAGCCCGCTGGCTGACGGGATGGCGTATCCGATGACGGGAGTCCCTGTGCCTGTAAAAGTGAATCGCCCGGTGGTCGCGTCGACCGAATATTGTGCCGATATCGTCGTCGCGGTCGCCGTGCCGCCACTGCGTTCGTAATTCGTCCCGGAGACAGCACCCGACCCGTCAAAATGGAACACACCGACGGCAACGTCAGGGCTGCCGGCGACATCGCCTCCAAAACGGTAGATATGACTGTTGCTGAGCGTCGCTTGTGAAAACGGACCGGCGCTGGCGGTGGCTTCTCCGGTAATAAGAGGATGACCACTGGAGACGGCTTGCGCCGAATTGAACAGCAGATCATTCGCGTCGACGATGTAGTAGATCAAATCGTAGTTCGCTGGTCCGGCGCTGATCGTGATGGTGCCGCGTCCATTTGCGTCGGCTGCACCAATCGTGCCGCCGCCCGTCAGCGGTCCTGCCAACGTGCCGCCGTCATTGGCATCCGCGGTAACAGAGGTCAGAGATCCCGCTCCGGCTGTCGCTGTGCCTGCCATTGCGAAATGGTTGGTGCTGGCGTCCCAGCCGGAGAAACGGAAGGCAAACGGTCCCGCCAGAGGTGTTGCGAATGCCGTGCTGTCCTGCAGGCGGAATGATCCAGAGCCGCGGGTTCCGTTTCCGGTGGTGTCGTCAAATTCAATCATGCGGCCCGCCGTGAAAAGGACGGTGGCGCCGCTCGGCGCCGCGGCCGTCGGCGCCACGCTGAACAGGTTCGAAGAACTGGCGGTGTTCAGCGTCAGGCAGCCACGGTAGGTTGTCAGATCGGAAGATACGGAAGTGACGTCGAACAACATCGTGCTTCCCGCGGCAAGGGGTTGCGCCAACTGCGCGCCGGTGGAACGGATGATGTCTTCGACACCCGTGAGGTTGCCGTTGGCATCGGCGGTAAAGGAGCCGGAGAACGTCACCGGTCCATTCGCATCGAAGCCGGAGAACACAAACGCGTAGGGAACGCCCGACTGGAGGGAGTAGCTTGTGCCAGCCTGACACTGGTAGTCGGACGGGGTATTTTGCGCAGTCGTGAGTGCGATGATGCTGCCTCCCGACGCCGCCGGAACAGGGTAGATGGCTTGCGCGGGAACCGGGCTCTGACTGTCGGAGACCTGAACCGCAAAACTGTAGCCACCCGCAGGAATATTTGCCGGCGGATTCGCCGATAGCACGCCGCTTGGGCTCAAACTTGCCCACGACGGCAGCGGAGCGCTGCCCGGCGCCAGGCTCCACGTATACGGTGGAACGCCGCCGCTGGCCTGAAGTTGTGTCGGCTTATAGAACTGTCCGGGAAGCACATTCAGCACGGTTGGCGTCGGCACCTTCAGTTGTGAGGGTGCGACGGTGATGCTCAGCGGAAAAGCCACGCTGGCGCCGTTAGAATCGGTAGCGGTCAGAGTAAACGGATAGATTCCCGTGGCGACCGGTATGCCAATGATCTCAGTAGAAAATTGATCGGGCCCGGGAGCGAGTTGCAGTCCGTTGGGCAGCACCGTATTTCCCAGGGACCACGTGTAGGGAGCGAGGCCTCCCTGAACGCTGACGTAGCAAGGACTTTGCGTGACGCCATTATTGATCGGAACTTTGACGCAAGTGTAATTCGTATTCACGAATGCAGGAACAAACTCCACGCTAGACGTCGCAGCGGGCGCAAGTGCCGGATAGACCGTGATTGGGATATTGGCAGACCGGGTTGGGTCGGTCACTGAAGTCGCCGTCACTGTCACCTGAATCGACGAAGTGACGCCGGCGGGCGGAGTGTAAGTGGCAGTCAGAGCTTGTTGAGCGGACAATGTCCCCGCGGGTCCACCTCGCACCACCGGCGCTACCGTCCATGTGACGCCGGCGTTTGCGGAATCATTCGTGACTTTCACGGTGATTGGGAGATTCAGAGTGGGATTGTCATCCACCGCCGCCGCTCCAGTGGGAGATACGACCTCGACGTTGATGCCTGGGGCGTTGCAGCATCCATTGCCGCCGGTGCCACTGCCGCCGCCGCAGCCAACTAAGAAAACGAGAATAGAAAGACTGAAGCCAAGAAATCTCACAAGAGCCAATCTCCGTATTAAGAACTCAATCAAAAGCTGAGCTTCAACGCGAACTGCATGGTTCGCGGCCGATGAGCATTGACCGGATGCAAGAACGCGTTTCCGGTCAGGCAATTTGTCTGGGCGTCTCCCGCCGCGTTGAAGTTTTCCACGCCGTAACAACTGACCGTGTTGCTGGCTGTGTTTCCGAAGTTCGGACTCGGATCGTACACACGGAACTGCGTATGGTTGAACACGTTGAACACTTCCGAGCGGAACTCAAGACTCGTGCCTTCCCTTACCTTGAATGCTTTCTCGAGTGTCATATCGAAGTTCCAGCGGCTCGGATTGTTGAGCAGATTGCGTCCGGCATCGCCGAAGGTGAGTCCGCGCGGCGCAGCAAAAGCTGCGGCGTTGCCCAGCGCTGGGCCGAAGCTCTGTGGATTGTTGGCCCCGATCGGCGCAGAAGCGTGAATGTTTCCGACTACGTCCGGGAACGAAGACACCGACGAGATTCCGCTGGCGACACCGGCGTTGTCCGGCACGGAAATTCCCAGCGCCGCGTATCCGTCATTAATCACGGTGAAGGGCGTTCCGCTTTGCACCGTGGTGACACCCGAAAGCGACCAATGCGAGAGCATATCGGTCGCCATGCGATCGAAGAAGCTGGCGGATGCCGGCGCTTCCGATATTGGCTCGACATTCGCCCACGCCCTGATCTTGTTTGAGTCAAACTTGAGGTTTGGGAGCGTCCAGGTGTAGTTGATGTTGAGCAGGTGGCGCTGATCGAAGTTCGAACTGGCCTTGTTGGCAGCGACGACGAGCGGATTCACAATCGTGGTGTCGTTGCGATCCGACGAATCGTCGATTGAATGGCTGTAGCTGTACGACATGTCGATAGTCAGGGGACCACGCGTATGCCGCAGCGTCGCTTGGAAGGCGTTGTAGTTGGAATCGCCAACGTTCTGCAGCGAGAAAATCTTCTGCAATCCGATATAAGGCCGGTAGGCGTTGATCGGCAGCAAGCCCTGCGCGTTGACGTATTCGCAGGCGGCCAGCAGGTTGATGTAAGCGGGCTGCGACTTGTTAATCGCGATGCCGTTGACATAGAAGACTGGATTCTTGACGTTCAGCGAAGGGTTGGCGCAGTCCGACGCTCCGAAAAGTTGCTGGTTGTTGAGGATCGGCTGGTTCGGTCCGTAGGGATTTCCGTCCAACAGGATTCCACTGTCCGGTTTTGAGGTGACGGCCGGGAACGCATTCGGTTGTAACACCGCCGTGAGGTGTGTTCCCTTGCTGCCGACATACGCCATTCCTAATACCAGGTTGTGGGATAGTTCGCGTTGTACGCCAAAACTCCACTGCTGGACGTAAGGCCAAATTGCCTTGCGCGGAATGGAGGTGACATCGATGGGATAGGCGCCCGGCCCGTTAGGACAGATGGTGCTGGAGTTCCCGATGCCGCCGATGCATGGGTAAGCCGAAACTGCGCCGCCCGCGGAGGGCGCCAGTTGCGTCATCGTCACATTCAAAGGAGCGCTACCCACCAGCGAACCTGTGTTGGCTTCGCTTCCGGTACCGTGTTCAAAGAAAATTCCGTAGCCGCCACGAATCGACATGCGCCCGTCGCCCTTCGGATCGTAGGCAAATCCGATGCGCGGCCCAGGATTGAACTTGTGTGGCTGCATGCACGTCGAAGGCACACCCGAGTCGGGTGCTCCACATTGGACCAGGCCATTCGTGATCCACGGGGAGAGCTGGGTGGATGGAGACTGATCGAATGAGCACGGACCTGTCGCTGGGCAAGACGGCATCGGCACTGGGCTGAACCTATGGGGATGGCTCCGGTAAAGCAATCGTCCGTCTTGCGAAAACGCCAGATAGCCAGCCGGGGGCGTCACGTACTTCGCGGGATCCCAGTTCCACGCCTGCTCATTATTCTCGTGATAGTTGCCGAACAGGCTGATGCGGAGTCCCATGTTCACGGTGAGGTGCGAGCTGACCTTCCAGTCGTCCTGCACATAGGGCTCGTAAATTTCGTAACGGTTGTGATACTTGATTTGCGCGCTGTCTTGCTGAAACGAAGTGATGGCGCCCGTCAGAAGGTTGCTGTATTCGTTTCCGGTGGCAAAGTTGGCCAAACCGAAATTGTTAAAGGTCAGGAGGCCCTGCGTGTCTCCTGTGTTCGGACCGTTGGTCGCGTTGACCTCATTTCGTTGGCCGAGGATGACCTGCAAGCCCAACTGCACCGTGTGCCGTCCGATGACTTTGCTGATGTCGTCCCTGGCGCTCCAGGTTGGGTTTGCCAACTGCCATGGTGCGTAGCCAGGATCAACTGAAAACCCGCCTCCATAGGCGAGATTTCCGGGGGTGAGAGTAATGCCCGAGTACTTTCCGCCGAAGTCGTTGTTGAAGAGATATCCCTGGTAGCCGTCGAGAGCGGCCGGCCGATCAACGTTTACATTCGCCGCCGGACGTGAAGCCAAACTGATGTGCGACGCCGTATAGCTGACGACCACTTCATTCAGCAGTGAGCTCGAAAGAGTCTGCGTCAGGTGGGCGACCGAACTTGATCCGGGCCCAAATAGACGGCCCTGCACCGTGGGAAAGCTGTTTCTTACATAGCCCCAGATTGGGCGCGCTTCCGTTGTATCCCAGGAGTCGTGAATATATCGGAACGACAGGTGCTCTTTTCCTGGCTGGATGTCGTGATCAATGCGGAACAATTCTTCGCGCCAGTAAGTGGGTTGCGCAAAAGCGTAGTCGTAACAAGACCCAATCGTCGAACTGCAGCCGAAGGATGAGTTCGGCAGGGGAATCATTCCGGACGCCGGGATGCTGCCGACTCCGGGAATATTGATCGTCCCGGCGCCTGCCAGAGCAGCACCGATTGGATCGATCACCGGATTGCCCTGGTGCGTGCTGTCGTTGTAGCCGACGATGTTATAGGGCAACGTCGTCCCCGCATGGATGTGCGGGCAATCCGGATACTGCACCGGGTTGTAGGAAACGATGGCCTGGTTCGGAGGCAACACCGGACAGACGTCGCTGAAATCAGCGCCGAGGTATGGCACACCATCGGCGTTTGTGCGAAGCGACGGGCGCTCTTGCAGGGAAGGGACAGCCTGGTTGAAGTTGTTATCGGTCGGGTCCTTCTCGAGTCGGAATTCTTCCGAAAAGAAAAAGAAGGTTCGATCGCGGTGCTCATAAATCTTTGGAATATAGACGGGGCCACCAACGGTCCCGCCGAAATCGTTCTTGCGATACGTCGGGGCGTGCGCGGTCTCGTCGAAATAATTTCGCGAGTTGAAAAGTTCGTTGCGTCCGTAGTAGTAGGCGCTGCCGTGGATGGAAGAACCGCCCGTTTTCGTATCCACGAGAATCGTGCCGGAGGCGCTGCGGCCATATTGTGCGCCGTAGTTTGAAGTCAGAACCTTCATTTCGTTGATTGCGTCGAGGCTGGGATAAACGACCAGCGTGCTCTCGCTGCCGTGAATGCCGGCGTGGAGGACGTCGGCGCCGTCCACGCTAAACGTGTTGTACTCGACGCGCCCGCCGTTCACGCTGAACTTCACGCTGCCTTTAACGCCCACCAGCGCTTCATCCTGTCCGCTTTGATTGCTTACGCCCGGAGCAAAGGTGAGCATGCTGACAAAATTCCGGCCGTTGAGTGGCGTTTCTTCAACCTGCTTCGAGGTGATGACCTCGTTGACCTCCGCTTTCTCCGTTTCCACATGCCCGACGCTTTCACCAACAACCTCGACTTTTTCGGGGCTGGCTGCGGCGGGCTCGAGTGCGCCGTCCATTTCGAGTTCCTGATTGGCAACCAATGCGAGGTTCTCGGACGCGAACTCTTTGAAACCTTTGGCCGCGATCTTCACTGTGTATGTTCCCGGCGGCGCGTTGATGAAATATTGGCCTTGCGCGTTCGTGGTTACGGTCAATGGCGGGCCCGACGGCACGGTGAGTGTGACGGTGGCATCCGCCAGGACAGCGTTCGACTGGTCGGTGACGGCGCCATAGATCTGCCCTTCATTTTCTTTGTGTGGGCCCGGTTTTAACGCCACGGCCACCTGTGTCGCCTGGGTTACGGGCACTTTCGGCGCTTGTGCTCCTGGCGGAGGATCGGGAATTTGCGGGGTTAGTGGAACGAGATCCGGGCCAATCGGCACCTGCGCCAACGCCGGCGAGGCGAGGGATACAAATAATGCTACGAATGCAAGTAAAAGTAATAGGGTCTTCACAAAAACACACCTTCACCTCTGACGTCGTAACTAAGGGACCTAAGGAGTACCGGAGAATTGTTAAGGCAGTGTGACTCCCCAGTTAATTTCAAGTGAAGATCGCAACGGATGTTTTCCTCAGGTTTTCCGCGATTGCCCCGAGATGAAGGGGTCTACGGCGTTTCCGCTGATGAAGTTTCTGCGCGGCAGAATTCACGGGTTTTTAACACAACCGTAATTCGCGGGTAATACGGAACGCTGAGAGTGGCGGATTCGGAAGGCAGCTCATTCCGCAGGGAGATTCGTCTGTGTTCAGCTTTCGCATTCCATCCATCGTTCTGTTGCTGACACTCGCGGTGATGTCTCAAGCGCAAACGAAGGGTGTTGTTTCGTTCGGGCGCATGAAGAACCTGGAGTTCGTAAACCAGTTTTACGACGGCGGCACAGGCAGTCTCGGTTCAGGACCGGGGCCAAACTACGGTCTGACCTTCACTTCCAACGCGCAAGTCATCATTTCCTCCAGCAAAGGTGGTTCGGGCGATTTCATCAACAATCCCGGTGGTTACCCAGTTCTGTTCTTTCAAACCGGGAACGTCACGACGATGACGGCCACGAACGGCATGGAGAAAGCGATCTGGTTCTACTACTCCGCGCTTCAGCAAGGACTGGTCACCGTTTATTCGGGCCCAAACGCCACCGGCAACATCCTCGCGAGTATCACGCTGCCCCCGAACAATTCCGGCTGCACCGGATACAAGCTTTGTGTGTGGTCGCCAGTGGGCATACCTCTGAGCACCGCCGCTAACTCGATTAGTTTTTCCGGCATTGCTGACTATCTGGCGATTGACACGATCCATCTCGGCTCGACACTTCTGGATTCGATGGTTCTGACTTCATCGCAGAATCCGTCAGTTTCAGGAGAGCCGGTCACATTCACCGCCTCCGTTACCGCGACCGGCGCAGCTCCGGTAGGCAATGTCACATTCAAGGCCGCGAACCAGGTGCTCGGAAGCGTGCCCGTCGTCGGAGGAGTGGCTTCGATCACTGTGTCGTCTTTGAAGTCCGGTTCGACGTTGATCAGTGCGAAGTTCCAGGGCACTGGATTCACCACCATCGTGAGAAGTCTGACTCAGGTGGTGAACTGACTCATGGCAAACGTAGCTAAGCCCGGAAATCCACAGTGCGAAATGATTTGCGACTGTCACAGTGCGGAATTTAACTTCCCGTTCACATTGTTGTCATTTCCACTTAACAGCTGTCCTTGATAGTTCTCCTGCTCTCGAACCGCGGAAACTCTCGTTCCCCCGGAGTTCTGTGGGCACACGGAGTAAATCGGAATGCGGATGTGCATGCAATGCCGATCAGTGCAATTTTCAACCGGGCGCCATGGCGGGTCCGAGCGGCAAACAACGCTCCAACAGGACAAACTCTGACCAAAGCTCTCAAGGAGAATACCGAAATGAGAACAAAAGCAATTCTCGCGGTCGCAATTCTGACCGCTATCGTCGGACTGGCTTCTGTAGCCAACGCCCAGGTGCAATTTGTGGGCGTCGGCTCGTCGGCCATGTTCAACACACTTTCCGCAGCAGCATTCAGCGATCTGTGCTCTTCCCGCGTCGGCAGCGATTGCCGTCACTGGAGCGCCAGCGGCAAGAATTCTGGCGACAACCAAAACTGGGCGCAGGCGGTGGACAGCCGAAACAATTCCATTCCAACCGAGGCGGGTACGTTCTTCGTGGCGTGGGACAACAACTCCAGCCCGATCAAGATCTGGTCTTACCTGAGCGTCGATAGCGTTCTCGGCAATCGTCTCTTCTTCGCCGTTCCGCGCGCGACCCAGCAGATTGATTCCGGTGCACTCACCACTGGCGGACAGAATAAGGTTCCGTCCCAAATTCTCCTGAACCGGCAAACTGGCACGGACCAGGCTGACGAGACCACCGGCGTTCCTTCGGCGGTTCTTTCGGCGATCCAGACCACTTTCACTGCAGCCATCAGCGACGTCCGTCCGGAAGATGCCAAGTTCGAAACCAACCGCGTGCTGGCTACCTACAATGTCGATGGCGCCGGACTGGGCTACGGTACCGCGTCCAACGCAACCTGCTTCCAGCCACCTGACAACTGGACCGTCAGCGCCAATCTGGGCTGCCCGGTTTATGGCACATGGGGCTCCAGAGCAACTCCCGTACAGTATGCGATCACCGGAAAAGATCCGTTTACCAGTCTCTCGGCCTGGAAGTACAAGACGATCGAAGTGGGCGCCGAGCCTGTCGTATTCCTGTTCAATGCTACCGACGCCAATGGCTTGGGAGCGTTGGGTCCTGATGGCAACCCTGCCTTCAAGAATCTGAACCGCATCGCGGCAACGTACATCTTCAACGGCAACTTAGGCCGCGCCCAGGATCTGGATCCTTCCTTGACTCTTGCTCTTCAGGGCATCGGCTCCAACCCGCCGGTGTTCCCGATTCTGCGTGAGCCCCTTTCCGGCACCATGACCGCCACGGAGTTCAACATCTTCCGTAGCATTGAAGCCCAGAAGGAATTCGTGGATGCCGCTTCCCAGGAAACAGGCATCAATCTCGCGAATGCCTGCTCTCTCGGAGCGAACTGCCCCGATCCTCTGTATCTCCCGGGACCCGGCGGATCGATCCGTTACCGCGCGATCGGCACCGGCGCCGAGGTTAGCGGCGTAAGTGGCGTTGGCGGCATCAAGAACGTTGCTGACAGCATCGGCTACGCGTTCTTCTCCTTCGGCAACGTGAATCCGATCGGCGGCGCCAGCGGCCACGGACGTTACGTAACGCTGGATGGAGTCGACCCCATCAACCTGGGCTATGGTTCGTACGTCTCTGACGGCGTAACCTACACAGCCGGTCAGTTGCCGGAATGCCTTGCTCCTTGCATCGCTGCCGGCGGCACCTCGCTCCCCAACGTTCGCAATGGTTCGTACCCGGCGTGGACGATTATTCGCGCCATCACCGACTCAACCGGAACCAACCTGACGAACACCCAAGCCCTGGTAACAGCCGCGCAGAATGAAGTCAACAACACCACCGCTGACTTCGTGCCGTTCGTCTGCACTGACACCACTGGACTTTGCACCGGAGAACCCGGCCTCAAGGTCTTCCATTCGCACTTCACTCCGACCGGCGTTGCCGGCGCTCCCCACAACGGTAACGTCACCTCCACCGAAAGCGGCGGCGACGTGGGCGGAGCGGTTTTCACCGATCAAGCCGACCTGGATTACCACACCGACACTGGCAAGGAAATCGTGAGCATTCGCCAGTAACTTGGAGTGGTCTAACACTGAATGCAGAGCAGGCTGACCCGACAAGGGCCAGCCTGCTTGTTTTAACGATGGAGCGGTTGCTGTTCCAGATAAATTGCACCTTCGGATACTCGATGTAACTATGATGAAGTTTAAGCAGGGAATCAGTCTCACCGGCAAGTCCAGTCTTGCTCATTGGCGCGGGCTTATTTGTCCGTCTGTGGCAGTCCTCCTTTTTAGCCTCGTTCTCTTTAGCCTCATTTTGATGACGCCCGCGTGGAGCGCCGGTCAACAGCTCGTCGCAGATCCGAATGCCGCTTCCAGCAAAAGCGTAGAGAGTCTTACGAATGCTGGGCTCGGTGGCAGCCAACTTCATGCCGACGCTCCGCAGCCTCTTGAAAAAGCCGACATCAAGGGATTCACGCGCGAGTTCATTGCGGTCCAATGGCGGCCGCTTGACCGGATTTATCTCTACGTGATCCGCCCCACAAAGGCGGTAAGGCCGCCAGTCGCAATCTACCTGTATGGGCATCCTTCCGACACCGATCGCTACATGAACGACGGCTGGTGCGAACGGGTGACCAGCGGCGGCTATGCCGCAGTCGGATTTGTTCCGGCATTGACAGGCCACCGCTATCACGACCGGCCGATGAAGGAATGGTTCGTGAGTGAACTGCAGGAATCGCTGGTCAAGTCGGCGCACGACGTGCAGATGGTGATCAATTACCTGGCGGAACGCGGAGACGTCGACATCAGTAACGTCGGCGTGTTCGGCGTCGGTGCCGGTGGCACGATCGCCGTGATGGCCGCGTCCGTCGACCCGCGCATCAAGGCCATCGACCTGCTCGACCCCTGGGGCGATTGGCCGGACTGGATGCAGAAGTCATCCGTGATTCCCGATGACGAGCGTCCCAATTATGTGAAGCCGGAGTTCCTGAAGAAGGTGGCCGATTTCGATCCGGTGAAACTGTTGCCGACGTTGAAGACGCCGCATATCCGGCTCAATCAGCTCACCGACGAAACGGCCACACCCGAAGAAGCAAAAAAGAAAATGGAAGCTGCGTTGCCTGCAGCGGCCGAGCAGCGCCGATTCGACACCAGTCCGGCCTTCTTCTCTCAGGTCGCTTCCGGGGGACGCGTGTTTGATTGGATCAAACACCAGATCAAGGCGCCTGAACCGAAAGTGAGCGAAGCGAAACAAGAGACGGCATCGCCGGCGGCTTCCGAGCAAAAGAAGAACTGAGTCACGCTGAATGCGTCAAAACGTATCGCCGCTCGCTCTATTTTGCACAAGACGATTTCTGAAACAGAACTTCATTCTTACAGCGGATCATGTCACTCCGCGCGCAGGTATACGAATGCTGAAACGTTCATTCCTATCGCTTTCCATTTCAATCTCGACTTCGATCTCAATTACTCTCGCTCTCATCGCCCTCAGCGGCTGCGGAGGTGGTGCTTCCATCAATACGGGCGGTGGCGGAGCCGCTTTGACCAGCGTCACGCTTTCGCCGCTGAACCCGAGCCTCACGCTCGCCCAGGGAGCCACCGTTTCTTTCGATGCCATCGGAAACTACAGCTTCGGCAATCCGAAAGATATCACCGCGCAGATGACGTGGAACACTCTCGATACAACCGTTGCTACCATCACCAACAAAGGCGTCGCTACCGCAGTCAACTCCGGCCGAGTGATTATCACTGGCACAATTCAGGACCCGCAGACGCTGAAGATCTTCGAGGTGTCCACGACGCTGACCGTTGTGCCGCAGCTGTCGGGCATCACCATTACCCCAGCGAGCGCCCAGGTCGCGAAGGGAACGACGCAGCAATTTACCGCGACTGGTAAATACAACGACGGCACGACTCCAGACATCACCGCCTTGGTCTCGTGGAACTCAAACCAGCAAGGCACTGCGTCCATCAGCTCTTCGCCGGGCACGCAAGGCCTGGCACTGGGTTCGGCAGCGGGTTCGACGAGCATTACGGCATCGATCGGATCAGTTTCCAGCATGCCTGCCTCTCTGACCGTGTCCAATGCGAATCTCGTTTCGATCGCCATTGCTCCGCAGAACCCCACTTTCGGACTGGCGACTTCGCAACAGTTGGTCGCCACCGGAACCTTCGACGACGCCAGCACCCAAGACCTCAGCCGTCAGGTGACCTGGACGACATCCGCCAATCCGTCGCCGGTCGTGCGTGTCTCCGCGACCGGAGTGGCAACCGGAATTGGCCTCGGAAGCGAGACGATCAGCGCGACCTTCCCCTCGACCGCAATCAAGAACACTGCTGCCGTGACCGTCGACGAAAGTTCTGTTCAGGCGATCAATGTTTTGCCGTTCCCGGTGGTGACGTTCTTCGGCGCGCCCGCTCCCGTGCCCTTCATGGCCAACGGCACCGGCCAGCAGATGCGCGCGTTGGCAGTATTTAGCGACGGCAGTACGCAGGATGTCACGCACGTGCAGGGTGCGTCCTGGAGTTCCGAAAATACTGCCGTGGCCAGCGTCGATCCCGTCAGCGGGTCCATGACCGCCACCGGACCGGGCGCTACAAATATTGTCGCTTCGCTCGGAAGCAAGCAGGGAAGCGCATCCGTGAACGTCGCTAACGCCCAGTTGCAGTCTCTCGTTGTGGCTCCCAACGACGTTTCAGTTGTGCAAGGCGGCATGCAGAACATGGTCGCTCTCGCCACATTCCTGGCCGCCGACAACGTCACAGTATTTCAGCAAGACGTAAGCGAACAAGCGTCGTGGAGCAGCGACAATAACGCCGTTGCCATCGTCGGGGATCTCATGGGCCTGGAAAAAGTCGCACAGGGTATTGGCACTGGCTCCGCCAATCTCTCTGCGAGTTTCACCGTGCCCGGTGGCGCGACGGCCACGTCATCCGCAATGCTGACCGTGACGCCCGGCGCGCTCTCCTCTATCAGTCTTGCTCCCGCGAATTCTGCGGTGCCTCTCGATGGCGGCCACCAATACGCCGCCACTGGAAACTTCACCGACGGGACCAAGGAAGACCTAACGCTGCTTGCCAACTGGAGCGCCAGCAGCAGCACGATCGCCACAGTAAGCTCTGTCGGGTATGCCGACGCCAGCGGCCCCGGACAGACCGGAGTCACCGCGACCTTCGCCGGGCAGACAGGCTCAACTCCGCTGCTCGTCAATCCCGGGGCGCTTGCCAGAATCGACATTTGTGCCGGCACCGTTTCCAGTCCGCTGACGAACTGTCCGCCGCTCGACCCAGTACCACCTCCGCCGGGCATTAGCTTCGCAAATCAGACAATGTTTGGGCTTGTCGCCATCGGCACCTTTACCGACGGAAGCCGTCAGGATCTCAGTGATGCCGTTCACTGGAGTTCAAGCAGTCCTGCCGCTGCATCGATTAGCAACGACTCGAGCCTTCCCGGCCTCGCCACCGGCGTGGGTCACCGCGGCGTGCTCACAGGAGGGATTACCGGCGGCACTGCCGCAATTACCGCCTCCTCCGGCGGCGTAACATCCACCGTCGACGTCGAAGCCACCCAGGCGACTATCCAACAACTCGCAATTTCTCCGAGCAACGGACTCGTTTCGTTGGGCACGCCGCTCCCATACAAAGTCACTGCCACGTTCAGCGACGGCAGCAAGCAAGACGTGACCCAGCAGGTGCAGTGGAGCAGCCTCAATCCAGATGTCGCCCTCGTTAGCAAAGGCGGCATCGCTTACCCGACAGGCACAGGCATCGCGAACGTGTCCCTCAATTCATCTGGACTGGTTGTAGCCGCAAGCGTTATTTCCATCACCATGCAGAATCCATCCAACACTACGGTGTTCCCGTGGCCAGTCGGCTCCGTCTTCCAGCTTCAGGGATTGACGGTGACATCCGGCGACGTCAGTCCTCTGGTCAACGTTCCGTTCACAATCCTCAGTGAAACGGACCCGACCGATCCGCAACATCAGCAACCGTGCAAGGTTGGGCAAAGCTGCGAACTCTGGTTCGCTCCACCATCGCTGCCGCCGGGCGCCGGAACCTACACGCTGACCGCAGGTACCGGCCAGGCATCGGCGCTGATCACGGCAACCATGAACGTAGTGGTCAACTCCACTCCGACGCAGGTTTCTGGTTCGACGACCTTGACCGTACAGTAGGCCAGTTCGGTTCCGCGGGTATCGAATGATCTTTGCTCTTGCTTCCCGTCATTCGGTACACTTCGGAATATGAATACGACGAATCAGCCGAATGTGAAGTTTGTGCAAACTGAGGATTACCGCGAGGCCTATTCCAATAGTGTGCAGATCCGCGTGAATGTCTGGGATTTTTTCCTCGTCTTCGGCACCATGCAGCAGAACTCCGAAACTAATGTGGAGCTGCGAAACTTTCAGGGCATCTACCTGAGCCCGCAACAAGCCAAGGCCTTGATGGCGCTCCTGCAGCAGAACGTGACGAACTACGAGGCTGCGTTTGGCGAAATCAGACTTGAACCCCGCGCACCCATACCCGGTGGGCCAGTTCACTGATGGCTGCCCGTCCGGCGGCAGAGTTTCGCGATCAGCGAAAATTGCAGACGGGGCCCTTCCCGTTGGGGCAGCAGTTTCTTCTCTACTCTCTTTTGTTTGTAGGAATACTGCTCCTGCATGCGCCTCTGCTGCGCCTGCCGTATTTCTGGGATGAGGCTGGCTACTACGTGCCGGTTGCTCGCGATCTTTATTTGACGGGCTCGCCGATTCCTCAATCCACGTTATCGAACGCGCATCCTCCGTTGGTGATGGCGTGGCTGGCGCTGGCTTGGCGTTTGTTCGGCTACTCCACGCTCGTGACGCGCACGGCCATGATTGCAGTAAGTGCCTTCTCTCTGCTCGGCCTGTTCCGGCTGACTCGTGCCGTGTCGAATCTTCCGGTGGCGTGGGCCACGACGGCGCTGGTCGCGCTCTATCCCGTGTACTTCGCACAGAGTTCGCTGGCGCAGGTTGATCTCCCGGCTGCAGGATTCACATTTTGGGGTTTAGCCGCATATAGAGAAGACAGCCGCTGGAAGCAGGTGTTGTGGTTCTCGCTCGCGGCCCTGGCAAAAGAAACGGGAATTCTGGCTCCCTTGGCGCTGGCGTGTTGGGAAGTATTCGCTTGCTTCGCTCGTCCGCGCTGGCAGGAGATTTTTCCGCCGGAAGGCCGCCGCACGCGGTGGTTCTTCTTATTGCTTCCGATCATTCCGCTGGCGTGCTGGTTCGCCTACCATCGCGCGAAGACCGGCTTTGTACTCGGCAATCCGGACTTTTTTCGTTACAACGTCGCGGATACGCTTAACCCCCTGCGCGTCCCGCTGGCCTTTAGTCTCAGGTTGTGGCAGCTGTTTGGATACTTCGGCCTCTATTTGCTCACTCTGGCGGGATCGCTGGCCATGCTCCGCTCGCCAAACAAAGAAGAGCAAGTCGCTCGCCCGCGAATTCCGTTTTGGGTTCAGGCGGCGTTTCTTTGCGTGGCCCTCGCCTATCTTGTTTTCATGTCGGCCGTAGGCGGAGCGGTGCTGGCGCGCTATATGCTTCCGGCAGTACCGCTGACCATGATGCTTTTTGTCGCGACCCTGTGGCGTCGCGTGCGTTACTGGAGACTGATCGTCGGCGCGGTCGCCATCGCCTTTGTGGCCGGCTTGTTCACGAATCCACCTTACGGATTCTCTCTCGAAGATAATCTTGCCTATCGCGATTATGTGGTGCTCCACGCAGGGGCCGAGCAGTTTCTGGCAAGCTACCCAGAGGCGCGTGTCTTGACGGCGTGGCCTGCTTCGGACGAACTTTCGCGGCCATGGCTCGGCTACGTATACCGGCCCAGCAGAGTGCTGCGCATTGAGGATTTTTCGTCCCCCCAAATTGAAATTGCCGCGAAGGGCCGCGGCTTGTATGACGTGATCTTTGTATTCTCAACCAAGTATCAACCGCCGCACCCGTTGCTGGAAAACTGGGAATGGTGGCGGCGAATCAAAGAAAGATTCTTTGGCTACCACCGCGATCTGCAACCTGAGGATATCGCTCAACGCCTCGGCGGAACGATCGCGTACCACGACGAACGGAACGGACAGTGGGTTGCGGTGATTGTGGTGCGGTGAGCCCGGGCCGAAATCCCAAGGGTTATGCGGCGGTGGAATCCCACCCTAGCGCAAAGAACGCGCTAGGATGGGGCACCCAGCGACGTTCCGGGGTGCCCAGCTCCTCTTTTATGCCTGCATCAGATGGCAGGAATGTGTCTTCACCACCACCCAGACCTTCTTCTCCGTAGCAAGCTGCAACGCATCGCGCGCCGCCAGCGTCAAATGGACTTCAAACTCCGCACCGCCGCAATCCACCGTTGCCGAGATGATCACGTCTTTCTGTGACAGTCGCCGAATCGTTCCCGGCAAAACATTGCGCGCGCTTAGTCCGTGCGGATATTCCGTTGCCAGAAGCAGATCTCCGGCACGAACCCCGACGCGGAGGCGCGAGCCCACCTCAGCGCGAATCATCGGCGTTTCTAGCTCGACCTTGCCGGCTCCTAGCTGGCAAGTCATTGTCCCGCGATCTTCGCGCAGCGCCTGCACGGTCGCGTCGAAAATGTTTTCGAATCCGGAAAGACTTGCGACCGTCTCCATCTGCGGAGCATTCATGACTTGGTGCGGCTGGCCCTGCGCAACGATCTTCCCGCCATCCAGCACAATCACTTCATCGCCCAGCGCGAATACTTCTTCGCGATTGTGCGTCACGAACAGAATCGGAACCCGATGATTCTGATTCCAGCGCCGCAGATCGCCGACCAGGGCCGATTTTGTCGGCCGGTCCAGGGCCGCCAGCGGTTCGTCGAGCAACAGCGCTCGAGGTTCCGTCACCAGCGCGCGCGCCAAGGCAACACGCTGGCGTTCGCCTCCAGAAATCTTCGCCGGACGCCGGTCTTGCAGGTGACCGATGTGGAACGATTCAAGAATTTCGCGGCTGCGTCGGCGACGCTCCGTTGCGTCAAGGTCGCGTAGACCGTAGCCAACATTTTCTTCGGCAGTCAAGTGCGGGAACAGTGCCAGATCCTGATGCACGTAACCGATGTGGCGTTTCCACGCTGGCACGTTGCGTTTCTTCTCCGAATCGAAGAGCTCTTCACCGCCCGCGACAATCCGTCCTTCCTCCGGCTGCATGTGTCCAGCTATACAGTCGAGAAGAGTGGTCTTTCCTGCGCCCGAAGCCCCAAACAGTATCGTGAATCCCGCCAAGGCCCGGAAGTGAACATTCAGGTGGAAGGTTCCTTCAGGATGCGCGAAGCGCTTGCGAATACGCACTTCGAGTTCAGAAGAAATCGGTTGCACAAGTTCTCGCGATGCTGCCGGAGAAGCGCTCTGGGAAACTACCGCCATGGTCCGACCGCCCAAACCCGCCGATTGAGTCCGTAGACAAGCGACAAAACGACAAAGGAGATAACAAGCAGCACGAGCGCGGTTTGATTTGCACTGGAATAATTCGCAGCCTGTACCTGATCGTAAATATCGATGGAGATTGTGCGCGTGACACCGGGGATGTTGCCGCCCACCATAAGCACGACGCCAAATTCACCGAGCGTGTGCGCGAAGCTTAGAGAAAACCCCGTCACCAGTCCAGCTTTCGAAAGCGGAAGTACGATGCGCCGAAAAGTCTGCAATGGCGAATGCCCGAGCGAGGCCGAAGCCCGCAGCAACGAGGAATCGACCGCGCCGAACGATGCCGCAAAGGGCTGCACGGCGAAGGGCAGACTATAGAGCAGCGATCCGATCACCAACCCTTCGAACGTGAAGGCCAGCGTATGGCCGGTAAGCGATTCATACCAACGTCCGAGTGGACTGCGTGACCCAAGGGCAACGAGAACGTAGAACCCGAGCACTGTTGGCGGCAGCACGATGGGAAGCGCGACTGCCGCTTCGACCAGAAATTTCCAGCGCCACCGAGAGTAGGTCACCCAGTAGGCGACGGGTATTCCAATGACGAGCAGCAGCGCCGAGACAATTACGGCAAGCCGCACCGTCAACCAGAATGCCTCCCAATTCATTTCAGGGCTTCTCCGCTGGCAGGCTAAAGCCGTAGGCACTGAGCAGGGAAGTGGCTTCGGGAGTACGCAGGAAATCGAGAAACTTGCGCGCTGCATCCGGCTGTTTCGATTTTGCAATCACGACCGCCGCTTGGTTCAGCGTGGGATAGGCGTCGAGCGGAACGGTCCAATAGCGTCCTTTGTCTTTCATCGCGGGAGCGAGCGCATGCGACAGCGCAATCAGCCCCGCTTGTGCGTTACCGGATTCTACAAACTGCGCTGCCTGCGAAACATTCTCTCCGACGACGAGCCGGCTCGAAACCTGATCGTAGATTCCGAAGTGCCGCAACGCGGCTTCCGCGGCGCGGCCATAGGGCGCCGTTGACGGATTCGCAATCGAAATCTTCTTCACCGACGGGTCGAGCAGCGCCTGCATTCCCAGCTTAGGCAGATCGAGGGTTGAATCGCCCGGCACCCACAGCACAAGCCGTCCGACCGCGTAGCGATAGAGCGTGTCTTTGGAGGCGAGTCCCTCAGCGATCAGTTGTTGCGGATAAGCTTCGTCGGCGGAGAAGAAGACGTCAAAGGGAGCGCCGTTGCGGATCTGATTCATCAGATTTCCGGATGCGCCGAAGGAAAGCTTCACCGCCTGCCCTGACTTCTTCTGGTATGCCTCCGCGATTTGCGGCAGCGCGGCGCTCATATCGGCGGCGGCAGCGACCGTGATTTCCTGGGCCGAAGCGTAGGTTCCCGTAAGGAGGAGTAGTAGCGTCAGTAGTTTTCTCATCGCAGAGTTTTCCGTCCTCAGGGGCTAAAGCAGATTACTGAAAAAGCGTCTTCGTCGGCCAGGGTTCCCCCAGCGGCTAGAAGCCGCTGTTGACTTGGAGCGACTTACGGCACGAGTGGAACTCGTGCCCTTCCCGTCCGTGGCGATTTTCAGAGTTTTTCACCAAACTGTAAAGCCCTTGTCATTGCTAGTCGGGGCGGCACGAATGAAGCCGTACCCTTCCAAACCATTTCCCCAGAACAGGGGTTGGTTTAGCTACACCAGCTTTGTTTTCGATAGCGGCATCTCCCGCACGCGCTTGCCTGTTGCCGCAAACACTGCGTTGTACAGTGCCGGAGCAAACGGTGGCAAGCCGGGTTCGCCAACACCGGCTGGGAGCGCGTCGCTCTCCACAATATGCACTTCGATGTGCCGCGGAGCCCGGTTCATGCGGGTTAACTGAAAATTGTGGAAATTGCTCTGATCGATAATCCCGTTGGTCGCCGTAATCTCACCGAACAGCGCAAGACTCGTTCCGAAGACGGCCGCTCCTTCGAATTGATTGCGAATGTTGTCGGGGCTTACGATCGTGCCGGCATCGACCGCAGTCCACACATTCGGAATGTGCACCTGCCCCCGAGCATCAACCTCGACTTCGACCACGGTGGCGACATAGGTATAGAAACTGCGATGCGCCGCGATCCCCAAGCCTCGGCCTTTCCCCTTGCCCATGCTCGACGATCGCTTGGCCCAGTTCGACTTCTCCGCAACGATTTCAACCACGCGCCGCAACCGCGCCGTGTCAACCGGATAGCCTTTCGCGTCTTCGGCTTCGTCGCCTTTCAGGTCGAGCGGAACGATCCGCGCAGGTCCGATCACGTCGAGCAGATACTGCACAGAATCTTTGTTCGCGTTGTGCGCCAGTTCATCCACGAACGAGTGGATCGCGAACGCGTGATAGATATTGGCCACGCTGCGCAGCCATCCAATGCGTACGTGATAGTCGGCAGGCCCATTCTCCGCCCGATGGTTGGGAATATCGAACGGCAGATTGTTCCATCCCAAACCCATCTCGTCATCGGCATAGACGGCCGTGGCGTCGAAAGTTGAATTGATCGGCGGATAAACCGTACGCTGCAGCCACGCAGTCGGCTTGCCATCCGGCCCGACTGCAGCTTTCATATACATTGCAGCTACGGAATGGAAGAAGTCGAACTTGATGTCGTCCTCGCGGCTCCAGACAACCTTCACGGGCTTGCCCAGTTGCTTCGAAAGAACTGCAGCCTCTGCGACCTGGTCTGGCTTCGACTTGCGTCCAAAGCCACCACCGAGCAGAGTGACGTGGCAAGTCACATCTTCTTTCTTGATACCGAGCACGCCGGCAATCGTGTCCTGCACGGCTTGCGGATTCTGCGTCGGCGCCCAGGCGAGGACTTTCCCGTCGCGATATTCCGCGACGGCGACGGGAGGCTCCATCGAAACGTGCGCGAGATGCGGTGCGTAGTATTCCGCCTCGATGATCTTTGTTGTTCCATCGCCACCTTTGGCAAATGCAGCATCGACATCCCCGATGTTGCGCACGACCTTTCCCGGCTTGCGGGATGTATCTTCCAGCGTCTTGCGAAACGCGGCCGAGTTGTAGACGGAGTGGGGACTGCTGTCCCATTCGATCTTCAGGCTCTTGCGTCCCTTGAATGCCGCGTAAGTGTTGTCGGCAATCACGGCCACGCCGCCGAGTGGCTTGAACAGGTGGGGAGGAGTGACGGTTTCGATGGTCAGCGTCTTTTGCACGCCGGGTACCTTGAGCGCGGCCTTGTCATCGTAGGACTTGATCTTCTGCCCGAGAACCGGCGGATGCTCAATCGACGCGAACACCATCCCGGGCATCGTCGCGTCCATGCCGAAGATGGCTTTGCCGGTGACGATCTCGGGAAGGTCGAACAGGGAGTTGCTTTCCTTGCCGATATAGCGCCACTGCGAACGGTCCTTGAGCGGGACGTCTTCTTTCTTGGGAACGGGCAGTTTGGCGGCCGCGGCGGCAATCTCGCCATAGCCGACTTTGCGCCCGCTGGCGTGGTGCTCAACAAAGTGCAGTCCGGTCGTGCATTCCTTCGGGGAAACGTTCCATTGCGCAGCGGCTGCCGTGATCAGCATCATGCGTCCGGTGGCTCCCACTTGCCGCATCAAATCAAAATTACTGCGGACCGAGTGCGACCCGTCGGTATCCTGATCACCGTACTTCGGGTCGCCAAGCGCCTGCTCGATTTTGACCTTGGACCAGTCGGCATCCAGTTCGTCAGCCACGATCAGCGGTAGTGCAGTGCGGCTGCCGCAGCCCATCTCCGAGCGATGGGCGACAACAGTCACGGTGCCATCCGAAGCGATCGACATCCACAGGCTGGGCTCGAAGGGAGCTGCCGCTGGTGCGTCATCCGCCGCCCATGCCGGAACGAAGCGCGCGCTGAGAACGAAGACTCCGCCAGCGAGTGCTCCCTGCAGGAATCCGCGGCGGCTGACCGGACGGCTTACATTTTCGATGAGTTTCATGCCGTCTCCTTGGCGGCCTGATGAATCGCCGCCCGAATCCGCTGGTATGTGCCGCAACGGCAGAGATTACCGGACATCGCGGTGTCGATATCCTGGTCGCTGGGATCCTTCTTCTCTTTGAGCAGCGCGATCGCCTGCATGATTTGCCCAGTCTGGCAATATCCGCACTGCGGAACCCGAATCTCCATCCAGGCCTTCTGCACTGGATGCATGGGTGCGATGCCTTCGATGGTCGTGATCTCGGCACCACTCATTTCTTTCATGGGCGTGGTGCAGGAGCGGATGGCCGCGCCATCGCGATGCACCGTGCAAGCGCCGCAGAGCGACATGCCACAGCCGAACTTTGTTCCCGTCAGTTGCGCCACGTCGCGCAAATACCACAACAGTGGCATGTCGGGATCGCCATCAAACGTCTTCTCTTTCCCGTTCACCTTAAACCGGATCATTGGACTCTCGCTCCAATCGCAATCAGCGTCAGAATTGATTCCCATATCCTAGTCGGAGTCGGGAAAATCTGGAAGAGAGGAACGGTTATCCGACCCTGACTTGGAGGCTTCGAATCCAACACGGAGACACGGAGTCACGGAGAAAATCCGGGGAATTGCTTTTCCTCCGTGACTCTGTGCCTCGGTGGTGGACTGTGACTTAATCGGGCGGCAGAATCTAGGTCTAATACGTTGCCCGTCTATAATCGACTGTCATAATCGACCGTCATTAATCGACCGTCATTCAGGAGGAACTTTGGCCTACGACGATCTGCGGGACTGGATCAAGGCGCTCGACCGGGCGGGGGAACTCAAGCGCATCCGCACCGAAGCGGACCCGATTCTCGAAATAGCGGAGATCACCGATCGTGTCTCGAAGAATCGCGACGAGAAGGGAACTGTCGGCGGCAAAGCTCTGCTGTTCGAGAACCTGAAGGGCTATCCGGGCTCGCGGCTCCTCATCAATCAGTTTGGCTCGGCTCGCCGGATGCGGCTGGCCCTCGAAGTTGACGCGCTCGATGAGATCGCCGAACGGATCCGCGGTTTCATGGACGTGAAGTCTCCGCAAGGCTTTCTCGACAAGGTGAAGATGCTGCCTATGCTGGCCGAAATGGGCAAGTTCTTTCCGAAGGCCGTCGCTACTGGGCCCTGCAAAGAAGTCATCAAGCGCGACAACTTCTCGCTGCTCGATTTCCCCATTCTGCAATGCTGGCCGAAGGATGGAGGCCGTTTCATCACGCTGCCCTGTGTGATCACCCGAGACCCGAAGACCGGCAAACGCAACGTTGGCATGTATCGCATGCAGGTTTACGACGAGCGCACTGCGGGGATGCACTGGCAGCGGCAGAAAGTGGCCGCAGAGCACTATCGCGATCGAATGCGGCAGAGCGTTGCAAGCGAAGATGGAGCGAGTGCAGCGGTCGACATCATGGCGCGTTCGTCCGGTGGCTCAATGTTGGCTGTGGGTGATCGCCCTTCCGGCAAGATGGAAGTTGCTGTTGCTGTCGGCACCGATCCTGCATTGACGTTCTCAGCCATCGTTCCGGCTCCGCCTGACGTCGAAGAATTCATCATCGCCGGATTTCTGCGGCAAAAGCCCGTCGAGCTGGTGAAATGCGAGACCGTTGACCTCGAAGTACCGGCCGATGCGGAAATCATTCTCGAAGGCTACGTCAATCTCGACGAACTCCGCACCGAAGGCCCGTTCGGCGACCACACTGGCTTCTACTCGCTCGAAGATGAGTATCCGGTCTTCCATGTCACCTGCATCACGCACCGCAAAGACCCGATCTATGCCGCAACCGTCGTCGGCAAGCCACCGCAAGAAGATGCCTGGATGGGCAAAGCTGTCGAGCGCATCTTTCTTCCGTTGATGAAGTTGACCATTCCCGAACTCGTCGACGTGAACCTGCCGATCGAAGGCGTGTTTCACAACCTGATGATCGTCTCCATCCGCAAGTCGTATCCCGGACAAGCGCGCAAAGTGATGAACGCCATCTGGTCGCTCGGGCAGGCGATGTTCACCAAGTGCGTCATCGTCGTCGACGAAGACGTGGACGTGCAGGACATCGCCGACGTGACGCTCAAGGTGCTGAATAACATTGATCCCGAGCGCGACATCCAGTTCACGATGGGACCAGTCGATTCGCTCGACCACGCCTCACGGCTTGCGAATTACGGCTCGAAGATGGGGATTGATGCGACCCGTAAATGGTCGACTGAAGGCTTCGCACGTCCTTGGCCTGATGAGATCGTGATGGACGCCAAGACGCGCGCGCTGGTCGACGGGAAGTGGAAGGCGCTGGCGAAGGAGTTAGGAATTGAATAAGAAGGGTTGCCGCCGCCCTCTTTCATTAAGGGTTCCTGCATTAGCGATTCTTGCGCTGTTCTGCCGCGCCTGCGGGCAAGTGAAGGCTGGATGGCCGACGTCTCCGCGAGTATAGCGCCGTCCTCACGGTTGAAAACCTTGACTTCGCTCGCGCCATTAATTAATCCTTGAGCCGCTTTCACGGGACACAAATGAACACTGAACGACATTCAGTTCGTAGAATGAGCCTCCTCCGTTGGCTCCCACTCAGTTTTCTGGTGATTTCGATGCTTGGCAGCGCTTTGCCACTCCGGGCCCAGGCAGCAGACCCGAAGCAAGACTTTCTGGTCGTCGTGCCGCATACCCATTGGGAAGGCGCGGTGTTCAAGACTCGTGAGGAGTACCTGAAGGCCGGACTGCCGCACATTATGAAGGCGCTCACCCTGCTGCAGAGATATCCGCAGTATCACTACGTGCTCGATCAGATGGCCTATGTCAGGCCTTTTCTGGAACGCTACCCCAATGAAGTCCCCACGTTCAAGAAGATGCTCGACGAGCATCGGTTGGAGATTGCGGGTGGCACGGTGGTCATGGAAGATGAGAATGTACCTTCCGGCGAATCCATCGCGCATCAGTTTTTGCTCTCCAAATGGTTTTTTCGCGACCGGCTCGGCTATGAAGTGCGGACGGGATGGGGACTCGACACTTTCGGGCACAACGCCCAAATGCCGCAGATCCTGAAACTGGCGGGCATGAATTCCTACTGGTTTTCGCGCGGCGTCCCCAACCCGCAAATGCCCGCGGAAGTCTCATGGCAAGGAATTGATGGCACAACCATACCCGGACACTGGCTGCCCGGAGGATATAGTCCCTTCGATGAGCACCTCCCGAGCTTTCAGAGCTTCGAAGCAGCGATTCGGTCCAGCTTCAATGCCTTGACTCCTTTTTCGCGCGGACGGGGGCGAGTGCTTTTCGCGGGATCTGATGTCAGCGATCCGGACGAGACACTTCCACTGTATGTGGACCAGTGGAACCGCACTCAATCAGAACCGTTTTCCATGCAGTTGGGGACGCCCTCGGATTTCGAGTCCTTGCGAGGAGATCGATCCGATCGACCAGTCGTTATCGGTGACTTGAATCCCGTATTTCAAGGCGTTTACAGCACGCGCATTGAGCTCAAACGCTGGATGCGCGACATGGAGCGCACGCTCACTTCGGCGGAGAAAGCCAGCGTTCTGGCCGGACGCACCGCGACGCCGGATCGTGAAGCGATCGAACGCGCCTGGGAGCCGGTGCTTTTTAATCAAACGCACGATCTTAGTTCCGGGGTGATGTTAGATCACGTCTACGACGACACGCTCGCGGGCTACCGGTTTTCAAAACGCCTGGGTGACGAAATCCTGGAAAACGATCTCGACGCTCTGCTCTCGAAAGTGGATACGCGAGGTTCTGGCGCGCCTCTGGCAATTTTCAATTTCTTAGGTTGGGATAGAAGCGACTACGTGGAAGCCGAAGTCGGATTCAGCCAGCCCAAAGTTTCAGGAATTGAGCTGCAGGATGCATCGGGTAAATCCGTGCCCGTTCAAATTTTGGCAAGCCACTCCAATGGTGGCGACGGCGGCCTGAGTACGGCGACGATCGCATTTATCGCCCGTGACGTTCCCGCGATGGGCTATGCCATCTACCACGTGGTTCCGGTTCTTCCTGGTGCCGCGCCCGGAGTGGTGTCGCGCAGCAATGGAGAAGAGTCAGCTTCTCGCGGTCAACACTCCGGCACCAACCGCGACGATTTCGGCAGCCTGGAGAACGAATTCTATAAGGCGACCGTGAATCTTTGGACCGGAGAAATCACCAGTCTGGTGCTGAAGAAGAATCGCTGGGAGGTTTTGAGCAAGCCGGGAAATATCGTCGCGCGGGAGGAGGACCGCGGCGATTTTTGGGAGCTCGACGGAACTTTGGACGGTGGCCGCTGGACTACGGAGAAGAGGCCAATTGGCCTGCCGCGTCCGGACGCGACGCAGTGGAGCAACAATTACATTGGGGGTGGCAGCGAAGTGAAGCCGGGACCGGTGGTGACAGAATTTTCCAGTTCGCACCCGTTCGGCAAGAATCAGTTCGACACGACAATCCGGATGTATCCGGGTATTCAACGGATCGACATCCATACGGAAATCGTGAACTCGGAGCCCTCGGTTCGATACCGCGTACTATTCCCAACCACGATTCATGACGGCACAAACACGCAGGAGATCGCCTTCGGCGCCGTAGAGCGGCCGCTTCATCAGGAATTTCCCGCGCAGAATTGGGCTGACTACAGCTCTGGGGGACACGGGCTGGCGGTTCTCAATCGAGGGTTGCCCGGCAACAATGTGACCGATGACACGATGATGGTGTCTCTGCTGCGCTCCACGCGGCTTCAGGTGTATGGGGCAGACGATTCGGGATTTGATCCGGCGAAGGCGTCGGAATCCGATGGAGCTCTGGAGTTGGGGAAGCGCATCGCTCATGACTACGCTCTGGTTCCGCACGTAGGAAGCTGGCAGGATGCCCAGATTTTTCGCGCCGGACTGGAGTTCAATAACCCCCTGGTCGCGCGGAATATTGACACCCATGCAGGTGCCATGCCGAAACGCTGGGGGTTACTGGACGTTTCCGCTCCGGACGTCGTTGTATCTGCGCTCAAGCCGAGCCGCGATAACGAAATCGCCGTGCGAGTTTATGAAGCTGCCGGACACTCCGTTCAGCACGCCGAAGTACATTTCGCTCTGCCGTTGGCCTCGGCGCGCGAAGCGAACCTGATTGAGGATCCGGGGCGAGAGTTACAGAGCAAGGGGAATACGATTTCCTTCGACCTGCATCCTTACGAGATCAAGACATTCCGGCTGCGCTTTGCGGCGCAGTAGGACGATGGTGGCCGGTCGCAGCAACTACTGCCTGGTTTCCTGCAGCAGAACCACGTCAGAGTCGGTGTGTCCGCGCAGGATGCCTAGATTCTTGCCGTCCGGCGACCAGTGAAACGACAGGATCTGCTCGCTGTCGAACTTCGTGATCTGGTGGCCGGCCGAGCCGTCGAGCGGTTCGATCCAGACGTTATCCACTCCATTCTCGCGCACGGGATAGGCGACCGCTTTGCCGTCGGGTGTGAATTGCGGGCCCGCCGAAACGTGTGGGTTGACGTCCAGCAGACGCGGAGCCGCCGAAGTTGTCAGGTCGAGAAGTGCAATTTTCGGCGTACCGGCTCCTGAATCCAGATTGACGAACTCGACCAGATAAGCGAGGGTCTTTTCGTCCGGCGAGATCTCTATGCCCCGTCCCGCATGAAACGCGTGGGGAGGAGCCGCTGTGCCGGGCGCCGGTTCGGCTTTGCCCGATCCGTCCAGTGGCACCCGCCAGACTTGCGAAACATCCCGGAAAAAATAAAGCCAGGGGTGATGGGCCGAACAGGCTGGCGGATAGCCGAAGAAGCCATCGCTCGCTCCATCGGACAGCGGTATCGGGTGAGAGCCGTCCGCATTCACGCGCCAAACGCCGCTGGTATTGGTGCCACCATGGAAAGCCCAGGGGAATACGATGTACTGCGTACCGCAAGGAGCGAAACCAAGAATTCCGGCGGCCGGATCGCTCGTCAGCACCGTGGGATTCTTACCGTTGATGTCGGTGCGCAAAAGGCGCGTGAAATCGGAGGTCAGCAGAGAACCGTCAGCCGCCCAATTAAAATTGGCGATCTTTTCTCCATCCACCAGTAGGGGAGTCGCGGTTGCCGACGTGCTGCCCGCACCTGCCAAAACAAAAAGATTGCTCGCGATTTTCTGCTGCACCGTCGCCAGAGTCTTGCCGTCGGCCGAGAGCGTCAACGTCGAGTAAGTATTCGTATCGTGCGAAATCGGGTGCAATTGGCCATCGGAAAGCGAGATGAACCCGATCTGGATACGATTGAGATCCGGACCTTTGTTCTGATAGGTAACAAACAAACCATCGCCGGCGCTCGACCACTGCAGCGCCGTAACGCTTTTGTCGCTGAAGGTGATTGTTCTTACTTTCGCAGTATCAACCTCGAAAGTGCTCACTGCTCCGAAGGCTCCGGCCGAGGCATCGGGATAAGCGATCTTCTTTCCGTCGGGAGACCACGCCAGCCAGCGCGGGAGGTAATCGAGAGGCACGATCTGAAGCACTTTCTCGTCGCTGCCATCCAACTTGGTGCTGAGCAACCGGCGCTTGCCCGTCTCCGGGTCATTGGCACGGAAATACGCCAGTCGAGTGCCGTCGGGAGAGAACGTGACTGCGCTATCCACGTCGTGGACGACGACTTGCGGAGTGCCGCCTAATACCGGCGTGCGATAGATATTGAAATCGCTGTTGATGCCGTTCTCAGACTTGCGGAAATAGACGTAATTCCCGTCTGGCGAGAAGGCGACGTTGGGAATCGTGTTGGTCGGCGGGACGATTTGCGTATCACTGCCCGTGGCGACATTGCGGAGCCATAGGCTGTTCTGGCCTTTGTCATCCATCACCGTGAGCAGGTATTTGCTGTCGGCGGAGATGGCGGTGACGACGGCTTTATTCGAACTGGTCACCTGGGAGATGCCAAAATTCTGGAAGGGCGTTGGCGCGGCATGGTGCATCATCGAATACACGCCGAAGCCCGCTGCCGCGAGCACGGCGAGAGCCGCAATCGCGCCTCCTATCGCTCCGATCTTATGCTGCTTTACGGCGGCCACGACCGCCGAACTGCTGCCCGCAGCGCCGTGCCTTGACTCCGTTTCGTACTTGAGGCGTTGAAGGTCGAGCACTTCGCTGATCGCCGCACTCGGACCGGCAGCAGACGAGGGCGTGTCGGTTCGGCTGGGCGCGGTAGCGCGGCTGGACTCGGTCTCGCGTTTGAGTCGTTTCAGATCGGCACGCAGATCGGCTGCGTGCTGGTAGCGCAGGTCACGATCCTTTTCGAGCGCCTTATTAATGATGCGCTCGAGTTCCGCCGGCATATCGGGATTCATACGCACGGCAGCTACCGGCGTCGAATCGAGAATTTCGCGCTGGATCACTCCCGAGCTTTCGCCGCGGAACGGCAACATGCCAGTTGCCATCTCGTAGAGCACGGCTCCGAACGAGAACAAGTCGGTGCGCGCGTCCAGTTCCTTGGCTCGCACCTGTTCCGGAGACATGTAAGCGACCGTGCCCACGGCCATCCCCGGACTTGTCAGGTGCGTCTCGGCGATTGCAGTCTCGGTAGCGTCGATGGGGGCGTTTGCCTTCGCCCCGGTCACTTTGGCCAGACCAAAATCGAGGATCTTTGCGTGGCCGCGCTTGGTCACGAAGATGTTGGCCGGCTTGATGTCGCGGTGAACGATGCCTTCCGTATGCGCGGCGTCGAGCGCGTCAGCGATTTCGATCGCCAGACCCAGCAATACGTCGGTTTCCAGCGGACGTCCGGCGATGCGATGCTTCAGCGTGACGCCTTCCAGAAACTCCATGGCGATGAACGCCTGGCCATCCTGCTCGCCAATGTCGTAAATCGTGCAGATATTCGGATGGTTAAGAGCAGAGGCGGATTGGGCTTCGCGCTGAAAGCGGGCCAGGGCCTGCGGATCGCGGGCAACGTCTTCGGGGAGAAATTTGAGCGCGACAAACCGGCGCAGTCGCGTGTCTTCAGCCTTGTAGACCACGCCCATGCCGCCGCCCCCGAGTTTCTCAACAATGCGGTAGTGGGAAATGGTTTGTCCGACCATGATTTTCCGAAAATAGAATCAAAACATCCTAGGTGGGATGGTCAGGCAAGTCAACGGAAGACGGGGATCGAGGGAGCGTTGCCCCAAGACTGGTACAGAACAACATCCCGGGTGCAGAATATCCGAACGTGGTTTTCACCGCCACTTTTGCCAGGAGATGTCCATGTTCAGAGAAAACAGAATGACCCTAACGCCAGGAGTCGCCGTTACCGGCCTGGCTCTTGGCGCCACCGCCATTGGCGCATTTGCAGTCGGCGCCTTGGCGATCGGTGCACTCGCCATTCGGAAGGTCGCAATCCGCAGTGGCCGGATCGATAGACTAAACATCGGCGAACTGACGGTAGACCGGCTTGTGATTAAAGATTCCGCGACCAGCCGGTGATCGCGGTGCGGAGGGAATGGTCTTCGATAACGTGGAAAGGACGCGACTTGATTCGTGCCGCTTGACTGGTCTATTTCCTTATCATTGCACCCGTGAACTGACAAGGGAATGCGTGATCGCATGTACTGACAGTGCGATGCGGTTTTGCACTCCCACTTTGCGCATCATTTTCGCGATGTGCGCCTTGACCGTGCGCTCTTCAATCCCGAGGGGTTCCCCGATTTCTTTATTGGAGAGTCCGGCTACCAACATTTCGAGAACCTGCTTCTCGCGGTCGCTGATGACCTGGCTCAATCCGTGTTGCACTCGTTTCGTTGTCAGCGCGCGCTCAATAAACATGGAGAGCACCCTTCGCGGCGCCCACACTGAACCTTGATTGACTACCCGGAATGCTTGGGCGAATTCATGGGATGATGCGCCCTCAAACACATAGCCCTTCGCGCCCGCAACAACTGCATTCAGTATCGATTCGTCGTCCACCCTGTGCCCGACGACGATGATCGGCAAATCAGGATGCGTTGCTTTAAGTTTGGAGAGCATATCCGTCAGATTCTTATCGCGACGCTCTACTAAAAGCAGCAGGTCGATCTTTGTTTGTTGTGCAATCTCCTCTGGCGACGAGGAAATCATCTCCAAATCCGATTCTGACTCCAGAAGGGCGCGAAAACCGACAAACCGAAGTGGGTCGCTGTCGACGAGTGCGACACGGATTATCGATGTCGCGGCGTTTGACTTTTTCATAAAGATCCTCTTGCAAACACAAGCATGTGGGATTCCGCCGGCAGGAACACTGATATCCCTCGGCCCGGCAACATACGGTTTGCATCTCAACTGCCAATTTCAGTGCGAAGTGTTTCAGGTTTGTTTTCTTAGAATTCCAGATCCAGTGAAGCCGCGTCAAAATCCAGAAATCGGACGCACGCTGCTCGCGCTTAGTAATCGCAGTAAGGTGCGACACTAGCGCGGGAAATCGGCAGGTTTGATTTTGTTTCGCGCCGTTAGCAGGGTAGTTGTTCTTCCAGGCGATCCGAGAGCCATGCCTGCAGTCTGGCCAACTCGATCGGTGGCACCTGGACGAACTCAAGTCCAACTCGCCCGCCATCGTTGGCCCAGCAAATCTCGGCCTTCATTGTGTTCCAAGTCTCCGCACCCGGCAGCATCACGGTCAAAGTAACTCTCTCTCCGACCTGGAGCGGCACCGGGGTAATGAGAGCCATCCCGCCTTCACTGATGTTGACTGAGTCGGCAAGGAACTCAGGCCGCGTACTGGTTGCCACGCGGACGGGAATTTGCAGCGGACAACGATAGTAACGCCTCATTTCCCGAACCATCAGCGGATATGACGCTCTCAGGGTTCGCTCCAGGATCGCGGGAGGCATGGGTCTCACCAAAGCAAAACTGGCGCCTGCCCGGAATGCACTGGGCATTTCATTGCTGTTGTTCAAGACCGCCAAAACCACGGCTCCCTTATGAGACGTCATCTCATGTGATTTCTTAAGAAGTTCCAAGGCCTTCGCGCCTTGCTTGAAGTCAACCACCACGGCTTCATACTTCGCGTGGCAGAGCTTCCCGGCCGCCGCGTCGATGTCGGAGCAGACTTCGACGTGCATGGTCATCTGTTCCATGAAGCTGCAAAGCGTATCAATCGTCTGGATGTCGCCGCTCACTAGCAGGACCTTAACGGCGGTCGCGTTCGTTGCCACGGTGCCTCCTGTGTCGATCTCGTCTTGATGCGGAAGGAGGCCCCCCTAAATCGGAAGCTCCTCCGGTATTTCCATGTGACCGTTTTCAAAAGCCTCAACGAACGCGTCCACCACGGCCGGGTCAAAACTCGAGCCTGCTCCGGAGACGACGATTTGTCTGGCCTCGAACGGTGTGACGCCGCGGCGATAGGGCCGGTCACTCGTCAGCGTGTCGTAGGCGTCGGCTACTGCCAGGACTCTCGCTTCAACGGGTATCTCATTGCCTGGGAACAGGCGATAACCAGAACCGTCGTATCTGTCATGATGGGCGAGGACGATCGGTAACACTCTGTGCAACGATCCCCCCACCGGCTCCAGCAGCGCGACTCCCTTTTCAACATGCTTGCGCATCTCCGACATTTCCTCGGGAGTTAAACTGGCTGCCTTGTGAAGTAGCTCTCTGCTGCTTTCAAGTTTGCCCAGATCGTGCAGAAGTGCAGCTGCGCGGAGGTCCTCGACCTGGCGCTCGTTAAATCCCATCCGTTCGGCAATGCCCGAAGCGTACAAGGCGACCCGGTAAGAATGGTTGTGGGTGTACTTATCGTTGGATATAAAGTGTTGGAGAATCGACAAAAGTCCGAAATACGTTTGCCGCAGCTCGCTGAGGTGTTGTTCCTTCCGATCGTAGAGAGTACCCATCGCGTAGGCAGTAATGAGGAGCAATCCCGCCCAACTGATCAACTCCGCCCACTGATCGAATATGGGAACAGTTTGACGCGCGGCGATGAAGAGATTGGCATTGGTAAGCACCAATGCCACAACGATAAAAATGCTCGCGGCAGCCGTCAGCACCGCGTGTCTCCGCCCATAGACATACGCCGAGAACAGAGTGGGCAGCGTGTAGAACCCGACAATCAGCCGGTGCGATCCGATGAGCCAGTTGATAAGGCCGGCGATAATGAAGAGAGAGAGGACGAGCCACAACTCCTGATTCACTCGCGCAAATTGCGCTGCGAAGCCGGGCTTGACCTCAGACTCACGGTTGGTGGCATCGCTTCGAATGCCAAATACTGCTTCACTTGTTAGTGACGCTTTCATTGTTTGGACCTCAGCAAATGGTTCACAACATAGTCAAGGCGCCGTGCAATTTGGCCCGGAGGCTTGCTCCTCCGGCGTGGCTAAGCGCACATTGACAGCTTTCGAACACCTAACTTATAAGACCCGGGGGAGGGAAAACCGGTGTTATCGGATGCGGTGCCAACAAAGGCAGTTTGCCCCATCCTGCTTGCCACTTAGAGTTGCAACTGGTTCGCCAAAGGGAGGCGGTGCATTCTAGGTGCTTCCGACCAGGGTGCCGGCTGAATCTGTATGAATCTTGGACACTCAAAACACAGATTTGAAACGCCTTGCCTGCCACACGTCCGACCCGCTTTCGCCAACTTTCGTAACTCTCCCTACGTCACATTGCGGGCTAGAATTCCTACAGTTAGTGGAGCTCAACCGGGTCATGAATCAGGAAGTGCTGCAACCGTCCAGCCAGAACACGCCTGAAGCAATTCCGATTGAGTTCACTCGGATCGAAGGACGTGAATGGTGGCTGTGGGGCTTCGCGGTTGCAGTAACTCTGGCACTAACTCTTGGAATTATTTCGTTTACTTTTCCATGGTTAAACGAAAAGGCGGACGTCTCTTACTGGTTTGATCTCAGGGAGTGGGTTCGCGGGTTAGCCGCTCTTGTATTGCTCTTCGATCTGTATGCAATCTATCAGCATCTGCAACTGCAGCGAATGCGCCGGCAAATGGCCGAGCGAGACCAACTCTTTCAGCTGATCAGTGAAAACGCCGCCGACATGATCGCGCTGGTTGACGTCAACGGTCACCGTCTCTACAACAGCCCGGCTTATCAAAAAGTTCTCGGATATTCTCCCGAAGAATTGAAATCTGGTTCATCGATCGAACAGGTCCATCCCGACGATCGCCCGCGCGTATTGCAGGCTGCAGAGAAAGCTCGCGCAACCGGCCAGGGCGAACGCGTGGAATATCGCATACTTCACAAGAACGGCTCCTGGCGCACTCTGGAGTCGACTGCCTGCGCAGTTCGAAATGCAAAAGGCCAGACTGACAAGCTTGTAATCGTGAACCGCGACATTACCGATCGGAAGCGGGCCGAGGATCTGCTGGTTCACAACGCGTTTCACGACCGGCTCACCGACCTACCCAACCGGGCTCTGTTTCTGGATCGCTTACAACACGCACTGACTCTCTCCAAACGTCATCCGAACTACAAGTTCGCAGTGCTGCTGATTGATGTCGACGAGTTCAAGGTCGTGAACGACAGCCTGGGACATTCCGCCGGGGACGAGCTGCTGATCCAGATCGGGCAGAGATTGAAGGACTCGGTACGCCGCGCGGACCTGGTTTCACGTCCACGAATCAGTGATGTTGCGGATCGAATGGGCACTGACAACACACTGGCAAGGCTTGGCGGTGATGAGTTCAGCGTCCTGCTCGATGACATTCGCAATCCGATCGAAGCGGTGCGCGTTGCAGAGCGGATTCAACTGGAACTGGCAGCCTCATTTTTGATTAACGGACAGGAAATCGTGATTTCCGCCAGCATCGGGATTGCAGCCAGTAACGGTCCGCACCATCTGGCGGAGGAGTTGCTGCGCGACGCGGACATCGCGATGTACCGTGCCAAGCGGGCCGGGAAAAGCCGCTGTGAAGTGTCAGATCCCGCCATGCACACCAATGCGGTGAAGCGGTTAAGGCTCGAAACCGCCATCCGCAAGGGGCTCGATCAAGGAGAATTTCGCGTTCACTATCAACCAATCGTTTCGCTGCAGACGGGCAAGATCGCGGGCTTCGAGGCCCTGTCACGCTGGCAACACGCGGACGACATGATTTCTCCGGGTGAATTCATTGCGGTGGCGGAGGAGACTGGGCTCATCATCCCGATGAATCGACAACTGCTTCGGGAGGCGTGCCAGAACCTGCGTTCCTGGCAGTCTAAATTTCCGTCCAGTTCGCCTCTCATGATGAGCGTGAACCTCACTTCCAAGGAATTTTCTCAGCCCGATCTGGCCTTCGAGATCGGCAAATGCCTTGGGGAGACCGGCGTTGACCCGGGCAGCTTGCACGTGGAAATCACCGAGACAATCGCCATGGGCAATGAAGAACAATCGGGTCGTGTACTCGGGACCTTGAAGGCTCTGGGTATACACCTGAGCATCGACGATTTTGGCACCGGCTATTCTTCACTCAGCCGCCTGCGCCGAATTCCGGTTGACACACTGAAGATTGATCGGGCTTTTATCTCAAACATGGAGACCGATCCGGATAATCACGAGATTGTTCGAGCCATCATCATGCTTGCGCACAACCTCGGATTGAAAGTCGTTGCCGAAGGGGCGGAGACACAGGAGCATGTCAACTTACTCAAGGAATTAAACTGCGAGATGGTCCAAGGCTACTTCTTCTCGCGGCCCGCCGACGAAGACGCGATGTTGAAACTCCTGACCAGCAACCACAGCGCCCGCGCTGCGTCTGCCGGTTCCCGGTAGCAGCTTCCGGCCGTACGAGATTACTTTCCGGTATGCGATGAAAGAACACTGGCGTCGCACGCCCTGTGTATGTTCCGGACACGACCTCCACGAATGCAACGAATTCGGGCTGAATAAGTCTGGAATGCCAGGGAGACGGCGCTCTCGACAAAGATCCGCGGAATGATGGATCAGCGCCAACGGTGAAAGGCGCGAGAGGTGGTGGCACTGCCGCGTCCACTATCCGGACTCGACACCTGCAAGGCATGCGCGTCCTCCCTTGCAACCAGCGTGTAACCCCTTACTTTTCAGTAGCATGTGTCCATCTCGCGCGGAGAGGAGTTTGGAACACGCGCTGCAATAAAAGAAGTGAATTGATTATTCCCCCGGTTACCGCCCAAGCCAACTAATGGATGCAACCTTCAATTTCCGACTGCAGCAGGCTCCCCGCTTGTCAAAGCTCGCGAAACATCCGTCATTCTGGCTGGTGGGCCTTGTTTTTGCAGCCCTCATTGCTGTACAGGCGCTCGGTTTTTTGCTCCTCGGAACCGGACGCTCGGGCTTGGGGTTTTCCGAGTTGATTCTGGTGGTCGACAGCTTGATTGCCATGTGTTGCGCGTGGCTTGCGTACCAGCGCGCGCGGGGCGTCATCGCACTGTTCTGGTTCCTTTTCGTCGTGGTGCTGTTCGTTTTGCTGGTTCCCACAGCCATCCAGGCCTACGACACGCTTTTCGGCCAAGCCGTCGTCTCGGAGCCAACCTGGGGCTTGTTGTACTGCATCTATGGTGCGCCCATCCTGATGATGCTCTTTCTCCCCGACTCCTACGGGCACGCGCGCGTAAAGTCTGAGATATTCCTCGATATTTTTCAGATTGCAATTGTCGTTGCACTCATCTACTCAACTTTCTTTTTCTTGCCATTGCAGCAAATGCAGCCTGAGGACGCACTGCTGCACAATGTGAACGTCAGCGACGGGCAGAGCCTGATCCTGTTGGTCGCAGCTTTTGTCCGTCTTCAGTGCGCACGGCTGCCCAGCATGCGCAATCTACTGATGCGGTTCGTGTTCTTTCTGCTGGTCTGCGCCGTCGCAACTGTGTCTGGCGACTGGTTCGCGTCGCATCATTGCACGACCGCGTTGGCGTGGTTCAACCTCGGCTGGGCTGTTCCGCAAGTTGCCGCCGGACTCATCGCCCTGACTTGGACTCCACCGTCCGAGCCTGACTCTACTTCGCGGCCCGCGACTTTCTTCAGTTTCCTCGTCACAAACCTGGTTCTCGTCGCCATGCTCTCCTGTGTCGCGCTGCTGACAGACCGCTGGAAGCAAGCTCATGGCGAAGCCATCACTGCGATTGCGATCGGGGCTTCACTGGTTGCGTTAACCGTCAGGCTTGCACTCACCCAGTTTCATCAGGAACAGGAGATCGCCCAGCGCAAAGCCGCACAAGCGCAATTGGCTGCTTCCCACCAGGAAGTGGGCCGCTTGCTCGAAGATGCCCGGCAGCAAACGGTCGAAATCACTCAGGTCAGCGAACTCGGAAGCCTTCTGCAAGCCTGTGCATCGCAGGGAGAGGCCTTTCGACTGCTTCCCGCGCGCCTGCGCCGTTTATTTCCTGGTACTTCTGGCTCCATCGCACTTCTCACTTCGTCCAAGAAGCGCGTCGAGGCGGCTGCCCAGTGGGGAGTAAGTCTCGTCGACCAGATTTTTACGCCGGAACAATGCTGGGCCCTGCGACGCGGGTGCATCCATTCTCAACCTAAAGGAGCTTCCGACACGCGCTGCACTCACCTGGTCGGGGAGGGTGCGTCGATTTGCATACCGCTCATCGCAAACGGTGAAGCGATCGGCACGCTGACCTTCCAGGAAGATGACCGCATCACCAGCACCGCGTTGCCGGAAGTGGACCCTGACTCGGCCGCCTTTGCCCGTCGACGCCAAATCGGTATCACGGTGGCCGAACACATTGCTCTCGCCATTACGAACCTGACTCTTCGCGAGTCTCTGCGCCTGCAGGCCGTCCGCGACCCGCTCACCAGCCTTTACAACCGCCGTTACATGGAGGAGTTCCTCGAGCGCGAGCTGCACTCGGCTCGCCGCAAACATCGTCCGCTCGCCGTCATGATGATCGATCTCGACCACTTCAAGCGTTATAACGACCGCTTTGGGCACGCCGCTGGCGATCAGGCCCTGGCCGCTGTTGGTGGCATGCTGCTGCGCTCCGTCCGCGCCGAAGACGTAGCTTGCCGCTACGGCGGTGAGGAATTTGTGCTGATTCTCCCGGAGTGCACCGTCCAGCAAGCGGCCGTACGCGCGGAGGAAATCCGCAAGCGTCTGCAGGATTACTCTCCCAGATCCGAAAGCCAAGTCACGGAGGTCCTGACTGCTTCGATCGGTGTGGCGGGTTTTGAGGAGACCACCGATCGGGTCGATCTGCTCCTTGCGTTCGCCGATGATGCCCTCTATCAAGCGAAGCGCGCTGGCCGTGATCGGGTGGTCGCAGCCCGTCCGGCAGCCGTTTTGGCTGCTTCCGCTTTACTTGAGAGGGATTCGGTTACGCCGGTGGAGAGCGAAAGAGTTTAGCGCGCTCAGCACGCAAAATCACTGATCGATCATCGCGAGGCGTCTGTAAGACGGTCTTCTGTTGGACGGTCTTCTGTAAGACGGTCTTCCGTAAGACGGCCTAAGGCTTCGAGCCACGGGCAAGCTTCGGATTCCAGCCGGTGAAGCGCCACTCTTCGCATCCCGTGGACGTCGGCGATGGAAGTCCAGACAACCCGGAACCGCGCCGAGCGGCCTTGCCAGCGAAGGCCGATGAGATCGCCGCTGCGGAGTTCCTGCTTGATGTTGGTAAGCAGCGCTCCTCGCAAGCTGATGTCCGCCGCCGTGGCATCCTGGCAGAACTCATGAGATTGCGCGTCTTTTCCCCAGATCTGCACAGTCAGACTTACTTTAAACCGCGGTTCTTTCCGCTTCTCCGTCAATACCGACTCGGGCTGAGGGGAGGCTAGTTGCGCGCTGATGACAGACAGGAGGGACCTCCCGATACCAGTAACCTGGGGCGGTGTTACCGATGCGTCGGTCAGTTGGTGCGAGTCCCCTTCGTTGTGACCTGCCACGAGATACTCGATTCCGGGCACTGCGACGTAGTCTTGAGGCGCAGCGCCTCCACGGTGGCAGTGCAATTGAAAAGCCATTTGCGGAAGCGCCCTTTGATCCCGACGATTGGCGGATGCTGAATCTCGCTAATGAATTGCTGTCTCCCTCCCGCTCCGGATCTAAATACCTCTCTGTCCATACTTTGAAATGGCGTCCAGAATTCGGACAAGTAGTTCGGCAGAGTTTTGAGGGTGCTGAAGGTTTAAGAAAACAACGAGTGAAAAGCCGCGGATTGCCGCACTGATCCTGCTTACTCTCGACTGCTTGCCACGCAAGAGATGGCACCGGAAGTGCACCTAACTCTTAGCCGGAGTGTGCGTGAGTCGTGTTGAAAGCAAACCACCTTGGGATCTCCGGGCAGACGAAGCAACAGGAGCAGGAATGACGAATAGCGCCGCACCGAAAAGAGCACTTCAGAAAGCATCCCTCAGCGACAGCATCGCCCACCATTTGCGCTACACCGTCGGGAAATTGCCGCCACTGGTGAATAAGCACGATGTGTTCCAGGCCTTGGCTTATTCCATTCGGCATCAGCTTATCGACCAGATGGTCGCCACCGAGAAGAGATACTCCATTCAAAAGAGCAAGCAACTCGTATACCTCTCCGCCGAGTTTCTCATCGGGCAATCTCTCCGCAACAATCTCTTCAACCTGGAGATGCTGGAGGAGGCTGACAAAGCCACGCGCAAATTCGGATTTCGCCTCAATCAAATCACCGATGCCGAGTCCGATGCGCCGCTGGGGAATGGCGGCCTTGGCCGACTGGCGGCATGTTTCATGGAATCGTTGGCGACCCTGGGAATGCCCGCTCACGGGATCGGAATCAACTACCAGTTCGGATTATTCAAGCAGGAGATCGAAAACGGCTTCCAGGCAGAGCGTTCGGAGCAGTGGTTCAGCCAGGAATCGCCCTGGCTGATTGAGCGCCAGGCCGACACGTGCACCATCCCACTTTATGGCAGGATCGAACACGGCGTCGACCGGCTCGGGAACTACAACCCGATGTGGGTCGATTGGCAGGTCGTGCTGGGAGTTCCCTATGACATTCCAATCGTCGGTTTCGGAGGTACAACGGTAAATTACCTGCGCCTGTATTCCGCGCGCGCTTCTGACGAATTCAACATGCAAATCTTCAACACCGGCGATTACTTGCGGGCGGTTGAAACCAAGATGCAGATGGAAACAATTTCCAAGGTGCTATATCCAGCCGATTCCTTTGCGGCTGGCAAAGAACTCCGGCTGGTTCAAGAATATTTCATGGTCGCTTGCGCTCTGCGCGACACGATCCGGAAGTTCGAGGAGTTGCACCCAGACGAAAGCCTGCAAGCTTTGCCGAGCCAGTTCGCGATTCAGATGAACGACACGCATCCCGCCCTGGTGGTCGCCGAGTTGATGCGCATCCTGATTGACGAACATGCGATGGAATGGGAACCGGCTTGGGAGATCACCCAGGCGACCTGCGGCTATACCAACCACACGCTGCTTCCGGAGGCGCTAGAGAAGTGGCCGGTTGAGCTGATGGAGAAGGTATTACCCCGCCATCTCCAGATCATTTACGAAATCAATCGCCGCTTCCTGATGCAGGTGGCGGCGCGCTTTCCGGGACAGGAAGAACGAGTTCAGCGCATGTCACTGATCGAGGAAGGGGAGCAGCGACAGGTGCGGATGGCCCAGCTTGCAATTGTCGGCAGCCATTCGATCAATGGTGTCGCGGCGCTGCATTCTGACCTCGTGAAAAGGAAGCTGGTGCCGGACTTTGGTGAGCTTTGGCCTGGCCGATTCAACAATAAAACCAACGGCGTAACGCATCGCCGCTGGCTGGCGAGTGCAAACGAAGGCCTGGCGAGTTTGATTTCCGACTGCGTGGGCCAGGGATGGATCACGGACTTTGCCAAAGTGAGGGGCTTGGAAAAGTACGCGGCGAACAGCGGGTTTCAGCTCGAATTTCAGAAGGTTAAATTGCGGAACAAGCAAAGACTGGCGGCCGTGATCCAATCGCGGGAGCACATCACTGTCGACCCCAACAGCATGTTTGATGTGCACGTCAAAAGAATTCACGAATACAAACGCCAACTGTTGAATGCCATGCGCGTGATCTACGACTATCTCAGCCTGGTCGAAGATGGCCGAGTCCCGACCGTTTCGAGGACGCACATTTTCGGAGGGAAGGCCGCACCCGGCTACCGGATGGCCAAACTATTATCAAACTGATCAATAACATCGCTACCGTGGTCAACAGCGACGTTCGCGCTGACGGCCTGATCAAAGTCGTCTTTCTGCACGACTATAAAGTCTCGTTAGCGGAACACATCATTCCGGCGGCAGATCTCAGCGAACAGATCTCAACTGCGGGTATGGAAGCCTCCGGAACCAGCAACATGAAATTTGCCATGAATGGCGCGCTCACGATGGGCACTCTGGACGGCGCAAATGTGGAGATTCTGGAAGAAGTTGGACGGGAGAATATCTACATCTTCGGCCTGACTGCCAACGAGGTCGATGAGCAACGCGGTTCGTATGATCCATCCGATGTCTATCAGACCAGCGACATCGCGCGTCGAGTGATGGATGCACTGAGAGATGATCGATTTTGTCCGGAATCCCCGGGACTGTTTCGCCCAATCTTCGATTCGATCCTGAACCAGGGGGATCACTATTTTCATCTGGCCGATCTGGATGCTTATGTCGCAGCGCAGGAAGATGCCGCTCGAGATTTCCTGCGGCCGGCGGACTGGAATCAGAAGGCAGTTCTCAACGTTGCCCGATCCTCGAAGTTCTCGAGCGATCGCACCGTCTCAGAGTATGCACGGGAGATCTGGGGCCTGAAAGCGGTCCGGAGCTAAACACGGTCTTGTGAACATGCTGACGACGCAAAGAGATCGCCTTCTCGAACTGATCGGAACTGACTTTGAGATCACGCGCGGCCGCGCGTTACCACTCGGAGCCACGGTCGGGCGGGGCGGTGTGAATTTTGCGGTCTTCTCGCAGCATGCGACGTCGGTCACCCTGGTGATCTACCGGGTTGGGGAATTGGAGCCGATTGCCGAGTTTCCACTCGATGAACGTCGTAATCGCACCGGAAACATCTGGCATGTATTCGTGGGCGGCATCGATCCCGGGATTGAATACGGCTATCGCATGGATCGCTACCCCAATCCGGATCCACACCTTCATCGCTTTGATCGGTCGCGAGTACTTCTGGATCCACACGCGCGAGGGACCTCCAGAGCGTATGCGGCGAGTGGATCACGGGGCATTGCGCGCCGCTCGGTAATCATCGATTCGCATTTCGATTGGGAGCAAGATCAGCCTCTGGACATCAGCCTGGCAGACTCCGTGATCTATGAGCTTCATGTTGGGGCCTTCACGCGAGACAGCAATTCGCATGTGTTCGCTCCGGGCACTTTTTCAGGTCTGGTGGAAAAGATCCCCTATCTTCGCAATCTCGGCGTGACGGCGGTCGAGTTGATGCCCATCGTGGAATTCGATGAAGCCGACAATCCACGCGTCGACCCGTCAACAGGGAAACGATTGGTCAACGCCTGGGGATACCATCCGCTCTCCTTTTGTTCGCCGCACTTGGCATATGGCTGCAGTGGTTCGCCGTCCGAGACCCTGCGGGAGATGAAGGAGATGGTGAAAGCGTTTCACTCGGTGGGCATTGAAGTCATCCTGGATGCCGTCTTCAATCACACCGGCGAGGGTTCGAGTCCTGACAGTTGGTCGAGTTTTCGGGGGATCGACAACCGGGTCTACTACATGATGGACCCCAACACGGGAGAGGATCGGAACTATTCAGGTTGCGGCAATACTTTGAACTGCAATCATCCCGTGGTACGAGATTTCATACTGGATTGCCTGCGCTATTGGGTGGTGGAACTACACGTGGACGGATTCCGTTTTGACCTCGCCTCCATCCTCGGGCGCGGGCCGGATGGAGCTGTTTTGCCCAATCCTCCCCTGATTGAACAGATCGGGGCGGATCCGGTACTGGCCAGAACCAAGCTCATCGCGGAAGCATGGGATGCGTCGGGGCTCTATCAAGTAGGCAGCTTTCCCGCCGGACAGCGTTGGGCGGAATGGAACGGAAAGTTTCGCGATGACATTCGAAGATATGTGCGAGGAGACGCTGGGATGGTCCCGGCGATGGCAACCCGTCTCGCGGGAAGCGCGGATCTCTACCAGGAGAACGGGCGCGCGCCTTATCACAGCATCAACTTCGTGACCTGCCACGATGGTTTCACGCTCGCCGATCTGGTTGCCTACAACTTCAAACACAACGAGTCCAATGGCGAAAACAACCAGGATGGCTGCAATGACAATTGGAGCTGGAATTGTGGCGTCGAAGGTCCAACGAATGATCCTGAAATCGAGCGCTTGAGAATTCAGCAAGTCAAGAACTTTGCCACCCTCCTTTTTCTCTCGCACGGCGTGCCGATGTTGTTGTATGGAGACGAGGTAGGGAGGAGCCAGCGCGGAAACAATAATGGATATTGCCACGAGACCCTGGGTGACATGGATTGGGATCTGCTTGGCGGCGATGAATCGCCGCTGGTGTTTTTCCAGCGTTTGATTGAGTTCCGGCGGGCGCATAACTGTTTGCGCCGCGGCAGTTTCGTGCCCATGGCCGGAAATCCTCTGATCCGGATGGACTGGCACGGCACGAAACTCGGACAACCGGACTGGAGTCCGGAATCGTCGTCGCTTGCAAATGCCGCCCCGACCTGCGGGACCGGCTGCGGCAGCATCACCGCTGGCTTCAGCAATACGCGGAGGACTCTTTCATCCGGGAAGCGCGTCACAATGCTACAGTCAACTTTAGTTCCGACTGGCAGCGATGCCTTTGCATCCGCGCCATTCTGTCAGGTTATCGGGCAGGCCGGAACTTCGGCGGGTCTTGGTTATTCCGCTACAACCTCGGCGTTAACGATTACGGCATCGCTGGCTGTTACATCCGATAAGATCACATGGCAGTGTTGGCAATGAAAGAAGAACTAAAATGCTGCTGAACTACGTAGGCTTGGTATTCGGCACAGGTATTCAGACAAAGGATACGCATGATGGTTTTAAGAAAACGCTATTGGGAAGATAATGATGCTCTTAAGAAACGCAGTCTAGCTTTACTTAAGAAAGAACAGGCTAAACTTGCGGAACGTGAAAAACTACGCCAACAGTTGAATATCGCTTTGCGCGGCGAAGAGATAATCGGGGAAAAATCGCAAGAAACGCCTCAAAAAGCCGAAAAAATCCAAAAATTAGAAGTAAAATCCACAAATTTTGAGGCGTTGATAGCGATTATAGATTTAGAACTCTTGATGCTTGCTAAGGAAATGAGGTGGCTGGAAATCGAATCGAAGCACCGCCGAGAGGAAGACGATATTCAAGTAATTCTTTTGACTATGCATTAAATCTTCTTGCCTATACAATAAAGCTATTGTAATTTACTTGCCATGCGTGACGGTTTGACCGATCAGGAATGGAAAGTTTTTAAGACGCCTTTGCTCGGAGCGAGTAAAGAACAGCGCGGCGTCATCATCATGCTTTTCTGGAAGCGCACTGACGCAATTCGCGCCGAAAACTCACAATTTCAACACATGGCTCGGGAAATCAATTGGGCTATGGCTCAGTGAGATCTGGAATCCGAGTGTCAACGGCATAATTAATCATGCTGACGGAAAACCATATGACAGCAAATCGGAATTTCGCAAGGCTACGCGCCGCGCCGGATGCTACGAAGTTGGTAATGATCTGAAAAATGAAACTTGGAAGCGCGCCCATTCAGCGCGGAATCAAGGGGGATTTTAATGTACGTCCTCAACTCCAGGAAGCCCTTGAAAGGGCCGGATTATGACCGAAGACGTTCAGCCGATTGAAGATGAAGTAATCGAGCAGCTTCCTGAGAAGCCAGAGGCTTCGCCGTCCGTGCGCGATAGCATTGCGTCTGCTTTGGAGAGACGAAGGCAAAGAAGTTGTCGAAATTGCTGAGAAGCCGAAGCTTGAAAAGCCCCGCGTGAAAAGACGGTAAGTTTGCCAAGGGCTCAAAAAGTTTCTCGTGAAAAACAAAACAGACTCAGGCTGTAGCTACGGCTGCGCCGGTCACACCTGAATTACCGCCCGTCAAACAACCGCAATCTTTCAATACGGCGAATGCCCCTGAATGGGTCGAATGCCCCGCCCTGTACAGGAATTTATTGACAAGCGCGAAGAGGAAATGCACCGCGGAAATGACAGGCAGCGTGAAGAGAACGAATGTTCGGTAAGCAGGTCAAGACCTGGCGGCCCCATATTTACCCCTCATCAAGGCCGAGGGCGGAGAGAGTCAAAGCCTTCGAGCAATATCTTAAATACTGCCTATCAGCTTCGGACAGCAACGCCCCAAGCCAAAGGGCAGTTAATACTCAGGTTGGCCCAGGAATTTGGGGCTGATTTGAGAGGTGCAGCGCAGACGCCACAACAGCCGTTTAATCCGGCCCTTCAAGCAATTCAGCAAGAATTGGCTGAAGTGAAAGGGCAGAGTAGAGGGAAAATGAGGCGAAGAAACAGCAGGAGGAAGCTGGCCTTAAAGCGCAGATCGATACGTTCGCTGCCGATCCTAAAAACGTCCACTTCGAGACAGTAAAGCCCCAGATGGCTGCATTACTGCGGAGCGGCGTGGCAAAGGATTTGCAGGACGCATACGATCAGGCGGTTTATGCCAATCCTCAAAATAATGCCCCCACTCTCCTAGAGCAGCTCGTTAAGGACGGAAGAGAAGCGGGTTGCCGATAAGAAGGCCAAAGCTGAAGCAGCTAAGAAGGCTGGATCGTCCATTAAAGGGGCTCCCGGTATGGGTGCCACTAAGAATGGGCAGATTATACTGCGAGGACACGCGCCATTCGAACAAGCTCTTCAGCGCCCACGGCATCGCGGTGCGTTCGAGACTCGAGTCGCTTCACGAGCACAACGAGGCAGCCCAGTGCGAAGCGGTCGTCGCGCGGGTTTCCGCTGGCCAGACGGTGGTGCTGATCAGCGACGCGGGCACGCCGGGCATCAGCGATCCGGGTAGGCGCGTCGTGGCCGTGGTCGCCGGCGCGGGACTTCTCGTGACCACGGCTCCCGGACCCTCGGCGGTGATCGCCGCGCTCAGCGTGAGTGGCCTGGACACCGAGCGGTTCGTCATGGAGGGCTTCGTCGCGCGTAAGCACGGGGAGCGCGAAGAGCGCTACGCCCTGTGGGCCAGCGAGATTCGACCGTCGTCTTTTACGAGTCACCCCAACGTCTCGCGAGGACCCTCGAGGAGTTGGCGGAGCATTTCCCCACCCGCCGAGCGGTCGTGGCGCGCGAGATGACCAAGTTGCACGAAGAGATCGTGCGCGGCACCCTCGAGGACCTGGCACTGATGTTCGCCTCGCGTGAGGTCGTGGGCGAGATCGTCGTGGTGCTCGAAGGCGCTGCGCCGGCGCCTGAACTCGACGAGATGACATTGCGCTCCGCGATCGCCGACCAATTGGCCCACGGACTTAGCGTGCGTGACGCGGTGTCGAACGTGACCAACGATCTGGGTACCTCGCGGCGAGAGGTGTACCGCATTGCACTCGAACTGCGAGCCGAACAAGCGTGACGACTTAGTACCCTTGATGGATGGGTCGCTTCTACATCACCACCCCGATCTACTACACGAATGACGCTCCTCACGTCGGAAGCGCGTACTCGACGGTCAACGCCGACGCCCTGGCGCGATGGCACCGACTGCTCGGTGATGAGACCAAGTTCCTCACCGGCACCGACGAGCACGGTCAGAAGGTCTTTGACGCCGCGCACCAGAACGGCCACGAGCCCCAGGAATGGACCGATCAGACGTCGCGACGTTTTCGCGAAGCGTGGGACGCGCTCAACATC
>CAVRYB010000115.1:0-48303 GCA_963725295.1 uncultured Acidobacteriaceae bacterium
GTGGGCTGCACTCTGGCGCCGCTTCGCGGCTGGGATTGGGTGTCGATGTCCCACGGTGTGTGTCCTTCGGGAAGCGAAGGGCAAGCTGTGGGCTGTGTTCTGCCGCCGCTTCGCGACTAAAAGAAAACCCTGCTCTTGCGAAGAACTGCTGTCTTGTCCAGGTTAGCGCCCAAAGAACGGGCGCGAACCCTTCGGCAAGCTCAGGGCAGGCTCTGGGGCACCCAATTGTTCAAGTCCGATATAATCCACAGCTTCAGATGACACTCACTTCCGGCACGAAGCTAGGTCCGTATGACATTCAGTCGCTCCTCGGGGCTGGGGGGATGGGCGAAGTGTATCGGGCGCGTGACGCACGGCTGGACCGGATTGTTGCGATCAAGGTTTTGCCGACCTCGTGCTCGGCGGACCCGGAGCGGCTGCAGCGGTTTGTGCAGGAAGCGCGGGCGGCGGCGGCGCTGAATCATCCGAACATTCTCTCGATTTTCGATATCGGCGAGGAGCACGGGGCTCCTTATATCGTTTCCGAACTGCTTCAGGGACAAACGCTGCGGGAGAGGATGCGGAACGGGCCGATTCCTAGCCGCAAAGCAGTGGACTATGCACTGCAGGCGGCGCGCGGGTTGGCGGCGGCGCACGAGAAGGGAATCGTCCATCGCGATCTGAAGCCCGAGAATCTTTTCCTGACCGATGATGAGCGAGTGAAGATTCTCGACTTTGGACTGGCGAAACTGACGCGCCCGGAAAATGATGCAGGGGCGGATGCGCCGACTGTGCAAGTGAACACCGAGCCGGGGCAGATCATGGGGACGGTCGGGTACATGTCGCCCGAGCAGGTGCGCGGCAAGCCGGCGGACCATCGCTCTGACATTTTTGCGTTCGGGTCGATTCTGTACGAAATGCTTTCGGGGCAGCGGGCGTTTCGTGGCGAGAGCGCGGCGGACACGATGAGCGCGATCTTGAAAGAAGAGCCGGCGGAGCTTTCGGAGACGACGCGGAATGTGCCTCCGGCGCTGGAACGGATGGTGCGGCATTGTCTGGAGAAAAATCCGGCGCACCGGTTCCAGTCGGCGGGAGATCTGGCGTTCAATCTGGAAGCGCTGACCGACAGTTCGGTGGTGGGGAAGACGGGCACGCAGGCGGCGATTGTGGATGCGCCGAGTTCGCAGACTGCCGTCAGTAAGGTTAAAGAAGATGCCGCGCCGCGTAGCAAACTGCGGGAACTAGCGGCTGCGCTGGTGCTGTCAGGGTTGATGCTGGGAGCGGGCTGGTGGTTGGGGCATGGCGGAGCGCGTCCGCTGCCTGAGTATCAGCCGATCACGTTCCGGACGGGTTCGGTGGGGAACGCGCGCTTCGCGCCGGATGGAAGTGTGGTTTACAGCGCTTCGCTGGATGGTGGGCAAAAGCAGCTCTATGTGGGGCACATCGATGATCACGGGGCGCGGGAGCTCGGCGTGAAAGATGCCGAGTTGCTGGCGATCTCGAAGAATGGCGAGCTGGCGGTGCGGCTGAATTCGGCGAGCCTCGGCGGTTATGCAACCGCGGGAACGTTGGCGCGCATTCCGATGAGTGGAGGAGCTCCGCGGGAAGTTCTGGACAACGTGCAGGATGCGGATTGGGCGCCGGACGCAGAGCGGATGGCGGTGGTGCGGTATGTGCCGGAGAACGGGCATTGGCGCCTGGAGTTTCCGATCGGCAAGGTGCTGTTCGACAGTATTGGGTGGATGAGCAATCCGAAAATATCGCCGGACGGAAAGTGGGTGGCGTTCGCGGACCATCAAAATCAGGCTGGAGACGACCAAGGTTCGGTCGCGGTGGTGAGCAGCGAGGGCAAGGGCGAGGAGAAGATACTGTCGTCGGGCTGGACGACGGTCCAGGGAATCAATTGGTCGCCGGACGGAAGCGAGATATGGTTCACGTCTTCGAATAGCGGAAGTTCCGGAAATCCGCGAGCAGTGAATCTATCGGGAAAATTGCGGACCATTACGAATGTTCCGGGAGGGATGTGGCTGCAAGACGTCCGGAATGGAGTGGCACTCACGGTGACGCATCAGCGGCGCATTGGCATTCGTGGGATGCCTCCGGGGGCAAAAGAAGAGAGTGAGTTGGGATGGTTTGGCTGGTCGGAACTGGGAGATATGACTCCCGATGGCCGCAAGATTGTGTTCGATGAAGAAGGCGATGGCGGTGGTCCGAATTACACCGTGTTTGTGCGCAACACCGATGGCTCTCCGCCGGTGCGGATTGGAGAGGGAGTTGGATTGGCAATTTCTCCGGATGGGAAATGGGTGATCACGCAGCCGGCGAAAGGCGGACCGCTCAGCCTGGTGCCGACGGGCGCGGGTGAAGCGCGACAGTTGACGCACGACCAGGTTAACTACCAGTTCGTGCACTGGCTGGCGGGAGGCAAGGAGTTGCTGGCGAGTGGAATTGAGACGGGACACGGTCTCCGCGATTATCTGATCGATGTGAACAGCGGGAATTCGAAGGCGATCACGCCGGAGGGTATTGCGGGCGCGTGGCCGTCTCCGGATGGGCGAAGCACGGTCGTCTTGCGATCGGATGGCAAGTGGGGAATCTGGCCGCTCGATGGCAGCGGCTTGCGGTTGATTCCGGGATTGGACTCGAGTTACCGGGTGCGCGGCTGGATGCCGGATGGGCAGTCAGTTTATGCGGTGTCGATTCGGCAGCAGGAAAAAATACGATCCGTGTATCAGGTGAATGTGATTACCGGTGACGTCAAGCCCTGGAGGACCTTCGGCGAAGGACTGGCTTCCGGAGGTACCAGCATCGGCAATTCCTACTTTGCGGGAGACGGCGGGGCATATTCGTACATTTACTCGCAGACAATTTCTCAGGTGTACGTGGTGCGGGGAATGAAGTAGCGTGACGAATAGAATGGAAACCATGAAGAGAAGTCTGTTGACTGTGGGTGCGGTGATTCTGGTTCTTGGATTCGGCGTCGGTCTGGTGTGGGCGCAAGATGAAGAAGGTCCGTCGTGCAACGTGAAGTTTTTGGTGGTGAAGGATTACAACGGCAAACCGGTGCGGAATGCGGCGGTGGTGCTGCATCCAGTCAATAAGAAAGGGAAGCAGGCGCGCGGTGGGCTGGAGTTGAAAACCGATAATGATGGGAAGACGAACATTGACGGGATTCCGTACGGCCCGATACGCATTCAAGTGCTGGTGCCCGGTTTTCAGACTTTTGGCGAAGACTACATGCTCGATAAACCGGAGTTGCTGATCACGGTGAAGCTGAAACGGCCGGGCGGGCAGTATTCGTTGTATGAGAAGCAGGGGGACGCGAAGAAGCCGGACGAGAAGAAGCCGGAGGATGCGAAACCGCAGTGAGCGGTGGTCAGTGGTCGGTGGGCAGTTCGGTAGCACAAAGCGAGATGAGAATGAGAAAAGCCATTGTTACGTTGGGCATCGTTAGGTTCATCGTCGTCGTGGTGTTCGGGTTGGGATTGGCGAATCCGGCAAAGGCTCAGGATGAAGGTCCGACGTCGAGCGTGAAATTTGTTGTGGTGCGGGACGCGGATGGCAAGCCGCTGAGGAATGCGGAGGTGGTGCTGCATCCGGTGAGCCGCAAAGGCAAACAGAATTCCGGGGAAATGGAATTGAAGACGGATGCGGACGGGAAGGCGAGTATTGACGGGATTCCGTACGGGCCGCTTCGCGTGCAGGTGCTGGCGCCGCACTTTCAGACTTTCGGCGAAGATTATGAGATCAACAAGCCGGTGCTGGAGATTACGGTGAAGATGAAGCATCCGGGCGGGCAATATTCGATTTACGACGACAAGAAGGCGGACGACAAGAAGCCGCAGTAGGCGGGGCGTCGTTCAGGCGTCGGTAGGTGGCGTTTCTTTCGCCCCGTTGGAGCTTGGTGTTCGCACTACTTCTTACCCACGGCTTGCGCCGTGGGCTGCATTCTGGCGCCGCTTCGCGGCTGATCTAATAAACAGCTTAAAACGATTCAATTGAGCGAGCGAAGCTTTGCGCCAAAGCTCGCGCGGGACGCCGGGTTTCGAGACGGTAAATATGTTGTCTGTGACAGGTGACAGGGAGACTCGAGTGTCCTACAATCGGCTCCCATGGGCCTCCAAGAGCTAACCGTCGAGCGTTATGAAGGAGTGGCGGACGACCAGCGGATTCTGCTGCTGCGCGGGCCGATCACGATCGAGACGGCGGCTCAATTTGAGCGGGCCGTACGCAACGAGAAACGCGGAGACGATGATCCTTGATCTGTCGGATGTTCCTTACATCGATTCGGTGGGGTTGGGATCGCTGGTGGCGGCCTATGTGTCGCATCAGAAAACAGGGCGATGCCTGGTGCTGACCGGGGTGAAGCCTCGGGTAAAGAAAATGATGGAAATCACCAAAGTGAACGATTTTTTCGTCACGTTCGGGACGACCTGGGAAGCGGTGGAAGCGCTGGCGAATACCGGGACGGCGTAAGCGGGGGCAACGCGGACTGCAGCGCTCTTCAATGGGTGATTCACACATTCGAGTTTCGGTACACCAAGGTTAGCGCCCAAAAGATGGGCGCGAACCCTTCGACAAGCTCAGGGCCGGCTCTGGGGCACCCTCGACCATCGGTTTCGTGAATCGAAAGCGCTGGCATACCATCTAAAATCGCATTGCTCGCGAGTGTGTCCTGCGTGCATTCGACACCTATGGACCTTCTTTACCGCTATTCCAAACAGTATTGGAAGCTTTTTGTGGTCGCACTTTTGCTGGCCACCACCAACCAGGTTTTTTCTCTGCTCGATCCGTTGATTTTCCGTCATGTGATTGACAGCTACGCGACCAAGTATCACCAGTACACGCTGGGGCAATTCGTGCGCGGCGCGGGACTTTTGATTCTGGCGGCGGTGGGCGTGGCGTTCGTGTCGCGTGTTGCCAAGAACTTTCAGGATTATTTCGTCAACGTGATCGTGCAACGACTGGGCGCCAAGATGTACTCGGACGGGATTCAGCATTCGCTGGATTTGCCCTACCAGGTTTTTGAAGACCAGCGCAGCGGCGAGACTCTGGGGAAGTTGCAGAAGGTGCGTAGCGATGTGGAGCGGTTTATCACTGCCGCCATCAACGTGCTGTTCATTTCAGTCGTGGGCATCGTGTTTGTGATGATTTATGCCTTTCGCGTGCACTGGGCGATTGCTCCGGCATTCTTTCTTACGGTTCCGCTCCTCGGGATTATCAGCTCGGTGCTGAGTAAGCGAATAAAGAAGATGCAGAAGACTATCGTTGCCGAAACCACCGCGCTGGCAGGGTCGACAACGGAATCGCTGCGCAACATCGAATTGGTGAAGAGTCTCGGACTGGCGCATCAGGAAGTGGAACGGCTCAACGGAATTACCGGCAAGATTCTCAATCTCGAACTGAAAAAAGTGAAATACCTGCGCAGCCTCAGTTTTATTCAGGGAACGTCGGTTAACGCGCTGCGCAGCGGCATCCTGTTCCTGATGCTCTACCTGATTTTTCGGCAGGAGATCACAATCGGGCAGTTCTTCTCGCTTTGGATCTATTCGTTTTTCCTTTTTGGACCGCTTCAGGAGCTGGGGAACGTCATCAACATTTATCGGGAGACGGAAGTGTCGCTGCATAATTTCCAGCTGATTCTCGATACGCCGCGTGATCCGAAGCCGGCGAACCCTGAGCCAGTCGATGAACTGATGACCCTGCAGTTTGAGGGAGTGCGCTTTCAACACCAGAGTTCTTCAACGCTGGCACTCGACGGAATCACGTTCAGCGCGGCGCGCGGAGATACGGTGGCGTTTGTCGGGCCGTCCGGAGCAGGGAAGTCGACGCTGGTGAAACTGCTGGTGGGTTTGTACGCTCCGAAGTCGGGCGAGATTCTGTACAACGGGATTTCCTCGGAACATGTGGATCTGGATGTGTTGCGGGAGAAGATTGGGTTCGTGACGCAGGATACGCAGCTGTTTTCGGGATCGATTCGGGAGAACCTGCTGTTTGTGAATCCGAAGGCGACCGATGCGGAGTGCATGCAGGTGTTGAATCAGGCGGCGGCGCATAGTTTGCTTTCGCGGGCGGATCGCGGGCTGGATACGCTGATCGGCGAGGGCGGGGTGAAGGTTTCGGGCGGCGAGAAGCAGCGATTGTCGATTGCGCGGGCTCTGTTGCGGCATCCGCAGTTGCTGGTATTTGACGAGGCGACATCTTCGCTCGATTCGCTGACGGAAGAAGAGATCAGCCGGACGATTCGCGAAGTTGCGACGAATCAGGAGGCGATCACGATTCTGATTGCGCACCGGCTGTCGACGGTGATGCATGCCGACCGGATCTACGTGCTGGAGCGTGGACGGATTTGCGAATCGGGACGGCATTCGGAGTTGCTTGAACAAAAAGGCTTGTATTACGCGATGTGGCGGCAGCAGGTTGGGGAACGCGAGGCGGTGGCGCAGGGGAAGTGAGTAGGGCAACCGCACCGGCTAAGGCGCTCTTCAGGAGAACTAGTTATCGCAGCGCTGAAGCATGTGCGTGAGAACTCGTCTTTCGCCCCTTCGGGGCTTGCTCATTTCGCACATGTACCCACGGCTTGCGCCGTGGCCTGTATTCTCACGCCGCTTCGCGGCTGATGGTCGCGGATTATGTTCCACCGCAAGTGAGAATTGAGTTCTCACGCATACGCTAAAGCTCAGCGCCACCCAAAGTCGAAAAATCCTGAAGGCGGAAAATCCACAAGCTGGCGGCGGGTGTGGAATCCCACCCTAACGTCGCAAAAGACGCGACGTGAGGGTGGGGCACCCGGCCTATTCCGCCTGGCAGTGATCACCGGGGCTAAAGCCCCTCCGATGTGCACCGAGTACGCGGCCCTGAAGGGCCGCTCTTCCACGGTAGTTCACACCTTCGATGGTTTCACACGAGCATTGCTAGCCGGCTAGGGATTCGATTGCTTCTACGGCCTCGGTTGGGAGGGTCAAGTTGAGACTGGCTAGGTCCTGTTTCATATGCTCGGCATTGCTTGTGCCGGTGAGGGGCAGCATTCCCACGGCGCGGGCGAAACTGAAGATGATCTGAGCTGGTGTGAAATTTCCGGCGGCGGCAATTCTGGCGATCAGAGGATGCCTTAGTACTTCCTGATTTGCGGTGAGCAGCGAGAATCCCTGATAGACGATTTTGTGCTCGCGGCAGAAGTGGCGCACTTCGCGATCCCAGCCGAGACGGGCGTAGCAACGGTTCTGTACGAAGGCGGGAAGTTCCGTGCGTGAAGCTGCCAGTTGCTGCAAGTGAAGCAGAGACACGTTGCTCACTCCTAGCAGCCGCGTGCGTCCGGCGTCGCGCTCCTTGCGCATTGCTTCCCATGCTTCGGCGTCATCGTCGGTCCAGTCGTAGTTGGATGAAGGGCCATGCAGAACGTAGCTGTCTACCCGATCGGTTCCGAGATGATCAAGGGAGCTGGCCAGTGATTGCGCGACCTGGACGGAGAGTTTGGCGGCGGGGTCGTAGGGGAGGCGATGGTCCTGTCCGCGCTGGTAGGTGAATTTGGTTTGCAGAAAAAGGTCGTCGCGCGTGACCACGCCGGCGCGATAGGCGGCGGCTAGTCCGTGGCCGACTCCTTCTTCGTAGTAGTGGCGGCGCTGGTTGGCGGTGTCGATGGCGCGAAAGCCGTTGCGGATGGCGAGTTCGACAAGAGCGGCGGTGCGATCTTCTTTCCAGGCGGTGCCGTAGAGGAAGTTGGGGGCGGAGTCCATTGCGAATATTTTGTCATGAGCGGCGGAATCCCACCCTAGCGCAAAGAACGCGCTAGGATGGGGCACCCGCCTTCACACTCTCTAACCGCATTTACGTGATCACTGGAATGTTACTGACGCCTTTGGTGCCGAAGATGCGGCGGTAGCGTTCGATTTCGGCGGGCGTGCCGAGAGCTTTGGCGTAGTTATCGGAGAGTTTCACGGCAGGCTTGCCTTCGACAGTCGAGACTTTGCAGATCAGGCTGATGGGGTCGAAGTCGCTGCTGCCGGCGGGATCGCATCCGCGAAAATCATTGGTTAATAGAGTCCCCCAACCGGCGCTGAAGCGAATGCGGCGTTCGGGGGTCCACTTCTGGGGATCGTTGAAGTCGGCGGCATGCCGGAAATCTTTGGTTGTGACGCCGAGCGCCATCACTCCTCCGAAATAGGCATGCAGACCAAGAATTTCGCCGACGTCGAGCCCATCGGAGGCGATGATGCGCTTCTCTTGCGGATTTCGTCCGCGCGCCTTCAGCCATTCGATATATTCATCGCCACCGATGTAGGGATCTTTGCTATCGATGCGCTGGCCGGTCCAGTCGGCGGTCCATTCGGGAGCATTTTCGAGAAACTGCGTGGTTCCGAAAGTGTCGGGCAGCATGATACGAAGCGCGCCGTGGTATGTGGCCTGCCACATCTCGAGCATCTTGTACTGCGCAGCTTTGATGCCTTCGTCATCAGGCGCGAGCGCGGCCATCGCCATGGGAATCTCGTGGGCGTTGGTGCCGATGGCTTCGAGATCATGCTTGTGGGCTAGAAACGCGTTCGACGTTCCGGTGAAGGCTTCGCCGAGGTTGGACTTCATGGCGTTGACCACATATTCCTGCCAGAGAAAGCTGTGGCGGCGGCGGGTACCGAAGTCGGCTACGGCGAGTCCGGGGACGCCGCGCAGGCGCTCGATCTTTCCCCAGAGCTTTGTTTTGGCGCGGGCGTAAAGAATGTCGAGGCCGAACTCGCGGAGTTTCTTCATTGCGGCGCGAGTCTTCAGTTCGTCGAGAATGGAGAGGGCGTAGAGCTCCCACATCGTAGTCTCGGTCCACAGGCCATCGAAGGCGAGATGGAACTGTCCGTCGTTGATGGAGAGTTCGTAGTCGGAGAGGCGAAAGTCGCGCTCCAGCCATTCGAGGAAGGCGGGCTCGAAGATTCCGCTGCGCCCGTAGAAGGTGTTGCCCGCGAGCCAGACGATTTCTGATCGGCGGAAACGCAGGCGGCGCGCGTGTTCCATCTGGTGGACGAGTTCCTCGCGGGGGACCATGTCGGCGAGGCGGACGGTTGTGGTGCGGTTCGACAGAGAGAATGAAACCTTAGTCTTCGGGTAGTGCTTCCAGATGAACTGGAGCATGAGGAGCTTGTAGAAGTCGGTATCGAGAAGGGAGCGCGTGACCGGGTCGAGTTCCCAGTTGTGGTTGTGCGCCCGTTCGGCGAAGTTGACGATCATGAGTGTTTAGTGGCGCTGTTGAATGTCTCGCGCATTCGATCTGGTTTCATAAGTGTGCTTCTGTTCGGAACATGTCTTTCGCCCCTGCGGGGCTGGATGATTCGTCGCCTCGACCCACGGCTTACGCCGTGGGCTGTAATCTCGCGCCGCTTCGCGGCTCAACCTGGTCGCCACAAAGCCGATTTGTGAAGCCTGCTCTATCCTCTGTTACAGTTCGGAGAAAATCAACCGTATGAACTAGTGAGGTGCCGGTCTGTGTCGTGCCTGCTGACTTTGGCCGGCGAAACAGGGTACTATCGGTTTTCGCATGAAGATGCTCCGATTGATGATCCGACCTATGATCCGACCAACAACCGCCGGCCGCAGTAGCGCATCTTTGTTTGTCTTTGTGGGATACACGCATGGATGGCTGGGGTACTCGGCGCGCGCGCTGTATGCGGTGGCGGTTGGAGTTTTGCCGGCGATGTTTCTGCTGCGTTCGACGCGGGAAGAGATCTACAACATCCTGTGGGCGCTGGTGTTTGGCTTCGCTACGCTCAACATTTTGAGCCTGGGAGCGCGGCGGTTCGAGCAGGATAAGGGCGGCCTGAATTTTGGCGAGATTCTGGCGATTCTGGTGGTTCTGGTTTCCATCATTCTGCTGTCCTGGGAGATGCTCTACCTGTTTGGCATTCTGCCGATTCGTCTGAAGGCGAACTAGGCCGATTTGCGGTGGCGTTGTGTCGCGGCATTTTTGGGGTATCATCGGCTGTGGCAAAAAAAGATTCCAGTTTTGATGTTACCTGCCCCTGCTGCGGCGCGGTTCTGAAGATTGATCCGGGGACGCGCGCCATCATTGCGCACACTGCGCCAGTGAAGCCGAAAACCTTCAATGATATGGAAGAGGCGGCGCGGGCCATGAAGGAACAAGACAACCGGCGCGATTCGATCTTCCGCCAGTCGATGGAAGCGCAGAAGCATGCTTCGGAACTGCTGGAAAAGAAATTCCAGGAAGCGGTGAAGAAGGCGAAGGAGAGTCCGGATACGGGGAAGCCGATCCGGGATTTCGATCTGGACTGAAAAGGCAGCTCTCAGCTGTCAGCTCTCAGTAAAAACTTCTTAGCGTTCGCGCTCCTGTTTGGACCTGGAAAATGAGACCTTCATGACGCCTCTTCTTCTTGGACATCGCGGCGCCCGGGCCTCTCGACATATTCCTGAAAATACACTCGGCTCGTTTGAGCTGTGCTTGCAGCATGGCTGCGATGGGTTTGAGTTTGACGTGCGGCGGTCGTTAGATGGTGTTGCTGTCGTTTGCCACGATCCGGTAAGCCGGGGGTTGGAAATCGAGCGGACTCCCGCTGGCGCGTTGGCCTTGCCGACTTTGCGTGATGTCTTTGGGCAATTTTCGGGACGGGCGTTTCTCGATATTGAGTTGAAGGTGGCTGGCTTGGAGGCGCTCGTTGTTTCGGCGCTGACAGAGAATCCTCCGCAGAGGGGGTTTGTTGTTTCGTCGTTTCTTCCGGATGTGCTGCGTAGATTGCGTGGCATGGCTCCCACCGTTCCGTTGGGGCTGCTTTGTGAGACTGAGGATCAGTTGCGCGACTGGCGGGAGAATTCGGCGGAGTGGGTGATTCCGCAGGTCACGTTGGCAGATCGGCAATTGATTGACACGGTTCACGCGGCTGGCAAAGGAGTGATGGTGTGGACGGTGAATGACGCGGGATCGATGAAGCAGTTCGCTGGCTGGGGCGTGGATGCGATTATTTCGGATGAGACCGAGTTGCTGATGCGATCGGTCATGCCGTAGGGATTGCAGGTTCTCTTTCGCCCCGTTGGGGCTTGGTTTCGTTGTACTTCTACCCCACGGCTTGCGCCGTGGGCTGCATTCTTCCGCCGCTTTGCGGCTCGGACCAAACCTCCCTCGACAAACCCGTCAACAAACCTCCGTCGACAAACCTGGTCGTCAGTCGGCAAATCGATCGTACGTCTCTCGTCGCCATTGCCCGGCTTACTCTCCTCATTTACATTGATCAGTCATGTCTAGCACAGGTGAGCGGTTCGAGCGGGCGGTTCAGATCATGGCGCGGTTGCGGGCTCCGGGAGGATGTCCGTGGGACCGCGAGCAGACTTTTGATTCCATCAAGCCGTACACGCTGGAAGAAGCGTATGAGGTACTGGAGGCGATCGATAATCGCGACTGGCCTGAACTGACGGGCGAGCTGGGCGATCTGCTGCTGCAGGTGCTGTTTTATTCGGAGATGGCGCGCGAGGCGGGGCATTTTTCGGTGGACGACGTGCTCGACCGGTTGTCAAACAAACTGGTCGACCGGCATCCGCATGTGTTTGGCGAGGTGAAGGCGGATACTCCGGCGGAAGTGCTGCGGAATTGGGAAGCGCTGAAGGCGGAAGAGAAAAAGAAGCGGATTGCCACGCGAGGGGAAACCGTCGCGGAACAAGCAGAAGAGGGGCAGTCGGTGCTGGCAGGCGTGTCGTCGAAAATGCCTGCGCTGATGGAAGCTTATAAACTCAGCTCGCGCGCGGCGCGGGTTGGATTCGACTGGCCGGAGGTTGAAGGCTTATTTGAAAAGCTCTCCGAAGAAACGGCCGAGTTGCGCGAAGAACTGAAGTCCGTGCCAGTCAGCGGGCCGCCGGGGAGGGGAATTGCCGGAGCGGAAGAGTCGCGAGTCTCGCCCGAAATGCGCGAACGCATGGAAGACGAGGTGGGCGACTTGTTTTTTGTGCTGGTGAATATCGCGCGCTATCTGTCACTCGATCCGGAGTCGGCCTTGCGGAAGACGAATCGCAAATTCAAGCGGCGATTTCAATGGATGGAGGAACGGCTGCGGGCTGACGGGCGTGGGCCGCATCAGGCGTCGATGGATGAGTTGGAATCGCTATGGCAACAGGCCAAGCAACAGGAAAAGTCGGCATGAATTCGGCGGCGGTGAGTATCCGAAAGTGCGAGGCGCTGGAGGAGATGCAGGCATGCTTCGCATTGCAGAAAGAAGTTTGGAAATTTTCGGATGCGGACTTGATTCCGGTGCGCATGTTTGTGGTGGCGTCGAAGATTGGCGGGCAGGTGGTCGGGGCGTTTGAGGCGAGCGGTGAGAAACCAGAACTGGTTGGGTTCGCGTTGGCGATTCCGGGTGTGCGGAACGGGCACTCGTACTTGCACTCGCAGATGCTGGCGGTTCGCCAGTCGTATCGAAATGGGGGATTGGGGCGGCGGTTGAAGCTCTACCAGCGCGAGGATGCGCTGGCGCGGGGATTTGAGTTGATGGAGTGGACGTTTGATCCACTGGAGATTAAGAACGCGTATTTGAATATTGAGAAGCTGGGCGCGATTAGCCGGCGGTACAACGTGAATCAGTATGGGATCACGTCGTCTCCGCTGCAGGGCGGATTGCCGACGGACCGGCTGATCGCAGAGTGGTGGATGAAGTCGGAGCGAGTGGAGGCGGTGCTGGCGGGTGCGGCGCGGCCTCAATTTAGGTGCAGCGAGCAGATTGATGTTCCGGCAGAGATCTATGAATGGAAGGCGGCGGCGGAGGCGCGTCCGCGGGCGCTTGAAGTGCAGCAGGCGAATCGGGAGCGGTTCATTCGGGCGTTCGCGGATGGATTGAGCGTGCTCGGTTACGAGCGCGATGGACGCGGGGATGGACGGTTTCTGTTGGGAGAGTGGGATGAGGAGTGGCGCTACTAACGGAGCGTTAACCACCCTTCGGCTTGCGCTCAGGATGATTTGCACTGCCCAGGTTAGCGCCCAAAGGAAGGGCGCGAACCTGGGGCACCCTTATAGGGGAGATCGCAAGAATAAATCATGAAAATTGAATCGGTGACATTGCGTGAACTTCAGATGCCGCTCGTCCATTTTTTCGAGACGAGCTTTGGACGTATCTACAGCCGTCGCGTTTTGCTGGTGAGTGTTGAGGCCGACGGAGTGCGCGGCTGGGGCGAGTGCGTCGCCGGGGAAGATCCGTATTACAGTCCGGAGTGGACGGAGACGGCGTGGCCGACGATCAAGGAGTATTTGGCACCGCTGCTGATGCAGGCTCGTCTGGATGCCGGTCGCGATTGCGCGGCACGATTTTCGCGGGTGCGCGGGCATCGCATGTCGAAGGGCGCGCTGGAAAATGCGGTGTGGGACGCGGAGTCGCAACAGAAGAAGGTGCCGCTGTGGAAGTTGCTGGGAGGGACTCGGCGCGAGATTGCATGTGGAGTGTCGATCGGCATTCAGGATTCTCCGGAGCAGTTGCTGCAGAAGATCGAGACGGAGCTGGCGGCGGGGTACCGGCGGATCAAAATCAAAGTGAAGCCGGGATGGGATCTGAATGTGCTGGAGAAGATTCGCGCGCGCTGGGCGGACATTGTGCTCAGCGTGGATGCGAACTCCGCGTACACGCTCGATCAGGTGGAGCACCTGCGCAAGTTCGATGCGTTCAATCTGCTGATGATTGAGCAGCCGCTGTGGAACGACGAAATCTATCTTCATGCGCGGCTGCAGAAGTCGATTGAGACGGCGATTTGTCTGGACGAGTCGATTCTGAACGCGCGTGACGCTGACTTTGCGCTCGAGGTGGGAGCGTGCCGGATTTTGAATGTGAAAGTCGGGCGCGTGGGCGGATTTTCGGAGGCGAAGAAGGTCCACGATGTTGCGGTGCGGCACAATGTTCCGGTGTGGTGTGGCGGAATGCTGGAGTCAGGCGTGGGACGGGCGCACAACATCGCGTTGTCAACGCTCGAGGGGTTCCGGTTGCCGGGAGATGTGTCGGCGTCGAAGCGATATTGGAAAGAAGATGTGATTGAGCCGGAGGTGGAAGTCAGTTCGGATGGCATGATTGCCATCAGTGATGCTCCGGCGACGGGGTATCGAGTGCGGGAAGATGTGGTCAAGAGGTTCACGGTTCGGGAGGAAACGTTCAAGCCGGGGAAGGCGTGAGCCTCGCGTCGGCCGTGGTTCAGTGCAGCAAGAAAGAGAGTTTTGCTGCAGAACAATGTCAAAATCCTAAGCGGTCCACGGACGTGGAATCCCACCCTACCGTCGCAAAAAGCGCGACGTTAGGATCGGGCACCCGGCATTCTCACGCCGCTTCGCGGCTAAGGTGCTATTTGCGAAGCTCGGCGTTCGTGGAAGTGGAGTCTTCCGCTTCTTTCTTTAGGATGTCGATGGCCTGGGCGAAGGTTAGGTCTCGGGGGACGGGTTTGAATCCGCTGAAAACTTCGGTTGATTTGATGTCCAGGCGCTTGAACAGCAGGATTTTTCCGGTGAATGAAAGAGTGAGGTTGGAAAACTCCCAGAGGTTGTCGGCAACCTCTTTCTGTTGAGCTACGAATCGACCGCCGCGATCGAGGTGTCCGAGAATACCCCAGCCGAATCCGACTTCCTTGGCGAGCGTGCCGTCGATGCTGGCGATGCGGTTGCGAACCGCATCGATAAGCAGGAAGCCTTGCATCCCGGTGAGAACTTCTTCTACACGCGAGGGCGGCTGATATTGAGGGTTCGGACGGAAATTCAGCCGGACGAGTGTGTCTCCCAGGCGCCCGATCTCGTTGGTGCCCTTTTCCTCTCCGGCATATTCGTACAAGAATGCATCGGGCAGAGCGCGAGTGATGCGGAGCGTGCGATCGGTGTTTTCGCGCTCCTGAGCGCGCTTCTTTTGCAGTTCGTCCGGATCGCGGACGAAACGCTCGATGCGCGCTTGTTCGTCGCGACGTTGTTCCGGAGTCAGCGGTTTGCCGTTGTAGGCGATGGTCAGTCCGGCGGTTGCGTCTTTGGTTTCGACGTAGATCTTGGTCGTCGACCCGCTGGGAGTGGTCTTGACTCCGCGGAAGAGAAAGTGAGGGGCGGTGTCGTTGGCGGCATTGATTTCGTTCTGCACGGCCTTGCGAACAAGGTCGGAAGGATCGCGATAGGAGGAGATGGACGATTGAGGGCTGGCCAGGCTTGCGACGGAGAACAACAGCCAGACTCCAACGTGAATTGCGGCGAGACTTCGGCGGGCATTGGAGTGGAGAGTTGGCATGCGGAGAGCGTTGCCCCGTTACATCTATGGTAGCAAACGGTAAAGCACACGGAGATCACGGCGGTCGTGGAATCCCAACCCTTCGGTTTTGCTCAGGGCTGACGCTAGCACGATGGACGCGCTAGGAGAACCCGGCTTTTGTCTTGCCCAGGTTAGCGCCCAAAGAACGGGCGCGAACCTGGGGCACCGGCGGTCTTTCTTCGGAGCAACGCGTAAGTGGCTCATGAACAATGGCTTCCGGCGTGGTGATTAAGCTGCGAGCAGGGAAATGATTTACAATCACTGAATTCGCGGTGCAGCGCGCGCGAAAAGCGGAGGCAAGGCATGAATGGTTCGCAGACCGGGGAAGTCGCTCACATCGGCAAATCGGTCGTTATTAAAGGAGAGTTGTCGGGCTCCGAGGATTTATATGTCGATGGCAGTGTCGAGGGCAAGATTGAATTGCGCAATCATAGCCTGACCATTGGTCCGAATGGACAAGTGAAAGCCGACGTCAGCGCAAAAGCCGTAGTCGTCCAGGGAAAACTGGATGGCAGCGTGAACGCTTCGGATCGCGTGGAGTTGCGCAAATCCGCCGTGGTAAACGGCGATCTTACTACGCAACGTATCGCCATTGAAGAGGGCGCATTCCTGAAGGGCAAAGTCGACGTACAGAAAGAAGCTGGAAAGGCCGGGGCTGCGTCGTCGTAGCTTCGGCGGTTGGCAAACTGTTTCTGACAACGCAATGAAATTTTTCCGGGGTTCATCCAATCAGACTGCGGTTCCCGCAGCTCCGCAAAAACTGACGCGCCGCTCGAGTGGCATGGGGGAGATTTCCCGCCTGCTGAACTCGCAGGAAGCGCTGTGCGTGCTGGACATCGGATCGACGTCTGCGAACAACATCCAGTTTTTCACCGGCAAGGGACACAAGAACTACAGCGATGATCTGCTGCGAGCTTCGCTTGACCCGGCGCTGCGCTCGCCGGATGCGGCCGGAAATATTGTCGTAGACAGCAAAAAGTTTCTGGATGAGAACCTGGTGTATTCGAACTCCATGTTTGACGTAGTACTGGCGTGGAACCTGCCGGACTACATGGAGGAAAGCCTGGTGAAGCCGACGATCGATCGGCTGTGGTCGACGATGAAGCCAGGAGGATTTCTGCTGGCGTTTTTTCACACGCGCGACGCCGGCCCGGATTCGACCTGCTACCGCTATCACGTCACCGACAGCGACATGCTGGAGATGCAGGAAGTGAAGTTTGCGCTGCCGGGGCGTCCGGCGTCAGAGAAGCAATCTCCGCGATTGCAGCGTGTATTCAACAACCGGCACATTGAGACGTTGTTTCGAGATTTCTCTTCGATCAAATTTTTTCTGGCGCGCGATGCGATTCGGGAAGTGCTCGTGGTGCGCTGAGAGGCAGCCGTACAGTGAAACCTGTATATAAGGATAATACGTCGAGTAAATAGCGCTGTTGCGCTCCAACCGTTTGTTCACGAGTTTGCAAAAATTACTCTTCTTCTGGCGATGATTGCACGAGTCGCGTGATTCCTACCGTACTAACCTCTTATTTCCCAACACACAGTTGTGGCCCGACGCTTGCGTTCGCCTCAAGAACGGAAATGGAAACCTGGAGGTAAAGCAGCTTTCTGATATTAGCTTTCTGACATCAGGGGACAACCCTGCAGATCGTTGACGCGTCAAATTGCCACTCGGGGGACCAGGCATGCGATTGTTGAGCGTTCGCCTCATTGTTTCTCTCATTCTCGGTGTCACGCTGGTTTCTGCCGGGTTCTCGTATTACGAAGTGCTGCGGGAAAAGCGTGCTCTGCGCAATGATCTGGAGCGTCGCGCGGAGACACTGGGGGAGAGTCTCGTCAGCAATGTGGAGCGGTCGTGGAATTCTTCATTGCAGAATGCAGGGCCGGAGACGGTCCCGAATAATGAACTGCAATCCCTGGTGCAGCGCTTCGGAAACCGGGAACACTTGCTGGGCGTCGTCATCTACGAGCGACAGGGCACACTGGTCGCCATGACTCCGGGGCTGGAGAAGGTGGTCACCAAGAGTCCGCCGCCGGTAACGCAAGCCATGGCGCAGGGCCACGAAGAGAGTTCATTTGTCCGGCTGGGCAGCGGGCCGGTTCACGTTCTCGCCCTTCCCATTCGCCGTCAGGATGAAGTGGTGGGAGGGTTAGCGGTAGTACACGATGTGAGTTACATCCGGGCGCAGATCCTACTTGAGTGGCGGCAGACGTTTTTCCGGGTACTCGCCCAGGTCTTCCTGATCGTTCTGATTACGTTGTTGATTGTCCGCTGGAGCATCACTGGCCCGATCGCGCGGGCCGCGCAGTGGATGCGCGCACTCCGAACGGGAAAAATTTCTTTCCGCCAGGAAGTTGCCGGATCTCGCGATGTTCCGGCCGATGGCGCGCGAAGTGGCGACCATGGCCGAGAGCCTCAGCCACGCGCGCAATGCGGCCGAAAGCGAGGCTCGCCTGCGCGAAGCGGGAGAATCCATGTGGACGCCCGATCGGCTCTCGGTGCAACTTCGTGCATCGTCTGCGAGGACGGCCATCTTTTTGTGGTCTCGAATCGTGAACCCTACATCCATCAGCGAAACGGAAAGAATCTCGAAGTGGTCGTTGCCGCCGAGTGGCCTGGTTACCGCGCTCGAGCCCGTGCTAACGCCTGCGATGGCACCTGGATCGCACACGGCAGCGGCAACGCGGACGCCGAAGTGGTGGACGCGCACGACCGGCTGCGCGTTCCTCCCGAAGATCCGCGTTACACCTTGCGGCGCGTGTGGCTGACCAAAGAGGAAGAGGAAGGCTACTACTACGGCTTTGCCAACGAGGGCCTCTGGCCGCTTTGCCATATCGCCCACACGCGTCCGCTTTTTCGCGCCGACGACTGGCAGCATTATCAGGAGGTCAACCGCAAGTTCGCCGACGCGGTGCTGGAGGAGATCGAGAATGTCGCGAAGCCGGTGGTGCTGGTCCAGGACTATCATTTCGCGCTATTGCCCGGCATGATCAAGGAAAAGCGTCCGGACGCGCGGGTGGCCATCTTCTGGCATATTCCGTGGCCGAATCCGGAAGCCTTTGGCATTTGCCCGTGGCAGCGCCAGTTGGTGGATGGTTTGCTTGGCGCCGACCTGATCGGGTTTCACATCCAATCGCACTGCAACAATTTTCTAGAGACCGTGGACCGCGTGCGTGGAGTCTCGCGTCGACTGGGAGCATTTTTCGGTGCTCCGCAAGGACCACCGGACCATGGTCCGGCCATTTCCGATCAGCGTTGCGTTGACCGGAAGACGATGCTGCCGAAAACAACAATGACGGCTTCAATTACCTCGAACGTGCGGCGCTGATGCGGACTCTGGGCGTGGAAGCGACTTTCATGGGAATCGGTGTCGATCGCGTCGACTACACCAAGGGAATTCTCGAAAGGTTCCTGGCGATCGAGCGCTTCCTGGAAAAGTATCCGCAGCTATCAGGGGAAATTCACGTTCGTGCAGATCGGCGCGCCCAGCCGCACCCACATCAAGCGCTATCACGATCTTGCTGGCGGAAGTGGAAGCGGAGGCGGAGCGCATCAATTGGCGCTTCCAGAGCGGCAAGTGGAAGCCCATCGTGTTCCTCAAGCGCCAGCACAGCCATCAAGGAAATCGAACCCTATTACCGGGCCGCCGATCTTTGCCTGGTGACTTCGTTGCACGATGGCATGAACCTGGTGGCCAAGGAATTTCTGGCCGCGCGCAGGGATGAACGAGGCGTGCTCATTCTCAGCCAGTTCACGGGCGCGGCTCGCGAACTGCGCGACGCGCTGCTGGTCAATCCTTACGACATCGACCAGACCGCCGACGCCATCCGCGCCGCTTTAGAGATGGAGCCGGAAGACAAGCAGTTGCGCATGCAGCCGCATGCGCAAGGTCATCAAGGAGCACAACATTTACCGCTGGGCCGGGAACCTGATCACGGAACTTTGTGAGGTGCGGTTGGATGTCGCCGGAGGAGGCGCAGGAAAAATTTCGTGACAGCGTGTCCGTAGCATGATTCGCGCGTCGCGAAGACCAGGAAGGAATAATGCGTTTGAGGTCGAAGGTGCAATCGCGAGATCACGCCATTTCTTGCAACAGGTCGCGCAGGCACCGCAAGCGGTGCTGCTGCTTGATTATGACGGAACGCTCGCGCCGTTCCACACCGAGCGTGACCGGGCCTACCCATATCCCGGAGTCGACGATCCGTTGTTGCAAGAGATCATGCGCAATGGCCGGACGCGAGTGGTGCATCGTCTCCGGGCGAGATGCCGCTGACATGTGCTGCCCTTCTCAATGTTCACCCCCATCCCGAAGTTTGGGGCGTCCATGGTCTGCAGCGTCTGAGCGCAGATGGGAGCACGGAAATGCCGCAGCCTTGATGAGCGAACGCTCGAAGGGCTTGTCGGATGCTGACCGCTGGCTGCGGCTATCAGCAACTGCGGCATATCGCGGAATTCAAGGCGGGCAGCATTGCCGTCCATTGGCGCGGATTGAGCGACAGCGAGCGCGGATGATCTCCGGGCGCGCGTTCTGGCTGGGATGGGGGCTGATCGCGGAACGAATGGGCTCGACCTGCTGGAGTTCGATGGTGGAATCGAGATGCGCACGCCCGGCGCGGATAAAGGGGATGCAGTTCGTATGTTTGCTCAATGAAATCGGACCTGATGCGCCCGTGGCCTATCTGGGCGACGACAATACTGACGAATCCGCATTCCGGGTCATGCAGGGCCGCGGCATCAGCGTGCTGGTTCGTCCCCAACGGCGAAGGACGGCGGCACAAGTTTGGATGAGGCCTCCCGACGAACTTCTCGATTTTCTGGGGCTATGGCTGAAGGCCTGTACCGGAGAATCTACTTCCAACAATAGCGCAGCTGCGACGGTGAACGGATGACAACCACAGCACAGCCGATTCTTCCACGAACGCCGGTGAAGGCTTTTTACTTTAATACATCGGCGCACCTCTTACGCATTACGACGCTGAAGGCGAGCACGCTGGCGGAATTTCTGGCTGCCTTGCGGGAATGTCCGGACGATTCCATCTTTCAACACACCTTCCGCACCTTGCAGGAACATCACTTCATCCGCGAGGGATTCTCCAACGACTTCGCGCACTGGGCGCTGGCCGCCTGCAACCAGCCTGGTCTGGCGGAACAACTGGCGGGGGTGGACGTGCGTGAGTTCACGTCTCTCGGGGAACTGCGCGAAAGGTTTGTGCAGATTGTCGAGAAACATCTCCAGCTCAATCCCCCAGACGGTGCACGAGGGGCGGAAGAGCCATTCTATTTCTGTGCGTCTGACATCGTGGTGATGCCGACGAAGTTTGTCGCGCAAACGATGCAGGACTTTGCCAATGGGCTGCGTGAGGTGAGCGTGCATTCCATCCATCATCATTTCATCGAGGCGCGGCTGCGGCTGAAGCTCATGTCCAATGATTTCTCACAATGGCTGCATGAAGACGTAGGACTGACTGACGCGGCCCGCGCCTTGAACCGGATTGATATTTATACGGGAACGCTCGAGGATGTCCGCCAACAAATGGTGCGCATTGTGGAGCGTTCGTTGGCCTGACAGGAACCCACATGCCGAATACAACGATGCCGAATGCAACCGATCCGAAGCCGCAAACCGCAACCAGCGCGGGATCTCAGGCGCCCTTTTCTCCCGACACAACGAGCCGGTGGTTACCGCGCAACCGGTGCCGCTGCATCCGGAACGGCGCAGGACTCAGCGAACGTCTCCCCGGAGTTGGGAAACGCCTCCCGCTCCAGTTCCGGCTCCGCACCTCGACGACTATCAGGCAATTGTCGGAGCGGCTCAGCTCGACGAATTGCGCTTTCTGGCACGCGGACTCAAAGGGAAGACGGTGAAGATGGTCAACTCCACTGCGGTGGGGGGTGGTGTGGCTGAAATCCTGAACCGCCTTGTTCCGCTGCTCGGAGAACTGGAGGTCCCGACTCACTGGGACGTAATTACGGGAGGGAATGATTTCTTTGAAGTGACCAAGGCCTTTCACAATGCCCTGCACGGCGCGCAATATGAATTGACGCCAGCGGCGCAGAAAGTATTCCTGGCGTACAACGAGCAGAACCGGCAGCGGATGCAGTTTACGGAGGATGTGGTTATCATTCACGATCCGCAGCCGGCCCCACTGATTGTCTCGCGCAAGGACAAAGACACGCGCGCGCGCTGGGTGTGGCGATGCCACATCGACTTATCGAATCCGAATCCGCAGGTTTGGGGGTTTCTGCGGCCGTTCATCGAACAATATGATGCGGCGATTTTCTCTTCACAATCGTTTGCGCGGCAGTTGCCCATCCCGCAGTATCTGTTTTACCCGTGCATTGACCCATTATCGGAGAAGAACAAGGAACTCGACGAAAGTTTCGTGCAGAAAGTATGCGACGAATTCAATATTGATCGTTCGCGCCCGATTGTGACCCAGGTGTCGCGGTTCGATCGATTGAAGGATCCGGTCGGAGTGGTGCAGGCCTTCAAACTGGCCAGAAAATATGTCGATTGCCAACTGGTGCTGGCGGGTGGTGGTGCGAGTGATGATCCGGAAGGCGCGCTGGTGCTGAAGGAAGTCAAGGAGGCAGCGGGCGATGATCCGGATATCATCATCCTCGACTTGCCGCCCTGGTGCGCGCTGGAGATCAATGCCATCCAGCGCGCTTCGACCATCGTGGTTCAGAAATCGATCAGGGAAGGTTTCGGCCTCACCGTTACCGAAGCGCTGTGGAAAGGGAAGCCCACCATTGCCGGGGCGGTCGGTGGCATTCCCAACCAGATGATTCACAAGCTGACCGGGATGCTGGTTCATTCCGTGGAAGGATGCGCATACCAGATTCGTTATCTTCTTACTCATCCTGAGTTCGCCGCGCAACTGGGGCGGAACGGGCGAGAACATGTCAAAGAAAATTTCTTAATGACCAGCTCTGTTGGGCGTTGCCTGTTGCTGCTCCGAATATTGCTCGACGGTCGCACTGTCTGAAACCGGGGCAGCATCCCCCGTTCGCTAAATACAGTAGTTACGGTAGTGGCGACGCGTTGCCGGCGTTGTAGAGTTGGAAAACGACGAGATACATTCGAGACCTACAGGCCGCTGGAAAAGGAGAATTCGAAGTGAAACGTACTGAGCAAGAGCTACGCAATCAACCGCAGAAGGCTACTATTCATCGGCAAGAAGCTGATCGGCAAGAAACGGATCGGCAGGAAGAGGTCAGACGCCGCGCCTATCAACTCTATGAAGAACGCGGGATGCAGGATGGCTTCGAGGTGGAGGACTGGCTGCGAGCAGAATCCGAAATACTCGATAATCCGCGCATGCAAAAAGCGGCGTAAGGGCGGTGACGCAGGCAGCGGCCGACTCTCGACTCGAGTGACTAAAATACAGTTGCTATGCTCGTGAGAGCCAGATAGCCCTTCATGACAAAACATGAACAAAGCGCTCTACCAAGGAATGCGTGGAGCGGCCGGTCGAGCTGGGTCGCGGGTATCGTTCTGCTGTTGGTGGTGGTGCTCATCGTGATGAGCATCGTGGTCGATCGCGCTGAGCCGACCCTGCGCGCTATGGTGATCGAGACTTTGTCGACCCGATTCAAGAGCAGAGTCGAGCTGGATACTTTTCATGTCTCGCTGCTGAAGGGGCTTCAGGTTTCGGGCGCGGGACTCAGAATTTTCGGAGAGACGGACCCTAACAATCATGAGCCCGGATTTCAGCCGATTATCAATGTTGCGGAATTCCGGTTCCACACGGGTATCCGCGATCTGTTTCACTCTCCCGTGCACGTCGACACGGTATTCGTAAACGGATTGCAGTTGAACTTGCCACCCAGGGAACATCGTAGCGAGATGAATAAGATGGGACCGAAGGGCGGCAAGATAGAAATTATTGTCGACAAACTTATTTGCGACAAAGCGCAGCTGATCGTTAATACTCTCCGGCCGGGCAAGCTGCCGCTGGAGTTTGACATTGAGAATCTGACCATGACGACAGTCGGGCCCGGCTCGCCAATGCATTTCGATGCGAATCTCACCAATCCCAAGCCCGTCGGACAGGTCCATTCAAGTGGAGAGTTTGGTCCGTGGCAGCCAGACAGCCCCCGTGACACTCCGGTGAGCGGGACCTACTCGTTCGACCATGCAGACTTGGGGACTATTAACGGCCTGGGCGGGATTCTCTCCTCACTGGGAAGTACGCTGGCATTCTTGACAAAATTGTCGTGGATGGCGCCACCGACACTCCAGATTTCCGCATTACGATCAGCGGGCACCCGGTTCCTTTACATACCGACTTCCACGCTACGGTGGATGGAACCAGCGGCGACACATACCTGGATCCGGTTCAAGCAAAACTTCTGAGTTCGCAGTTAGTGGCGAATGGCTCGGCGGTGCGATGAAAGACCCGAGTGGCCATCGTGTGGAGCTGGATGTTGTGATCGAGAAGGGAAAGATCGACGACCTGCTGAAATTGGGGATCCGAACTGATCCTCCGGTGATGACCGGCTCGGTGCGTTTGAAGGCGAGGCTTGACCTGTCTCCTGGCAAGGCGGACATTACCGATCGCCTGAAGCTGGCAGGGAAGTTTGAAATCTCGGCCGCACACTTTGCTAATGATAAGCTCCAGGAAAAAATCGACGCCCTAAGCATTAGGAGCCAGGGGAAACCGAAGGCGCCTCAGGAAATTGTGAGCTCTGACCTGAAGGGAGCATTCAATCTCGCCAACGCGCTTATCTCTTTTTCCCAACTGCAATTCCGGGTTCCTGGCACGCAAGTGAACTTGACGGGGACGTACAGCCTGGATGGAAATGAATTCGATTTTCATGGCAACGTGCGCATGGATGCGAAACTCTCGCACATGGTAACGGGGTGGAAAGCGATCGTGCTTAAACCGGCGGACCCATTCTTCAGCAAGAACGGCGCAGGAACTGAACTACCAGTCAAAGTGACCGGCACGAAGTCAGCACCTCATTTCGGCGTCGACTTTGGACACAAGGACGACGACAAGAACGAGGAGCATAGCGCCAAGAAGTGAGTACTCAGTACAGTAATTAAGGTGTGTTTAGTGTTCGACGCCGTGCTCAATTAGACCGCTCCTCTCCGGCCGGTAAGTAAGTTGACGAGTAATACAATTACCGCGACAACCAGTAGAAGATGAATGTAGCCACCCAAGGTGTAAGAGCTAACCAAACCTAAGAACCACAAGATCAGCAACATCACAAAAATAGTCCAGAGCATTGCACCACTCCTTTCATGTTTTATGCGGACAGCCGCGTCCTGCAGGCAGCTGTGAAATCACTTCAATATGCGGGCGGAAGAGCTGCCATCGCACGAGAAGCGTAGCGTAGGCGGTGTTCATTGCGCATACGGAGAACGCTGTACGTGCAGATCATATTGTTGGTAGTCGTACGCCATGTCCATTTCGTTGGCGTCTAACGCAGGCCAGGAGGAGATATGCGCAAAGACGAATTGATGAAAGCTGACCTGTTGAGCGAAATCATTCTGTTGGGTAGCGGCGTAGCGATCCTGGTGGCATTCGTGATGGTTGTGGTGGCGGCCGTTGGGAGCGCGGTGACGCTGCAATAGTTCTTCTTATAGCCATTCTGGGTTACAGCCATTCTTGGAATGAACTACGGCTTTGACCGGATGGGCAGGCAATCCCGGTGCATTTATGGTTTGGTGAACGTCTAGTGATGAGCGTCGAGTGATGAAGGGTGGGACGCAGTAAGCGTATCCGGCCGGAATCCTTCGACCGAATCCGACTAACGTCGTCAAGTTTAACGTCAAGGAGTCCTTTGCAATGAGCATTCAAGGTTGTGTGCGAACATTCGTGTTAGTCAGCTTCTTGCTGGGCATTGGGACTCTGCTAAGTGCCCAACAGCCATCCGGGCAAGACGCTTCCACTCCGGCGGACAACAGTGCGGTCAACCAGCGGGATCGGGCCGCGAATGAACCGACCGCGGATCAGCAAAAGAACGACCGCCCGGACCGAGAAATCACGCAACAGATTCGCCATTCGATTATGAGTGACAAATCTCTGTCAACCTATGCGCACAACGTGAAGATCATCACGCAAAACGGCCAAGTAACCCTGAAGGGCCCGGTGCGCTCAGAGGACGAGAAGCGTGCCATCGAAGCAAAGGCCGCTGAAATTGCCGGCGCCAGCAAGGTGACCAACGAACTTAATGTCAAGCCGAAGAACTAACTTCAACAGCAACATCCAATCGCGATTTAAAGGAGAAGTTCACCATGTCTGAAAAGAACACAGCGGTTTTCGGAATTTATCCGAGCTACGCAACCCTGGAGAGCGGTGTCGACGGGCTAAAGGCAGCCGGCTTTAGCAATCGAGACATTTCCGTTCTCTTCCCAGAGAGCGCTGGAACACGGGATTTTGCGCATGAGAAAGGAACGAAAGCGCCGGAAGGAGCCACTGCCGGTGCGGGAACAGGCGTTGTGTTGGGCGGCGCCTTGGGATGGCTGCTCGGAGTGGGCGCTCTGGCGATTCCGGGGGTCGGACCATTCATCGCGGCAGGGCCCATCATGGCGGCTCTCGCAGGGGCCGGAGTAGGCGGCACCGTGGGCGGCATTACGGGAGCCCTGGTTGGCATGGGGATTCCGGAGTACGAAGCAAAGCGCTACGAGGGCCAAGTGAAAGATGGCGGCATTCTGGTTTCGGTTCATTCCGACAGTTCTGAATGGACGAAACGCGCCAAGCTGATTCTGGAAGGGACCGGAGCGAAGGATATTTCATCGACGGGCGAGGCTCGCTCGGAGCATGCCGATGTCGATCGAGATCTCCGGCGAGCAGGCTAGCTGCTCGCTTCGTTTCGCTTGAAATCGGACTAGAAGTGGATTCATAACCCGAATAAGGAGAAAGAAAATGAACTCTGACCAACTGAAGGGCAAGTGGAAACAGATGAAAGGGTCGGTAAAGGAGCGTTGGGGCAAGTTGACAGATGACGACCTCGACGTCATCGACGGGCAACAGGAACAACTGATCGGGACGATCCAGGAAAGATATGGGATTGCCAAAGAGGCAGCCCAGAAGCAAGTCGAGGAGTGGAACGCTGCTGCCGACCGCGAATCCGAGGTTGAACAGAAGCGTGATTTTGAGAGACGCAAGGCCAGCTGACCGGCTGCCGTGCCTCTCGAGGGGAAGCCGTTATACGGCTTCCCCTTTTTTATTTGAGGAAATTGGTCGAGCGCAGGAGCCGGCAGTCGACGAAAACTGGAGAGCCCCTATGCGACGGATTGTTCGGTTGGAGTGGCCTGAGGCGACGGCAATTGCACCTGGATGATGTCGTTCTTGACTGCGTATACCACCAGATCGCGGATCGAGTGAAAATCGAGTTTGCGCATGATGTTGCTGCGATGCGTCTCCGCGGTCTTGGTGCTCAAGTTCAGCAGGCTCGCCACTTCCTTCGAACTTTTCCCCTCGGCGAGGAGTTGAATGACTTCACGTTCGCGCGGAGTCAGCTTGGGCGACTGGCTGACCTCATCGTGTCCGCCCCTGATACCTTTATCAAGAAAGCCAGCGAGTACCATATCGTTCACCCTAGGAGTGAAGAACATGCGGTCGGCTTGCAGCGCCTCCACCGCGGAAACCAGGTCACGCGCCGCATCCGATTTCAAAACGAAGCCGCCAGCACCGGCATCGAGAGCCTCCCGTATGACCTGATCTGAATCGGTGATCGTCAGAACTAGGATCTTCTGACTGGGGTTCTGGTGCGCCAGTTGCCGGGTTGCGGCCAAGACCATTGAGATTTGGCATGCCGATATCCAAGATCACAACGTCGGGTTTCAAGTGCTTTGCCATCTCGACGGCTTGGCGTCCATCTTTGGCTTCGCCGCAGATCTCCCATCCATCGTGGGCTTGTAAGAGCTCAGACAGCCCGCGCCGGACAATTTCGTGGTCATCCGCCAACAAGATACGCAGCTTCATTGTTCACCTCCGTGAAGGACGCTAAAAGCGCTAAGTTTGCACAGCTGTGAAAAATCGTGTCTCGACCTTGTTCCTCGAATCAAACCCCGGCGTGGCCCAAATCCAAGCCCATTACATAGGAGTGCCACTCTAATTAGTTCGATGTAGGCGGTAAATACAGGAAATCCAGTACGCCTTGGGACGCACTACTGTGCCGGGAAGCGTCGCCTCAGGGAGTGGGGTGGCCAGCAACTATTTTGTGGCTTTCCAAATGTAGAAGTTTTCTTCGTCCGACAGAGTTTCGATGCCGAGGCCTCTCGAAGTTGAGGCGCGGTGAACGGCCGACCGCAAGTTGGCTAACGTGGTCCCATCGACTTCGGTTAGCGGAATCTTGATTGCCGAACCTGCGGGCAACGATTCGAGGTCCTGAAAAATCCCGCCCAACAAATCGTGGTGTTTTCCGCGGCGAGTCCTTCGAATGTTGGCCACAACGACGCGCTCGTACTTGGGAGGATTCTTTTGCGTCCTGCCGGTAGTTTCTTTTGCCATACGAACCTCGACGATTTACCTGGTGGTTATATTATTGCGCTATCGCGTTGTCAAGTAATCTATTGTAGTTCTTTAATAGTGCTTTTATTGTACGGGGATGTTCGCCATGCGAGCGTGGATTTTTCGCCTTCTTTAGTTCTTGCGGACGCAGTATTGCCACTTTCTTTAATTCTTGTGCACGCAGTATTTCCACCCTTTTTTAGTGGACGGGGTACTGTGGAATGATTGGGGAAGTGGTGGATATGAACGGTTCATGGCGAGATCTCTATCAAGTAGCCGTGCTGGAATTGCAACCGGAAGAATTGCGGCCGCGCATCGACGAGGCAGAACGGGCGATTCAGCAACGAATCACAGAGCTGAGACGGGATGATACCGCCTCGGCGGACGAATATCAGGCGCTGGATGATGCTTTGCGGATGCTGAGGCTGCTGGTGAGCACAGAATGCAAAGCTCATGGCCCAACTGTTTCGGGCTCGATTCGTGACGAGGTGACATCATGAACCGGTCGTTCTTTCTAAAGGCGACTTCTTCAAAGGCGGGCTTTTCGAAGGCAGGAAATTGCCGACAGCTCACGTCATCGCGGCGCCGAAGGAATACGTCGGCGGAGAGGCTGGATGAAAAGTGGCGCGAACTGCGCCGGCATGTAACGATTGAGAACGATCCAGAGAAAATGTTGCAGCTCGCGGCCGAACCCGCCAAACGCCGGTGTCAGACGCCAGCTGTGGACAAGAGCGGCAATTGTTTTTAAGCTGGTTACCCCCAACCATGTCTCCCGCCAAGAAAGCTCAAGTGGCATTCGCATCAGCGGTGATGCTGCTGGTCCTGAGCGGATTGGCTGCCTACGTCACGATTAACCGCCTCCTGGAAAGCGAAAAATGGGTCGTCCATACTCTTGAGGTCAAGGAGGCGCTTGGCGAAGTCGATTCTTCGTTCGTGCGTGCGGGACGGGCGCGAAGCGGTTACGTGATTTCGGGGAACGATGATTTTCTGAGGCAGTTTGAGGCAGCCGCCCCCGAGATTTCAGGCAAGATACAACGCGTGCGAGATCTGACGCGGGACAACCAGAAGCAGCAGGAGCTTTGCGCTCGCCTGGAGGACGTCACCGAGCGGAGACTCGCCTTGCTCAGGGAGTCGGTTCAACTGAAGCAACAAGCGCCTGAGAACCAGCTGGGGCAAGCCGATTTCGACCGCCGGAGTATTCCCCTGGCTTCGGAAATGACCTCTCTCGTGCAACAGATGCACGACGACGAACAAGGCTTGTTCGAGCTCCGGGGAAAGGCGACGCATCGCCTGTTTATTCTGGCGGTGGTTATTCTGGCGGTCACATTCGTCATGGCGCTGGAGCTGCTTGCCGTCCACTATCGGCTCTTGTCGGCGGAGCTCAAGGCGCGGGAAGGAGCGGAACGCTCTGCCCGGAATAGCGAGGAATCGATTCGCCGCCTGACGGGCCGGTTGCTGCAGTTGCAAGACGAAGAACGCCGGAAATTTTCGCGCGAGCTCCACGACAGCCTGGGACAGTACCTGGTGGGCGTGAAGATGAATCTGGAGATGTTCGCCACGCAGCGCAAGGCCGATTTTCTCGTGGAAGCAGTGCAACTCGTGGATCAGTCGATCGCCGAAACGCGGACGATTTCACACTTGCTGCATCCGCCGCTGTTGGACGAAGCCGGATTTTCTTCTGCTGCGAAATGGTACCTGGAAGGATTTGCGCAGCGCAGCGGGATCGAAGTGAAACTAAACTTGCCGGAGGATGTGGCTCGCCTGCCGAGGGCAGTGGCGCTCGGTCTTTTCCGGGCGCTGCAGGAAAGTCTGACCAACATTCATCGCCACTCCGGCAGTACAAAAGCTGAGGTAACGCTTGAACTCTTGCCGGATCACGTGCTGCTTAAGGTAAGAGACTACGGCAAAGGGATTGCGCCGGAATTGGTGGAGAATTTTCAGGCGGATGGAACGAACACCGGTGTGGGGCTCGCGGGCATGAGGGAACGGGTTCGCGAACTTGGAGGCCATCTCTGGATCGAACCCGGCAAACCTGGAACCGTGATTTCTGTCGCGGTGCCGCTCTCGGAGCCAGCGCCTGGGTCGGCCGCGAGTGCGGCCGACTAATTCTCGGCAGGGAAGTAGGTCTCCTCGCGGAGCAATGCGCCCACCGCATCGACAACGGAACTGGTGTCGGCTTTCGCGCAAGCACCGCGGGCTCCAGCTTTGCGGGCCTCGTCGGACAATTGTTTCGAGAGGTATAGCGTAACGATCAGAATCGGCGTTTTCGGCGAAACTTGCGCGATGATGCGAGCGGCATCGAGACCGTTCATTTTGGGCATCTGGAAATCAAGCACAATCAGGTCCGGTCGAATTGTAGAGAACCGGTCGACAGCTTCCTGGCCGTTGCGAGCCTCGTCACAGACCCGCCAATTGCAGTGCTGCTCGAGAACTCCCCGAAGATAACGCCGCACCGACGGACTGTCGTCCACCACTAAAATGCGAACGGGGTGGCTTTCTGCGGGCGACAACAAGGCCATGAGGACACCACTATCCAAGACACAGTATCGGTAGCTCCAAGCTTCGGCAATACATGGAACCCTTGAGCTTCGGATCCTGCGATTGATCTTTTGATTTTTCTTGTTTTGATCTTTGTTCTTTTGTTCCGGTGAGGACTGGCTAATTTACACGCTGCGCCGCGCAGCGCCGTGAGCTTCGCTTGCGAATCAAGAACTTAGCGTCGTGGCATTGAACTTGCTTCCGTAATGATGTCATTAGCCGTGAACGAGGAGGCAGACGATGCCTGAGAGCAAGGGAAAGGACTGGCGTGAACTTTGCGCTGCTGCGTCTGAAGAGACGGACTCGGAAAAATTGTCCTCTCTGATCAATCAGATTCTCCAGGCATTTGATGATCACGACCAGCGATCCATGGTTCAGCGATCAATGGCTCAGCGATCCACGGTTCAGCGATGCGCGCTACCTCCGTCGTTCAAGTCCTGAAATTGATCTTGCATACAACCACTCCACCACGTCGCTCCAACGTCGGTTGCTACTTATGGCCGTTACTTATGGGCGCTAATAACGGCCTTCAGTAATTATTTGACGAATCGCTGCAACTTGACGTTTCGACTGTGGCACCGGGTCAGACACCGCGGACCCTGGGCCGTGGCTATACGCGTCCCATCAGCACCAACACCAACACGATGATGAGGACCAGGCCGAGACCGCCGCTGGGGTAATATCCCCAGCCGGTGCTGTAAGGCCAAGTTGGGAGGGCGCCAACGAGAAGTAGAACCAGGATGATCAGCAGAATTGTGTACATGTGGTTCGCTCCGTTTCAAGTCGAAGTTAATAGCAGGCCAAGATTTGCAATCCCGGCCACAATAGGAAATTACAGTACATTTCTGCAGCCTCGAATCCATTCAAGTCTGTAGCCTTCGGGATTTAGTTGTGTATACGGGAAATGGTCGCGAGGATCGATTGTGATGGAGAGTTGTTGTCGCGCGGATCGCGTCGAGCAAGTATCGAAGGCCCTGAAATGGTAACGGCCAAGCCATGGTGGCCTGGCCGTTACCTTTCTTTCGATCGGACGTTGACTATCGAGGGTTTGTATTTGCGGCCTGATGCTCTCGCGCCTCAGCAGAAACTTTCCTGAGCACCGAGAGGAGCGGCTCGCTGCCATTGGGCGGGGCGACCACACCTTTGAGGATGTCGTCGAATGGAACCATTTTGCCGAAGAGGATTCTGGTTTCATCCTTATCCTGTGTGACGACGCTTCCGGATAGATCGACGCCGGCAAAGAGACCACGGGACCGAGAATAGGTCAGAATCTTGTCTCTCATCTCGGCATCGGTATCAGCCGCAGTGTCGCGTCCCACCGGGCCCGCAGCGGCAGAAGCATCGCCTCCAACTTTGAAATGGTCAGACAGCAGATGCTCCATTCCTTTTTCGCCCATAAACACCAGCACTAAATCTGTAGCCTGGCCGCCGAGTTGAAGCCCCCAGCTTCCGCCAGTAACGGTGATGGGAGCGGGAGCGCTCCATCCATGTGCTGTGCGGCAGCTGGCGACGCCCTTGCCGTGTTCGCCACCGATCCCAACCGCGATTTTGACCAAGGACGGTATCACCGCGATACAGTTGGCGTGATCGAGAATCTTGTCTGGAATGGCATGATCAGGCGTCGCCATCACTTCTGAAATGACGTTGGCAGATTTATCGATGCGCTTTGCGATGTCGGATCGATCTTTGTCGTCCTCGGCCCAAGTCAAGCTGGTGAAGATCAGAGCCATGGTGGTCAGAGTCAAGAGATATTTCGTAGCCTTCATGTCAACCTCTTCTGTGCCCAATCTGAGCACCAGGATTTATTGTTGCTGGCTTTAATCTTGGGGTGAACTGTCAGGTCAAGCTATCCCGTCTAAACCTGAGATTGGGCGGTTGCATGCCGTAGTCCAAGTCTGGTGGTGAACCTCATCCGTTGAGCGTTCTCGGCAAGAGGCCGGCAGATTCCATGGCTACATGGAATCCTCCAACCGAGTACACACTCGCCGGGATTTTCCTTGGCCGCTGAGGTGGCTAAGCTCCGGGTCATGAACGTCTTCTGTTCATCTTCTGTTAATCGACTCGACTCCGAAAGGCAGCAATCATATGGCTGAAAAGAGAACGCCGAATCAGCAGTCTGACTCCACCCATCATTTGAAGAATGTCTTTGAGCAATCTCTCGCCGTGTTGTGCAGAGATCGAGATAACGATCCATCAACGAGGAACGGTCGGAACCGGGGCGTGCGCTGTGATTCGCTGCCCCTGTACATGGACCCGGCTAATCTTGATAAGCGCGCATTGGACGCGGCGGCGAAAGCCCTGGCGACACTGTGGAAGATTTCCAACCCCGGCCGGATTAGGCTGCAGGCCCGAGACCCGCATTTGAACAGGTCGATCTCTTGATCCACCCGAACATCTACTACTTCACAAAGGAGTGACCGTGACGGACGAAACTAGAGCAAGCTTCGAACGGGGCGATACGGGCGATACGAGTGATTACCGCAGGGATGATCCGGAGCGGGGCGATCACCTGCCGACGACGCCGAATCCTGCGAACGATCGGGAAAAGGGACAGCAACTGCCGACGGAGCCGGATCCCCCGACGGTTCCTACGCGGATTGATGATCCCCGGTGGGTCGATCAGGAACAGTATCGATTGTGAACAGGGTGCGCAGCAGTGCATGGAAGGCGGGTTCCTTAAGCCTGCGGGTTTGAAGGAGTCGCCGACATACATGGTTTGCCGGAGCTAACTACAGATCACATCGGATTGGCGCAGACGCCTCTGGCAAGTAAGGTCAGACACATCGAGCGGTGCGTCACTGCGCTGTCGGGAGGAATGACGATGCGATTGGCTTGGGCGATTGTGGCAGTTCTTCTGATCCTGTGGCTTTTGGGCTTTGGTCTCCACGTGGCGGGCAGCTTGATTCACTTACTGCTTCTGGTCGCAGTGGTTGTCCTGCTTGTTGACTTGATCGGCGGCCGTCGTAGCGCGGTTTGAGAAGTGTGAGAAGTTTGCGGACAGGAGGGTCCCATGAGCAGTGAAACAGCAGGCAAATGCGCGCATCCCCTTTGCGGGTGCCTCACCATCGAAGGCGGCAAATACTGTAGCGAGTCGTGCGAAGATGCGGCTGCTCTGACGGAGATTGCCTGCCAGTGCGGACATCCGAGCTGCGTCGTAGAGGCATCTTCTGCTCGCGTTGCGTAGGAGTTAGAGATTGATTTCAGAGGTACCTGGTATTTGATCTTGCCTCTCAATCCACGAAACCCGCAGCAGCAGAGCAATACCGGGCTAACGAGGGATGATGGGCCAGAGGAATGACAATGCAAATCCGTTCCATTCGTGTGCTGTTGTTCGGGCTGGTAGTACTGTGTCTGGTACTGTGCATGCCTGCGGCATCATTCGCGCAAATCGGCGTGGCGATCAGGGTTGGCCCGCCTCCGATCCCTATCTACGAGCAGCCGATCTGCCCCGGTGATGGCTATCTTTGGACGCCGGGTTACTGGTCCTATGACGACGGCTTCGACGATTACTACTGGGTGCCTGGTACATGGATCATGGCGCCGGAAGTCGGTTTTCTGTGGACACCGGGCTGGTGGGGCTGGGGGGATGGAGCGTTCCTTTGGCATGAAGGCTATTGGGGGCCGACGGTCGGCTTCTATGGTGGAATCAACTACGGCTTCGGATATTTTGGAGTTGGTTTTGCGGGCGGACGTTGGGATGGCGGTCACTTCTTCTACAACCGCGCGGTGCTCAACGTAAACGTCAACGAGATTCACAACGTCTACAACGAAACCGTAGTCAACAACAACAATCACGTCGCCTTTAATGGCGGCAACGGCGGAGTCGAGGCGCGTCCCACAGCGCAAGAAGAAGCTGCGGCCCGCGAGCGCCATATCGCGCCGGTAGCGGCTCAGACTCAACATGCACAGGCGGCTCGATCGGACCCGCAGCAACGTGCGTCGGCCAACATGGGAAAGCCCGCGGTGGCGGCGACACCGAGAGCCGGGGAACTCAAAGGCAGCGGCGTCGTCCAGGCGAAAGAAGCCGGGGGACACTACACGCCTGCAGCGAACCGTGGCGGCAATCGGGCAACGGAAAATGCGGCGCCACGCGGGGAAAATAACACTGAGCGGCCCACCGCGCAGACCCATGTTCGCGACCTTCCGCCGGCGGAACGGCCAGTTGCTCCAAATACGGGCAATGCGAAGCAGGATAAGAAGGTCCAGCAGCAGCAGGAAAAGCTCTACAACCAGCAGCAGAAAGAGCGGCAAAAAGTAGCGCAGCAGCAGGAGAAGGAGGACCAGAAGCTGGCGAAGCAGAATGCCTCCGACGCGCAAAAGCAACAGCAAGAGCAGCGGCACCAGCAACAGACAGCGCAACTGCAGCAAAAACATCAACAGCAGCAACAGCAGATTCAACAGAGAATGCAGCCAGCGCCACGACCGGAAGGGCACAGGCCCCCAGGTTAGGACGTTAAGGCTGATATAGGCACGGAGCGCGATAGGCCGGTTCTTTTCAGAGTCCCAGTGGAAGCAACTTCACCGAGACATGAAAGGAGCCGGCCATCGCTCATAGTAGGGATTGAAGGTACGGATTGAAGATACGGATTCAAGTTAAATTCTCAGCTCGACTTATCACTTCAACTTCTCAGCTCGACCAGGGAATCGTCCGGGCAATCTACGTAACACACCTGATACAAAAGCGGAGCCGTGCCGGGCTAGTCTCGGAGTGAAGTTGAAGGCGGAGGGGGATGCGGCGCAGGTTTTTGCCGTTTCCTTGTCTCAGATCTGTCCGAAGCGGAACGGCGTCAGGACAGGTCACGCATCCTCTCCGCTGGAACTTCAACCATATGCTGGAAAGGGGAATCATCATGCGAAATTTTGGAACAAGGAATGCCGAGAACAGGGCCAAGGATTGGGTACGATTGGCGGCGAAAGTGGGTCTTTTGTTTACCGAACCGAAAGTTCGAGCTGCGGTTGGAGACAAAATAAAGGACGGTGTGGACGATATGGCCGATACCGTCTCCGACAAGTACAACGATGCCGTCGACCGCCTTGAGGCTGCGTCCGATGCTTTTCAGGGCAAAGGCTACTGGCCTTCGCGAGTAGCTGGATTCTTGATCGGCGTTGGGGTCGGAGCGGGATTGGGAATTCTGTTAGCGCCCGCTTCCGGCAGCGAGACCCGCGAATCGGTGCGCGACAAAGCGTTTGAAGTGAAGAACAAGATTCGCCGGTCAGTGATGAGCGTGCCATCCACCGGCACCGAGGGATGAATTCCGATATCGAGTTGCCAGGTGAAAGTGGATTTTCACCTGGCCGAAATTGTTAACGCAACGTAAATGTATTTCCCTGGACAACGTGGTGGTTGTCGCCGCGCATCGGCATCTTCTGAGGTCCCTATGAGCGAAAAGACGAGCGAACAAATGAGCGAAAAACCCAGCACCACTCTGCCGGCAACGGTCGAAAAAATCATCAAACCTATTACCCCGGGCGATCCTGAGAAGGCGCAGATCGCGATCGATGGGGGTGATGACTTGTATCGAGAGATCCGGATAGAAAACACACTAATCGACGAAAATGGTGACAAGGTGCGCCTGAAGAAGGGTGCCGAGGTGGCAGTGATCGTCGAAGCGCCACCGGAAGCAACGATTCCCAAGAGCGACGCTGGCAGCGCGTAGCGATTCGACGAACCTTAGCCCCTATCTACAGGATTTACCCTAGTTCCTTGCCGAGAGCGGCTGTGTAAGGTGCTCAGGATAAGTTGTCAATTCGGTGAAGTCGCGGCAGGCTTAAGGCGATAAGCGCATCGCCTGCCTGTTTGTGCATCTTGCTACATGCCCGAGCAGCTTTTCTGCAACGAAGAACCGGAGGTCTGATCATGGCAGAGAATACACCGGCCGCCTACGGAACGTTCCCCGACGATGTGCCGCTACGGCAAGTGGTTCAGAAGTTGAACCAATCGGGGTTCGATAATGAACAGATTTGCCTGATGGTTTGGCCCCGGCATCCTCTGGCTGGTGTCATGCGTGAGGCGAATATTTGTAGTGCCGAGAAAAAAGCGAATGCGATCAGCATAGAACTGATCGGGTGGCTTATGAAACTGGGCGCTGTGATCATCCCGACGGCCGGTTTCTTTATTCGTTCACGAACGTTTCTTCACGCCCTGGTCATGAGGAAGGATTCTCCTGGTCTCTGCAGCAATTCAGGAGCTCTTGTTGGGCTGGGCTTTTCTGAATATGACGCGCGGCGAATTGAGGGCCGAGTCTGCGAAATGGGAGTTTTGGTGTATGTCGCGTGCCAGGAGATGGAGCGGACAACACAGGCGGTGGAAGTGCTCCGCCGGACCGGAGCTCGCGAAACTGCCACAGTGGGAAGGGCGGTTGTGCTTGAGGCCGCTGCCTGAAGAACCGAAGCCGGAGTCAGCTTTTTCTTGGTATCAATTTCACTGACATCAATCCCGAAAAACACTCCAGGTTTCTGGCGCGTCTGTGCTGCCTACAGGAAAAACCCTAGAGCCAGCCTGAAGTTTTTCACGTAAAAACACCATGTTTGGGCCGTAATTCCTCTAGTCCAGACTGCATTCAGACAAGATGGTGATTGACTCTGATTTCGGTGACGTGTCTGTCTTTGGCACGCTGAGCGGCGGCGCCTGCTCGTTCATGCCCTTCCCCAAAATGGCACTGCTCGCTTCAGTCGCCCTGGCGCCGGTATCCCGCAAGGTAGCGGGCCAGGGCTTTTTATCACCAGACCAGATCCTCCTTGGTTCCAGGAGCGCACGATGAAGAGAAACAACCAGGGCGCGGTGACTGCGGTTGTCCACGGCGAAGCCCACAATGGCGAAAACAGTAACGGAAATTCTGTCCTCACGGCTGGGTCTGCTCCGGCTGATCTGAGTGCGATCCTTGCCAGTCTGCAAACCATGCGGGACGGCGACTTTTCGGTCAGGCTCCCGGGATCCTGGACCGGATTGGAAGGGAAAGATTGCCGACACTTTCAATTCCATTGTTGCCGCCAACCAGCAGATGGCACAGGAACTGAAACGCGTTGGGCAGGTGGTAGGCAAAGAAGGAAGGACACGAGAGCGGCTCCGCTTTCATGAAGCGAGAGGGGCATGGGGCGACATTGAGGTTTCGGTGAACACGCTGGTCGAGGACCTTCTTCGGCCAACCGCCGAGGTTACTCGGGCAATCGCGGCCGTCGCACAGGGGAATCTGACCCAAACTGTACGCCTGGACGTTGATGGACGGCCGTTGGAAGGCGAGTTTTTACGATCCGCGAACATAGTCAACACGATGATTCAGCAGCTCGGTGTTTTTACCGCTGAAGTCACACGCGTGGCACGCGAGGTCGGCACCGACGGAAAGTTGGGCGGGCAGGCACAGGTGCCCGGCGTGGCCGGCACTTGGAAGGATCTCACGGACTCCGTCAACTCGATGGCCAGCAACCTCACGGGTCAGGTGCGCAATATTGCTGAAGTCGCGACTGCGGTTGCCAGCGGTGATCTCTCCCGCAAAATTACCGTCGACGTGCGCGGTGAAATTCTGCAACTGAAGGAAGCCATCAACACCATGGTCGACCAGTTGCGCTCGTTTGCTTCCGAGGTGACACGCGTCGCACGTGAAGTGGGTACAGACGGCAAACTGGGCGGCCAAGCCGTCGTGATGGGCGTTGCCGGCACGTGGAAAGATCTCACTGACTCGGTTAACGCCATGGCGGGTAACTTGACGGCGCAGGTGCGCAACATTGCCGAAGTGACCACTGCGGTTGCCCGCGGCGATTTGTCGCGCAAGATCACCGTCGATGTAAAGGGTGAAATCCTTGAACTCAAGGACACCATCAACACGATGGTGGACCAACTCAACGCGTTCGCTGGCGAAGTGACACGCGTGGCGCGTGAAGTTGGTACCGAAGGCAAGCTGGGAGGACAGGCGCAAGTGCCCGGCGTGGGCGGCACGTGGAAAGATCTGACGGACAACGTCAACTTCATGGCCAGCAACCTCACCGGCCAGGTTCGCAACATCGCCGAGGTTGCTACCGCGATTGCGAATGGCGATCTCTCACGCAAGATCACGGTTGACGTGCGCGGCGAAATCCTGCAGCTGAAAGAAACGCTGAACACGATGGTGGATCAGCTCAATCGCTTCGCTGGCGAAGTGACGCGTGTGGCACGCGAGGTCGGCAGCGAAGGTCGATTGGGCGGGCAGGCCAATGTGCCTGGAGTCGCCGGCACGTGGAAGGATCTCACCGACTCCGTGAATTCGATGGCCGGAAATCTTACCGGTCAAGTCCGCAACATCGCTGAGGTGACGACGGCTGTGGCGCGCGGAGATTTGTCGCGCAAAATCACGGTCGACGTCAAAGGCGAGATTCTCGAACTGAAAAACACCATCAACACGATGGTGGACCAACTGAACGCATTCGCGGGCGAGGTGACGCGCGTGGCGCGCGAAGTTGGTACGGAAGGCAAGCTGGGCGGCCAGGCGCAGGTGCCGGGCGTGGCTGGTACCTGGAAAGATCTCACCGACAACGTCAACTTCATGGCCAGTAACCTGACGGGCCAGGTGCGCAACATTGCGGAAGTATCGATGGCTGTGGCGCGCGGCGATTTGTCGCGCAAAATCACGGTGGATGTGAAGGGTGAGATTCTCGAGCTCAAGGACACCATCAATACCATGGTGGACCAGTTGCGTTCCTTCGCGTCAGAGGTGACGCGTGTAGCTCGCGAAGTGGGTACCGATGGCAAACTCGGTGGTCAGGCGCAAGTACCGGGTGTCGGCGGCACGTGGAAGGACCTCACGGATTCCGTCAACTCCATGGCCAGTAACCTCACCGGTCAGGTTCGCAATATCGCCGAAGTTTCTACGGCGATCGCCAGCGGTGATCTTTCGAAAAAAATCACGGTCAATGTGAGCGGCGAAATTCTGTTGCTCAAGGAGACCATCAACACGATGGTGGATCAGCTCAACGCGTTTGCCGGAGAAGTAACGCGTGTGGCGCGCGAGGTCGGCAGCGAGGGCCGATTGGGCGGACAAGCCAACGTGCCGGGCGTTGCGGGCACGTGGAAGGATTTGACCGACTCCGTGAACTCGATGGCGACGAACCTTACCGGCCAGGTGCGCAACATCGCCGAGGTGACAACGGCCGTCGCCCGTGGCGATTTGTCGCGCAAGATCACGGTCGACGTGAAGGGCGAAATTCTCGAACTCAAGAACACGATCAACACGATGGTGGACCAGCTCAACGCATTTGCGGGCGAAGTGACGCGCGTGGCGCGCGAGGTCGGCACCGACGGAAAGCTCGGCGGACAAGCGCAGGTGCCGGGCGTCGCCGGCACGTGGAAAGATCTCACGGACAATGTCAACTTCATGGCCAGCAACCTCACCGGCCAGGTCCGCAATATCGCGGAAGTTGCGACGGCGATTGCGAACGGCGACCTCTCGAAGAAAATTACGGTCGATGTGCGCGGCGAGATCTTGCAGCTGAAGGAAACGCTGAACACGATGGTTGAGCAGTTGCGTTCGTTCGCCGCCGAAGTCACGCGCGTGGCCCGCGAGGTGGGCAGCGAAGGCCGGTTGGGCGGACAGGCAAACGTATCCGGTGTGGCGGGTACGTGGAAGGATCTAACCGACTCGGTGAATGCGATGGCCGGAAATTTGACGGGCCAGGTGCGCAACATTGCGGAAGTGACCACGGCGGTGGCCCGCGGCGACTTGTCCCGCAAGATCACGGTTGACGTGAAGGGCGAGATTCTCGAACTCAAGAACACGATCAACACGATGGTGGATCAGCTCAATGCCTTCGCCGCCGAAGTAACGCGCGTGGCCCGCGAGGTCGGGACGGAAGGCAAGTTGGGCGGGCAGGCGCAGGTGCCGGGTGTCGCCGGTACGTGGAAAGATCTAACTGACAACGTGAACGTGATGGCCGCGAACCTGACCGAACAGGTGCGCGGTATTGTGAAAGTCGTAACCGCCGTCGCCAATGGCGTACTGACTCAGAAGCTGACTGTGAACGCGAAGGGCGAAGTCGCGGCTCTGGCCGAAACCATCAACAACATGACGGATACGCTGGCCACCTTTGCCGACCAGGTTACAACCGTGGCACGCGAAGTAGGCGTTGAAGGCCGGCTCGGAGGGCAGGCCAATGTGCCTGGCGCTGCGGGCACGTGGAAGGATCTCACCGGCAACGTTAACCTGCTGGCCGACAATCTGACCAACCAGGTGCGCGCGATTGCCGAGGTGGCAACGGCGGTCACCAAGGGCGACCTCACGCGCTCCATCCAAGTGGAAGCCAGCGGTGAAGTGGCGGAACTGAAAGACAACATCAATACGATGATCGACAATCTCCGCCTGACGACCGATCGCAACACGGAGCAGGACTGGCTCAAGACGAATCTGGCCCGGTTCACCGGAATGCTGCAAGGGCAGCGCGATCTGACGACGGTGGGACGCATGTTGTTGTCGGAACTGTCGCCTCTGGTAAACGCCCAACAGGGTGTGATCTACCAGATGGAAACCGAAGAATCAGCGCAGTTGGTGCTGCTCTCGGCGTTTGCCGGCGATGGCGAGGATGGGCATCTGCGGCGCTTGAAAATCGGCGAGGGTCTGGTGGGACAGTGCGCGGCAGAGAAGCGGCGCATGCTGATCTCGGAATTGCCGCCCAACACGACCTCCATTCGGTCGGGTTTGTTCGAGGCGGTTCCGCAAAACGTAATCGTGTTGCCCGTGCTCTTCGAGGATCGCGTCAAGGCGGTGATTGAGCTAGCCTCGCTGAGCGACTTTACGACCTCCCATCTGGCGTTTCTTGAACAACTGACGGCCAGCATCGGTATCGTGCTCAACAGTATCGAAGCCACCATGCAGACGGAAGGCCTGCTGAAGCAATCCCAACAGTTGGCGACAGAACTCCAGGTGCAGCAGAAGGAGTTGCAACAGACCAACGAGCAGTTGGCGCAAAAAGCGCAGCAGTTGGCGGAACAGAACGTCGAAGTCGAACGCAAGAACCAGGAAATCGAGCAGGCCCGTCGCGCCTTGGAAGAGAAGGCCAAGGAACTGGCTTTAACGTCGAAGTACAAATCCGAATTCCTGGCGAACATGTCGCATGAGTTGCGCACGCCGCTCAACAGCATCCTGGTTCTGGGCCAGCAACTCAGTGAAAACCCCGATGGGAACCTGACTCCGAAGCAGGTTGAGTATTCCCGAACAATTCATGGGGCGGGAACGGATTTGCTCAATCTGATCACCGACATCCTTGATTTGTCGAAGATCGAATCCGGAACGGTATCGGTTGAGGCGGAGGAAGTGTTCTTTGCCAGCTTGCTGGACTCGATCGAACGTCCGTTCCGGCATGAAGCCGAAAACCGGCACCTCAGTTTCGAAGTGCACACGGGGCCGCATCTTGCTCCGAGTGTCGTCACGGACTCGAAGCGTCTGCAGCAGGTGTTGAAGAATCTGCTGTCCAACGCATTTAAGTTCACCGAACTGGGTGGTGTACGTCTCTCAGTGTCCGTGGCGAAGGGCGGGTGGAGCGAGGATCACCCAATTCTCGGAAAAGCTGCAACGGTGGTTGCTTTTGAAGTCGCGGATTCTGGGATTGGCATTCCACTGGACAAGCAGCGCATCATCTTCGAGGCTTTCCAGCAGGCAGATGCCGGCACCAGCCGCAAGTACGGTGGAACGGGGCTCGGGTTGGCGATCAGCCGAGAGCTGGCCAGCCTGCTCGGAGGCGAAATCCAGTTACGCAGCGCTCCGGGTAAGGGGAGCACGTTTACGCTTTACCTGCCACAGACGTATGTAGGCGCGTCCACATCTGGCGTCCCCATGATGGAGCGAAAGCCCGCGTCAGCTGCTTCACCAGTGCAGCTGTCGGTGGTGGGCGGCGCGGAACATCCGATTGAGAAGATTCCGGACGACCGCGATAACCTGCAGACGGACGATGCCGTCCTGTTGATTGTTGAAGATGATCCGCACTATGCGCGTGTGTTGCGTGATCTTTCTCGCGACAAAGGGTTCAAGGTTCTGGTGGCGACGCGTGGAGCGGAAGCGCTCGGGCTGGCGCGCGAGTACCATCCGACGGCGGTGTCACTGGACGTTTTCCTGCCCGACATGCTGGGCTGGACCGTGCTCAACCACTTAAAGAAGGATCCGGCAACGCGGCACATTCCAGTGCAGATGCTGACGCTCGATGAAGACCGCCGCCACGGCCTTGCCCGAGGCGCGTTCGCTTTTGTTACGAAACCCACTACACCGCAGGGACTGGAAGCGGCGTTGACCCGGATCAAGGAGTATTCCGCTCCTCGACGGAAGCGGTTGCTGGTGGTGGAAGACAATCCGGCGGAGCAATTCAGCATTAAGGAACTGCTGGGCTATGACGATATCGATGTCACGGTCGTTTCCAGCGGCGAAGAGGCGATCAGTGTCGTGAATGATGAGTCGTTTGACTGCGTCGTTCTTGATCTGCGTCTGCCTGACATCTCAGGCTTCGACGTCCTGGAGCGGTTCCGCGACACTTCGTCACTGGGTGACTTGCCGGTGGTCGTGTTCACGGGCAAAGAACTTTCACCGGAAGAGGATGCCCGACTGCACGCGCTGGCACGCAGCGTGGTCGTGAAAGGAGTCGAGTCGCCCGAACGCTTGCTGGATGAGACCGCATTGTTCCTGCATCGCGTAGTCGCGGATCTCCCGGTGGAAAAACAGAAAATGCTGGACCGGTTGCACCATTCGGATGATGCCCTCGTCGGGAAAAAGGTGCTGGTGGTGGACGATGATGTGCGCAACATCTTCGCGCTCAGTAGCGTGCTGGAGCGTCGCGGCATGACCGTGCTCACAGCCGGGACCGGGCGGGAGGCGATTGCAAAGCTCGAATCGACGCCTGATGTTGCGATCGTCCTGATGGACATCATGATGCCGGAGATGGACGGTTACGAAACGATGCGCGTGATCCGGCAGAACGTTTCGTTCCAGCGCTTGCCCATTATTGCCCTGACGGCAAAGGCAATGAAGGGAGATCGCGAGAAGTGTCTGGAAGCTGGTGCGTCAGAGTACCTGGCCAAACCCGTCAATACCGAGCAGCTACTCTCATCGCTACGCATGTGGCTCCACAGATAGATAAGCAGACAGCGGGGGTGTGTTTTCGAGACGGGAACGGAGAAGACAATGAGGACTGACGAAAAAGTCAACATTCTCATGGTGGATGATCAGCCCGCCAAGCTGCTCAGCTATGAGGTCATGCTGAACCAGCTTGGTGAGAACCTGATCAAAGCAACTTCGGCCAAGCTGGCGCTCGAAATTCTGCTGAAGACCGACATTGCCGTGGTGCTGATGGACGTGAGCATGCCAGATCTCGACGGCTTCGAATTGGCGACGATGATCCGGCAGCATCCACGCTTTCAACGGACCGCGATTATCTTTATCTCAGCCGTGCACCTGACGGATCTGGATCGGCTTAAGGGATACGAGCACGGAGCCGTGGATTACATTTCTGTTCCCGTAGTGCAAGAACTCTTGCGTGCGAAAGTCAGGGTGTTCGCCGAATTACACCGCAAGACAAGGCAACTGGAGGAACTGAATCGCGACCTGGAGCGCCGCGTGTTGCAGCGCACCGAGGAGTTAGAAACGAAAGCGCAAGCCTTGTTGGATCTGAACCTCGAACTGGCCGAGAAGAACCTCGAACTCGACGCCATTGTGCATACCGCTCCCGATATCATCTTCAGCCGGCAACCGGACGGCACCAGAGATTACATCAGCGATCGTTTTTATGAACATACCGGCGCAGCGGCTGGCTCGGCGGTCGGCCTCGGCTGGTGGGATTACTTGCATCCTGACGACCGGGAGCGAAGCCGGAAGGGATGGCTGGATTGCGTCCAATCGGGAAAGAATTATGAAGTGGAATATCGGTTGCGCGGGAAGGGTGGAGACTATCGCTGGTTCCGCGCCCGCGCTGTGCCGATCCGGGATCATAGTGGAAAAATTGTCCGGTGGTACGGCACTTGTTCCGATATTCACGACAGCAAGCTGCTGGAACAATCGATTCGTGACAACACCGTTGCACTGGAGAGATTGGTTGATAAACGGACAGACGAGTTGCGGCGCCTTTCTGTTCGCCTGATGACGGCGCAGGATCAGGAACGCCGCCGCATCGCCCGCGACCTGCACGACGGGCTAGGACAAGAGCTCGCTGTGGCGAAGATGATATTGGACAAGATCCTTCTGCAAAAGACATCAGAACCGCACGAAGCGTGTGCCCAGGCCAGCGGCATCATTGACGGAGCAATTCAGCAAGTGCGCACGATGTCTCACCTTCTGCATCCGCCGCTGCTCGATGAAGTTGGATTGTTGTCGGCGCTTACCTGGTACACGGATGGGCTTAGCAAACGGAGTGGCATCGAGACATTCCTCGATGTGCAACCGCCTGACTTTCCCAGGCTGGCTCCCGAAATCGAGACGGCAGTATTCCGCATTGTTCAAGAGGCGCTGACCAATGTCTTCCGGCATTCGGAAGCGCGGAAAGTGTGGATCACGTTGCATCAAAGAGATGGGCTGATCGTGGTTTCGGTGCTCGACGATGGCAAGGGAATTGACGAGCGCATTGCCGAGATGCGGCCGGAGAAAATGGGAGTCGGCATTGGCGGCATGAAACAGCGCGCTCTGGAATTTGGTGGAGAATTGCGGCTGAGGAACGCGAGTCCGGGTACTCTCCTCGAACTCTTGATCCCGGTGGGTTCAGTGCTGCGAGAGCCGAGCGTAGTTATGGATGGATGTGCCTGACGTTCAGTGGTCTGTTAGTTGGTGAAGAGAAGTGCCTGTCTACTTGCGATCGGAGCAACTCGCCAATCGGGTGAACGCAGTAGATGGGAAATGTATTCTATGGTTTGCCTGCTGGCTGAAATTCTGGTTTGTCTTCTCGTCTGTCTTGGGCTGTCGATTCGCTCCCATCAGCGCTATTTCCGAATACAGCAAGTCCTGCAATCGATTACAGCAGCGCCCTGATGGGCTACGGGGCGCCACATCGCTAGTCTGTCTTCGTAACCTGCATCTCCGCGACTTCGTGGAGAGCAAATCAGGTATGCGTTTTGATCGAAGGAGACTACTGTGGCCACTTGCGTGATATCCGCGACGTCAACCAACCTGCTTCCACTGAGTGCAGTTCCTGCAAAAGATCAAAGTCAGCGAAATGATTCAGAAGCCAGCCTCATTCAGCGCGCGCAGGCGGGCGACGAGGAGGCGTTTGCCACGCTCTACCAGTTGCATAAGAAGCGCGTGTATTCGGTTTGTCTCCAGATGTCGCGAGATATGAGTGACGCGGAGGACCTGACGCAGGAAGCGTTTCTGCAGGTGTTTCGCAGCGTTAACTCATTCCGAGGCGATTCGGCTTTCTCGACCTGGCTGTACAGGATTGCTGTGAACACGGTGCTGATGAAGTTGCGCCGCCGCAAACATCCGCCATTGGTGTCGCTGGACGAGCCAGTATCGGGGAAGTCTTCTATGAAGCGCGACGTGGGAAAAGCAGATCCCAGCTTGAGCGGGGCGGTTGACCGCCTTGCATTACGCCGCGCTCTTGCGGACCTTCCCGCCGGGTGCCGGAGGATCTTCGACCTGCACGAGGTGGAAGGATACCAGCATCACGAGATTGCCGAACTGCTGCGTTGCTCTATCGGCAACTCCAAGTCGCAACTGCACAAAGCGAAGCTGAAGATGCGCGAGGTGCTGCTTCCGAAGAAGGCAAGCGTGCGGCAGTTGTCTCGGGAGGCCAAGCGCGCGCCGCGGCTCTTTCCGGAAACCGCGGCTTGACGGTGAGTCTGCGGAAGCCAGACCCTTGCCCCGATGCTCAGGGGCCCAGGGTCTTGGAAAACAGGTAGAAAGGAAGGCCCGCTTGGTTCGAATCCTTGTAGCAGATGACAACCCGGCGGTTCGCTATTATCTTCGCAGCCTTCTGGAGTCGCAAACTACGTGGCGAGTCTGTGGCTTGGCGCACACGGGCAAAGAAGTGCTGGAGAGGGTTCGGGAGAGTCCGCCAGATGTGATCCTGCTGGATTTCCGGATGCCCGATATGAACGGGATCGAGACAGCCCGGCAAATTGCCCAACTTTTCCCCGAAATTCCGATCCTCATGGTGACACTTCATCTTTCTCAACAATTGGCTGAAGAGGCCAGAAAAGCCGGAATCCGCGGGGTGTGTTCAAAAGCAGATGTAGGCTCAATCATCGGGGCGGTGGACGCACTCTTGCATCAAAAGACTTACTTTCCAGAAATTGTTTCGACCCGCCTCTGATCTCGTCATTCTCACGGGCATACAGGGATCGCTGTATTCGAGCCCCAAGCGATGCCATGCTACTCTTACCGTGCTTCACAGCTCTGCTCAATTCTAGAATTGCCGTGTAGGGCCGTGCCGGGTGGACTTTCCGGCGGACGGACTTCCGGGTCGGAGCCGCTTCAGGGATTTGGTAAAACGATATGTCCGTTCGCATTCTGCTGGTGGATGATCATCCCGTGGTGAGACAAGGGCTGAAGACTCTGCTGGAAGGGCGATCGGAGTGGGAAGTGGTGGGGGAAGCGTCGGATGGTGTCGAAGCCGTGGAAAAGGTCAGCCAGTTGCAACCTGACGTCGTGGTACTTGATGTGACCATGCCACGAATGAACGGTATTGAAGCGTGCCGGTTAATCCAGCAGAAAACGCCGGGACGCGAGGTTTTGTTTGTTACGCAACATGACTCTCCGCAGATGATGCGTGAGGCTTTAGCTGCGGGAGGGAAGGGGTAGGCGTGAAATCGAATCTCGCGGGGTATATAGATGAGGCCGTCGAAACGGTGAGCGGCATCGGGAGTGACTGGGCTGGCGCGGCATCAGCGTCCTAAGCCTTGATGACTCGGGTGAGTGTCGGGTTCGATCGAGGTTCTCGTAAAAACTGCGGTAGGAGGTTCTGTCATGAAACTGCGTATCTTGTTAGCCGATGATCACGAGATTGTACGCCGCGGTCTGTGTTCGCTTCTCCAGAAACGTGAGGGATGGGAAGTGTGTGGAGAAGCATCGGATGGGCGGCAGGCAGTCGAAATGGCCAAGCAGTTGAAGCCAGATGTTGTGATCTTAGACATTGGCATGCCGTACCTCAACGGCCTGGACGCTACGCGTCAGCTCCTGCAGCATGATCCGCAGTTCAAAATTATTGTCCTGACGATCACGGACGCCGACCAGGTCATCCGTGAAGCACTGGATGCCGGCGCGCGTGGATTCGTGCTCAAATCCGATGCGGCTCGCATCTGGTGTCTGCGGTTGAAGCGCTGCAAAGTAAGCGGATGTTTTTTACGCCCGCATGAACGATCTTGTTTTGCGCGGCTTCCTGGACAAAGGAAACGCCATCAACCGGAGAACCCCTCCGGACTTGCCCGTGTTGACGGCACGGACGTGAAGTCACCCAGCTTCTGGCGGAAGGGAAGAGTTCCAAGGAAGTGGCCGTACTGCTGAATTTGAGTACCAAGACGGTCGAAACCCATCGCAGCAACATCATGCGAAAACTCAATCTGCATTCCATCCGCGATCTGGTTGTGTATGCCATCAAGAACAACATCATCCAGATTCAGATGGCGCCTCAGGTGAGCAGCACGACGGAGGTACGGTCGCCTAGAAAACCATCACTGGCGAAGCTCAGGCCCGAGACGGGATGGAGAACTCGATGGCGACTTCCCGCAGGTGCGCCAGCTCGGGCGCTACCTCGACCTGCTCGACGACTCGACGGGCGAGCTCCCGCGGATGGTCCTCTACAACCTCAATCCGGCCGACAACTACGCCTTCGCGACCATGGCCGGGAATTTCCAGGACGGCTCGGTCGCCGGAAAGATCCAGTTCGGAAGCGGCTGGTGGTTCCTCGACCAGAAGGAGGCGATGCAGTGGCAATTGAACGCCCTGGCGAACCTGGGGCTCCTGAGCCGCTTTGTCGGGATGCTGACCGACTCGCGCAATTTCCTCTGCTACACGCGCCACGAGTATTTCCGGCGGGTGCTCTGCAATCTCCTCGGCTCCCAGATGGAGCAGGGCCAGCTCCCGGGGACGCGGCGCTTGTCGGCGCCATGGTCCGGCGGATCGCCTTCGGAAACGCCAAGGATTTCTTCGGCCTG
>CAVRYB010000116.1:0-28768 GCA_963725295.1 uncultured Acidobacteriaceae bacterium
GTGATGAAAAGCGCGCGCACTGTGGCAAACGAAATCTTCAGCGCTTGCACCATCGCTGAATCTTTTATCGCAAATTATGCTGAAACCAAGCACCTGGCTTTACGCAGAATCAACAACTTACGAGGAAATGAATAAAAATACGTAGGTGTTAACGCATGTCTTTTCAATGACTTAAAGGGGATGTGTTAATCGCGAACACGTATCTCGGCATAGGGCCTAACCGCGCTCCACTCAAAGGCGGTATCGCGATCCCGCCAAGCCAATGGAACCGCCAAAACCCCAGCCAAAATCCTCGTTGCTGAAGACTCGGAAGACAATCGCTTCCTGGTGGAGGTGTACCTCAGCGACCAGCCCTATCGTCTGAAATTTACCGAGAACGGTCAGGACGCGCTCAATGCATTCAAGAGCGAGGAGTTCGACTTGGTTCTCATGGATATCCAAATGCCCATCATGGATGGTCTTAAGGCAACTGAATCGATGCGTGCCTTCGAATTCCGCAACACCCGGAGCCGCACCCCAATTCTTGCCCTAACCGCCGACGCCCTGCTAGGCGATGCCGAACGCAGCCAAGCGGCAGGCTGCGATGCCCATCTAGCCAAACCAATTTCCAAGGAAGACCTCGTCACCGCCATCGAAAATTTCCGCTTTATGGCCCGCACTTAACTTCCCTGCCCGTTCATCCTGAATCCATTCCCCGTCGACAACAGCAGGCTGATCAACTCGCCCTGCCGCCGCGTGCCCGTCTTCAAAAACGCTCTCTTCAAATGACAGCGGATTGTGCTCAGCGTGACGCCAAACGCCAAAGCGATCTCCTCCACATTCCGGCCACGCGTCAAAGCTGCCGACACGCGCGCCTCCGCATCAGTGAGCGCAAATGTTTTTCGCAGAAACGTCCGTTCAAGATAGTCTCCGCCATCAGGATCACTAATAGAGAGCACCGCAGCCGGTTGCCGGTGCGTGTCCGCCTTTTGTGGCGGCAATGGCGCGATCACGATCTGCAAGGGTCTCCTGGCGGCATCGCGTGAAATCGCCACCGGCACCGGCGCTTTGACACCCCCGATGCGGGCCGCCACCGTCGCCGCAATTGTGGTCTGCAAAGCACTGGATTCTCGCGCCGTAGACCCGCATAGCCCGCGCGGCGTGTTCTTAAGCCCGTGGTTCCCATCTAAAATGCATTCCGCCGCCCGGTTCATCACCAGCACCCGTGCGCTGGCACTGGCAATAATCAACCCTCCCGGCAGGTAGTCCATCGCTGCGGCCATCGCTCCCAGGTGGTTTCCAAACCCGAAATCCGTTGCTGTAGCCGCAACGCGCAGTGCAGATGAGGCCTCAGCGTCGCCATCAGCCTCAACTCTATCCCCTCAACATCTCCAGCCGACCTCGGTGTTAAGGCCGCCAACCCTCGCCGCCGCCTTAACAATCGTTGCAAACGTGTCTAAGAATATTGACCATTGCCCCGAATCGCCCGCCGCTTCATAGATGAGCCGAATCAGCTCGCACGTCGCGTCCTCGTCTGACTCTATTGACATTTTATTCCCCCTTTTATCGAACAAAGCATTTCGTCCACATTCGACATACGGCAGCAACTCATTGATGCTGAGGGACTCAGGAACGGATTCCTCCGAAATTGCTTTCCAGTAAGCCTATCACAGACGATCAGAACCAGAAAGTTTACTGGCGCTGCTTGGCGGCGCTGGCGGTTTTCGCAAACGTTTCTCGAGCCCCAAGCGTCAGTAGCAGGCTGATCAACTCGCCCTGCCGCAGCGTGCCCGTTTTCGCAAACAGCCTCTTCAAATGAGTGCGGATCGTACCCACCCGAACCTGCAACGCCAACGCAATTTCTTCCAAGTTCTGGCCCCGCGTCAACGCGGACGCCACCCGCGCTTCAGCATGGCTTAGCGAAAAGGTTCGCTGCAGCAGATCCCTGTCGCATTCCTGCTTTCCACTCGTATCGGTAATAAGCAGTACCGCCGCCGGCTGGCGATGCATGCCCGGCGTCGTTGCTGGCAGCGGCGCAACCACCACTTGCAACGGCCTTCCCGCATCGCGCGAAATTGCCATCGGAACGCGCATTGCGCCCTCGCCCGCCGCGACAATTCCCGCAATCGCCGCCCTTAGGGCGCTCGACTCCGCCGGGCGCAGTTGTTGCAGGCCGCTCTCGCTTGAAGCCGGCCCAATGTACTCCGAGCCTGGGATATGCGCCTGCGAAAAAAGAACATGCGAGCCCACCTGAATCATCAACGGCTTCTCGCCTTTGGAAGACTGCAGAACTTTGACAAGTTCGTCGGGATTGATCAGCCGTGTCGAAGGGATCAGGCTTGCTTGATACGCGGATGCCAGAGATAGCAGGGCAATCGTGAGCGTCCCCGCGATCAAGAATTGTTTGCCGCGTCGATTCAGATTCATAAGTGCGTCCTCGGAATCATGGCATGGCCGCGACCGAATCGTGGCCCGTTCCCACTCACTCGGGCCGTCCCGTGTAGTGTTCTTTCTGGTGGACGTCCTCATGGTCTTCCAGCGATTCTAGGTGAGTAATGACCTCGGCGGGCATTTCCAGTTCGGCCGGGAGGCGCTCTTCCAGAATCGTCGCCAGCCGGTGCGCTTCGCTGACCGGCGTCATGTTCGGGAAAAGTAAGTGCACTTCAATAATCTGGCGGTAGCCGGTCGTGCGGAAACGCACACCATGATATTGAATCGCGAGTTCCGCGCAGATTGCATCCAGTTTGTCGCGAATCTTGCGTCCGGCCGCAGGATCGGAATAGTCAAGCAGCCCGACCGCCGAATGCCATACCAGCCGGCCGCCAGACCACAGAATATTGGCGGCAACGACGATCGCCACCAGCGGATCAAACGGTTTCCAGCGCGTCAGCAAGACAAGTCCCAGCCCCAATACAACGCCGAAGCTGGTCCAGCTATCGGTCAAGACGTGCTTTCCATTCGCTTCCAGAATCAGAGAATTGTTCCGACAGCCGATCCGCACGAGGTAGTAACCGAGACCCGCATTCAAGATTCCAGCTGCAAGAACCAGCAACACACCCGTTCCCAGGTGCTCGAGTTCAAGGCCGGCCATCCATCTTCTGATTGACTCATAGAAAATTGCGATCGCAGCCACGATGATCATGGCTCCTTCAAATCCAGCGGAGAAGAACGTGATTCGTTCGTAGCCGTACAAGAACTGAGGAGAAGCCGATTTTGTGCTGAGGCGAAGGCTGAAACTTGCGAATGCGACTGCGATGACGTGGATCACCGACTCGGCCGCGTCGGAAAAGATCGCCGCCGAGTGCGTCATGAAATAGGCGGTGGTCTTGCCCAGCAACATGACTACGCCAAAAGCCAGAGACAGGCGCATGGCAAAGCGAGCTTCGCGTAACTCGCGGTCATGCCCGCTTATTTCGGAGCCACTTGTAGCTTGGGAAGACAGGTATGACGCTCCCGCTTAGAAGGATTGAATCCGCAAATAGTCACACAAAACTTGCGCGTCAGTATGTGATCTGGCTCACTCGCCGATAAAGCGGGGGGTGCTGATCCGGGTACTTTGGTGATCTGTCCCGCTGTCTCTGGCAAAACGTAGAATGCGGTGTTGACCACTCTCAGTCGTACGATGAGTTAAATCACAGTGGCCAGAAGTGACAGTCGCGATGACGTGGCCCCCCAAGTCTTATGTGCTGGAGTTAAAACTGCTTATTCTGCTCTCATTATTTATTGCTCCTTGTTCACCAGCGCAGGAAGCTGCAGGCAAACGTCGTGTTGTCGAGCAAAGCGCTCCTGCCTATCCCACACTGGCTCGTTCCATGGCGTTGCAGGGAATCGTCCGAGTCGAAGCCGTTGTTTCCGCGGATGGTAGCGTGAAGACGGTTGATATAAAGGGCGGCCATCCCGTGTTGGCACAGGCGGCCGTGAATGCGGTCCGCAAATGGCGATGGGAACCGGCAACGCGCGAATCCCGCGAGCCGGTTGAAGTCAAGTTCGCTCCCAACTAAACCTTCGCTCTAACCTGCCGCAACCCTTGTTTCTCCGACGTTTCTCCGACCTTCGTGACTCAGGCCCTCCGGCCGATGCGGGCCATTCTCGGGACTAGAATCAGCGCTATCGCATACAGCAGGAGCGAGAGAGCGGTAGATGCTGGATGTCCGTGCTGTAAATCTTCAAACAGAAGTTTGGCTGTTACCAGCGCGAGCACGCCATAGGCAATCCAGGCGAGTTCGGCACGCCCGGATCGCGATCCACTGAAAGCCAGCGCCAATGCGACCGCACACGTAATGAGCGTGCGAATCACAGCCACGTGCGAAGCGCCGGGAGTCATTCCGATTGCGGCCAGCCACACGAGTACCGATACCAAAAAGGTGATTGCCGCCGCCACCGCCAGAATGCCCGAAAGCAATTGCAGAACATGTAAATTCCACTGCTCCGCGCGGTGGCGTCCGCCAATCAGGTAGCACCCGATCGCGGAAGCCGCCACGATCCAGACGGTCCATTCGGGCGCTGCTGGAAATGTGCCTGCCAAGGCGCGCCCCGCGTATCCCAGTAAGCCAGATGTGTACGACGCTGCTGTCAGGTATGCCAGGCCGTGAAATTCCAGCGTGAGACGAGATCTGCGCACACCGTAAAGGGTCGCCGCAATCGCAGCCGTGCTTAAGCTCAATGTCAGTAGTAAGGGTGTTAAGCAGAGCGCTGTGCCGGCCAAGAGGAGAGCCAAACTCCAGGTTGCGTAGACGTGATAATTGCGTGCCCCGGTGAAGCGCTCCGGAAATAAATCAGAGTATCGATAAGTAGCGACATAACTAGCGGCAGCCAGCAGCAAACAAATGGATCCGAGGATCGCCGCACCGTTGTTCGGCACAAAATGCAGGATGCTAACGGCAGCGAGCAGGAACGTAATGACGTTTTGCCCAATCTCGAAGATCCTGATTCTCTCTCGCCGTGCGATCGTTCGAAATGCAGTGCTGGCCGGGTAAATCAAAAACGGCAAGCACCCCAACATGATCAACAGAGATGACGCGACATTCTTGTACTCCGCCGGAATCCCTTCCGGGCGCGAGTAAATATAAAAGAGAATCCACGTCGCTACGTCGGCAGCGATGGCCACCAGTATCCTCAGCACGAGCCAGCGATTACGGCATGCTGCCACTTCACTCGCGGATGCGATCAGGAGAAGCGCAGCGACGAATGACACCAGATCACGCGTAGCAATGAGCAAAGCCAGCAGTGTCAGCGCTGCGGCAACGTTGCTGACCCAGATGACGGCGACCCGATCGCGCTTCCACGCCAGAGTGTCGGCGGAAAGCACGAAAGCGGCGAGAATGGCTGCGGTCACAGACGCCGGCAAGACCTCAAATCGAAGAGTCAGCTCCCAGAGCATGGGAGCAAGAATCAGCGCTGCGGTGGTGGCGTATACAGTGCTCGCAAAGCGTTCATCGTCCCGGGTTCGCGACGCCAAGACGAGCCACATCGCCGCGTAAGCCAGTGCGAGGGCGACAACCGCCAGTTTAGGAACTGATCCCGATTCAGCGACTGCCCGGAGCAGGTAGGCACCCGCCATCCCGAGCATCGCCTTCCCCAGGATTCCAAAAACTCCGCCACCTTCGTCAATCGTTGCGACTCCTTCTTTCTGAGGGAGTGCGACGGGTATGGCCGCTTCAATTGGACCCTCGGCGATAACCGGAGACTGACCTTCGAGGACAGAGACTCGTCGTTCCAGAGTCTCAATGCGTGCAGCGAGCCGTGCTAAAGCGTCGAGATCGTTCATAATCCCCACTCGCTTTAAAGCTGGCAACGAATATTTTCAAAACTTAATGCGCTGGGGCGATGTCCGGCAGCGATTCCGATTTCTCTGGCCAAGGTGGCAGCAGTTTCACCAGCACCCACAGAATGACCAGCGGCATCACAGTCAGCACGATCGCCACCAGCAAGCCCTCACGGGTGACCAAGCCCATCTTGTACGTCGTGTATCCCAGAAAGCTCTTGGAGAACAGCTGTCCGCCGATCACCACATTCCAGCGCATGGCAAAAATACCCATCATCGTGAGACAACCCGCGAGGGCATAAATGCGCTTGCGTGCCATTTCGCTGAGCTTCACCAACTGCGTGACCGCAAGCAGCAAAATTGGAGTGACCGTGCCGAGAACAATCTGAATGACAATATGCGACATGTACAGCTTGGTATGAACCATGAAGTCCAGACTGCGGAACGACTCATCCGATTCATAGATGCGATGGATGAGATCGAGCATTTCCAGGCTGAAATCGATGATGAAGGTATAAAAGAGGTAGCGCGCTATCGTGTCTACGCAAGTCATTTCAATAGTCTGTTTGCGCAACCACGTCAGCAGCATGTAGAGCAGCATGACAGCAGCGATTCCCGAAACCATGGCCGAGAAAATGAATACCACCGGCATCAGTGGTGTCGACCACCATGGATTCGCTTTGATCGAACCAAAAATAAAGCCAACGTAACCGTGCAGCAAGAATGCGGAAGGAATGCCAATAAGAGTGATGATCCATCCCACGCGGTCGTCGATCGCAAGCGCGCGGGGGCTCAGATTGCTCGATCCCAGTGTCATCATGCGGTAGATCACGCGCTTCCATCCCGTCTCGGATTGCGACAGCAACACGATGTCACGCCGGTAGTCGAGCCAAATTTCTAACACCAGGACCGCCATCAGATACCACAGGTACACAAACCCGAACATCGCCATCGCGGATGTCTTGTGCGGAGTCAGATACATCTCGTACGATCGCTCCGGATGGCCGAGGTGCAATTGCAGCGGCAGCGGCGCGACCAGCAGAAAGGCCAGCGCAGTCAGCAGTGCCAATCGATACGTGGGCTTCACTTCCTGCACCTGGAAGACACGCTCCAGAGAAGCGAGAATGAACGCACCCGCTACGAGTCCCGTGAGGAACGGGTAAAGGACGATTAGCACGCTCCACTGCAGTTCGACTTCGTTCGGATACATGAAGCCTTCGACGCCAGACATAACTGTTAACCGTCTCCTTAACTCGTGCCGAACTACCTCACAGAACCGTCCAAGCCGTTATAGAAAGTCTTTGAATGCGTCGCCATATACGGCTTCAGTACCTGAACACTGTGTGTTTTCAGGAATTCGTGGATCGGATCGTTGGGATTTTTCAAGTCCGCCAACTGGCGCGCGCCCGTTGGGCAATTCTCGCAACAAGCCGTAGTCAAGCCTTTGGTGATCCGGTGATAGCAGAGGGTGCATTTCTCGGCCACGTTTTTCTGCGGATGGATGAAGCGGCATCCGTAGGGGCACGCCTGCACACAGTACCGGCAGCCGAGGCAGTACTTTTGGTCCACGAGTACGACTCCATCAGGGCTGATGAAGGTAGCGCCCACCGGACAAACCTGGGTGCATGGAGAATCCGCGCAGTGATTGCAAAGCTTGGGGACGAAGAAGTTCTTTCCGCCCTCTCCCTTCGACGGCGGAAACCCTTTAATCCCCCCGTCCGGCGAATCCACATGCGGATTCTCAATGTCGTAATCGGTTACGCGGTAGCGCTCAACCCATGTCCGGAAATATCCCTCGGGAACGTCGTTTTCCGTTGAGCACGCCCGAACGCAGTTGCCGCAGCCGATACATTTGGTGATGTCGATCAACATGCCCCACCAGTGATCGGACAACTTGTAGTTCGGGGAAGCTTCCGGAGTTCCCGCCAGAACGTGTTTCCAGGCGACGGCCGCGGCCGGCAACAGCAGCAGCATGTGGCGGCGAGAGATGTTCATTTCTTCCCTCCGGCCTTTGCTTCCGTCTTCTCGTCGGCGACGATCGCGGGGCTGTGCGGTTGATGACAGGTGTCGCAGGGCAATCCGGAAGAGTGGTCCGCCGATGCCACTTGCGGGAATCCTTTTGGTTTGGCGATATTCGCCTCATGGCAGCGGACGCAAAGCACTGCGGTGTCGAGTTTCGGCGGTTGTATCGAGCCCGGATCATCGACGTGCTTTGCCTGTGCCCCGTGGCAAGCTTCGCAGTTGACGTGCACGTGCTTGCCGATCTTCTTTTTTTCCAGGACGTCGGCGTGGCAATCTTCGCAAGCCTGATGGCCGGCAAAGTTCACCGGGCGCGCGGCGATCTCGGCGATGGCATCTCCGCGAAAATGGCCATACTGACCAAAGCTTTTCGGCACCAGAGAGGCGCGCACCCCTAGAAACACCACGATGCCGACAACAAAAACGGCAGCCAGGCGGAACAGGTGTCCTGCATCTTTGAAGGCATTCATAAAGTTGCGCCCTTCGTAGATACAGCAGTTATTGCCCGTCGGCTGTGCGCCGGATCACGCGTGGGGTGTAGTGAAATCACAGGGAGAAGTGATGTCACCTTGAGGGGGTATGGGGCAGATGAATCGTGCTAAAACGCGAGACGCCAGCCGTGTGTCTTGGCCGGCGTCTTGCCGATCGGATTGCGAGGACCCCGTCTGAGGCTGATGCCACTCTGTTTAGTTGACAGTGAAATTGCTTGAACTCGTCCCAGTGCCGCCCGCAGTCGTGACTGCGATTGGCCCGGTCACGGCGCCAGTCGGAACCAGCGCATCCACCTTTGTGTCGCTAATCGCCTGATAGCTGGTGGCCGCAACACCGCCGAACGTGACCTGTGTCGTGCCAGTGAAGCTGTTGCCGGTGATCGTAACCGAGGTTCCGACCGGGCCGCTGGTCGGGCTGAAACCGCTGATCGAAGGCACGACCGCCAGCTTGGCTGAACTTGTCGCCACGCCCCCCGCCGTGGTGATGATGATTGCCTTTCCCGTCTTCGCGCCCGCGGGGATGGTCGCCGTCACCTGCGTGTCGGAGTTGACTGTGAAAGTGGCTGCCTTGCCTCCGATGTTGACGCTGCTTGCCTGAGTAAGGCTGACTCCAGTGATCACCACCGAAGTGCCCACCACTCCACTTGTTGGAGTGAAGCTCTTGATCTGCGGAGTCACCAGGAAATTCCGGTCGCTTTTCAGTGTTCCCGTGAAGGTCGTGATCGTCACCGGCCCGGTGAGTGCTCCCGCTGGAACCGTCGCAGTCATATAAGTGTCGGATACGTTATCGAACGTCGCGGCGGCTCCGTTAAAAGAAACACCGGTTGCCCCCGTAAATCCCTGACCAAGAATCTCTGCCTTCGTCCCGACTTTGGCAGACCAGGTTTCAAGCTTTGCGAACGCTTTCAGACCCACATCAAAGCTATAGAAAACGGAGCCACCCAGCGAATTACCGGCCGTATTGCCGTAGAACTTCCCGTCCGTGTGGAGCACCATCGGCGTAGTCGGGTAGATCCCGTAATAACAGCTGACCGAACAGAAGTTGTAGAGGATGGTTTCCGTTCCACCGGGAGTGATTTGAAAAATGATGCCCGTGTTTTTTGTGCCGCCGTTCCCGGTTACCCCATAGAAGTTTCCATCTGTGCCGAGCGTTAAACCGGCGATCGGAAGGGAACCATCATAGGCAGGAGACGCATACAAGAAGCTGTGGAGCAGTGTGTAGGTGCCGCTTGGCGATATCTTGAAAACCGTTCCCTGATTGTATTCCCCTCCGGTATAGGTTGTTCCGTAGAAATTGCCGTCGCTGCCTTGTACTAGAATCCCTATCGGTCGGCTGCCGTCGTACTGGGAGCTGCTGACGTATCCTGTAAATTTGTGGAGCACCGTTATTTTGCCTGCCGCCGTCGATTTGTAAACCACGCCGCACTTGCATGTAGGATCGCCACCCCCTTGCGTGGTCCCATAGAAGTTGCCGTCCGTGCCTTGCACAGGCAGGCTTGGCGCGGCTCCATCTGTGTAGTTGAAAGGATGGGCCGTAATCTTGTCTTTGGTCGTGAGCTTAAAGAACGAACCGTACTGCGTGTTGTACTGCCCTTCGGAGACGCCATACATGTTGCCGTCCTGGCCCTGCAGAACGGTAAAGATCGGAGCACTGTCATCGGTGCCGTTGGTGAACGAATAGTTCGAGAGCAAACTTCCGGCGGGCGTGATGTGGAAGGCAGTTCCGGCGCCGTCGGTGCCGCCGTTTAAAGTCGTTCCCCACAGGTTGCCGTCGAAGCCCAGAGTGACGCCGCCGGTAGGATTCGCGCCGGACGTCAGGCAGTGGCCACCTTCCGCGCAAAAGCTATAGAGGAGGCTGTATGTGCCGCCGGTCGTTATTTTATAAACGCTGCCGGCGTTGGAGGCGCCATTGGTTTGGATGGTGCTGTAGAGGTTCCCGTCCTGCCCCTGTGACATGACACTCGGCCAGGTGATGCCGCTGGTGTTGTTGTCGGTACCCGGATAGGCGAAAAGGTTGGTGTAGGTCTGGGCACTGGCGGCCACTGCGGCAAAGAAAAGTGCGACTGCGGCCACCGTCACGAAACTCTTAAGGCACTTCATAGGGTCCTCCACAACGAGATTTGCAGCTGGGCAGTTTTACGAATTTATTCCAAAGGAACTTGGGAGTCCGACCCTTCCCAGCCAGACTCCCAGGTTTGGTAGTCCCCTTCGCAATTTTCGTGCTCCGGCAAACCTGGTTCGTGGCAAAATAGGTGCCACCTACCAGGGGCCGTTAGGCGACAGTCTGCATGATCCCCCGCTGCACGTCCTGACGGATTTCTTAAGAACTCTAAAGCATGGCTAGTCCTATGAATTACAAGGGAGATCCGGGGGAGGCGGTCGAAACCTCGGGCCGTCTCTGGCGCTTCGCCGACTATGAATTCGACGAGTTGGGACGAGAGCTGCGCGTCAAAGGCAAGCCGGTGGATCTCGAATCGAAGCCCTTGGACATCCTGCTTCAGCTCCTTCTTCATGCCGGCGAGGTGGTCACCAAGGAGGAATTGCTGGAATCTGTCTGGCCGAACGTGATGGTCGTGGACGGCTCGTTGGCAACCGCTGTCTCCAAGCTGCGTAAGGCTATGGGGGACGAAGATCAGCCCGCGATCCTCACCGTTCCCCGGGTTGGCTACCGGCTGGCAGTGCCCGTCTACTGCAAGACGGTAGCGGCATCGGCGGGCGCGGAACTTGGATTCAAGCCGGGCGAGACGGTCTCCGGACGGGAGCAGTGGCGTCTTGTACGTCCCATGGACATTTCCGGGTCGAGCGAAGTCTGGCTGGCTGAAAACCCAAAGACCCGTGAACAGCGCGTATTCAAATTCGCCGCCGATGGCGCGCGGTTAAAAGGGCTGAAACGCGAGATCACAATTTCCCGCTTCCTTAGGGAGTCGCTCGGCGACCGCCCTGAGTTCGTCCGCATCCTGGAATGGAACTTCGAGACATCACCCTTCTTTCTGGAGAGCGAATACGCTGGACCGAACCTTGCCGAATGGGCGGCTGCGCAAGGTGGACTGAACAACATTGCTTTCGAAGTTCGTCTCCGCCTGCTGATCGATATCGCTCAGGCCCTCGCCGCCGCACACGACATCGGCGTTCTTCACAAAGACCTAAAGCCGGCCAACATCCTGGTCGTGCCCAATCCGAAGGGCGGATGGCAGATTAAGATCGCCGACTTCGGCAGCGCGTCCCTATTTGAGCCCTCGCGGCTCCAAGCCCTGGGAATCACGAACCTCGGGTTCACCCTGAATTCGTCTCTCGAGAACCAATCCGTCGCGGGAACCCCCGCCGGCGCACTGACTGGCACTCTGATGTATCTCGCCCCCGAAGTTCTGGCGGGCCAGTCTCCCAGTGCCGGAGCGGACGTTTATGCGCTTGGCGTGATGCTCTACCAGTTGGTAGTCGGCGATTTCCGCAAGCCGCTCGCTCCCGGATGGGAAGCCGAAGTCAAGGACCCGTTGCTCCGCGAGGACATCGCCGACGCCGCCTGCGGCGATCCCGTCAAGCGCCTGAGCAGCGCCGCTGATCTTGCCGAGCGGTTATTGACGCTTGATGCCCGCCGCATCAAGCGCGACGAACTGGAAACCGCAAAACTGCGCGCCCAGGTCGCCGAGCGCAAACTGGCGGCAGCGCAGGCACGGCGTCCATGGGTGGCGCTCGCCGTCTTCGCATTGGCGGTAGGGATGGGAACGAGTTTTGTTCTCTATCGGCGTGCCGCTCACGAACGCGACGTTGCCAACCGTCAGACTACGATCGCCAGTTCCATCAACCGGTTTCTCTCCGACGATTTGCTGGGCCGCAGCAATCCATTTGCGAGTGGCAAGTCGAGCGAGTCGTTAATGGATGCCATCAAGCAGGCCTCCCCCAGTATTGATCGCAAATTCAAGGATGAGCCGTTAGTCGCCGCCCGTCTCCACCAGACCATCGCTCGCGCTTTCGACAACCGTACCGACTATCCCGATGCGCGGCAGGAATATGACCGAGCCGCTGCCCTCTTCAAGCAAGTCGATGGCGAGTTGTCTCAGGACGCCATCATTATTCAGCTGCAAAGAACTACGCTCGAGTCGCGCAGTTACGAAAGCGGCTCCTTGCCGCTGGCCAAATCCATTCTCGCTCAGCAGGAAGCGCTGATTGCCAAGCTTCCGAATCCGCGACCCGATCTTCAGGTCTGGCTTTCCTCCGCGCGCGGAATGGTCGCGCTCATCGAGAACAATGCCAAATCAGCAGCGGAGAACTTCCAGGCCGCAGTGGAACGCGCTGACGCTCTCCCCGAGTTCGACGAAACTGCCCGCCTGACCTTCAAACAGAGGCTGGCGTTCTCTTACATCCGACTGGGAGAGGGAGCAAAAGCTGAACAGTTGTTTCGTGAACTCATCGATGCCTTCAAGCGCGTCGCGGGGCCGGACAGTCCTCACGTGTTGCGGGTTCGCCTCAATCTGGCGCAGGCCTTCATGATCCAGAACAAGCACGAAGAGGCGATCAAAGAGGCAACTGCCATCTATCCGGAGTTTGTTTCACGGCTCGGTCCCGACCACGAACTCACGATGCAGTTGCTAAGCACGCGCGCGCAATCAGAAGGCAGCCTCGGCATTTGGGACGACGCCATCCGCGACGACCTGGCAATTCATGAACTAGCCGTTCGCAAGCAGGGACCGCTTTCCTTCTTCGCCATCGCTCCGCTGATCGATGGCTCTCTCGCGCAGTGTCGAGGCGGGCATCTTCGCGACGGTGAATCCAACGCACATCAAGCCTATGACGCGTCGAAGAAAGCATTCGGCCCGACCGCAGGACTCACAGGCGGCGCAGCCTATGCGTTCGCCAGTTGCCTGATCAGCGCGGGCAAATTGGACGAAGCCTCGACGCTCCTGCAGCAAATCGATGTCTCAGCGTTGGCCCAACTCACGGGCAATCCGGATTGCGCCGCCGACATTAAACTGGCGCAAGCCGAAATTGCCTATCGCCGCGGCGACTACGCCGCTGCACGTGGATACGTCCAAGCCGTCACACCCGTCTTTACCCGCAAAGATGCCGAGCGTTACCAGAAGCATGCGCTCGAGGTGCTGACCGCTGCACTCGACAAACCGTCGACACGAAGGTAGGCACCTACTTACTTGCTCTTGTAGCTGAACGTCACCTTGGTTTCTTCGTCAAGGACTAGCGGCCTGACAAACTGAAAAGAGGTGCCCGTGCGCGGCACTTCGATGGCCACCGGCAGCACACCCGCCACCCTCCGCTGGAGGTTCATGACGTTGGCGGATGCTGTGTTCTGTTCCTGTTTCTTGGCGTTGTATTCGAGTTGTTGCAACGTCGAGTAGTTCCGCCCGCTCAGGGCCAGACTCGAATCCTCGGTGTTGACCGTGGCCGCGCCAGCCTCTACCGTAACCATTTCGGTAGCAGTGCCCAGTTGCAGAGTGGCGGGGTACTCCGCCGATCTGGCGGCGTCATAGCTATCGTTTTTTAAGAGCGCCTTGAATCCTCGCTGATCAACCCTGATCAGGACTCTCCCAGAAGGAAAATTTGACACCACCCAACGGCCGGTCGCGTCCGTAGACGTACTGGTTGAATAGCCGGTGTCGGAATTGGTTACCGTGACATGAGCGCCGGAGACCGTAGCTCCAGTTGAATCGGTAACAACCCCACCCAACTGTCCCGGATACATCGGGACGCTGCTGGTAGCCCGAATTGGTCCGCCGGTGACTCCTCCGATCGAGCCACTTCCAATGCCTCCCCCTGATCCAGCTTGTCGTCCGTATTGTGCGGCCACACTTTCCTCAATCCCAGCTGGCATCAGATCCGCCGCCATCACATCGCCCCCGAAATCTTTCACTTTGTACTGTTCGGGCAGAAACACTTCCCATTGCAGCAGGTCGACTGGAATATCCATGCGCGGCAGCGAGATTTCAGAGCCGCCCTTCTTCGCAAAGGGCGTTCCCGAATGCATGAACACAAAGGAAATTTCGTAAGCGCCATTCGGGCGGAAACCGGGCCTCAGCAAGGGCACGCGATCTCCGTCTGGCCCCTGGACCGGTTTCACTTTTTCTCCCGCGACGTCCGCCGATAGAATGCTGGCGCCCGCTGGCAGAGCCACTTTCAAGAATGGTTGAGCCTGGTTCTTGACTGTAAGTTTTACCTCGGTGAGTGATCTGCCTTCGGAAGTTACGAGAGTCGTCACTACGGCATTTTCTGCAACTGCTGCAAGAACGCTGCTGTCCGGAAACCGTGTCCATGTCAGCGCTAGCGTAGGGGACTCATTGGGCTGCCGGTGGAATCGGAACGCAGCCTGCGGCGGGTAGTGCGCAAGCGAACGCAGATAGGGATTCGTCTCCCGCACGTCCATGCGCTTGAGGCCGCCGCCTTCGGTGGCAGTTAACTCCATCGTTCCAGCACCTTCAACTAGAACTTCGCCCGTCTCTCGCTGAGCATTCTTGAATGCAAGAAACGGAGCATCGGCTTTGGAGTCGCCGATCGATCTTTCCATCGCAATCAGAAATTGATGATTATGCTGATTCGCGGACCGAACCTTGAGGATAAGAGCGCCGGATTGCGTCTCGCTCGAATCGAGCGACGCTCCCGTTACACCCGTCACTTCATATCCTTCGGGAACTGCGACTTCAAATTGAGAAGGTTCGCCTTGTACAACGGTGACGTCGGCAAGCGCTGCGATCCGAAGCTCTGCTTCGCTCACCGAGATCAACGTTTTGACGTCGGACAGAAACCGCACTTCTCGCGGAACCACGGGAGTTGTGACTTCTCGCCTCGCCCACCAGATCGTAGCGGCTTGTCCGGGGACAAGTGTGGCTTCGATGGCGGTGTGTCCGCTCTCTGAGCGTCGATCAGTAATGAGACCAGGACTGATGTTGGCGTAGGTGTTTTCACCTGGCAGTACGAGTGACAACTGCACGCTGCTCGCGGATGGAACTGGAAAACTTAACGATGCGCGTCCAGCCTCGATCCGCAGCGGCAGCCCGGTGCTCAACGCAATTGAAAACTCTGACGGTCCTGTTAAGACGGCTGTTTGCGTGCCATTTTCCTGCTGTAGAGGCAGCGTCTTGTTCTCCTGCTTCGCGTCCAGAATAGTGATACCGGAAGTCAATGGAACCTTGGCCACGCCTTTCTTGAAGACCTCGCCTTCCAGTTGAATACTGCCCCGCACGGATTCGTTTTCGACGCGAAGTTTCAGATCTGCGCGTTTGATCGAATAGGAGAGAGGAGGCGTCTCCGGCTTCTTCGGCGTTTTACCGGCCAGTTCGACCAGCCGGTTGTATTCATCCAGCGGAAGAGTCACGTTGCCCGAATCGGGGAGCGGCAGAGAGTTCTTTTGTTGGGCAAATCCGACCGCGGACGCCGCGAAAACCAATACAACGACAAAGAATGAGTTTTTCATCGTCCACCTTTGTTCTTCTCGCGCTGGTAGCTGAATTCAGCAGACGGCGCCTGATTCTCGCCCGTGAGTTCGGAAATCATGAATAGAGAAGGGCCGAAGGCGGGAAACGAGATTCCAATCGGAAGGATGCCAGCCACCTTGCCCTCTTTCGATTTGACCCGGAACTTGTCGACCAGCGCCTGAGTAGCTTCGTCATCTTTGAATTGATCCCGTCGATCAAAGTTCGCCGATGACTTTAGCGCAGCCGCCGCTGGTGGCGGCGGAGGCGGCGGCAGATTGAATGCCTCTGAGGACGGGTTTGCATAAGTCTCCGTTCGGAATGCGCCCGGTTCTGCCGCCATATGAAACAGAGGTGGGTAGTAGACCAACAAGCCGGTTCGCGAAATCGGCAAATCCAACGCAGGCAATGCGACACGCACTTGGCCTTTGTCTCCCCAGGCCGCGCCGCGACCGAGATACAAGACTTCAACCACGAATGCCGGTGCGTCTTCTCCTCCGCGCGCCTTTTCTAGGGGCAATAGCAGGCTCCCGTCCGGCGATTGACCGGGTCGTACAGGTTTGCCGCCCAATGCGGCGCTCCAAACCACGGCGCCAGCCGGCAGCGTGATCTTCACAAAAGTTCTTTGATTGTTGCGCACGGCATAGCGTGCCTGAACCAGACTTTTTCCCTCTTTCGTGATCAATACCTGATAGCGAGCTTCCTCCACATTGGCCATCAGCACGGCTTGCTGCGTATATCGCGCCACATTGACGGTGAGCACCCGGTTCGCCGCTGCTTCTCCGGAACGAAAGCGAAACGCAGCCAGCGACGGTGACTGCCGGCTGGCAACCGTCTCTCCTAAATCACTCGCATCGGCTTCTTCCATTCCATGCGACTTGAAGTCCTTGATCTCCCCAGCTCCCAAAACCTCTACTGCAACTCCGCCTGTGTCCTTTTCCGTATTAAGAAGATGCAGCAAGGGCATCGCGATCTCTCCGTCCCGGGCGAGGCGCGTTTCACCGTTAATAACGAATCTTGAACTCTGCTCAATCGGTTCCAGAAATTTCACTGACAACTCGCCGGCCTTCATTTCCCAGTCCGCCACATTCGCCCCGAGCACCTGATTTACCGTAACGTTCTCGGGGAGCTGGATTCGCGCCTCGGTCGCCGCGCCCTGTACCACCTCCAGAGTCACTTCCGCGTAGATCGACGTGGAGTCCTCTCCCAGACTGACTAACTCGGTCAACGATCCGCGCAATCGGAGAGGTAAAGTCGTTCTGTGGTCTTCCGTCTTTCTTCGCCAATTGAATGTGAGCGGAGTATTTCCTTGTCCGTAGGCGACCCACTTGCTTTCGTCCGCCGTGTCAGACTGCTCTGAAAGCAGGCCGCCGCCAACTTGAACATCCACGCCATGTCGCAGCAACTGAACCGCTGCCCGCGTAATTCCGGAATCTGCGAAAGGAAGAGAAATACTCTCGCTCCCCGCGTTCGACGTCACTGGCAGAGCGATATCGAGCAGGAGAACGGAACGGCCTGAATGAGAGAGAATCGCAGTGAGTTGACCACCGCTTTTCCCTGAGGCAGGTACCAGAGATACAAGCTTGCCATCCAGTCGCGCCTCGCGAACCAGCAGACCTGTCGGAATCGGAACATGCACCCAGCCATCCTTCAGTACATCGACGGTCAGGCTGACGCGACCTCTTGCCACCTCTCCTCTAATTTGTAACTCATAGTCAACCCGTGTCAGGGTCGCCTGTACCGGAGAAGCATCCGGCTCCGGTTCCACGGGATAAGCTCGGGCGTGAAGAGTGCGATACTCCGTCACCGGGATGACTACCCAGCCCGCGGAGCGCGCTTCCTCCGCGCTGGAGATCGCCGCCAAGACAAGAACGACGCAAGGAATCGTGCATAGAAATAACGTTTCAAGTCTGGATCTCTTACCTGCCGCAATAACTGGCTTGCTCGATATTGTCATGGGTGCCTCTCGGCGGAACTGAAAGTAACGAGCTAAGTGTGACCAACAATAGAGGTCCACTTTCGATGGGATGCCGAAAATCTGTCTCCAGGAACGCGTGTGCGGCACAATCTTGCGGCGGGAGCGAGGCGGTGAGCCAGAAAGAAGGTTCCCGGCGGCATCGCGGGGGCACACGGTTGGCACGTCATTTCCCGTCGACTCCTTGTTTCCCGCATGTTCCCGCGAACGAGTAGAAATAGCAGTAGAAATAGAGGACAACTTCCAAATTGTAGGCAGAATCGGAGTCCGACAAAGTGTGTTACTTGATACCGCCGAAGCGCTGGTCAAACGATCCGTCATTCTCGGCGAATACCGGTCACAGCCTGCGATCCGTGACCTGAATCACTGATCGAAAATATGATCCGGGAGATAAAAATGTACTGCTCCATCCCGGGTGCTGTCGGCTGGAAAGCGCGGACCACGGGGATACAGGCGGAAGAGAAGAGCAAACTCGGTATCGCGTCATACCGCATTAATTTCTAGTCTTTAAAGTTTGACAGCGCGCCACCGTCGACCTCAATTGCAAAGACCGCCTCCTCTGCGACTCCGCGGATCGCACAGAGTTCTATTTGTGCCTAGATTTCAGTCTTGAGTCCGGAAAATGCCGTTGCGAGGAAGGCGCTCCATGTCGAAGCACCCAACCATTGCAGAACACTCAAAGCTAGCGGGGTTTCGCGAAGAAGCTTCATCCAATTATGCGGCATGCTGATGGCCACAGCGCCGCTGGGATTAGCCCTCACCAGCAAAAGTCGGTCTTGCAAGTCGCCCAGGTGATCGGAAAGACAAAACGGCCCTCGGTGATCTGGCTGCATTTCCAGGACTGCACCGGCTGCACCGAGACCCTGCTGCGGACGTCCGCTCCGGATGTCGCCCACCTGATCCTGGACGTCATCTCCCTCGACTATCACGAAACTTTGATGGCCGCTCGGGCGCGCAGGCGGAAGCGGCACTGCGCTCGGCCATTGCAGACAACGCCGGCAAGTATGTGCTGGTCGTCGAAGGCGCTATTCCCGACTCGCGATGACGGCGTCTACATGGAACTGGGCGGCAAGCCGGCCGTTCAGGTCGTCCAGGAAGTCGCCGCCCAGGCAGCGGCGGTGATCGCGATCGGATCGTGCGCGTCGTGGGGCGGCGTGCCCTCGGCGGATCCGAATCCGACGGGCGCGGTCGGCGTGGATTCCGTGATCTCGGGCAAGCCGCATCGTGAACCTGCCGGGATGCCCGCCAAATCCTTACAACCTGCTGGCCGTGGTTCTGGAATACGTCACCATGGGCAAACTGCCCGCGCTGGACGAATTCGGCCGTCCGAAATTCGCCTACGAGCGCGTGATTCACGAAAACTGCCCGCGGCGCGCGCACTTTGACGCCGGTCGTTTTGCCGCTTCCTTCGGCGACGAAGGTCATCGCAAGGGCTGGTGTCTCTACAAACTCGGCTGCAAGGGGCCGATCACGCACGCCGCCTGCTCCACGCGTCACTTCAACGAGATTCCCGGCGTGTGGCCGATCGGAATCGGAGTCCCTTGCGTGGGCTGCACCGAGAAAGGCGTGGTCTGGAAGATGGGCACGTTCGAAACCGTTCCCATCCATCTGGCGACACCGCCCGATACTTATCCACCGATTTACAGCGGGACCGGCGGATATCAAGGTTGGCGCAGCTGCTCTCGTAGGCGCCATAGCAGGAGCCGTCGGCGGCGCAACATGGGTGGCTTCGCAGCGATTCCAGAGCAGCCAGGAAGCTGGCATCGAGCGCGTCTCGCGCCGACCGCGCTCACGCCGAAAAGCTCAAGGCAACGAGCGATAAGAAAATCGACAAGCCAACTGACAGGAAAGAGGTCTGAACGTGGCCATCACTCGGCGAGAACTGATCTCTAACATCGCCAAGACCGGCGTTCCTGCGGCCGTGGCCATGAGCGTGGGCGCCGAAAGCCTGCACGCGGAGACGAGCACGATTCCCGTACCCAGCGCGGCGGTCGGGTTGCTTTACGACGCCAGCATCTGCATCGGCTGTAAAGCTTGCGTGGCCGCCTGTGCCGAAGCGAACGACACGCCGCCGGACACGCGTGGCGACGCGCTGCATCAGGCGCCCTCCGACTTGAACGACGTGACCCGCAACATCATCAAGCTCTACAAACCAGAAGACGGGTCTCGCTTCGTCATTCGTCAAGCGCCAGTGCATGCACTGTCTCGACCCAGCGTGCGCGGCAGGCTGCCCCTTCCAGGCTCTGCACAAGGATCCGGAGACGGGCATCGTGAGCTGGACGGCCGAAGAATGCATCGGTTGCCGCTACTGCACGATTACCTGTCCCTATCACGTGCCGCGCTTCCAATGGCAGGGATACAACCCCCGCGTGACCAAGTGCGAGTTGTGCAGCGGGCGTCTGGAGAAGGGCCTGAGGCCAGGATGCACCACGGTTTGCCCGACAGGTGCCGTGATCTTTGGTCCGCGCACCGTGTTGCTCTCCGAGGCCAAACACCGCATCGAAGAAAGTCCCGGGAAGTATTACCAGGAGCGCGTGTACGGAGAAACGATAACGGCGGAACGCAGTGCGCTGTACTTGTCTCGCGTGCCCTTCGAAAAACTCGGCCTGCCCGAACTCGGATCCGGAGTCGGTGCCCGCCAAGAACTCTCCGCTGGCAGAGACGCCTCTATCAATACTTCGCGCTGCCTGCGCTGTTGTATGTCGGGCTTGGTGCAGGTGATTCGTAAGAGCCTCAAAGGGCACGAGCAAGAAGCGCATGAACGCGAAAAAGAGACCGGTCTGCGAGCGCAACTGTGAGAAGGCTTGAGGGCACAGCTATGAGCACGGCAACTATAAGCAACGCGCCGGTCACACCAGCAAACTCGCTGGGAGCGGGCTGTGCCCGTCTACGGATTCCCTGTAGTGAACAGGATCGTTCATCGTACTGGTGGCGATGACGCTGCTGGCATTTACGCTCACCGCTTACCGCGAATTGGCTGGTCTCGGCCCGGTCAGCGGCATGAATGACGCGTACGGCTGGGGTATTTGGAAGACATTCAACGTGATGGTGCTGACGGCTCTCGGATCGGGCGCCTTCGCAGTAGGAATCGCAGCCTGGGTATTCCGCCGCAAGCGTTTGCACGCGCTCATGCGCATGGCTCTGCTGACCAGCTTCCTCGCGTACGCCTGCGGTCTCCTTTTGCTGGGTATCGACGCCGGCCGCCCCTGGAACTTCTACTGGATCGTATTTCCCTGGAAATGGAACATGCATTCGCCGCTGGCGGAAGTCGCGATCTGCATGTCGATCTATGCCATGATCCCGCTGGCCTCGAAAATATCCCTCCAGTGCTGGAGCGGCTCTGGTACTTCGATTCCCGTCTGCGTCCTGGAGTGGAACGCCTCGAACGCGGGCTGCACAAATTCTTCCCCTGGATCATCGCCGCAGCCTATCTGCTTCCCGGCATGCACCAATCGTCCTTGGGTGCACTTATGCTTCTGGCCGGAGAACGGGTCCATCCGCTGTGGCAAACTCCGTGGTTGCCCTTCCTGTATCTGGGCGCGGCCACGTTTATGTCGTTTGGCTGCGTCGCCGGAACCACCATGTTGTGTTGCGTGGTGTGGAAGCGCGCCATGGACATGGAAGTTCTCGACGAAGCCGCCCGCATCACTTCGTGGCTGATTTTCGGTTGGCTCGGGTGGCGCTTGCTCGATATTATTTTCCGCGGTGCACTCGGTACCGCTTTCCGCTTCGATCGCTTCGCCGGTGTTTTCTGGCTTGAGATGCTGCTGGTCGCGATCGGCGGCTGGTTGCTTCGCCGCTCGTTGCACACGCACCAGACACGGGAGATGTTTCTAGGCTACATCTTGAGTTCGCTGGGCGGCATGATCTACCGCTTCAGTCCGACTACTCTGGCTTTCCGCCCCAACCCCGAGTCGCTTTACTTCCCGACGACCATCGAAGTTCTGGTGTCGCTCGGCTTCATCTGCATGGGCATTGCGGGATTTCTTCTCATCGTGAAGCGGTTCGGAATTCTCCCCGCCCCTCTCCAGGAATGGCACGACATGGCGAGCTACTTCCGGTTCCGGCGCCCCTACATTCGCTGGACCGGATACTTCAAGTACGGATACTTCGGCGACAACGAATCTGAAGAAGACTAGGACGAACGGCAGGCACTATGGCAAACCGAATCACAATTGATCCCATCACCCGAATTGAAGGCCATCTTCGCATCGACGTAGAAGTCGACAATAACGCGGTCAGCAACGCATGGGCTTCGTGCACCATGTGGCGCGGCATCGAGAAGATTCTTCGCGGCCGCGATCCGCGCGATGCGTGGCTATTCACCCAGCGCTTTTGCGGAGTCTGCACGACCGTGCATGCCATGGCCAGCGTGCGCTCGGTGGAGGATGCCCTGCAACTCGAGGTGCCGCTCAACGCCCAGTACATCCGCAACCTGATTCTGATTGCGCATGCCCTGCACGACCACATTGTTCACTTCTATCAACTCTCGGCTCTCGATTGGGTCGATATCATGCAGATTCCGAAGGCCGATCCGGCCGCGACTTCGAAATTGGCCGAGAGCCTATCGCCCTGGACGCGCAATTCGGACAAAGAGTTCAAAGCGGCGCAGGATCGTGTCAATGCCGTTGCTGCCAGCGGCCAACTCGGAATCTTCATGAACGGCTACTGGGGCCATCCCGCGATGCGCCTCTCGCCCAATGTGAACCTGCTCGCCTTCTCGCACTACGTGCAGGCGCTCGAGTATCAGCGCAAGGCTCTGCAGGTTGTGGGCATCCTCGGATCGAAGACGCCACACATCCAGAACCTGACAGTTGGCGGCGTAGCCAATGCCATCGATCTCGACAGCGCCAGCGCCCTCAACATGGAGCGCCTGGAGATGGTTCGCGTGCTCCTCGACGAAGTCGTGCAGTTCATCAACCAGGTTTACCTGGTCGATGTCTGCGCTATAGCCGCGATGTATCCCGACTGGTTCAAGATTGGCGGTGGGGTGAAGAACTACCTCGCAGTTCCCGACCTGCCGCTCGATACCACGTCCAAAGCTTACGACCTGCCCGGCGGCTACATCATGAACGGGAACCTTGGCGGCGTGCATCCTTTCAAGACTGCGTCCGACAAGGAATTCCGCGACGCCGTCAGCGAAGATGTCGCCCACGCCTACTATGAGGGCGGTAAGCCACTTCACCCCTGGTCGGGAGAAACTGAGCCCGATTTCACAGGCTGGGACGCAGAAAAGAAATACTCTTGGGTCAAAGCACCGCTTTCAACGGTGCTCCGATGCAAGTTGGTCCGCTCGCGCAAGTGCTGATCGGGTATGCGCAAGGCCATCCGCTGACCGTGAAGCACGCGAATCTCGCGATCGGCAAAATCGAAGCCGTTGCCGGAATCAAAGTAAGCCCCGACATGCTGCACTCCACGCTCGGCCGCCACGCTGCGCGCGCGATCCGCGCCAGCATGCTGGCGGAATTGGCGCAAAAACACCTGCAGTTGCTAACCGACAACATCGCCAAGGGCGATCTCACCGTCCACAACCAGCCAGTATTTAATGGCCACGAAGTTGAGGGCGTTGGCACACACGAAGCCCCACGCGGCACGTTGTCGCACTGGGTCGTCGTAAAGGACGCGAAGATCAAGAACTATCAGGCGGTTGTGCCTTCGACCTGGAACGCCAGTCCGCGCGATGCCTCCGGCGCGCACGGACCGTACGAGGCTTCGTTGCTGCACACGCCGCTAGCGCGCCCCGAGGAACCGTTGGAGGTCTTGCGAACCGTGCACTCCTTCGATCCCTGCATGGCCTGCGCCTGTCACACGTTCGATCCGTCGGGCCGCCAGATCGCCAAAGTGAAGGTGCTGTAGGAATGACGAGAGTGCGATGAAGAAGATACTGATCGGCGGCATCGGCGGCGTCTTGCTCGGAGATGACGGTGTCGGGCCGTACGTGGCACGGCTTCTGGCCGCTCGCTACGAATTCGACGAGGGCGTTGAAGTCGCCGACCTCGGCACACCGGCGCTCGATCTGATCGATGAACTCTCCGGTCGAGATGCCGTCATCCTGATCGACTCCGTCAATGTAGAAGCGGCACCCGGAACGGTGCTGCTTTACCGCAAAGCAGACATCATGAGCCAACGACCCGCCGTTCGCATGGACCCTCACGCGCCCGCGTTGGTCGATGCGCTCTTGAGCGCCGAGCTCTTCGGAGTTGGGCCCACAGAAGTTCTTCTCGTGGGAATCAAAGCCGAATCCTTCGAGCCGTGCTGCAGTTTGAGCGACCCGGTGAGGGCAGCTCTGGATCAGGTGATTGCTGAAGTCCTCGGTGAACTGGATCGCTTGGGCGTCGGCTATCGCGAGCGTGAAAATCCCGCACAGATCGACATCTGGTGGGCCGATAATGAGAAGCCGGCGTCTTTGACGACGTAGATCACTTTTCCCACGGTTTCATCCGCGGTATCCATCGGCGGACATTCTTGCAGTACTCCTCGTACTCCGCGCCGAATATCTTGCGCAGGTGCGGCTCCTCATAGAACATCACAAACAAATGCACTCCCAGTGCCACTAAGCAGACGACTGCGATCACCGCCAGGTCGGCCCGTCCAAAGACGATCCACAGTCCCACCCACCCCGCCAGGAACCCTACGTACATCGGATTCCGTACATAACGGTAGAACCCCACCACCACCAGCCTCTTCGGAGGAGCGATTGGCACCGGTGTTCCATGTCCTGTGCGTCCGAAATCCCAGACACAGCGGAGAGCCACCGCGAAACCCAGTATCGACGGAACTACCCCAATCCAGCGCCACGGCGCTCCGGTCGCCGCCTCAACCTGGAAGCCGAGCCACGACGGCAACAGCCAAAACCACAATGCGAAAAACGCCGCGCCTACGAGAAGGGAAGCAACGGTTGAGGGCCAATTCGCGCCGTGATCCGATTTTTCCGGCATCGTCATAAACCCTCCAGCACGCTTGAAGGCATGCGTCAGGCTGCTTAAGCGTGAACTCTTGCCGCTGCCACCAACGCCTGCCCCAGGCTCAGGCCACCGTCACCGGACGGCACTTCTTTCTGCGTGAACACCTGAAAGCCAGCTGCAGACAGCCGCGCTTCCAGACGTTGTGAAAGATAGATGTTGTGAAATGTTCCGCCACTCAGGCAGACGCGATCAAGACGAGTCTTTTTTCGTAGCAGTGTCGCCAGTTCGACAAAACCGTCCACCAAACCGTTGTGAAACCGTCGGCTGATCGTTCCCGCAGAAGCATTTCGGCTCAAATCCTCCAAAATCGCCTCAAATAGTGGCTGGGAGCTGATGATCCATCCCTCGCCATCCGGAATCCGCTTGATCGGGTAGCCCCGTTCTTCGCTGGACCCTGTCATTGCCATCTCAAGTTCAATCGCGGCCTGCGCCTCGTAGTTAACCTCCCGGCGATTTCCGATCAAAGCCGCCACCGCATCGAACAAGCGTCCACAACTGGAAGTTAGCGGAGAGTTCACGCCCTGCTCCATCATGCGCAGTAGCAGCTCCACCTTGTTGCGATCTAACGCTCGGACAAACGGAATCTCCAGGTTCAGAAACTCGCGCCCGAAATAGTGCGCCAAATGGCTAACCGCCATCCGCCACGGCTCGCGAATCGCGGCAGCCCCGCCGGGCAACGGCACGTATTCAAGATGTGCTGCGCGCTCGAAGTCTTCGTGTCCCGCGAGCAGCACTTCTCCACCCCAAATGTTTCCGTCGGTGCCATAACCAGTGCCGTCGAGCGCGAAGCCGATTACCTGCCCTTCGAGATGATTCTCCGCCATGCAACTGGCAATGTGGGCATGGTGATGCTGCACTCCAACCAGCTTCGCTCCCGTCTGTTGCAAAGCCCACTTCGTCGCAAAGTAATCCGGATGCAGGTCATAGGCGATGATCTCCGGCCGGACTTCCAGAATTCTCTCCAGGTGGTCAATAGCTTCATGGAAAAAGCTGTAGCTCTCCACATTTTCGAGATCGCCAACATGCTGACTTAGGAACGCGTGCTCACCCTTCGTAAGACAGATCGTGTTCTTGAGTTCGCCTCCCACAGCCAACACCGAGGGTTGTTCGTTCTTCAGGAAGACCGGCACCGGAACGAAGCCACGCGCTCGCCGCAACTGCCGTGTGACGCCGCCCGCAACACGAACCACCGAATCATCGCACCGCAGCAGGATGTCCCGATTGTGCACAATAAAATAATCAGCAAGGCCGTTCAACCGCTGGACTGCTTCCTGATTGTCGATCGCAATCGGCTCTTCACTCAGGTTAGCGCTTGTCATCACCAGAGCTTTGAACCTGCCGGTTGAGAGCAGTAGGTAATGGAGCGGTGTATAGGGCAGGAATACCCCTAAGTAACGATTGAGCGGCGCGACTTCCTCAGGAATGACGCTAGTCGCCTTCTTCGGGAGAAGAACAATCGGCCGTTGAATCGATTCCAGAACCGCGTGCGCCGCATCATCCAATTTACAGATTTCTGCGGCAGCCTCTGCATCAGGCACCATCACGGCAAACGGTTTCTCCACCCGCCGTTTCCGTTGCCGCAATTTCGCGACGGCTGTCGGGTTGGTCGCGTCAACCGCCAGATGGAAGCCGCCCAGACCCTTCACCGCGACGACAGATCCGCTGAGCAACGCCGATACGGCTTCCACGATCGGATCGGGACAGTCAATTCGCTTTCCACGCTTGTCCCAGAGTTCCACCCTGGGTCCGCATTCCCAGCAAGCGTTCGGCTGGGCGTGAAATCGGCGGTCCAGCGGATTTTCATACTCCGCTCGGCATGCCGCGCACATCGGGAAGACCGCCATCGAAGTACTTGGCCGGTCGTAGGGAATATCGCGAATGATCGTGAAACGCGGGCCGCAGTTGGTGCAGTTGATGAATGGGTAACGATACCGCCGGTCCGCCGTGTCGAACATCTCGCGCAGGCAGTCCGGACAGATCGCCACATCGGGCGAAATCAACGTGCGGACTTCCTCGCCCTCGCGGCTATGAACAATGCAGAAGCCGTGATCGCCGTTGCAGGGCAGTTCACGAATTGCTACGCCGGTAATCCGGGCCAGAGGGGGCGCTTCAGCGGGCAGGCTGTCAACAAAATCCTGAACCGTTTCCGGAGGTCCCTGAATTTCGATGGTGACTCCAGCCGATGTATTGCGAATCGAGCCGCTAAGACGTCGGCCAGTAGCCAGACGGTAGACATAGGGTCGAAAGCCCACGCCCTGCACAATGCCCGAAACCTCGATCTGGCGCCGGACTTCCATACATCTTCAGCTCGCCGTCTTCTGCAGCGGCTTGTGCGCCCGACGCTTCTCCTCCAGCCACATCAACCATTCATGCAGGCCGTTACCGGTGAGGCAAGATACTTTCACGATCTCCATCTCTGGATGCACCCTGCGCGCATTCTCGGCAGCTGCATCGATGTCGAAAGGAACGTAAGGCAGCAAGTCGACTTTGCTCAACACGAGCAGAGAAGACTTGAAGAAGATCGAGGGATATTTCAGTGGCTTGTCTTCGCCTTCGGTAACGCTCAGCACAACGATCTTGGCGGCTTCTCCAAGGTCATAACTGGAGGGACACACTAGATTGCCGACGTTCTCGATCAGCAGGAGGTCGATGTCTTCGAGTTTCCAATCCGCCAAATGCCGCTCGATCATGCGAGCGTCAAGGTGGCAGGTGCCTCCGGTCGTGATCTGTTTGACCGGAAAGTGAAATCGCTTCAGCCTGTTGGCATCGTTTTCTGTCTGGATGTCACCCGTCAGCACGGCCACGCGATCGGTCCGCGGCAGGCTTTCGAGAGTACGTTCAAGCAGACTGGTCTTTCCGGAACCGGGCGAGCTGATGATGTTCAGGCACAAAATGCCGTGCTCTTGGAACCGCTCGCGCAACTCGGCCGCAATGCGGTCGTTTTCACTGAGTACTTTTCGCTCCAACGGTACTCGGTCCATATTCTTCTACCTCCAGATAGGCCAATTCCAATTCATCTCCACTGATACATGTGGTTTCCAGGCTGGCACACTTCGGACACCGCGAATTGTAGTCCTGCACCACGAATTCTTCTGTGCACACCTGACAACGATGGCGACGCGGGCAAACTTCGATCCCCAATTCCAGCGACGCCAGATCGGTCTCGAGAATGATCGCCTCAAAACAGAAGCGCAAAGCATCCTGATCAATGGCGGCCATCTCGCCGATGCGCACGCCTACTTTACACGGATACATTCCCGGATAACGTTCCATCTCGGTTTGGACCGCCTCCAGCACCGAATTTGCGATCCCCATTTCGTGCATACGTCCTCAGCAAATGCGCGGCAACTGATCGCCCGCCAGCATGTCCACGATTCGCGTCGTCCCGAATGGCGTCCGCATCATCACCAGCCCTGCGTTCTCTTTTTTCACCGCGCCGATCACGCAAGCTTCCGCTCCCAATGGATGTCTTCTCATCGCTTGCAGCACAGCCCCGGCCGACTCCGGCGCCACAATCGCAATCAACTTCCCCTCGTTGGCGACATACAACGGATCGAGTCCCAGTAACTCGCACGCACCGCGAACTTCTTCATGAATGGGAAGGGAACTCTCTTCCAGTTCAATGCCTACGCGCGAACTATCCGCAATCTCGTTCAACGTGCTTGAGACGCCGCCTCGCGTCGGATCGCGCATGCAGCGGATTGCGCCGGTCGTTTTGAGCATGTCGCTTACCAGCGTATGCAGCGCGGCGCTGTCGCTCTTGATTTGTGATTCAAACTCCAGCCCTTCCCGCTGCGCCAGAATCGCGATGCCGTGGTCTCCGATCGAACCACTGAAAGAGACCTGGTCTCCAGGCCGGGCGCGGTCAGCGGATAGGTCGACTCCTTGCGGCACCACTCCGATTCCCGTCGTATTGATAAACAGCCCGTCGCCTTTGCCTTTCTCGACAACCTTGGTGTCACCGGTAATCACCTGCACTCCGGCGTCAGCCGCCGCCTGTCGCAGCGAATTCACCACCCGCCGAAGGTCAGCCATCGGGAATCCTTCTTCAATGATGAACGCCGCGCTCAAGAACAGCGGCGTTGCCCCACCCATGGCCAAGTCGTTGACTGTGCCATGCACTGCTAGATACCGAATGTCGCCGCCAGGAAAGAACAACG
>CAVRYB010000117.1:0-59627 GCA_963725295.1 uncultured Acidobacteriaceae bacterium
ACATCAAAGCCCTGCAGCTTGATCCGACACTGGCCGAAGCTCATGCCGCGCTGGGCAATATCGCTTGTCACTACGATTACGACTGGACCACGGCCGAACGCGAATATAAGAAGGCACTCGAACAAACCGACAAAGTCATCCGAGCGCCCACCAGTACTACGCGCTGGGCCTGATGGCGCATGGACGTCTGGCGGAAGCCGAGGCGCAGCTGGCGATCGCGCGCCGTCTCGATCCGCTCGCCTACATCGTCGACGTCGATCTTGCCATGGTGCGCAAATACCAGCGCGACTACGACGGCGTTATCTCCGTGTCGCAGAGCATTCTGGATCGCGATGCAAGTTTTACGCTCGCTTATAACATGCTGACCATCGGGTACTTCTGCGAGGGGCGATTTCCCGAGTACCTTGAGGCACAATCCCATGAGCCCGGTAGCGACGAGACTACGCGGGACGTGGCCAAAGGCGATCTGGAACAAGCTAGGCGCGATTTGCAGAAGCTCATCGAACAGGCGCGCGCTGGGTTAGTCAGGCCCAGTCATGTCGCATACGCAGCCAATCACCTGCACGACCGTGCCCTGACGCTGGAATGGCTGGAGAAATCCTACGATCACCACGACTACTGGGAGCTGTTCATCAACGTCGATCCGGAGTTCGACTGGCTCCGCTCCGAACCGCGCTTCCAGGCAATCGTTCATCGTCTCGGCGTCGTATAGAGCGGTCGCGCAAATCGTCGGTAAGTGGATTCAGTCGGTTGATATAGAAAGACAAACGCCAGAGCGCGGGATTTCTTACCCGCGCTCTGGCGCCGTGAACTGCGAGACGGCTCTTCGACTACGGCACCTGGAAGATCACATTGCTCGTGAGCGTGCTCCTCCTGGCGTTACAACCTGAACCACGCCGGTGGTCGCGCCAACGGGCACATTCGTCGTGATCTCCAAACCACCGGAGACGACCTTGAAAGTAGCTGCCGTACCGTTGAACGTAACGCCTGGTCGCGCCCTTCAGATTCGTCCCCAGAAAAATCCTCTACGGCCGCTCCTACCTTGCCGGAGGTCGGCAGCGTTTCGAGCAACGAATGGTTCAAGTCCCATAGCCAGGCTGAACACTGTGCCGGTGCAGCCATTGCACTGGTTGGGCTTGATGCCCGGCCCTCTTGCGTCGTTCCGTAGAACACCCCGCCGGTGTCCTGAATAAGCATCGTCGAGGGGTAAGAGTCGTAGCTGACAACGCCGTCTGTTCCGTCGAAGGAGTGGAGCGTGGTTAACGTGCCACCTGCGGTGATTTGGAAGATCGTCCCGTAACTGTTGGCCCCGCCGGTGCCTGTCATGCCGTAGAAGTTCCCGTCCGAGGCCAGCATCAGCGTTTGAGGGCCTGCGCCGTCCACAAAGATTTGCTGGCCGCAAAAACTATGCAGCGTAGTCAGCGCGCCGCTGGGGGTCATGACGAAGAAGGTGCCACAGTTGCCCACGCAAAAAGTGGAGACTCCGCCAGACTGCGTTGTCCCGTAGAAGTTCCCGTCAGCGCCCTGAACCAGCGCAGCCTTGGGATACTCGCCAAGGTCACCGTTGTCACCGATGTTGTGGAGCGTGGTAAACACGCCCTTTTGAGTGATGCGGTAAATCGTGCCCTCGTTGTTATCTCCACCAAACGTCGTGGTCCCGTAAAGGTTTCCATCCGTGCCCTCGACCAGCGCGGAATAGGGCGGCGCTCCGTCGAGACAGTAGTTATTTTGATTTTTTGTGGCGCAGAATGCGTGGAGAGTGGTTAGCTTTCCACTTGGAGTAATTTTGAAGATCGTGCCCTGACCGTTCGCCCCGTAGACATTGTTGGTCCCGTAGAAGTCTCCATTGCTGGCCTGCACCAGCGCTGCTTCGGTCGTCGTGCCGTCCAGGCACTCACCGTTTGGATTATTGGAACAAAAGTCGTAGAGGACAGTAAATGTGCCCGCCGAGGTGATCTTGTAGAACACCCCGCACGTCCCGTTATTACCGCCGCAACCACCAGAGTTTCCCTGACTGGTTCCGTAGAAAATACCATTGCTGCCCTGCACTAGCGCAGCACCGTTTGCTTCGCCGTCTGGGTCTCCCGCGACGTTGTCAAAAACATGAAGCACCGTCTCCTTACCACCGGTAGTGATTTTGAAGACGCCGCCAGCGTTGGCACCCGTTGTCCCATAAAGATATCCATTGGTGCCTTGCACCAAGCCGTTGGGGTAAGAACCGTCGTGGTTGTTTGGCCCCTGGAAGCTGTATAGCGTAGTGAAGGTCTGGGCGTGCGCCTGGATAGCGGCCCCGGCAAGTAATAGGACCATCATAGTAAGCGCGACCGCGGTCACGCGTGACTTCTTAACTTGAGGGCGAACGTGGTTCATTCTTCATCTCCTGAGAGTAAGGTTTTCTGCATGTCGGGGGATGGCGTCGAAGATTCTCGCAGCCGATGGCTCAAAGCTTTGGCGAATCACTTCGAACACGGGCTCACTTTCCGCGAAATGTCGGCCGCCGTCAATTCCCTGCCGGTCACGGTCCACCCAAACGCCAGTAACGCAGCAACCGGTTGTTTCTCATCGTTGTACAGCGAACGGTCATGCGCTCCTCGGCGGATAAAAGACTCTCGAACCGACCCGCTTGAAGGTGCCAGGCGCCGTGTTAAACTGAAGCCCCTCCCTGAAGATTGCTCATCCTATGCAAGCAGGTGTCTCTCCAAGTGGAGTTGTGCGCTTCGGTGTGTTCGAGGCCGACCTGCGTTCCGGCGAACTGCGCAAGGGCGGGATCAAGATCAAGATCCAGGAGTTGCCGTTTCAGGCTCTGAAGCTGCTGCTCAGCCGACCCAACGACGTTCTTAGCCGGGAAGACATTCGCCAGGTTCTGTGGCCGGACGGGGTGTACGTGGATTTCGATCGCGGCGTCATCAGCGCGATCAACCGTCTGCGCGACGCGCTCGGGGATTCCGCCGACAACCCCGTTTTCATTGAAACTGTTGGACGCCGCGGCTATCGCTGATCGCGCCCACGCACATTTCCGAAGTTTCGGCCAGCCGGCCGTGAACACGGCTGCGGAGATAAATGAGACAACTACCCCGGCGTCGGCCCCCGCTTCGGCTTCATCCTGGAAATTCGTTTTAGTCCTGCCTGTCCTCGCCTTGCTGTTCTCGCTCTGGCTTTTCTGGCCAAGACATACCGGCACCAGCTACCGCTCAGCCAAAGGCAGCTCTTCAGTCGCTGCCTCGCCGTCGTCTCCGTCGCTTGGACCAGGATTCACTCATCCCGCCAATCGCGAGGCGGAGGAGTTCTATTTGAAGGGGCGTTACTACTGGGAAAAGCGCGATTCCGACAGCTTGAACAAAGCCGTAGACTCTTTCACGCAGGCCATTGTTCATGATCCGAACTACGCTCCCGCCTATGTTGGACTCGCGGATTGCTACAACCTGCTGCGCGAATACACGTTGATGCCTTCCTCGGAGGCCTACCCGCGCGCGCTGGCGGCCGCAAAGAAAGCGGTCGAGCTCGACCCAGAGTCCTCCGAAGCGCACGCCTCGCTGGCCTTTGTTTCTTTCAACGGCATATGGGATGTGGCAACGGCCGATCGCGAGTTCCGGCGAGCGATTGAACTGAATCCCGGCAACTCCGCGGCCCATCACTGGTACGCGACCTATCTCATGTGTCTTCGTCGTTATTCGCAAGCGCTGACCGAAATCGATCACGCGCGGGCGCTTGATCCAGCTTCGAAATCCGTTCTCGCCGATAAGGGTGCCATCCTCTTCCGTGCCGGACAGCTGGAGGAAGCCATTACCCTGCTGAGACAGATGGAAGAGGCCGAACCAGACTTTATCTCTTCTCATCGTTACCTCAAGGAGATCTACCTTTTAACGGCCGACTATCCCGATTATTTGAAAGAGGCAAGAAGGGAGGCCGATCTGATGCACGACAGCGTAGCGATGGGCATCGAAGACGAGACTGAAAGAGGTTTCGCCGCCGGTGGCGGGAAAGGATTGCTGGAAACGCTGCGCCTGCAACGTCAAAAGCTCTATGACGGTGGCCATTTTTCGCCCTACAACCTCGCGGAGACTTATTCGATCCTGGGGAGAAATCAGGAAGCTCTAAAGTACTTGAAGGCCGCCTACGATCAGCGTGCCGACGGCGTGCCCGAAATGGAAAGCGATCCTGCGTTCAACAATCTTCATGACGATCCGGCCTTTCGCCGATTGCTCAGTGACGTTGGCCTGCCCCCGCTCACTTAACGCGAACTGCTGCTCTCACCTGTTATCATTTGCGCGCAATGTTTGCGCACTCTCATTTGCCAGCGCTGAGACTCGCGTCGCCACTCAGGCAAAGTGAACCCATCTCGACTCTGGCTCACGGCTGCATCAACTCGATGCTCGCCACGGTGCTAGCCGTTCTGGCAATTTCCTCGATGCTTCATGCCGTCCCTGCCCCGAAGAAGCCGCCCGCTCTCCGCTCTATACACATGGAGCAGCAGCGGATCCCCATGCCCGACGGAGTTCGCCTTTCAGCCACTCTCTACATGCCGGACTCGACCAAGGCGGGAGAGAAGTTCCCTGCCCTGCTCGAATATTTGCCCTATCGCAAAGATGATGCCACGGCCGCCCGCGACTATCCCGTCCATAGTTGGTTTGCCGCGCATGGATACGTGAGCGTGCGGGTCGACATTCGCGGTTTTGGGACAAGCGAGGGCGTGCCGACGAATCGCGAATACTCCGAGCAGGAGCAACTCGACGGCGAGCAGGTGATTGCCTGGCTGGCGTCGCAACCCTGGTCGTCGGGCAAGGTCGGGATGTTTGGAATTTCGTGGGGAGGGTTCAACTCGATTCAGCTCGCGATGCGCCGTCCACCGGCACTCAAGGCCATCATTGCGGTCGATGCCACCGAGCAGTTGTTCCACGATGATGTCCACTACGTCGATGGCATGATGCACTTCGACGAGTTCGAACTGAACATGGATCTCGCTCCGGGTATGACGGGAGCGCCGGATTACACACTCGATGAAAAGATTCTGGGCCCGCGTTTCGATTCCGCGCCGTGGTCTCTGATGTATTTCAAGCATCAGCGTGACGGCGAGTTCTGGCGTGCTCCGCTTCGTCCACTCAGCGAAATCAAGATTCCGTGCTTCCTGATTGGAGGACTACTCGACGGGTATCGCGATTCGATCCCGAAGATGTTCGAGCAGGTCAAAGCGCCGATCAAGGCCATCATCGGGCCATGGAACCACACCTTTCCCAACGAGGCCGAACCCGGCCCGCAGATCGAGTGGCGGGATCAGGCTCTGCGCTGGTGGGATCAGTGGCTCAAGAATCACAACACGGGAATCATGAATGAGCCGGCACTGTCGATTTATATGCAGGAGTGGCATCCCCCGGACACACGCCTTAAAGATGTGCCGGGTAAGTGGCGGGGCGAGAGTCGCTGGCCTCCACAGAATGTCGCCAATACCAATCTGTATCTTCATGACGGACACGTGCTCGCCACCGACGCGCCTAAAACAGCGGCACACGAGCTGCGCTACGTTCCAAGCATTGGGGTTGAAGCCGGATTCTGGTGGGGAGAACTGTTGACCGATCCACGTCCGGTCGACGCCTTTAGCCTGGTCTACGACTCGGTGCCGCTGAAAACAGACTTGACGATCCTGGGACGGCCCCACGCTTTGTTGCGGGTCAGTGCGACTGCGCCTCTCGCCGAATGGTTCGCGCGGCTATCCGATGTCGCTCCCGATGGCACCGTCACGCAGATCACCGGGGCCGGGATTAACGGTGCGCAACGCGAGTCGAGTTCGGATCCCAAGGATTTGGTTCCCCATCAGAGCTACTCGCTCGACATTGAAATGCACTTAGCCACGTGGACATTTCCCAAGGGCCATCGTATTCGCCTGGCGGTGTCGAACGCGCTGTGGCCGATGGTCTGGCCGACTCCGTATGCGATGACGACAACGCTCGAACTCGGCGGCAGCAACGCGTCGCGCCTTGTTCTGCCGCTCGTTCCGCCCTCGATGTATGCCGCGCCGCAATTCAATCCGCCTGAACCGTCACAAGAACGCACCGATATGCACGGAGAGGGATTCCCATGGCCGGGCGACTGGAAGACCGAGCGTGACGAAGTCAATGCGAAGACGAAGGTGACGTGGACGGGAAAATCAGCGGAAACATACCCGTGGGGGAAGGAATCGGATTTCGAAGGCATCACGTATCTCGCCGACGACAACCATCCTGAAGCCAGTTCTGTGCAGGGGGAGGCGGAAATCACGATGGCTTTAAAGGATCGCACCCTCGTCTGGCAGGGGCACTTGACCTTGTCGAGCGACGCCAAGAACTTCTACTACAAGTACGTCCGCGAACTCTATCAGGACAGCAAGATGCTCAAGCAGAAAACCTGGGAAGAGACGATTCCTCGGGACCACCAGTAGCCGCGAACCTCCGCTGAATTTCACAACACTCTCCGTTACTGTCGTCACTTGCCCCTGTGGCGGAAGCGTGTACCCTCATGGTCATTGGCCTTAAATATGCGACCCATCATCGTTACTGCCGCATTAGCAGTTGCCCTGGGAACAATTGCCTCCTCACCTTCCGCTTCGTTCGCTCAGGAGTTGACACCTGTAAAACGGAAGGTCGTCAGCCAGGTCGTCCCTCCTTATCCGGAACTGGCGAGCAAGATGCAAATTACAGGAACGGTAAGGGTGGAAGCCACGGTTGGTCCGAACGGCAGGGTGAAGTCAACTCTGGTGATCGGCGGAAGTCCGGTACTGGCAAAAGCAGCTGTCGACTCAATCGAAAAATGGAAGTGGGCTCCTGCAACACAAGAGAGCAAAGAACTCATCGAACTCAACTTCCACCCGTAGCGCTCTCTGGCACCGAGAATTTCTATCGTGAACAAGCGGGCGCACCCGCCGACTTGTAGACTTTCCCGTCTTTCATTACGAATTCCACCCGTTCCAGCAGACTGATGTCTTTCAACGGATCACCGCTGACTGCGATCAGGTCGGCATATTTTCCCGCCTTAATCGATCCCAATTCGCTCGCATGTCCCAGCAGATCTGCCGCGTTGGAGGTGGTGGCCTGAATCGCCTGCATCGGAGTCATACCGTATTTCACCATGAACGCAAACTGCTTTCCGCTGGTGCCGTAGGCACAGACGCCTGCATCCGTGCCGAAGGCCATCTTTACTCCGGCGCGTACGGCCTTGCCGAAGTTCTCGCGCTGGATTCTCCCAAGCTCCGCATCATGCTCCAGGAAGTCTGATGGCTCTTGTCCGGTCTTGCCCTGCGCCTGGATGCACTCTTCGTCATAGATGTCCATATCCAGGTAAGTGCCGTGCTGCTTGGCGAGCGCGATGAGTTCGTCGTCGAGCATCTCAGCGTGCTCGACCGACGCAGCACCTGCCAGGATCGCGTTCTTGATACCCTGCGCGGCGTGAGCGTGCACGGCAACGCGGAGTCCGAAGTTCTTCGCCTCGTCCACGCCAGCCTGCAATTCTTCCTCGGTAAATTCCAACGAAGCCGGACTACTGCCGTGCGTCAGCACCGCTCCGGTCGACAGCATTTTGATAACGTCTGCGCCATTGTGGGCCAGCAACCGTACCTTCTGACGAACTTCCCATGGGCTGTTCGCTTCTCCGTAATGAAAGTCCCATGGCAACTGCACGTCGGGCGCTTGGCCGGTCATCGCCCCGGCGCCTCCGGTAATGGTGATGTAGGCACCGGCGACGAACATTCTTGGACCAATCACATCGCCGCGCGCTATTGCATCCCGCAGAGCAACATCATTCAGAGCACGGTAGGTTCCGACGTCTCGCACAGAAGTGAATCCCGATAGAAGCATCGCCTTCGCATTCGGAATCGACTCGAGTACCAGTTGCGATGCCGATTTCTTGACGCGATCGAACGGCTCGGGATCAAGGTATCCATCCGCCAAATGCGTGTGGCAGTCGATCAGCCCGGGCAGCACGGTTTTGTCCGAGAGATCAATCCATGTGGGACTTCCGGGGATGCTTAGCTCTTTTCCAACCGCGGCGATCTTGTTGCCGACGATCAGAATTTTCTGATCGATGAGCACCGTCCCCGAGTCCGGATCAATCAGGCGCCCGGCTTTGATAACCGTTACCTGAGCGAATGAGAAGGAGTTGACCGTCAGGATAATTGCCGCCAGAATGAATTTGTTCAAGGATCGCTCTCCTTAGCGGGCAAGTCCGGCCTTCAAATCCGCCGCCAGCAACTGATGGAATAACTGCTCCCCGGCCTCGCGCCGCGCCGACAGCCGTCCCGCTCCATAAGCTCGCGATTTCAGCCCGCGCTGGACAGCTTCGCAGATGCCCAGGTCTTCGTCTTGCACGCGGTTCCCCACCGCAACGCTCGACTCGTTATAAGCGCGCGCAGATTCGCTGATGTCGCTGAAGTAGAAATCGAAGACTACCCGGCAATGGTCCACATCAATCGGAATCACCAGATTCGTGTCCAAGTAGCCTTCATAGCAGTTGAACATGAAGTTCGGATGCAGCCAGAAATACCATGCCCGATCGCCGCGGCGCGTCGTGCCGGTGGCGGCATCTTCGTCGGAACTCACCATGGGGCTCGATTGCAAACAGAAGCGGTCTTCGTTTTCGATGGTGTACTGCTTGTAATCGAGCACAGAACTCAGTCCCTTGTGCAGATGCGGAACGTGATAGCCGCCGTCGAGATAATTATCGACAAAGACCTTCCAGTTGCAGGCGATGTCGTAACTCCGGGACGTGAAGTAGTGCAGTTTGCTCAAGCCGAGGGGCGCTACGCGCTTGACGATTCCGCCGAGGAAATCCGCTAGTGGAGCGGCCTTTGGATCAAGGTTGACAAAGACAAACTGTTCCCAGGTTTCCACTTTCACCGGGACAAGGCCGTTATCTTTGCGATCGAAGTTCTTGACGCCGTCGAACTCTGGCATGCCTTTGAGCGAGCCATCCAAGCCGTAGTTCCACCCGTGATAGGGGCAATGCAAAAGCGAAGCGTGACCACACTGCTCGGTAACGACGGCAGCGGCGTGATGCCGGCATACGTTATAAAAAGCGCGCAGCACGTTATCCGTTCCACGCACTGCGACCAAAGGCTCTCCGGCAACGGTCGCCGTCACAAACTGTCCTGGCTTCGCTACCTGATCAACTCGTCCCATCACCTGCCAGGTGCGCGAGAAGACGGTCTGCCGCTCCAGTTCGGCAATCCGCGCATCGACATACCACGGCGCCGGAATCGTGGAGGCTTCGGCCAGTGGTGCCGCGGCGTCATAGCTGGCAAGAATCTGCTCTACGGTCATGCCGTTGTTCATGCTTTCTTTCCTGTGACTTGGCCTGTGACTCGGCCCGTCGCTTGGACTTTGTCGGATCCGATTGCTCTTCGTAGAAGATCAACGAACTGCTCGATACGCGCTTCCTTTTCTTCAGGAACCGGACCGGATTTACGGAACAGGCCGGGGTCCAACTCTTCGGTGAGCAGCGCGTCCTGAAACCGGTCCATCGTCCATTCGAGAATTGAACCGATCATGTCGACATCGAGATCTGAGCGCAATTCACCTCGGCGCGCACCAAAGCTGACGAAATCGCGCCATCCGTAAGGGTCCTCTGCGACGAGGAAGCGGTTAATTTCACGACGAAGGGCGAGATCCGTTCCGTAGTTGCCTACTAGGTAAATCCGGTACGCGGACCAGTTATCTCGCACCATATTCTCGGTGCGTCCGAGCCAATAGCGAAGCACCTCGAAGAATCCGCGCTCCTGCACCGCTTCTGGAGCCTGCATGTATTTCGGGAATGACTGCACGGCCTTCTTGTAGGCCTCGAAAAATAGTCCGTCTTTGCTTTTGAAGTGCTGGAATACCGATCCTTTAGCAATACCTAGCTGGGCGGCTATGTCTTCCACTCGCGCGGCGCTGTAACCGCGCTCGGCAAAATGCCGGATTGCCACTTCCACAATTCTGCCGCGTTTTGCCTCTGAGCGCGGACGCGGTCTTCCATCCCTCCTCATCTGCGTTGGCTTTGCCAGACTGCTTGTAATTCCTTCCATGGCCCCACCTCTCCCTCGGTTCTTGACCTGCGGTCAACGAACGATACAGCACTCGGAATCTATTTTTCAATGGCTTTTTTCTTGAGCTTTCGTTAGTTTCTTCGCTCGGGGTCTTTCTCTTTTTGACCAAAGGTCAGTCGCTTGTCTAGCCGCGCGAATCCGGTTTACGACGCCATTGTTATCGGCGCTGGACATAACGGCCTTACGGCCGCGGCATATCTTGCTCGTGCCGGATATTCGACGCTCGTTCTGGAGCGCCGGGATATCGTCGGCGGCTGCTGCGTGACCGAAGAGATCGCTCCCGGCTGCCGGGCGTCCACGACTTCGTATATCGCGAGCATGTTGCGCCCCGAGGTGATTCGGGACCTGCGGCTTGGCGATCACGGTCTGCGGATGGTTCCCTGCGATCCGGCGCTGCAGGTGCCCTTTCCGGACGGACACGTTGTCTCGTGGTGGTCTGATCGCGGACGTGTCGTTGAGGAACTTCGCAAAATTTCGCCGAAGGACGCTGAGACGTTCGTCCGGGTCGATGATCAGCTGAAGAAATTAGCTCGGTATCTGCAGCCGTTCTTTCTCGAGCCACCGCCGGAGCCGGGAACAGAATCCTTTTCCGGATGGTCGGAGTTGTTCCGCGCGGGAAAGCGGTTTCGCGGAATCTCAAGCACCGAGATTTCGCAGCTCATCTCCTTCCTCACGGGTAGCCTCGGGGACTTTCTCGATCGCAACTACGAGTCGGAGAAAGTAAAGACTCTATTCCTCGCCAACAATGTTTACGGCAAGCATGGCGGCCCGTATCAGCCTGGCACTGCACTCGGACTTTTATTCCACCTGCTCAGCGGCGGCGAGCACGACCAGCAGGGCTTTTACGGACACGTCATGGGCGGCATGGGCTCCATCACGAAGGCGATGGCTGCAGCGGCGCAGGGTTTCGGGGCGGAAATCCGCACCAACGCGCCGGTGAAGCAGATCGATTCGCGGGATGGACGAGTGCGATGCGTGGTGCTGGAAGATGGCGCGGAGATCCGCGCTCGGGTTGTGCTGTCAAATGCAGATCCCAAACGCACTTTTCTGGGCATGGTCGCGGAGGGCGATCTCCCGGCTGATTTTGTGCATGCCATCCGCGGAATCAAAATGGATGGCCCCTGCGCCAAGGTCAACATGGTGCTGGCCGAGGAGCCGCGCTTCACGGGCACACCCGCCGGCTACGACCCGCAACAGCGATCGCTTTTCACGCTGGTTCCGTCGCTTGAATTTGCCGAGCGCTGCTACGACATCGCGAAGTTCGGCGAGATTCCCGAACAACTCTGGGTTGATTGCGTGATCGCGTCGAATGCTGACCCGTCGCTCGCTCCACCCGGCAAGCACATCATGACGTGCTTCGTGCAGTATGTGCCGTACAAGCTTCGTCACAGCACGTGGGATGCAAATCGCGAATTACTCGGCGATCGCGTGGTGAAGAAAATCGCCGAGTACGCGCCTAATGTACCGAATGCGATCGTGGCGCGGCAGGTGCTTACTCCGCTCGATCTCGAACGCACGTATGGGCTGACCGAGGGCAACATTTTTCACGGCGACCTGACGCTCGAGCAGTTGTTCTTCAATCGCCCCGTCGCCGGATGGTCGCAATATCGAACTCCGATCGCAGGACTTTATCTCTGTGGTGCTGGAGCGCATCCGGGCGGCGGGGTGACGGGGGCTCCGGGGCATAATGCCGCGCATCAAGTTTTGCGCGACCTGAAGAAAGGCAAGTTCAAAGAGGCGGTGGCATGAATACGAACAACATGCCGAAAACCGCCGACTTCATCATCCTCGGCGCAGGCGTCATGGGAGCGTCGATCGCGTTTCGTCTCGCTCGCCGCGAAGCCGGGCGCATTGCCATCCTCGACAAGGAACACGCTGGCAGCGGCGGCAGTGGCCGGTCTTCGGCTCTGGTCCGGATGCATTACAGTTTTCCTCCCGAGGTACAACTTGCCCTCATCAGCCTGAAAGTCTTTCAGCACTGGCGCGAGATCGTCGGCGAGGCGGGGGAATTTCGCCAGACAGGCTTTGTCCGCATCGTGCATCCGGGCGAATCAGAAGCGCTGAAGAAGAATGTCGCGATGCAGAAACATCTCGGCGCCAATGTGGAGCTGATCGATCGGCAGCAACTCAAAGAAGTTGCTCCCGACTGGCAAGTGGATGAAGTGGAACTCGCGGCTTATGAGCCCGACTCGGGCTACGGAGACGGAAATGTCGTTGCTAACGATTTCTTGAGCAGCGCCCGCGATTCTGGTGCCGCGTACTTGTCGAGGACTCGCGCGACGAAGTTTCTGATCGATGACGGACGTATTCGTGGCGTGCAGACCGAAGAAGGCGAGATCCATTCCCCCGTGGTCATCGCGGCAACAGGTCCGTGGACGCGGCCGTTGTTTCAGTCCACGGGATACGATCCGCCGATTGAAACCGAGTTCCATCAAGTCGCTATTTTGAAGAATGCGCCGGATATGAAACCGGGCGCAGCCTGCATCGATTCTGTGACGGCAACCTATTTTCGCTCGGATGCGAGTGACAAGTTTCTGGTGGGAGATTTCTACGGCAAGCGGCCCATCGACCCGGACAACTTCCCGCAGCGGCCTTCCGACGCCGATCTCGAAGACATTATCGAACGGGCAGCGCGGCGCGTTCCGAAACTGGAGACGGCCGAGGTGATGCGGGGAGTTACCGGCGTCTATGACGTCACTCCCGATTCGCGTCCTTTGCTGGGGCCCGTCCCTGGAATCGAGGGACTCTACCTGTGCGCAGGCTTCTCCGGCATGGGCTTCAAGATCTCACCCGCGATCGGACTGGTGATGGCAGAAGCAGTTCTAGATGGCAAGGCGACGACGGTGGACATTACGCCGTTTCGTCCCAGTCGCTTCGCCGAGGGTAAACCGATCAAGGCAGATCTCGAATACAAGGACGATTAAACATCGCAAGATGAAGACGGCGCCCCGCATTGCGGGATTAGAGCCGGAAAGGAACTACATGACTGAAACCGCGCAACAATATACGCAGCGCATCCTGTCGCATGTTGAAGGCCAACACCCGATCAAGGTGCAAGCCTCCACCAACAAGCAACTGGTGCGTCTAATCAAGGGCCTCTCGCCTGCAAAACTGCGCAAACGTCCAGCACCTGACAAATGGTCCGTCGCCGAAATTATCTCCCACCTTGCGGATGTTGAAATCGTCATCGGTTGGCGGATGCGGTCCATCCTCGGAGATCCCGGCACCGCCGTGCAGGCCTACGACCAAAACTCATGGGTGCTCAGCGGACACTACGAAAAACGCGACCCCCGGAAAGCGATCGAACTGCATCGCGTACTGCGCGAAGCAAATTTAGCACTGCTCAAGTCGCTTACACCTGACCAGTGGAAACACTACGGCCAACATAGCGAGCGTGGCCAGGAATCGATCGAACACATCGTCCGGATGGTCGCCGGACACGACCTCAATCACATCCGCCAAATCGAGCGCATCGTGAAACCCGCAAAATGACTTCTCATCCCACAGGAGCGCGTATGCCCAAGCAAGGAATTCTCGAACGTTTGAAGCATGGTCCCGTCCTCGGCGACGGAGGCTACTTACTTGAACTGGAAAAGCGTGGATGGGTGCGGCCCGGCCCCTTCACTCCCGAGGTTGCGATCGTTTATCCCAACGCCCTGCGGGAAATGCACATCGAGATGCGTGAAGCGGGAGCGGAAGTCTTGCAGGCTCTCACCTTCTACGCCAGCCGCGATAAGTTGGCGACCGTCGGACTCGAAGATCGCGTCGAAGACATCAATCGCAACGCGGTGCGCGTCGCCAAAGAAGTGGCAGGCGATCAATGCCTGGTTGCCGGCAACTTGAGCCTGACGTGGATGTACGAACCGAACAGCCCGAAGTCCGCCGACCGGGTGCGTCAGACTTTCGACGAACAACTCAAAGTGCAGTGCGAGGAAGGCGTCGACTTTATTATCGGCGAGACTTTCTCGTGGCTGGGCGAAGCACTGTTGTGCGTGGAACGCGCGAAAAAAACGGGACTGCCCGTCATGGTCACCGTCTGCTTCGAAAACAAAGACGAGACGGCAGAAGGCAAGGATGCTGCCACGGCCGCAAAAACCCTGCTCGACGCTGGCGCCGACATTGTCGGCATGAACTGCCTGCGTCCCCCGCAACACATTCTCGGGCCGATGGAGCAGATGCGCAGAGCCGTCGACGGCTATCTTGCCTGCCAACCGGTCGCGTACAACACCCCAAAAGATAAGCCGGACTTCACCAGCTTGCCGGAATTTCCGTATGCCCTCGATCCGCTACAACTCACCCGGAAAGCGATGGGCGAGTATGCCCAGCAGGCGAAGGACATCGGCATCAATTACATCGGATCGTGCTGCGGGTCGGTGGCGATGCACGTTCGAGAAATGGCAAGGGTGCTCGGCAAGCTTCCCGCAGAAAGCCGCATCTGGAAGAAAGGTGGCGAGAAGCCGATGTCCGCCTACGAGTACTACGATCACGACCAGATCAGCGTGAAGTGAGAGTAGAGAACAAAACCTGCTCCTCACTTGAACCGGGCTAGCGAACCGCCCCGTCCCGCAGCAAGGTCGCTACGGAATTGCGGCAGGCGGAGCGCATCGCCCCTGCATGCTGGGGCAGGATCGTCTTCGCAATCAGCAGCATCACGGTTCCGTGGAGCAGTGCCCATAATGCGAGCTGCAACGCCGTATGGTCATCCGGAGATCCTCCCAGCTCTGCGGCCAACATTGCCTTGATGAGCTGTACGGCAGGCCTCGCCTCTTTGAAGGTCTCATTCAGGTTCAGACTGCGCGGCGTCCGCGACGCAAAAAGCAGCTCGTGCTCGTGGACGTAATAAAGTTCGTATTCGTGAGGATGACTTAGGGCGTACTCAACATAACGCTCGCAAGCTTCTTCCACCGAAGAAGAGGCTTCAAACTGCTGGTAAATCTCCCGCCGGGTTTGCTCTAACATCGCCCGCAGAATATCGTCACGGTGGGCAAATCGCCGGTAAACGGCGGGAGTATTCGTCTTCGCAGCACGGGCCACAGCCCGCATGGTGAGTGCGTGACTCGCCCCTTTTTTCCATAAGCGGCGAGCTGCCTTCAGGATACGGTCTTCCAGATCAGGATCAGGTAGCCGCGCCATGATTTCCTCTTTCGGATGGCCTCTCGAATTATGTTGACAGTGTATACGTAATTCGGTATAAAGACAATACAGCCTTCCCCTCCCCCAATTCCTCCTGGATTCGGCGGGACTGTCGATGGGCCGCGGTGGACTCTGCCCGCGGCTTTTCGCTGTGTCAGCAGTGTTCGCGAAAATCGACCCTGACGTGTGCTGTGACCCTTGGGAAAACTAAGCGCTATCGGAGACGAAAGCGGGATTTCGTTCGCATCGCTGTTGTGTTGAGCGATCGCCCCCGTCTTCTTTCGCTCCCGAATGCGCAATTTTTGTTGAGGAGCTTTGTAGATGTGTGTAACGGATAATTCCGAGGAAAGACTTTCCATCATCCAATTAAATGCCGAATTAAGGAACGCCGAACTCGACTTGATGAGTGCGCATTGCGCCACTCACAAACTACGGCTGCGGTTTTCCGCCGGAGACTTGGCGCGTCATGGACGCCGCGATGTTCTGCGGAAATCGATCGAGACCGCGCACGCGATCAACGAATATTTCTGCTCGATTGAGAAGGAAATTCAGACAGAAGGCTTGGTCCCGCGAGGAGGATTGACGGAAGCGAAAATCCTGCAAGCGATCGACTGCATTGCCGGCTACCTACGCGACCAGCGCAACCTTTATCTGCCATTGGCCGCACCGCTGGGTGAGGAACAGAAAGACAGCATGAGCTCCTACTTTCCGGCACACCTGCTCGAAGAAGTTCGGTTCCTGGAGCTGCGGGGAGCACGCCTTTCCAACCCGCCTTTTTACCCGGAAGCCCGGGAGCTTGGATTCATGAATCTTCCAGATCTGGCCCACATGAATTCCATCACATTTCAAGATGTACTGGTCTTCAATGAGCACCTGACCGAGCGGGCCCTGTTTCATTCTCTTGTCCACGCGGTCCAGTTTCAAGTGCTGGGAATCGAGCGGTACACGGATCTCTTTGTACGCAGCTTCATCAATGCCCGATTTTACTTTCTTGTCCCGTTGGAAGCACACGCTTTTCTTCTGGAATCGAAGTTTGCCAGGCCCGCGCCGGAGAAGTTCTCGGTTGACGAGCAGGTTCGCCAGTGGGCAAAGCAGAACCGCTACTAAGGGCCAACACTACCGGGCAAGAGGCTACTCGGCCAGTTCCTGAAGCGGCTCTGACATCTGCGCGGGCACGCGCTTCTTTGCCGGTGTCGTAGTAATCACGATTACGCTGACGAGTACGAGCAGAGATCCGAGCAGCGTTCGTGGACCGACTGTCTCCCCGCCCAGAAAGTACCCGACAATCACAGCGACAACTGGATTGACATAAGCGTAAGTGCCAACCTTGGTCGGCGATTCATGATGGATGAGCCACACGTAGGCAGTGAATCCTATGATTGAGCCGGCCACGATCAGGTAGGCCAGCGCAAACCAGGCGCCGCGCGAAACTGCGGTAATGTGAAACCCGTGGAACTCGCCGAAGGCTGCGCCGGTCACGGCCAACAGAACTCCTCCGGCAAGCATCTGCGCTCCGGAACTCATCGCTTTGGACGCCGGCAAGGGCAGTTTGCGAGTCAGCGCCGATGCGATCGACCAGCTCATCGCCGCGATCACCAGCGCGACCGCGCCCCTGGGATCAACCGGAGTTTCGCCGAGACTCAGCGAGCGGCTGACAAGGACTGACACCCCGCCGATTCCCACCAAAAGAGCAACAGCCAGCCGGGGCGTGAGTTGCTGCGTGCGCAGGATAACGATTTCCGAGAGCGCCATGAAAACGGGAATGGTCGCGAGCATCACGGCAGCGATTCCCGAGGGCACACGCTGCTCCGCCCAGAACAGCAGGCCGTAGTCAACCACGAAAATACAGACCGAGAGAACCGAAGCGGCCAGCCACTCCCGCCGGGATGGAGAAGGCGTCCCTTTCACCTTTAGCCACAAGAAGAGCACTGCTCCAGCTATGAAAAAACGCATGCTGGCCAGGATCAGCGGCGGAACCTCGCGCACCCCGACGCGAATCGCCAGGAAGGTCGATCCCCAGACGAAGTAGATGATGCCGAAAGCCAGCAGGGTCTTCCACGTAGCGGGACGAGCCGTTGCTTCCATAGAAAATAGATCGACGCCGAGGTTGCCAGGACGCAGAGTTTTTTCGAATCTGCGATCGCGCCGTCACTCTCACGAACTCCCGATCCAAATCCCCACAATAAACACCAGAACGCCGCCGACCACCACCTGAAAGGCCGCCGAGAGCAACGGAGTATCCATATATCGATTCCGCACCCAGGCAATCGTTGCCAGTTCCGCAGCCACTACAATCACGGCCGCAATAAACGCGGCATGGAAATCTTTGAGCAGGAACGGCAGCGTATGTCCGATCCCGCCCGCCGCCGTCATTAATCCGGTAACCGCCCCGCGCAGCATCGGACGTCCGCGCCCGGTCATCGACCCGTCGTCCGACAGCGCCTCCGCAAACGCCATCGAAATGCCCGCCCCAATCGACGCCGCAAGGCCCACCAGAAAAGCGTCATGGCTTTTTTGCGTGGCAAATGCCGCCGCGAACACCGGGGCGAGCGTCGAAACCGACCCATCCATCAGACCGGCGAGTCCGGGTTGCACAATCTGCAAGACGAACAGGCGGCGCTGCGCTTCGTCTTCTGTCTTTTTCTCCGTCGGAGTGATGCTCTCCGAAAGTGCTTCGGCCGCGACCTGGTGTTTGCGTTCAACTTCTTCTAAATCTCCCAGCAGCTTTCGGATTCCCGCGTCGGTCACTTGCCCAATCGCCTTCTGATAATACTGGCGCGTCTCTTAATTCCATGATTTCGGCTTGCTTGCGCACTTCCGCAATCTTCAGCGGGCGCGTCAGCCAAAAAGGACGGCGCTGCACGAAGCCCTTGACGTCCTGCCGACGGATGAGCGGAATATGTTCTCCGAACCGCTCTCTGTAGGTGGCGATCAGCGCGGCGCGATGTCCGGATTCTTCCGCCTGCATGTCGTCGAAGAGTTTCGCGGTTGCGGGATAGGTTTCCCGCAGGCCTTCCGCGAAATCGGCGTAGACTCGCCCGTCTTCTTCCTCCAGGGAGATTGCCAGCGCCAGAATTTCGCGTTCCGATAAGCTTTTGAAGTTTCGTGCCATGCCGACAAGTTTACTGTTTTCGCTTGCGGATTCAAGATTGGCGTCGCCGCAGCCAAAAAGGGTTGACCACAGAGCCCACGGAGCTACACGGGGAAAAGTGGAGCTTCATCAGAGACTATCCAACAAGGCGGGCAACTTATGCCGCTGCGTATCCCGGCAAGGTTTGCCTAGCTTGCCTTTTCGCCCACGCTCGGCGAATGCAACCGCGTATAAGCGTCACAAAACATTGCAGCGTCCTCAAAATGCGTAGATGGAAGATGAATGGAAAGTAGCGTGCACTATCAGTGCGTGGTTGATTGTAAAGTCGCTGACGGCAAGTTTCCCGTCGCGGCCGCTCACTCTACGCAGAGGTACAAATATGTCGATTACAGCGATTCCCAGCAGCACCTTCACGCAGCCGCAGCTCTCGAACGCCACCAAGGTCCTTCAACAAAACTTTGCGCAGATCGGCCAGGATCTGACTTCGGGAAATCTCTCCGCCGCTCAAACTGACTACTCCACGCTACAGCAGAATCTCCAGAGCCAGGCCGATCCCGCACCCAACCAGATTCCTCATCACCATCATGGCGGCGTGGGGCGTCCAGTCGAACGGACCTCGCCTCAGCAAATACTCACGCAACTCGGCCAGCAACTGTCATCCGGGAATCTTTCGGCGGCACAGCAGGCTTACTCGAGTTTGCAGGCGTTACCGCAATTCGCCAGCCTTAGTGGCCAAACCGGGACGCAGTCAATACCGCAGTCCACAGGTCTTTCATTCAGCGCTTAGGTCTGAAGCTTTTTCTGGCTCCGGGCGCAGAAAAGGCCATCTGCCGTCAGCGAAGAAACTGTCACTGACGGCGGATGGCCGATCTTCACTTGAACACTGGACGCGAATCGACTATCGGGCTGCCTTCGCGGCTTCGATGGACTCGGTGAGTTCGTGTTCCGCTGCCCGCAGATGTTCTTCTGCCTTGGCGCCATGTCCCTTCATATCGTAATGGTTGGCGGCGCGGGCGCGATCCATTTCGCGCATGGCTTCAAGAACGTGATTGTGAGCCGATTCGAGATCAGCCCAGTCATGCACTTTTTCGGCTACCGCGATGCCGGCGGCAAACGAAAGGCAAATCGACAGAACTACAGTGAAAAACGTCTTTTTCATAATGTTCCTCTCTGATTTGTGAACCAAGTGGTCCCAGCACGCACGAATATGGGTTATTTTCTTCGACCGGAAATTGCCTGTCAAAAGGAATCGAGCCGTTTTTAGTGTAATCACAGGTTCGGGCAAAGCAGCGGCGAAAACGATCCGCTTTGACTTTCTCACCCTTAATCTTTGACAATCACATCAGCGACACTTCCAGATTTGTGCAGTGCGGTGGGGTCATGTGAGGAGTGCGATGAAATTCGGCGTCATTATTTTCCCCGGGTCCAATTGCGATCACGATGCTTTCTGGACGATCCAGCAGGTTGCCAAGCAGCCCGTAACGTTTCTGTGGCACGATTCACACAACCTTGAAAACTGCGATGCCATCATCGTGCCTGGGGGCTTCGCCTATGGCGACTATCTGCGCACCGGGGCGATTGCGAAGTTCTCGCCCGTTATGGATTCGGTCCGCAAGTTCGCCGCGAGTGGCGGACTGGTGCTCGGAATCTGCAACGGCTTCCAGATTCTGTGCGAGTCAGGTCTGTTGCCCGGGGCCCTGATGCGAAACGTCGGACTGAAGTACGTCTGCAAGCCCGTGCATGTCAGAGTGGAAAACAACGAAACGCCATTCACCGGCGCCTGCCGCAAAGGCGAAGTGCTGACCATCCCCATTGGCCACATGGAAGGTAATTATTTTTGCGATGACGAAACGCTGGCTGAACTGAAACGCGACAACCGCATCGTCTTCCGTTACACAAATGCGGAAGGGGGAATCACGCCCGAAGCAAATCCCAACGGATCGCTGGAAAATATCGCGGGTATCTGCAGTCCGGGCCGCAATGTGCTCGGCATGATGCCGCATCCAGAACGCGCCGCTGAACCCGAGCTTGGCTGTACTGACGGATTCAAGATCTTTGAATCGCTGGTGGGAGTGATGGCGGCAAAATAGATCGCGGTTCCTCATCCTTGTGCGAACCCTTCTGCTGATTACCGCTTCGTCGCCTGATATCCAGCGGGTTCGGCGAGCCCGCGTTCTGAACTTCCAGCAAATCACCATGCCGTATCTGGCGGCCTTCGTTCCCTCCCATTGGAATGTGGTTCATATCGACGAGGTGCACAGGCCGGTCGACTTCGACGCGCAAGCCGACCTCGTCGCGATCACCTTTCACACTCCGAGTGCTCCACACGTCTATGCCATGGCAGAGCGGTTTCGGCAGCGAGGCGTTCCAGTGGTACTGGGCGGACCTCATGTAACGTTGATGCCCGATGAAGCGCAGGCCCATGCCAATGCGATTTTTGTGGGGGAGGCTGAAACCGTTTGGCCTCAGTTCTTGCACGACTTTGAAGCCGGACATTATCGCGAGCGTTACTGTTCCTCGGAGCCGCCGAGTTTGGATGACGTGCCCATGGCGCGAAAAGACTTATTTCACCGTCGCGATTATGCGAGCGGAGTTCTGTTCGCCACGCGCGGCTGCTCCTACCATTGTGACTTCTGCACTGTCGGAGTCATGTATCAGAGCCATGTGCGTAAGCGTCCGGTTGCGGCCGTTGCCCAGGAATACGCTTCCTTCCCGGGCAAAGTGATCATCTTGTGGGATGACAATATCGCCAGTGACATCGAATACTCCAAGTCTCTATTTAAGGCGCTTGCCCGTCATGGCAAGTGGTGGAGCAGCCAGGCAAGTATTCAAGCTGCACAAGACGAAGAGTTCCTCGACTTAGCTGCCCGCAGCGGCTGCAAACAACTGTTCATCGGATTGGAGTCAATCTCCCAAGGCAGCGTCAACGAAGTGCGAAAGGGTTTCAACCGAGTGTCGGAGTATGCTCACGCCATCGAGCGTATCCATGCGCACGGCATCGCCGTACAAACCGGGCTTGTCTTCGGCTTCGATCATGACACCGCAGGAATTTTCAGCGAGACCCTGGATTTTCTTGAATCGGCGGGCGTGCAGAACGCGACTTTCAACATCCTGACTCCCTTTCCTGGAACGCGTCTATACCAGCGATTGGAAGAGGAGGGCCGAATCCTGACGCGCGACTGGAGCAGGTATAACGGTCGCGCCGATGTTGTATTCAAGCCTAAGTTGATGACCAGCGATGAACTTCTGGCGGGATACAGTTACGCAAACCGCCGTTTCTACTCCTGGAGCAGCGTGTGCCGGCGCCTCGCTCGCTCTCCAGTTGGATTGCCTTGGGTCTTGCCGCTGAACCTCGCCTATGGATTCGCCTTTTCGTTCGCTTCGCTCAAACGAAAGCACACCGCGGTGTACGGGAATCCTATTTCAGTACGCCCAGCGTAGCAGCGTCGCGCCCGTCGTAAATCCGGCACCCACGGCGGCCAGCAGAACCAGGCTTCCCTTCTTAAGTTTGCCTTCCTGGAGTGCAGTTTCCATGGCCAGGGGAATCGTTGCTCCCGTCGTATTTCCGTAGCGATCGATATTGATGACCACGGTTTCTGGACGTAGTTTCACACGATCCGCGGTCGCGTTGATAATGCGCAAATTCGCCTGGTGCGGAATGAAGAGATCGATGTCTTTGCCGGTCAGACCGTTGCGTTTCAGAAGTTCCTCGCAGACTTCGGCCATCTTCCGCACCGCGAATTTGAACACGGCCTGCCCATCCTGGTGCACGACATGCATCTTTTTATCGACGGTTTCGTGCGATGTTGGATTCAGGCTGCCGCCTCCGGGCATGTATAGCGAAACGCCACCCGAGCCATCGACCTCATGCAAAAAATCGATGACGCCGAGCGAGTCATCCTCGGACGCTTCGACAATCACCGCGCCGGCGCCGTCGCCGAAGATCACGCAGGTTGCGCGATCGGTGTAGTCGATAATCGACGACATGACGTCCGCGCCAATGACCATGACTTTCTTGTGGGCTCCGCTTCTCACGAATTGCACGCCCACTTGTAAGGCGTAAACGAACTGGGAACAGCCCGCCGACAGATCGAAGCCCCAAACTTTCTGCGCGCCGATCTTGTGCTGCACGAGGCAGGCGGTCGCAGGAAACAGCATGTCCGGTGTGACGGTCGCCACAATAATCGCGTCCAGATCGCTGGCGGCGATACCGCGTTGGGCCAGCGCTTTCTTCGCCGCTTCGGCAGCCAGATCGCTGGTCGCAACTCCTTTGTCCACGATATGGCGCTCGCGGATGCCGACGCGGCTCATGATCCATTCGTCGTTGGTATCGACCATCTTTGCCAGGTCGGCGTTAGTGAGAAGACGCGGCGGAACGTAGGTGCCGAGAGCGCTGATCTTAACGCGCTGAAGCTGACTCAATGTGAGGTCTCCTGGAATGAATCGCGATATAAGGTGAATCAATTATTTTGAACGATGAGGGCGAGAACGGCAAGAGCAGGTGTCAGGTCGGTAGTGGTGCAGTTTGAAATCCACAGGGGCAACGCCGTGATCGGGTCTGCGAGAAACTGTCGGCATGGCAAAACATGAGTTCGAGATAGCAAAAAGCCGCTGCGCAGGTCGCTAGAGAAGCTACCGAGGGCGTTAACCGAAAATCCGCTCCTGCTCTTCCAGTAGAGCAACGTGAACATCAGTTGGTAGAGGCGCGGCGGCATAGTAACGATTCTCGCCTGGATGACTGGCTGTTTTTACCTCGAAGCGATATGGCACTGGCGCTCCGGTCTGGTCCCAATCCGCCGATAGTAAGCTAAAGCCATTCACGATATATCCCTTGTTTGGCCTGCCAGTTTCAGTCAGCCTCTCAGACACCCTTTTCGCGAATGCTTCGAGCTTCGATTGTCCCGGTACTTTGACGTTTTCAGCCGTGACGTTGAGAGCACTCAGGTAGAGCTTCTTAACGATACGATCGCTTGGTAGGCTGAATCCATGTTCGGCCTTGACCCACTTCATCACATCTTCCAGCAGATCTTCCGAATCCCTTGTAGATGACCATGTGTCAGAAACAATCCCGTCCGTGAACAGTGAAAGTTTGGCCAGAACCGGGACACCATCGCGATTTATAAATTCCCCTTGATCGAATATCAACCCTTTCGTTTCAGCGTCGAAATCTAGAGTGTGTGCAGGAGATTTCTTGAATTTGTATTTGTCTCGCAGTGCGATGAAAGCTTGTGTAAGACTCCTTCCTGCAGGATTCAGTTCTGTTATAGGGAAAAGCCACGTCGTTCGCGCTATCTCTATATTAATTATTTTCATCTTTATGCCCTCACGAAGGGACTTCCGGGAAATGCCACGACCTGCCCAACCGCCATAGCGTGCGCATGTTTGCTTGAATCAGGCGATGAAACCTGCGAGCCATACACACTAGCACCACCGAGCGATGCCGTAGACTGTGCATCTTTCTTGTGAAACCACGTATCTTCTGCGAAGGACTCACGTTCGAGGGCCTCGCGACCAAGGGTTTCTATCTCAGGAATTAAACTAGAAAACTTTTCAAATCTGACTGAGAGTCTCACGTCAAACGCTTGAGCCAGCCTACGAAGAGTGTTGATGCTCCATGAGGAATAATTCACATCTTCCAAGACTGCGATGCGAGGTTGAGCCATGTCCGCAAGTTCAGCGAGTTCCCGTTGCGTAAGTTTTCGCTGTTCCCTGAGCACCTTGATTTGGGTAGCAATATAAGTGCTTAGGGATTCGTCGGCATAAGCATGTCGGTATTCTTTGTCATGAAATTCTTCTCTGAGGTTACTTCTTAGCTCGCTCATGCGGACCCCTCCTCTGTGTCGGGTTGAGAATGATCGCCTGTCTGTATGATTCCGCGGTTTCCAGTGTCCCTTCGGGCAATTCATCGTCCATCTCAAAAGCCCCCAATAGCAATGTGAACTCCGTTTCCATGCTTATCGGCCCTTTACACAAAAGCAATCGGGCGGCGACCCTTCCATTAATTTTGATCTTGTAGAGGTGTGGCGAGCCATGGAGGGGTCCAGCTAGTCCAGGACAAAAATCCTTGCCCTTTTCGCCAAGAAGATCGATTCGCTGATTCATTCTGGCCAAGTCTTGCATCTGGAGACGTTCGCACCACTGCCGAATCGGGTTCAGACCGCGATAGTCCCGGTAATCATATAACGTCCAAGCCATAATATCACAAAATTATTATAAATCAAGCTTGCCTTGCAATAATAATTTTATTATATCAACTAAATGCCTCCATATAAATCGCTTAGGCGAGGTCTCAGGAAGACCGTGATGAAGAGAAGGGGTTGGTGTTGCTCTTCCTGCGACCTGAGACCTTGGTTACGGCATTCTTTCCGCTAGCGTGCCGAACAGCGGCAACTCGAAGCGTTCGCCCTGCCATGCTTTGACGGTAAGGACAATCCAAAGGAAAAGCATGGCGAGAGAGGCAAGAATTCCAAACAATAGAAACGCCAGAGCCGCCGCGACGTTGGAAAGAAACAGAGCCGCGACGGTCAAAATGGTGAACAGTCCCCAAAGCAAGATGCTTTGCCAGGCATGAAAGCGGACAAAACGGTTCTTACGAAACTCGGGGAGAAAGAGAATCACAGCGCCGGCTACGAAAGTGAGGTAAGCGATCGCGGCGATGGCCCGCTCGGCTGCGGGAATCGGAGTCATCGACCAGCCGCACCCAGGACAAAACGCCGCGCTCGCGGGCATCTCCGTGCCGCAATGCGGACACTTTCTCACCGCTTGCTCCGGCTCGGCCTGAGGATGCGACTCGGGATCCTGGCTAGACGATTCGACGTCCATTTCTCTTCTTTCGGCATTCTTCGCAAACGCCATAAATCTGAAAAGTGTGGCGGGTTGTGAGGTAGCGATGCTTCCGGCCGATCTCCTGCTCGATCTCCCCAACCTTCTCCGAAAAAAATTCGACGGAAGCGCCACACTCAGTGCACACCATGTGGTGATGGCTGCGGCGGTTGTACTGGTGCTCGTAACGGGCGATGCCGTCATGAAATGCGACTTCGCTGGCCAGTCCGCAACCGGCAAGAAGTTTCAACGTTCGGTAGACGGTGGTGACGCCGACATGCGGGTCCGTCTTCTTGACCAGGCGGTGGAGTTCGTCGACGGAAAGATGCTCTCTGGTTTCGAGGAAGGTTCTCAGAATCGCATTCCGCTGTCCAGTCTGCTTCAGCCCGACACGCCGAAGATGCTGAAGGAAAATCTCCTCCGCTTCGCGGATGTTCTCCCGCGAGATGGTGGCCTGATCGTCGATTCGTTTCTGCAGCATGACCTTCCAAGTAGATTTAGGACGTGCGGATCAATTCCTGACCCAAAGAACGCCTTCATGATACTGGGGGACTGGACATTAAGCCAACTGGAGCCTGTTCGCGACGCAAGAGGACGGCGAGCAGGCTTTGCTGCCCGAATCGGAGGACCATGCGGCAGTTGTCACGAAAACCACACGCCCCTACAATCTTTGAGTAATGTCCGCCACTGCTTCCCTGCCTGATGTCCACCGTCGCAATCCTGTGCTTCGGGTCTTGTACTACTCCGTCTGCTTCCTTCTAGCGCTGATTCTCGCAGGCATCTGGTTTCTTTACTGGTTTGCCCGCCAGCCTTTGCCGCAACTCGACGGCAGCGTCAGCGTGCCAGGCATTTCCGCCAAAGTACGAGTCGTGCGCGACGAGCAGGGTGTGCCGACAATCGAAGCAGCTACCCTCGAGGATCTGTTCTTTGCGCAAGGGTACGTCACCGCGCAAGATCGCCTATGGCAGATGGACATGATGCGGCGCGCCGCTGCCGGAGAGCTTTCGGAAGTCATCGGCGAAGCCACCATAAAGATGGATCGCGAAGAGCGGATTCTGGGGCTGCCCGTCGCCGCCGAAGCTGCCGAGAAGAATATCTCCCCGCGCGACCGGGCGTATTTTGACGCCTATGCCCGAGGAGTCAATGCCTTTCTCGATTCGCATCGTGATCGTCTCTCGCTCGAATTTCGCTTGATGAAATACACGCCACGCCCATGGACGGTCACCGATTCCCTGCTGGTGGGTGCTCGCATGGTGCAGGATCTGAACCACTACAAGATTCCTCCGGCGCTCACGCGCGAGAAGATTCTCGCGAAGCTGGGACCGGCGCTCACGGCGGATCTCTATGTGAATTCGTCCTGGCGAGATCGTCCGCCAACGGAGGTCCGGCGAATCGATGAAGACCCTGAAGCCAGCAGCGACGACAAAGATGACGACGATGAAGAAGAGGTGGACCCTGACGGCGGAAATAACCGGTTGATCTCGGCACCGCCATCGGAGCAACTCCCGCGACCGTTTTCCCAGTTCGCACTCGAAGAAGATGCTTCCTTCCGCCCGGGTTCCAACAACTGGGTAGTTTCGGGACAGCACACCGTTACCGGCAAGCCACTCCTCTCGAACGACATGCACCTCGATCATCAAATGCCGAATTTGTGGTTTGAGGCGCATCTCAAAGCGACGACCGGTGACTTCGACGTCGCCGGAGTGACGCTGCCCGGAGTTCCCTTCGTGATTGTCGGACACAACCAGCGCATCGGCTGGGGATTTACCAATGTCGGTCCGACGGTTGAAGACGACTTTATCGAAGAGTTCAATGGCCAGGGCCAGTACAAGACTCCAGGCGGATGGGTCGAACCCCAGCACCGGCAGGAAACGATTCACGTCAAAGGTAAGCCGGACGTCGCGCTCGACGTAATGACGACCCGGCACGGTCCCATCATCACGGAACTGCTTCCGGGCGAGACGCGAAAGATCGCTCTGCGCTGGACTTTATATGACGGCATGGGCCTCATGTTCTTCGACGTGGACACGGCCCACAATTGGAATGAGTTTCGCAAAGCGTTCTCGACCTTTGGCTCACCTGGCCAGAACGTGATGTACGGCGATGTCGACGGACACATCGGATACCAGGCGACCGGGCGGGTGCCGATCCGCGCTGCGGGCGACGGCAGCCTGCCGGTCAGCGGCGGTGACGACGCGCACGAGTGGAAGGGCTGGATTCCGTTCGACGAAATGCCACATGTTTATGATCCATCGTCAGGAATTCTGGCCAGTGCGAACGGACGCATCACTCCGGACGGCTACAAATATTCGATCAGCACGGAATGGGAAGCGCCATGGCGCACGGATAGAATCTACCGCGTGCTTGAGTCAGGCAAGAAATTTGCGCCTTCGGACATGCTTGCCCTGCAATTGGATGTGTCGTCGACCTATGACCGGTTCTGTGCCGATAAGTTCGTATACGCCGTCGATCATGCGGCAAGAGTTTCGGATCGCGCCAAACGAGCCGCGGATATTCTGCGCGATTGGGATGGGCGGATGTCCGCCGATTCCGCCGCGCCGATGATTGAAACAAAAACGCGTCAGGAACTGGTGCGGATGCTGCTGGAGCCGAAACTCGGTCCGGCGTCGTCCGGACCCGATCGCGGAGAACTCGGTTGGAAGAGTTATCGCTGGGCGATGTCGTCGGTGTGGCTGGAGAACGTGCTCACCAAGCAACCGGCGCGCTGGCTGCCCGCCGGGTACTCGGACTATGACGCGCTGCTGACTGCTGCAGTTGAAAACGTCGTGAAACAAGGGGGGCTTTCGGTAGCGGGGCCCTCCGATCCAACGGCGCACGCTCCCGCAGACTTAACACAATGGAAATGGGGAAAGAACTATCCGGTGGAAATCGATCATCTGGTGCTTAGCCAGCTTCCGCTCATCGGGCGCTTCACGGGACCGGGACTACATCCGCTCAGCGGGAGCGGTTTTACCGTGAAGGCCGTGGGCCGGGAGTTCGGGCCATCTGAACGGCTGACGTGGAACTTTGCCAACTTTGACGAAAGCACTTTGAATTTGGTGACCGGGCAAAGCGGGATTTTTCTGAGCCCACACTACATGGATCAGTGGGGAGCGTGGTACGGCGGTTCGACATTCAAGTTCCCCTACTCGAATGCGGCTGTCGAACAACACAAGAAACATGAAATGACGCTGCAGCCGAAGTAGTCTTTCGCTGTTCGCTAGTCGCTGTTCGCCTCTGACTTCAAAAGCGAATAGCGAATAGCGAACATCGAACAGCGCACCTAGAAATCAATCGTTTTGACGTCGATGAAATTTCCTACCAGGCCGAAGATCTGGCCGGGATTATTCGGGTCATGCGGATTGGCATAGAGAGTGTCTTGGGTGGCGTCGTAGATGAATAGCGATCCGCCCTGCACAACGTAAACCACCTGCCGCGTCGCAATGGGCTGAATTCCGGTGACATCTCCCTTTTGCGGCGGAATCAAAACCGAGTTGGGCTGCACGCTCCCCACGGCGACGCCGAGAGTGTTGTAGATGGAGAGGCAGCCACTGACACCCGGATTCTGTGTGCAGGTGCGGGCGCCCACAAAGAGCTGGCCATTAGCGCCGAGTGCGATGCGGTTGTGATAGCCATCGGTGATGGCGATGCCCGAAGCGGTCGCGGTCATCGTGGTGAGATCGACGATTGTGAGCGCTCCGCAGGTCGGGCTGTAGAGCGTTTGACCGGGACATGTCTGGGTGGCCGACGGATTCGCATAGGAACCAGCCAGATACATGGTCGAACCGCTGATCAGGGCCTCACTCGCGGCAGGGACTGGCAGGGGGGCGCAAGCTCCGTCGGGCAGACATTGGCTAGGAGTCATTTCCAGCTTCTGTACGCTGGCTTGAATCCCGCCGCACTCGGCTCCGCAATTCACCACGAAGGCAGTCGAGTCATCACTCGTGAAGAAAGCCTGCACGGGGTGGTCAAACGGGAAGTTGACGCCGACGAGTGGAACCGTCGGGCAATTTTGAACATTGATTTGGCTTGGAGTCACTACGAAAAGGAAACTTGGAGTGGTGTTACAAGGGGGCGCCAGCGAAGACAGATTATCGCTAAATCCTAAAAGGCGGTCGCCGCCGTTATTGATCGACAGATAGTGAACCGCAGGAACGTTGGCCTGCCCGGTGACCGCGCCGCTGCCCAGGGCAATGGCTTCCACGATCCCGGGAGATTGCCCAACCACCTTCGCAGTCGGTACTGCCGCATAAATGGCGGAACTGTCAGGGGAGATGACAAAACTCTCCGTCATCCCTGGCAAAATCACGTGTGCCGCGTTCTGTTCGCTGGCGTTGTTAATAATGCTGAGCTGATTGTCTGAAAACTGCGAGCCATTGCCGCTAAAAACCACGGTCTGGGCGCGGTTCGGAGTCACTACCATCATTCCCGGAGTATTGCCCGCCGAGATGGGGCTGCCGCTCGCGCGAACGTCGTTTTGAGCATCCAGAATAGCCACGCTGGCCACCGCCGTCCCGGAACTCACATTATTCGAGATGAAAGCGCGGTACTTCAGACCACTGGTTTGGGAGCTGGAAGAGGGGGTCGACCCACAGCTCAGCCACATCATTGTGGCCGGCAGAAGAAATGACAACAGAATCAGGATTTTTCTCAAACCTTGGACTCCAACTTCAACACGGATAATCACTTGGATGCAAGAAGGAGGATTATAGCAAAGGAAGATTTGTTGGGTTTGAGACAGAAGGTTTCAATGTTTCAAGGTTTCAAGGTAAACCAGAAACCATAACCCTTTCACCCTGAAACCTTGAAACTTTGGAACTTTGAAACCTCCTCCCGTTGTATTCTCAAAGTGATGGCTCAGAACCTCATTGAACGGCTGAAACTGTCTCCCGTGCTCTGTGACGGAGCGATGGGAACGCTCCTCTATGCCAGGGGCATTTTCATCAACCGGTGCTATGACGAGTTGAACCTGTCGCAGCCGGAACTAATCCGCGCCGTGCATCATGATTATTTGCAGGCCGGTGCCGAGATTATCGAAACCAATACTTTCGGGGCGAACGGTTTTCGGCTGGCTCGCCATACTTTGGCTGACCGCGTCCGCGACATCAATATCGCCGGTGCGCAGGTTGCGCGTGAGGCCGCCAAGAGCTTCGACGTCTGGGTCGCCGGATCAATTGGTCCTCTTGGCGTGCGGATTGAACCGCTGGGTAAAACTGCGCTGGAAGAGGCGCGCGCGGCCTTCCGGGAACAGGTTACAGCCCTTCTCGAGGGCGGCGTTGACCTGTTCATGCTTGAGACCTTTGGCTACGTCGAAGAACTGCATCAGGCCGTGCTGGCCTGCCGCGACGTTAATCCGAAGATTCCAATCGTCGCTCATGTCACGATCGATGAGGACGGCAATTGTCTCGATGGTTCGGACCCGGAAGCCTTCGCCGCACGACTGACCGAGTGGAACGTTGACGTGATCGGCATCAACTGTAGCGTTGGACCGGTGGCCATGCTTGACGCCATTGAGCGCGTGCGTGCCGTCACTTCCCTACCTTTGGCCGCGCAACCAAACGCCGGAATGCCACGTTCGGTCGAAGGCCGGAACATCTATCTCTGTTCGCCGGAATACATGGCGAGCTACACCAGAAAGTTCGTTGCCGCTGGCGTCCAGCTCATTGGCGGATGCTGTGGCACTACGCCTGATCACATCCGGGCCATGAAGTCAGCTCTGCGGGTGCGCGAAGCGCGCGGCAAAACCGCGGTTACGGAGTCGATTCATTCGAACGCACCGAAAGCGGCGGAGGCCGCGCCGCTTGCCGAGCGATCGAAGCTAGGGGCGAAGATCGCCGCCGGCGAGTTTGTCACGATGGTGGAAATCGTGCCGCCGAAGGGCATCGACATCCGCAAGGAGGTCGAAGGCGCCAAATTCGTCAAATCAGTCGGTGTGGATGCGGTGAACATCCCCGACAGCCCGAGGGCGTCGGCTCGTATGAGCAACCAGGCGCTATCGCTGCTCATGCAGCAAGCGGTGGGGATCGAAGCGATCCTGCACTACACATGCCGGGATCGTAATGTGCTGGGCATCCAGTCGGATCTTCTGGGAGCAGCTGCAACAGGGATCCGTAACCTGATCTGCATCACCGGCGACCCACCCAAAATGGGCAACTATCCTGACGCCACCGCTGTGTTTGATGTTGATTCCATTGGCTTGGTCAACATCGTTCACAACCTGAATCGCGGGCTGGACCTGGGTGGAAATCCGATCGGCGCGGGAACCAGTTTTGTGGTCGGTGTCGGCGCAAACCCGGGACTGCCCAACCTCGACGAAGAGATTAAGCGCTTTGAATACAAAGTGCAGGCCGGCGCGGAATACGTCGTCACGCAGCCGGTGTTTGACATCGGGCTGCTGGAGAACTTCCTGAAGCGCATTGAACACTGCCGCATTCCTGTCATTGCCGGAATCTGGCCGCTGGTGAGCGCTCGTAACGCCGAGTTCATGAAGAACGAGCTTCGAGTCTCGGTGCCAGACGAGATTCTCAATCGCATGAACGCTGCGACCAGCCCGGAGGCTGCACGGGAGGAGGGCGTCGCCATCGCGCGTGAGATGCTGGCGGCAATTCGCGGACGGGTGCAGGGCGCGCAGATCAGCGCACCACAGGGCCGATATACCTCGGCAGTCGATGTCCTGGAGGCACTGGGCTCGAAGCCGACGTCTTCTGTGCAGAATTGAAACACGCTGCCCAAGAAATTTACGCATTCTTACAATTTCTCTGGACATTTCTTTCGACAAGCGGCATTACAATAGAGAGTAGGAGCAATTGAATTGGTAAAGTTTGAGGAATGCCTCGAGCGTCTGGAAAAGATCGTCCAGGAACTGGAGAAGGGCGAGGTTCCGCTGGAAAAGTCCCTGACGCTTTTTGAAGAAGGCATGCAGCTTTCCGCAACCTGCAGGAAGCAACTGGAGGATGCGGAAGGAAAAGTAGAGATTCTGTTAAAACAGAACGGAAAACTGCAAACTGAACCATTCGAGCCCCCGGCCGAGAAAGCGTTGCGCAAATAGATTCGTGGGGTAACGCTGTCGCGCTCGGAACTGATAACGCCTGTGCTAGCAGTTTGCTGTCGCAGCCGAGGCCGCCGCGAATTTCGCGGCACTGTCAGGGGGATGTATGGAACCACTCTGCGTTGTCGTCTACCAGGCTGATCCCAGAACCGCAGATACGCTGGCGGTCGGTCTTTCCCAACAGTTTGAAATCGTGTACACCGCCCGTACGTACAAGGAGGTCGCTGCCGCCGTCGCGCAACACCGCGCCGAGGCGCTGGTGCTCGACTTGGAAGTTTCGGGGCCCGGCGAGGTTGAGCGCCTGCATCGCGAGTTTCCACAACTGTGCATCGTCGGCACCCACCGCTTGGCGGACGATAAATTGTGGGCTGAGGCCATGAGTCTCGGCGCCTCCGATATATGTGAGCCGCGGAACAAAGACGTAGTGCAATCTTTGTTACGCCGGCGCGCGCATCATGCTGCCGCTTAAGAGACGGGGTGTCAGGTCTCAGGTGTCAGATTCCAGAAACCCGGTTTTTGTTTTTGTTCTTCCTGACACCTGAGACCTGACACCTGCTCTTGTTATACTGCGGTGCGATGCTGAAACAACTCTTAGAGGAGGGACGCGAAACCGCGGACGCCGCCCTCGAACAACTTCTGCCACCGGCCACGCAGCACCCCACCTCCATTCATCAGGCAATGCGTCACAGCGTCTTCGCCGGAGGGAAACGCCTTCGTCCCATCCTGTGCATGGAAGCCGGACGCATGATTCAGACCGCATCCTCTTCCTCCACTGCCAGGTTCCCGGCAGGCATTGAACAGGTCGGCGCGGCGCTCGAAATGCTGCACACCTATTCCCTGATTCATGATGATCTGCCCGCGCTTGATAATGATGACCTCCGCCGCGGACGGCCAACTTGTCACAAGGCATTCGGCGAGGCAATCGCCATCCTCGCCGGCGACGCTCTGCAGACCCAGGCTTACGAAGTGCTGGCCCAGATTCCTTGTCCAGCCGAGGCTCGCGTGGCCATCATCCGCGAGATCGCACACGCGACAGGCACCATTGACGGGATGATTGGCGGCCAGGTAGTCGATCTCGAGGCCGAACACAAGAAGCCCGACCTGCCGACCCTCGAATACATTCACCGCTCGAAGACCGCAGCGCTCATTACCGCCAGCATCGTCAGTGGAGGAATGTACGCAGGCGCGTCGTCCGCAGATATCGCCCACCTGCGCACCTACGGACAGTCGATCGGACTCGCCTTCCAGATCATCGACGACGTGCTCGACTTAACCCAGACCTCAGAGCAACTCGGCAAGACCGCGGGCAAGGATGCCGCCGCCGAAAAGACAACTTATCCAGCCCTGTTCGGAATTGAGGAATCCACTCGCAAAGCGGACGCCTTGATTGACCGTGCTTGTGAGGAGCTAAACAAATACGGACCTGCCGCGTCTAACTTGAAGGACCTCGCTCGTTTTCTGGTTGAGCGCAACAAATAATTGGATAACCATCTTTCTCGTTTGCGAATCGCAGCCATTGTCCTTGTCGCGACGGCTGGCATTGCCTGCCCCGCCGTCGCGGAGTCTCCGCTCTGGCGATACGACTTCCGTCCCGGCGACCATCTCACCTACAGCTACACTTTCCAGCGCCGCGTTCTCACTGACGAAAAAGAAGAGTTCGAGGTCGACTCGCGGGTGCAGACTCAAGTTCTGATCATGGGATCCACGCGGTACGGATTCGCCCTCGGCTTTCAACGAAATCGCGAAGCCGCGGAGCTGACAAAAGACACATTAAAGGGAAAAGACAAACTTGATCGCAAGCGCCCCGCATTCGAAAAACGCTTGGCAGCGCGGCCGCACGCCTACTCCGAAGCCAACGAAATCTCCGCCGCCGGTGAGCCACGCGCTCCCTGGGAAATGGACCGCGAAACCCGCAGCCAGATTCTCGAGTCCGTGCACGAAGTCATGCCTCTGCCTCCCAACCCGGTCGCCAAAGGCGCGACGTGGCGCAGCAGCGAAAGCACGCAGCTTGAGTTTCGCTGGGCTGGCGACGAGGTCCTTCACAACAAGCCGTGCCACCGTATCGATGCGGCCTTACCTGACGGATCGCTGAAAATCAGCTATTGGTGGTCTCCAGACTCAGGAGTCCTCGAGCAGATAGCGATGGATGGCACCTACTCCGCCTTTGGCACCACCCACGAAACCCTGCACATGGAGCTCGTCTCCCGCACCCGCGATGAGCCGCTGAACCAGTGGCTGAGCTCAGCAGAAACGCGCGACGCCGCCCTGCAATCGCTCCTGCTGAGTCCGGAATTGCCAGTCACTGCAGATCAGCTCGCTCAAGTCCTGTCTTCCACTGACAAATCATCTCAGTCGCTAGCGTTGGCCATCGCATCGCGCAGGACCATCACGCTGCCAGCCGACGCCGTCAACAAGCTGCGCCAAAACCCGAGTCCGCGCCTGAAAGTTTCGTTGGACGCCTACGACACCTCGACCAGCCACGAGCCATTCACCGACCAGTGCCGTCGGCCAATCCCAGCCAAGCTGCCCGCGAAATTCGGCACCACTCTGATGGCCACGCAAGTCGGCGAGCGTCTCGTTCCGTATTATGTGCGCGTACCGCTCACCTACCGCGAGGATCGCCCCTCCCCGCTGCTGATTTATCTCTCCGGCGGACCCGGCCTAGCCAACGACGCGTTAGCCAGCGGCCAGGACGCCATCCGCGACACCAACTATCTCGTTCTCTATCCCCACGCCGGCGCCCTCTGGTGGTCGCCCGAAATCACCGCCCGCTTCGACGCCGTATTCAACGACGTGCTGCGTCTCTTCAACGTCGACCGCAACCGCATCTACATCACCGGCTTCAGCAACGGCGGCACCGGATCGATCTACTACGCAACGTTGTGGCCCCACCGCTTCGCCGCAGTCGTGTCGCTCATGGGCGCTGGCCAATGCAACGAACAGATCAAGGCCGGCATGGCAAACCTCGGCAACCTACCTCTGCTCTTCGTCCATGGAGAAGAAGACAAGGTCATCACTCCCGATTGCTCCACCACCACCGTCGACGCCCTCCGCGAATCGGGCATGGCCATCAAGCCGGAGCTGAAGATCCTACCCAAGCTCGGCCACGAGATCACCTTCGAATCCGATAACGGCCTGGCGCTACAGTTCTTCAAAGACAAAGTCCGCAACCCGTACCCGCGCGACCTCAAGCTCGTAATGACAAACGCTTGGGCCACGCGCAACGACTGGATCGAGATTCTCAGCGGCACGCCGGGCAAAGCCACACTCGACGCCCGCATCAAAACCGACAATTCCGGCAACGCAATCGAGATTCACAGTCACGACGTCAGAAAGATTCGCCTGTATCTTCGCCCCGAGCTCTTTCCAAAACCAGGCGAACTGCGAATCGTGTGGAACGGAAAAACCATCTCGAAAGATCCAGTCCGCGATGCCTGCACACTGCCGATCCCGCCCTCAGGCGACCTAAGCCTGGACTTAGCCGACACGCGCGAACTAAGCCTTCCGTAGCTCGCGGAAAGCTCCGAAACTCGGCAGGAACGGGAAGGGCACGAGTTCCACTCGTGCCGCAAATGCCAGAAAATCTACAGCGGCTTCGAGCCGCTGGGGGAGTCTTGGCGCCGGCGAAGATAGTCTCTTCCGCCGGGTGCGCATCCGAACGTCGTGCCTTTCGACGTTAGAGCCTGCCCTGTTTGTGCCGAAGCCCCGAGCAAAGCCGAGGGGGGAGCCGCGAGGGTGGGATTCCAATCCAGCGTCGAGCGAGATCAGCCGCGAAGCGGCGGTAGAACACAGCCCACGGCGCAAGCCGTGGGTACAAGTGAAAAATGAGCAAGTCCCGGAAGGGGCGCAAGAGTCCTCACGCACATCTCTAGGAGCCAGACACCGGAATTCGAATTTTTCAGGCGGGCCGCCCAGACTTTTGATCTCGTGGGCATCACCAACACAAAGGGTGCCCCATCCTAGCGCGTTCTTTGCGCTAGGGTGGGATTCCACCGCAACGTGGATCGAGGGATTTTGGACGGGTGGCCGGGCAGCCCACATCTCCGCGCGCATCGCTATTTAAAACTGGACAGAGAAATAACTGGGGGTGCCCCACGTCTCGCGTTTTTCGAGACGTGGGCATTCCGACCGACGACACCCAAGAACTCAACGCCGGACGCTCCATCCTAACGTCGTGCCTTTCGACGCTAGAGCCTGCCCCGTGCGCAGCCGAAAGGGTGGGATTCCAAGCCAGCAGCGAGCGAGATCAGCCGCGAAGCGGCGGGAGAACCCAGCCCACGGCGCAACCCGTGGGTACAAGTGAAAAATGAGCAAGCCCCGGAAGGGGCGCTAGAATTCCCATGCCCACTCTTCAGCGGCCAGACATCGGAATTCGAATTTTCCAGGCGAGTGGCACAGGCTTTTAATCTCGCGGGCATCACCAACACAAAGGGTGCCCCATCCTAGCGCGTTCTTTGCGCTAGGGTGGGATTCCACGGCAGCGTGGAGCTAGGGATTTTTGCAGTGGGACTGCTTTAATCTACGAGTGTCCCCGGTTTTCGATAAGCCAGGTAATGGGCGGGAGCCGGAAATGCTGGCGCCAAGTGGGTTTGATCACGTGCCACAAGAAAACTCAAACGCCACACACAGCATCGCCGCCCACCCTTGCAAAGAATGCAAGGATGGAGCACCCTCAGTGGCAATGGTGCACGTTAAAGGTGGGCCACCCGCCGAACTCAGCCTTCCGTAGAATTGGAAGAGGACATTGTCATGGGATCAATTACAACTCATTCACCTGACACGGAGGGGCGAACCGACGACGAAGGTCTTCGAGTTGGTGGAAACGAAATCAGATTCATCGTCACTATTCTTCCAGACGAGACGTACAGGAACCGGAAAGGGACAAAAAGCTCTTTGCGAGCTACCAATAGTGCCCGCCCGCTCCCGATCTCACATCAAGTGTGATCAAGGCGGGGACAGTTGCGAGGCGAGCACAATGGTGAAGCTCAGTTCTCTCTGGAGGAATCGTAATGAGACCACTTACGCTTCTCACGGTGATGATTTTCGCAGCCGGGACTTTTGTTGCGTTTGCGCAGAGCGTCCAATGTCCGGCTAACCCCAATATTGTTTACATCGAGAAGGGTGTGAACGACACGCCGGCTGCTGTAATCTCAGCCGCCGGTATTCCGGATACCGAGGTGTTGTTGGCGCCCGACGTGGACATCGATTTTTCCCCGATTGGGTGCGCGGCTGGGGCAGGCTCTTCCTGCCCGCCAGAAACAGAAGGACCACTCATCAAGGTTGCCCGCTGCGTGACATTGGCAAGCTATCTACCGCAACACAGCATCGAGAACAGCGCCAGGTCCGGCGCGCCGGGAACTGCCATGCCGGTCGCGAAAGCCCCAGCCGCGGCTCGTGCGATTGTGCTCGGAGGAATAGGCGGCGCAGTTACGCCGGTTCCGGGTTCCGGCCGCACGCCCAGTAGTCCCGGTCCGGTGCTGCGCTTTGGCAGCAATAAAAACCGGTCGAGCAAGACGACCTTCATCGGGATTACCTGCTCGAAAGACAATACGGCGCCGACATCAAGCGAGGGCGCACGTATACTGGGGTTCCGCGTCATCGGCCCCAACTTCAACGACCACCAGACCTCCGAGATCGGCATCAACATCGACGGCTGCTACGACGAGGAAGTTGCCAACATGGAGATTGCCGGCTGGGGAGGGGAGGCGGTTCGCGTAGATGACGGCGTGCATTTCACCGCCATTCCTACCTCGGCGCCCGAGAATATACTGGTGCGGATTCACGACAATTACATTCATCACAACCAGCACTCCACCTCCGGCCTCTTTGGCGGCCACGCGCTCGGCTACGGTGTGGACGTAAGCGACGGCGCGTTTGCCGAGATCGATCAGAATCTATTTGATTTCAACCGGCATTCCATCACCGCCAGCGGCAATGCAGGCGGATACTACGCCATGCGCAACCTGCTGCTGAAAGGCGGCGGCTTCGACAATCAACTCTTCTATCGCGACATCCACATTATGGATGTCCATGGGACCGCGAATTGCGGCACTTTGGGCTGGGAGGCCGTCGGTGCAGCGGGCGGCGCAGCCATCGGCGCTGGCATAGGTGCGATCGCCGGCGGTCCGGTCGGCGCCGCCATTGGCGCAGCTGTCGGCGGAATTCTGGGGTTCTTCGGCGTCGACGTCGGTATGTCTTACGATCCCACCCTTTTCAACTGTGGCGATGCCGGCTTCAAGTTCGCCATGGAAGAAAACACATTCCAGTACGACAAAAACACGGACCTCAAGATCCGAGGCAAGCCAAAGAACCAGGCTCTCATCAGCGCCAACATTTTTGCAAGATCATCCAAGGACGACGCGATTCAACTGGAAACCTCGGATAACGTCACCATCACCGACTCGAACAAATATAACGCCGATACTTTCGCGCACTACGGAGTATGTGATATCGACGGCGATGGGATCGATGATCTGGTCCTCATGACCGGCATGACATGGTGGTTCTCCAGCGCTGGCATCTATCCCTGGTCGTACTTGAAGAACGATTTCACGGTGTTGAAGGATGTGCGGCTCGGGGACTTCGATGGCGACGGGCGCTGCGACGTCCTCATGGACGCCGGAGGCGGGAACTGGATGATCTCCAGCGGCGCAACTGCCGATTGGAAGCCGTATGGCAACTATTTGGCACCGCTCAATCAGGTCGCGTTCGGTCGCTTCGATCCCGCAAGCCCCAATCTCAGCCGCGCCATTCTGCCGCCCACCCACGCGTTTTGGCGCGGAGACAATGGCGATTGGTTCGTCACGCCGCTGTCACAACCGGGCGGATGGGCCCTGGTTCAGAGTTCGAGCCTTCCTTTTTCGGCGCTTCGCTTCGGCGACTTCACCGGCGATGGTGTCACCGATGTCCTGGCAAACGAAGCCGGACGCTGGGCCATCTCCAATGCCGCGCGCGGCAGCTGGCAGAAATTGAACCCTACCTTGAATGACCCGGTCCAGAACTCCAATATCTTCATCGCCAACATGGATGCCACCGATAACGTCGATGATGTGCTGCGCTTCGACGTCACCACGACAACTCCTCAGGGGTCTCCATATCTTACCTACACCGGAACCTGGAAGCGATCCACGCACGGAGCGACGCCATGGGCCACATGGAAAACGTTTTCCTTTGTTTTCGACAATACATATCCGGAGGACTTTGTGCAGGTCGGGCCGGCCTTTGTAGGGCAGTTCCGCGGTTCGCCAGGCTCCGCCTCCCTGACCATCGATCAAAATCGAGTCGGTCACTTTTACAGTCCTGCCCAGGGAAAGGATCGGGAGGAATGGCAAAGCCTGTTCGCTTATTAAAGCGTGGCTAGAAGGGGAGCGCAAGAGCGGGGTTTATACGCCACGAGATACGACGGGTGGCCCACATTTCCGCGTGCATCCCCGTTCAAAACCGAACAGCGAAATAACTGGGGGTGCCCCACGTCTCGCGTTTTTCGAGACGTGGGCATTCCGACTGCCGACACCCAAGAACTCAACGCCGCCGCGCAGGCAAGCTTTGAACTGACGGCTGACAGCTGACGACTAAAAGAGGAGACAGACGGGACGTCCGATCCCCGAACCCGGATTCACACCCTGTGCCATTCACAACGATGCGAATCTGACCTCTGACCTCTGACCTCTAACCTCTAACCTCGCACTAACCTCCACCCTCCCGCCCCTCCATCCCCGACCGCCGCCCATCCACTTCCACCCCATCCCGCGCAACACTCCCCAGGTACCGGACGCGCAGTACCGCACCCGGCACTCCCGTTCAATCAACTCCCCCACTCGCCGCACCGTCCATTTCCTAGACCGCATCACCTGCGGACCACGCTCCAACTTTTTCTCCACCCGCTTCAATTCTTCCCGCATGGAGCTTTCGTGGTCTTCCCAACCGCCCCGCCTTCAGCGACCACACTCCGCCCCGCCTGATCTTCCCCGCCCACGCCCCCACCGATTGCCGCCGCACCCCCAGTCGCCGCGCCACTTCCGCCTGCCAAACACCCTCCCGCAGCAACCGTGCTGCTTCCATCCGCCGCCGCTCCAACCCAGAAAAATTTCGCCGAATCACCCGTGTTCCGTTCATGAATTCACTCTCTCACAGTTCTACGAATATGTCAGTTATTTATTGATCAAAACTCTCAAGTCTTTGACGAATAAAGACTTTACGAGTAAGTCCTTATTCCTCAAAGACCTGGAAGCAGACTCATCGCTAACCCATTGATTATAAAAGACCGACCTAAGGGGGTCGCGACGATAACGCCCGCGCCAAGACTGCATCGCCGATCACGCGCAGTTCAACATCCTTGCTGCCATCCTTGCTCTCATCCTTGTGCTCACGGATATAATCATCCGCGCCAACACTTGGGCCATTTTTTATGAGCGATGACAAAGGTAGAGATAAAGATAAAGACCTTGGAATGCATTGTCCGATTTCGCGCCGCGACTTCCTCAACGGAGTCGCACTTACCATCGGCAGCTCGCTGATTCCTCACGCTGCCCTCGCCCTCGATGCAACTCCATTCGCTCCCGAAAAAGCCGCGAATTACTATCCTCCCGCGCTCACCGGAATGCGCGGCAATCACGATGGAACGTTCACCTATGCCCATCGCATTCGCGGCAATCCCTGGGAATCGATCGGCGAGGCCGAGTCAACTGGCGAGACCTACGATCTGGTCATTGTCGGTGCAGGCATCAGCGGTCTCGCAGCCGCGCATTTCTACCGCAAAATCGCTGGTGACAAGGCTCGCATTCTGATCCTCGACAACCACGATGACTTTGGAGGCCACGCGAAGCGCAACGAATTCCGCGTTGGCGACCGCACGTTGCTGGCTCATGGCGGAACCATGTCGATCGAGCATCCGTCGCAGTACAGCAAAGAGGCAATGGGTCTTCTCACCGACCTCGGGATCGACGTGCAACGCTTCTACACCGACTTTGACCGGAAGCTCTACAGTGATCTCGGCACGGCGATGTTCTACGACAAAGCGACCTTCGGCGAGGATCGCACCGTCCCAGGAATGGGCAAAACGCCTTGGGCTGAGTTCCTGGCAAACTCTCCGTTGTCCGAGACTGTGCGTCGCGACATCGTTCGCGTTTACACCGACAAGAAGGACTATCTCCCTGGTCTCACGCGCGAGCAGAAAATCGCACGACTCACCAAGATCAGCTACGCGAAGTTCCTGACCGACGTCTGCAAAGTCACACCAGACGCGCTGCCTTTCTTCCAGTCCTATACAAACGACCTGTTCACTGTAGGTATCGACGCTGTTCCAGCCTACGCGGTTTATCAGGCAGGCGATGACTACGGAGCGATGTCCTATCCCGGCTTTGACGGCCTCAGCCTGAATGATCCAGCCGAGAAACACGGACGCCAGAGCGAACCTTACATCTTCCACTTTCCCGACGGAAACGCCTCCGTCGCGCGCATGCTAGTCCGCGAACTGGTTCCCGGATCCATTCCGGGACACACCATGGACGACGTCGTTACGGCCAAGGCCGATTACAGCCGTCTCGATCAGTCTGACTCGACCGTCCGCATCCGACTGAACAGCACAGTCGTTCACGCTGCGCACGTTGGCTCGCCAAAGACAGCCAAAGAAGTAGAGATCGCTTACGTCCGCGGCGACAAGGTGCACAGCGTGCGCGCCAGCAACTGCATCCTCGCCTGCTACAACACGATGATTCCTTACCTCTGCCCCGAAATGCCGGAGAAGCAGAAGGAAGCGCTGCACTACCTGGTGAAGATGCCGCTGGTTTACACCCACGTCGCGATTGCCAACTGGACCAGCTTCCACAAGCTTGGCGTGCATCAGATCGTCTCTCCAGGGAGCTACCACTGCTTCACGGCGCTCGATTTCCCGGTCAGCATGGGTGACTATCACTTCCCCAGTAAACCGGAAGAGCCGATGGTTTTGTTTATGCTGCGCACTCCGTGCAAACCAGGGCTGCCAGCTCGCGACCAGAATCGCGCTGGACGCGCGCAGCTTCTTGGCACTCCCTTTTCTACGTTCGAAAAGAACATCCGCGAGCAACTTGGAGCCATGCTCGGTCCCTCCGGCTTCGACCCCGCGCGCGACATTCAAGGGATCACCGTTAACCGCTGGGCGCACGGATACTCTTTTTCTCCGAACCCGCTTTTTGATCCCGAGTGGAAGGAAGGCGAGGAGCCGTGGGTTGTCGGCCGGCAGCCTTTCGGTCGCATCAATGTAGCGAATTGCGACGCGGCCGCGAGCGCTGAGACTGATGCCGCCATCGACGAGGCCCATCGGGCCGTTCAGGAGATATTGAAGAAGGCATGAAACCGGGGCCCACACCAGCCTAATCTGCCCTTCCCGGCCATTGCATCCCGCGCTGTCCAGCGCTAGAGTATCTACAGCTCTAGCGGTCTCCCACCTCGTTGTGTTTATTCCTTTCCTCACGTTGAACTTGCGCGCAATTGTTGTAGTGTGTGTGCAACTAAAGGCGCTGCCTGGATGGGGACCCCAATATGTGGTGTTTTATTACTTGACCCATCCCGCCATTCGCCGTTAGAGTTGGTCAAAAGCATGGTTGTCATTCTTGATTCATGGGGAAGACATCCAACCATGCGACCAGCGAGGAACCTCGGGAGTTAACAAAAGAACGTTAACTGCCCCGGTTCGCGCGATTTGCAGCGCACTCCAGCCGAGCGCAAAGCGGGTCTGCACACGAAGGAGTAACTTTGCTCAAACTCAAGAAGCTGCAAATTCTGGGATTCAAGTCGTTTTGTGATCGCACGGAACTCAAGTTCCACGGCGAAGGAATTGCCGCCATCATCGGGCCCAACGGGTGCGGCAAGTCGAACATCGCCGATGCCATCTCCTGGGTTCTGGGCGAACAGTCGGCCAAGTCGTTGCGCGGCTCGCGAATGGAAGACGTCATTTTCTCGGGCACGCGCGACCGCAATCCTACTGGGATGGCAGAAGTTTCTCTCACGCTGATCGACCCGGAGATTTATGGTGGGCCTGATCCGAATGCGCCTACCGAGATCGAAATTCAGGACGACCTGCCAGAGCAAGACTGGGATGAAGCCGAAATTCGTGCCCATGCTGCCTCGGAAACCGAACGCGCGGTAGAAGACGCTCAGCCTGGGAAGACAGAAGAGGCCGAAGGTGAGGTCGCTCCTGCTTCTGAAGCAAGCGCTGACGGTGCGGTGCCTGCGGTTGGCCCGCAGATCGTTTTGAAAATCCGCCGCCGCAAGTTCAATCAGCAGCAGAGCCATGCCGGAGAAATCTCGGTTACGCGACGCCTGTTCCGGAGTGGCGACAGCGAGTACCTGCTGAACGGGAAGCTCTGCCGGCTGCGCGATATTCAGGAACTCTTCATGGGCACGGGGCTGGGCCCGGAGTCCTACGCGTTGATCGAGCAAGGACGCATCGGCCAGATCCTCAGCAGCCGTCCGACTGACCGCCGGGCGATCATCGAGGAGGCGGCGGGCATCACGAAGTTCAAAACGAAGAAGCGCCTCGCGGAGGCGCGCCTCGAAGACGCGAAGACCAATCTCAACCGCGTGAATGACATCTTCGAGGAAGTCACGCGCCAGATGAATTCGCTTAAGCGCCAGGCCAACAAAGCCGAGCGCTATGCCAAACTGCGCGACGAGATGCGCGCCAAGCTGCGAGTTGTGCTGGCCAGCAAGTTCAACCAGATGGACCAGGAAACCGTCACGCTTGACACTCAGATCAGTCAACTGGGCGAGGAGATCCGGCAGCAGACTGAGAGTGTGCAGCAGGCGGAAGCCGAGCACTCTGAACGCACGCAGCGTGGATACGCCATCGAGACCGAAACGCGGCAGAATCGCGAACGCCTTAGCCAGATCGCGATCGAGGGAGACAGGGGCAAAGCGCGCACCCGCACTAACGAAGAACGTTGCGCTGAATTGATCGCCCGCTCTGCATCCGCGGAGTTGGAACTCACGCAAGCGCACGGACGGCTCGCCGCGCTGGAACAAGAGCGCGACGGCCATCAACAGGTGCTCGACTCGGCGGCTGCCGAGCTTGCCGCAGCCCAGGAAGAATACAACCTGAGCCAGCAGGAAGCAGCGCATGCCGCGATCAAACTCGCGTTGTTAGAGGGCGAACAGGAATCGCATCGGACGGCCATTCTAGAGGCGGTGGGCGATGCGTCTAACCTGCGCAATCAGCTAACGCAGTCGGAAGAGCGTCTGGCAGGTATCGGGCGTGAGGAACAACGGTTGCAATCCGAGATTGCGACAGGTTCATCGCAGTCGGAGACGTTCGGCGGACAGCGTGGCCAGATTGCCATAGAGTTTGAAACTGTTTCGCAACGCATCAGTGGGCTGACCGCGGAAATTGCCGCCCTGCGTGAAACCGTCGAGGCGAAGCGCTCGGCGGAAAGTGAAACGAAGAAGCACCTTGATTCCATCCGCTCGGAATATGCCACAGCGCTGGGCAAGAGGGGATCGCTGGAAGCGGTCATCGCCGAGCACGGCTATTCGACCGAGAGTGTGCGGCGCCTATTTCAATCGGGAGCCATGAATGGGGGCAATACTCCGGCCGGTGTGCTGGCTGACTTCCTCGAAGTGGAACCGCGGTACGAGCGCGTGGTCGAAGATTTTCTCCGCGATGAGCTGAACTACGTCGTAGTCAAATCATGGGGCGCGGCCGATGAAGGACTGCGCCTGTTGCGTTCTGACGTCGACGGCAGGGCCACGTTCCTTGTGCATCCGGAAGACTCGCAGGCCAAGTTCTCTTTTGTCGTGGACGAAAGCCATCACTACGCTCCGCTAAATGACGCAGTTTTGCCGCTGAAGAAATCGATTCGCGTGCTGAATGGCTTCGGCAAATCGCTCGAGGTGATCCTGCCCAAGCTGGGCAACGGGTTCATCGTGCAAGATCCGGCCGTGGCGCGAGAACTGGCGCTTTCCAGCCCGGACGCTTTCTTCCTTTCGCAGACCGGGGAGTGCTTCCACAACGTGACTGTGACCGGAGGCAAGCAGCGAAGCGAAGGTCCGCTTTCGATGAAGCGCGAACTCCGAGACGTGTTGCGCCTGCTTGAGGAACTGGAGCGCGCGCTGCGCGAGAAGGAAATTCTCGCGCTCACTTTGGGCCGCGAAATCAAAGAGCACACTTCCCTGCTTGATCGCCTTGAAGAAGAGAAGCGCCAGGCGGAGAAGCAGGCCATGACCTCCGACCACTTGCTGCAGCAGTTGGATGCCGAAATGTCCCGGGTTCGGGAGCGCATTTCGGTCAGTGAGCGGGAGTTGCAAAGGCTCGCGGCAGAGCGGCAGGAACAGGAAAGCCTGATCGTGGCGCGGCAGACTGAGTTGGTGACCATCGAGCAAGCGCGCACACAATTCGAAACGCAGCTTGCCTCCGGACAAGATCAACTGATCGTGTTGCGTACCCAGCGAGACTCCGCGGCGGAAACCAGTTCGCAGCGAGCCGCGCGTGTGGCCACGCTCGAAGAACGGCACCGTTCGGCATCGACGCTGGTGCAGCGCATCGAGACGCTGGTCGCGGAGATGCGGGAACGCACCACCGGCCTGCAGGCGCAGATGGAGTCCGCGGCTGCCGAGATCGCGCAGCGGCAAAACGAGAACGTGCAACTCGCGGAACAGCTCGTCGAGTTTGAGGCCGAACGCAACGCTGGAGAAGCACGCGAGGGCTTGCTGCAATTGGAATCGGAACAGGTACGAGCGCGCCTAGCCGAGATCGACGAACTGTTGAAGACGACGCGCCAGCAGCTCGATCTCGCTCGCGATCGCCGCGGCGAACTGCAGGCGACGGCCGCCAAGCTAGAGTCCGATTTACAGCACCTCGCCGACACCTGTCTCAACGAGCTCGGCATCGAACGCCCGGTTTTAATGGCAGACACGACGATTCCGTTGGTTGCTGGCGACGAACTCGCTACTGAAGATCAGGCCCATCGAGAAATGCGTTCGCGACTTGATGCCATGGGCCCGGTCAACATGATGGCGCTGGAAGAGTACAAGGAAACTGCGGAACGTCACCAGTTCCTCGAAACGCAGCGCAAGGACCTTCTGGATGCGATCGCAGATACGGCTGCCACGATCAAGGAGATCGACCAGGTTTCACGCCAGAAATTCGAAGAGGCGTTCAACAAGATCAATGAGAATTTCCAGGCGACGTTCCGCAAGCTGTTCGGCGGCGGGCACGGCTTCATGCGGCTGACCGACAGTGAGAACAGCGCCGAGAGCGGGATTGACGTGGTTGCCTCGCCTCCGGGAAAGAAGCTGCAGAATGTGCTTCTGCTTTCGGGCGGAGAAAAGGCGCTGACGGCTCTTTCGCTGCTGGTCGGCATCTTCCAGTACACGCCGAGCCCGTTCTGCATTCTCGACGAAGTCGATGCGCCGCTTGATGAAGCAAACATCGCGCGCTTCACAGAGTTGGTGCGCGAGATGAGCGTGCAGACGCAGTTCATCCTGATCACGCACAGTAAACGGACCATGAGCATCGCGCCGGTGCTGTATGGCGTGACCATGCAGGAGCCGGGAGTGTCGAAACTGGTTTCGGTTAGATTTGGGGCGGCGTAAGTCTGCTAATTGTGGTTTCGAATGCGTCTACAGAAACACCATGTACACATCTAATGTATAATGTATACATCATGCCAGAATCCGCCGTCCTCACTCTCCGGCTCGACGCTAAACTGAAAAAACAACTCGACCGTCTATCGAAGTCGATGAACCGAAGCCGCTCCTTCGTTGCCGCTGAGGCAATCCAGGAATATGTCTCGGTGAATGAATGGCAAATCAACGAAATCAAGAAGGGCCTAGCCGAGGCCGACGCGGGCGACTTCGCCACCGACGAGGAAATGCAACAGACAATCCGGCGTTTGACACGACGTGCGCGTTAACTGGCTGCGCACGGCACGCGCGAACCTGATAGCCGTGTCCGAGTACATATCCCAGGATAATCCCGATGCCGCTATCCGGACGGTGGCGGCGATCGTAAAAGCGGTCGACTCCCTGGAACATTATCCCGCTCTTGGTCGTCCCGGGCGGATATCCGGTACTCGCGAGTTGGTGGTTTCGGGAACGCCGTATATAGTTCCTTATCGTGTGCGAGGCGATGTTGTGCAGTTGATCCGTGTCTTCCATGCCGCCCGCAAATGGCCCAGCCGTTTTTAACTGCGGCGACAGGCAACAAATTCTGCATTGCGTTCTTGACGCGCCAACCTCTTTTTTGCTTGTAATCGAGCCAAGTCTGCCGCCTTTTTTTCCAGAGCCTTCCTCAGTTTTTCCACATCGCAATCACGCTAAAACGAGCGCCTGGCGCAGGTTCTGCCTTACACTAAAACTGTCAACCTTTTTTTGCGGAACGGTGCTATACCCTGCCCGTGCTCTGTGATGGAAAGCGTTGACAAATCTTTCACGAAAGCTAGAATACGCAAAGTTTTCTCCCGGTGATTCTATCTATGAGCCCACAAGTTTTAGATCCCGTCCTCCTGCGGACCGACTACCCCGAGTTGAAACTGCACGCCAGCGGCAAAGTGCGCGACGTGTACGAATTGGATAGCGACCACTTGCTTTTCGTCGCCACGGACCGTATTTCCGCATTCGACTACGTGCTGGCCACCGGCATTCCGCACAAGGGCCGCGTGCTCACGCAGATTTCGCTATTCTGGTTCGACTTCCTCAAGGACATCGTCGCCAACCATTTCGTTACGGCCGACGTGAGCCAGTATCCCGCTGCAGTGCGCCAGCACGCGGACGAACTACGCGGTCGCTCCATGATGGTCATGCGCGCGGAAATGTTCCCTGTTGAGTGCGTAGCGCGCGGCTACCTTTCCGGCTCTGGATGGAAGGAGTACAAAGAGACGGGAAGAGTGTGCGGCATCCAGTTGCCCGCCGGACTGAAGGAGTCAGATCAACTGCCCGAGCCGATCTTCACTCCGGCGACCAAGGCCACGACCGGGCACGACATCAATATTTCGTTTGAAGAGATGTGCAAACTGGTTGATCCCGAACTGAGCCGTCAACTTCGTGACATTACGCTGCGCATCTACAAGAAGGCTTCTGATTACGCACGACAGCGCGGCATCATCATCGCCGATACCAAGTTCGAATTTGGACAGACCGCCCATGGCATTACGCTGGCGGATGAAGTTTTGACACCGGATTCCTCCCGCTTCTGGCCGGCCGACACGTATCAACCGGGCAAAGCACAGAATTCGTATGACAAGCAGTACGTTCGGGATTACCTCGAGGAAATTCGCTGGAACAAACAACCGCCCGCGCCGGCCCTCCCCCAGGAAGTTGCGCTGCGGACGAGCGAAAAATATCTCGGGGCATACCGTCAATTGACGGGACGTGAACTGGAAATCTAGGCCGCGGGCGGAGGGATTGTTGACCGCGATCGCTCCGCTTCGAGTCTCTGAAATGTGAAAATGAGCATTGCGGACTGGATTATCCTCGCATTCCTGGTATTTTCCGCGGTTGGAGCGGCCATGGAGGGCTTCTTTCATGAGGCCTTCAAATTAGCTGGTCTGGTTGTGGGATATCTGCTGGCGGCCTGGCAGTATCATCGCCTGGCCGAATGGTTCGCGCCCCATTTGAAATCGCCGTGGTTGGGCGAGATCGCTGGATTCCTGATCATTTTTTTTGCGGTCCTGATCGTTGCCGGTTTTGCCGGGAGGATCGCACGCTGGACGATGAAGAAGGCCGGTCTGAGTGCAATTGACCGGGTTCTGGGAGCCGTCCTCGGGCTAGTGCGTGGCGGGCTGGTTGTGGCGATTGTGCTTACGGCCATGGCGGCGTTTGCGCCCGCAGCAAGATGGCTGGCAGGTTCGGAGTTGGCTCCATATTTTCTGGTAGGCGGCAGAGCAGCAATCTGGCTCGCACCGTCGGAATTGCGTCACCGTTTCTACCAGGGCTTGGACTACATGCGTCAGGCGCATCCGGCGGAAGTGCTGAAGCCTGAGGCCGGATCGAAGTAGGCATTCGCAAGACGAGCTACGCAAGCGGTTCTTGTCGGCGGGCATGGCTCAGGGAGTAGCGCCAGTCAACGGAGGCGTTCAGCTCTCGGCAAACGAGGTCATTATAAGGTGTGGAAAAGAGGCGTCAGGTGAAGGATCAACTGGAAGCACTCATACTTCAGATGTACAAGAGCAATATTCTCTATTCGGAAGCCGTCCGGGAGTTCAAGAAGCGATTTATCATCACTGTGCTCGAGGAAAACCGCGGGAATCAGTGCAAGGCTGCGCGCCAGCTCGGTATGCACCGCAACACTCTCAGCCGAACCATGCAGGAACTGAAGATTGATGTTCGGCCGCTGCGTGCCGGAGGAAAGCGCCCACCGCGGAGCGCGCGTCCGGTCACGATGGAGAGAAAACTGGCTCGCTAGGTTGGGCGTCAGGTCTCAGGAGAACCTAAGAATCACGTTTATCAAGAATGAAGGGCGGCCCCAGCGGGCCGCCCTATTTTTTCGTTGCCGGATTTTCTGACTCAGAGTTTTCCTGAGACCCGATACCTGCGACCCTGAAACTCAGTGGGCAGCGGGCTTCTTATGGGCTGCAGGCGGCTTTGGCGGCGTCTTCCCCAGCAATGCCCCTTCGTTCATCGTCATCACGAACGGCTTCGCCACGTAGGAGACAGGCGTTCCTTCGAACTGGAAATCCGTGTCCTCTTTCGGCATCCGCGCCGCCGGAATCGGCCCCGACATTGTCAGATCAATATCGGCACGCTTCGCGTCGATATCATCCTGGCTGCCAGCCAATTGCAGCTTGGTAGCCGTTTTGCTTGAGGAGTCGATGCTGATGATGTGGGCCTGCATCTGCAATGGCTTCCCTTTCAGTACGCTAAATACCTTTTCGGCATCCTCGGGCGTACCTTCGGAAAGCACCATTTGCCATTCGGCGAAGCTCATCTCCTCAACCTTCTTGCTCTTCACCAACTCGGCTGCTTGTTCGGCGGGAGTCGGAGGCACGTATTTCTTAATCGTGAAATCAGCCGGAGGCAGGGTGGTAGTGGCGGTCTTGGCCAGAACATCGCTCCATCCCTCGTCGGTCCCATGATATTTCGTGTACTTGCTCTTGCCGAATTTGGCGATTTGCTCTTTGCCGACACCGTTCGCCAGATTGGAAGCACGGGCGATGAAGAAGAGTCCGTTCACATCGTCTTCGGTCGGCCCAGCGGCCAGATACGCGAGAGCCAGATCATAGACGTTCAACAGGTTCGCGGGATCCGTCTCGACGGCTGCCCGGAGATACTTCTCGGCCTTCCCGTAGTCCTTAGCCTGGAAGGCGGCGAGTCCAGCCGCGCCATTGAAGATTGCCGCCGTTTGTGTTTTCAGCTTGTCCCAATCGGCATCTGAAGTACCCGCGGGCTTGGTGGCCGTCTGGAGGCACTGCAGGCCTTTCTCACCATTCTGTCCAGCGTCGGCAAAGTTCGCTGCCGAGTTCTGACCAGCGACAGCCATCGCTTGCTTTGTATAGGTAAGCAACGCCAGCGCCCGAAGGTTGCACGGGTTGGTGGCCAAGACCTTCGCCGCTGTGTCGAGCGTCTTAGCCTGGTTCCCTGTCTGCTGGTAGGCGCCCATCAAATATTCCTGCGCCTCTTCCTTCATCACGCTGTTTGGGTACTGCGTCAAAAACGCCTCCAAGCCGCTCACTTTGGCCGCAGCATCGGTTTGTTGCACGGCACCCACGTAGGCGTTGTATTCGGCCGGATCTTTGATTTCTTTTTTCTGGGCTGGTGCGGGAGCTGCGGCTGGTGCAGGACTTGCCGGGGGTGCAGTTTGAGCTGGCGCGGAAGCGGTTTGAGCGATGGCGGTGCTTGCAACTGCAAGCAGCATCGCGAGAGCAATCTTCTTCATTACTGTGGCTCCTTAGACTCTTCGGGGAAGCGGAAATTTTGATTTCTGCCCGATTTGAGATCTTGGCGTCGGGCTTGCACCACGAACCTATCTTCAATGACGACTACGCAGTAACGACGACTAGCCCGAAAATGATGGGTCGCCCGCGACAGGTAAGGGCTCCGCAATATTCCGGTGAGCGGATTATAAGGATGGAACGGGGCTAAGGCAAGCACCTTGCTGGCTTTATCCCTCATGAACGCTTGGATGCCGGAAACGATCGAGGCGTTAAGTCCTAATCTCCGGCAGCCGTATCGCACGATTCAAAACCGGCAGGTAGAATACAGCTTTCCTGGGAGGGCATATTTGCAATGAAAACCGCGTCGAATCTGCCGTTGCAGGGACAGGTCGCAGTCATCACCGGCGCTGGCGGCGGCATTGGCCGAGCGATTTCGCTTAAGCTCGCCGAATTGGGCGCATATACCGTCCTCTGTGGGCGGTCACGTCCGTCGCTTGAGCAGACCGCGACTGAAATCACTTCCGGCGGCGGCCACGCCGTCACAATCCGCTGTGACGTTGCCGATATCCGTTCCGTTGAGGCACTCGCCACGCAGGTAGAGACAAACTTTCACCGACTCGATGTGCTCGTCAATAATGCCGGCATCGCAGGAGCGAGTGGCCCGCTGCATCAACTGGATCCCCTCGAGTGGGATCGCATTATGAACACGAATCTGCGCGGTGTGTACTATTCCATCCGCAGTCTGGCGCCCATCATGATCCAGGCACGTAGCGGTCACATCATCAACATCTCATCTCTGGCGGGAAAGAACGCTTTGCCTAACGGCGCGGCTTACGCCGCCTCGAAGTGGGGATTGAACGGATTGACCTATTCCCTTGCCGAGGAACTCCGCGCTCACAATGTGCGAGTGTCGGTTGTATGCCCGGGTTCAGTCCACACGGAATTTAGTCCACACGTAGGCAAAAACTCAGAGAGGATGCTGCAGGCATCAGACGTGGCTCACGTGGTTGCGATGCTCGTCACGCAGGCGCCGCAGTCGTTCGTCAGTGAAGTGCTAATACGGCCGACGCGGAAGCCATAGGTGAAGCTGTCAGGCATCAGCTCTCAGCCATCAGTTGAGGCAATTTCGCTACACGTCACTTATTTCAATCTTTGAACAGATTATCGAACGCCGCGCGCGCATCGTTCGGGCGAGCGCTGCCCTTGCTCGACGTTTCCTTCTCGATCATCACGCGGATGGAATAGAACGAGCAGTCGTTGCGCTTGTCTTTGGGAGAAATACGGGCGGGGATTGGCTGGTTGCACTCGAAGCGGCTCGACGGGTCAAAATGTTCGCACTGCTTGCAGGAATGCAGTTCGAAACGGCATTTGGGGCACTGTCCAACGGGATCGCTCAGGTTCTGCAACAACGCTCCGCACTCCGCGCAACGCGACACTGTCCGCGTTCCGGGCATATTGAGGGGACGGGGCCCGAACGTGTTGTCCCTTTTCGGTGCAGACGGTTTCTCGAATTCCCTTTTCTTCTCGCCGCCGGAATCCTGGTAACCGTGCTGGCGGTATTTGCGATCGGACAAAGTGCCTCCTGAAAACGCTTCATTGTCCGCCTTTGCAGCGCTGGGCACAAGCGTTTCTTTGCTGGGCGCGGAGCAACCTTTCGATACAAAATGCACTCACAATCGGGCTGGCAACGAGGGCCGGCGTGAATTGTCTTTCCTATATCAGGGTGCTACCATCCGATATATCAAGAAGTTGAGGAGGAAGTTATGGCGGATCGTGACGGTAACGGCTTTTTGTGGTTCCTGGCAGGTCTGGGTGTTGGGGCTGTAGTCGGCGTTTTGTACGCGCCACGCTCGGGCGATGAGATGCGGGAAGTGATTCGCTCGAAGGCGCAAGAGGGCAGCGAACGCGCGCGACAACACGCTCGGCGTGTCCGTGAACAGGCGAATGAATGGGTGGGCCGCGGCGGCGATGTGCTCGACGAGCAGAAAGAGCGGCTGCGCAACGCCTACGAGGCGGGACGCCAGGCGTATAAGCGTGAGACTGGGGCAGAGGCAGAAGCGCCCAAGAGCCTCTAACGGCAGCAGACGCGGCGTTACGGAGCAGCCATGACTGGAAATGAGAATCTCCTAATACTATTCATCGCAGTGACTTCGTTTGCTGTGTTGTTACAGGCGGGTATCCTCGTCGGCCTCTACTTGGCTGTGCGAAAGAGCACTGCGAAAATGGAAGCTCTCGCCACGCAGGTGACAACGAAAGCGTTGCCTACGATGGACACGGTGCAGAGTATGCTGGTCGAAATGCGGCCGCAGATCGCGACGATGACAGCGAATGTCACCGAGTCGAGCAATATGGTGCGCAATCAACTGGCTCGGATTGACGCAACCCTGACCGACACACTCGACCGCACGCGATTGCAGGTTATCCGCGCCGATGAACTTCTGAATCGCACCATGGACAAAGTGGAAGAGACCAGTGAGATGGTCCATAAGACAGTGGTCTCTCCGCTGCGGCAAGTCAATGGACTGATGGCCGCCATCAGCACCGGGTTCGAAGTTCTTGTTGGCCAGAAAAGACGCCATCCCAAGAACGGCGATGGCGTGTCACACGACGAGATGTTTATTTAGATGTTAGGTGGCGCGGGCCTCTCGGCCCGCGCGTACCGATCGCACCCAAGTGGCTATTCCTCTTCCCCTCCACCTAGCACCCGCTCACTTCGCACATCAGGCACATAGATCGGATGGATGTTCTGCTCGGCCGCCAGTTTTTGGAACGCGGCGATATCTGAGTTCCGAACGTCGTCCCAGTGGGACAACAACTCGTCAGTCTGCTTCTTAAGCTTGTCGAATTCCTGGTACTGCGATTCGGTTGGAGCCGCATCGGCAAAGCCTGCCACGGCCATCGAAAGGAATGCCAGCCTGGCATCGATGCCCGGCGCATAAGCGAGCGAGTCTTCGCTAGCGCTGATTCTGAAATTGATCAACGGATCGCGAACGGCAATCAGTTTGGCGTCGAGCGCAACTGCGCCATCGAGAATCGCTTTCGTCGCGTCACCTGGAACCAATCGCTTCTTAAGACCTTCCAACTGCTCGCGAACATCCTGAATCTGGTTGACTGCGTCGTAGACACGATTCAACTGCTCCCTAACATCCATTTGCAGCTTGAACTGCTTCTCCATATCGCTCTGCGAGGTGGCGACTCGCGGATCGATTTTCAGATCGAATGGTGCGCTTTGCGTTTTGCCGTTCGCGGTCAGCCGCACTTGGTAGCTTCCGGGAGGCGCGAGCGGCCCCTTCGCACCATCGCCGTACTCCCACAGATAGTAGCCCGGGACGCGATGCGCATCTTCGTAGCGCAAGTCCCAAACGAAGCGATTGAGCCCTTCTTCGAGCTTGATCTGTTTCTCGGGTCTCTTGTCGTCGGGATCGAGCGGTTCATCGAGCGGTTCAACCTTGCTGCTGGAAAACTTGCGAATCACATTGCCGGAAGAATCCAGGAATTCAAGTGTCAGTTCCTGCTTGGGGGCCTGTTTCAGGTAGAAGTAGATCACTGGTCCATTGGGCGGGTTCTTTCCAGCGAAAGACAAGTGCGCAGGGGAGTCTCCACTGTGGACGCGGTAAGCGGTGGTCGGCTTGTAGAGATGCATGTCTTCTGCAGCAACCGAATCAGCAAACTGTCGCAGCGGGGAAACGTCGTCGAGGATCCAGAATGCCCGACCGTGCGTCGCCAGTACCAAGTCGTCGTTCTTGATCACCAGATCGTGGACAGGAACGATTGGCAGATTCAGTTGCATCGTGCGCCAGTGTGCTCCGTCGTCGAACGATACATAGACGCCGCGTTCGGTGCCTGCGTAGAGCAAGCCTTTACGCTTCGGGTCTTCGCGGACTGCACGCACGAATACGCCCTCCGGAATACCGGTCGTAATGCGGCTCCAGGTCGTTCCGTAATCGGTCGTCTTATAGACGTAAGGCGCCAGATCATCATTTTGGTGTCGGTCAATCGCCACGTAAGCAGTACCGGCATCATGTGGCGATGCTTCGATCAGACTGACGCGACTCCACTCCGGAAGGTCCTTAGGAGTAACATTCGTCCAGTTCTTCCCTTCATCGCGCGTGATCTGGATCCAACCGTCATCGGTGCCTGCCCAAATCAGCCCCTTCGCAAGCGGCGACGGAGCGATAGAGAAAACAGTGTCGTAATATTCGGTTCCAGTATCGTCAATCGTAACTGGCCCACCGGATGGCTGTTGCTTCGACTTGTCATTGCGGGTCAGATCGCCACTGATGGCTTCCCAACGCGTTCCTCCGTCGCTGGTTTTGAAAACGCGCTCGCCGCCGTAATAAATCGTGTTGGGGTCGAACGGTGAGGTGACGATAGGGGCGGTCCACTGAAAACGGTGTTCGAGCGGAGCAGCTCCACGAGCGTCCGAGAGTTCCGGCCATACGGCGATGTTTTGAACCTGGTTGGTGCGCCGGTCGAAGCGCGTGATGTTGCCCTGATAGTCGCCGGCGTAGACGATGTTCGGATCCATCGGATTTGGCGCGATATAGCCCGCTTCCCCGCCTCCTACTGGATACCAGTCATCGCGGCCAATAGCGCCGTCGTCGCTGCGGCTGGCGATCGCGACGGTGGAGTTGTCCTGCTGGGAACCGTAGACGTAGTAGGGCGTGCGGGTATCGGTAATGACGTGATAGAACTGCGCGGTCGGCTGGTTGTCTTCTCGGGTCCACGACTTACCGCCATCAAGGCTAACCGTGACACCGCCATCGTTGTAAGCGATCATCCGTTTCGTGTTCTTCGGATCAATCCACAAGCCGTGATTGTCCCCGTGGGGAACTTTGATCTTGTTGAAGTTGCGTCCGCCGTCCGTCGACTTGAAGAATTCGACGTCGGCGACATAGACCGTGTTGGCATCCTGCGGGTCGGCTACTACGTGCATGTAGTACCAGGCACGCTGGACCAACCCATGACTGCCATTCACCAGATCCCAGCTGTCGCCGCCATCGTCGGAGCGATAGAGGCCGCCGCCCTCCTTCGCTTCGATGACTGCGTACACGCGTTCTGAATTCGCAGCCACCGCGATGCCGATGCGTCCGTATGGCCCTTTGGGAAGACCGTGCTCCTGTATCTGCTTCCAGGTGCTGCCACCGTCGGTCGAGCGGTAGATGCCGCTGCCGGGGCCGCCACTGGACAAGGTCCACGGGGTACGCCGTGCTTCCCATAGCGAGGCAAAGAGGATGTTTGGATTTTGCGGATCAAACGCTATGTCGATCGCCCCCGTGTTCTCGTCTTTGTAGAGAACTTTCTCCCAAGTCTTCCCGCCATCCGCGGTGCGGAAGACGCCGCGTTCGGTGTTCGGTCCGAAGGGGTGGCCGAGCGCCGCGACGAAGACGATGTCGGAATTGTACGGATTGATGATCAGCTTGCCGATCGCGCGCGAGTCTTTCAGTCCGACGTTCTTCCACGACTTTCCGGCGTCGACCGACTTCCAGACGCCGTCGCCGTGAGAGATATTTCCGCGAATACAGGCCTCGCCTGTGCCTACATAAACGACGTTGCGGTCAGAAGCTGCGACGGCGAGGCTGCCGATCGCGGGGGCACCGTCCTTGTCGAAGATCGGAGACCAGGTATTGGCGCCGTCGGTCGATTTCCACACGCCTCCTCCGGTCGCACCGAAGTAGTAGGTGGTCGGATCGCCGGGGATTCCGGCGGCCGTGAGCGAGCGGCCTCCGCGGAAAGGACCAATCGAGCGATATTTCATTCCCCTGAACAGAGGATCGCCTTCGTTCTTCTCGTCCTTGTCATCTTTGCTATTTGAAGAAGCCGTGGCGGGTGTGGCTTTCTGTGCGGCATCCAGCTTGCGATTGCGCTCTTTTTGCTGCGCGAGCATGAAGACGGAACACGAGAAAATCAGGAGAAGCAATACGACAGACTGGCGCACTTTTTGGATCGTCGAATTCAATAGCCCCGAGAAAGGAATTTGCTGTCCGCTAATGGTAATGCCAAGTCTGTAAAACGTACAAACCGGCACGCCCGCAGCAGCGTATCCGTATAGTCAACAGGATTAGACGGAAACATTGCTTGATTTCCGCATCGGCCGCCTAGAATGTTCAAAACATTTCTCCACTTTAATGTTTGAAACAAAACGAAGCTAAGAATGCCGCAGAAGTTCACATCCAATGACGTGATTGCGCTGACTGGGATTACCGCGCGTCAGCTGCAATGGTGGGATGAACGCGGCATTGTCGCCCCGAGCCGGCAGGGACATCGCCGAGTCTACAGCTGGGACGAGCTTGCCACGGTGGCGGTGATCTGCCAATTGCGCCGACGCGGGTTCTCACTGCAACGGATGCGTAAAGTGATCCGGTTTCTTCAACAGGAATTCGGCACCAGTTTAGCGGCGTCCGTCAGTGGGACTTCGGAGTATCACCTTCTGACCGACGGTACTCATTTGTATTTGCGAACCTCGGCACGTGAGGTCGTGGACCTGCTAAAGAACGCACGGCAGCCGATGTTTGATATATGCCTGAGCGACGAGGTGCGTCGGGTCAGGGCAGAAATCAGATCGCGAAAGAAGAACAGCGGCTTCGGAACAGGTTCTGCCTTCAGCGGGCAGCGAAGAGCATAAACACGAAAGCGGGGGGCATGATGATCGGTGAATTGAGCATTATCAACAAATGGATTCCCGAGCAGATGGAGCCTGGCACCGTGTTCGTGCTGGAGAACGCAGGCGAGGTTGGCGAGAAAGAGGATCCCTATTGGGCGGTACTCTCCTGCCCTTCGTGCGGCACGTCTAGGGCTGATTACTCGCAAGCAAATGGCTGGACTGCTGCCGACAATCTGCGGCTCGTCGATTTGTTCGGCACAGTTCTTCATCAAAGATGAAGTGATCACGGTGCGCAAGCCGTTTTAGCGGATCCGCCGATTTACGCATCGGCGGTGCTCTTACCAGTTTGTGCGATCTCTATCGTGAGGCAGTCAGTTTCACGGGACTTGTTCAACAATCTCGATATCGAATCCTTCCAGCGCAGCTACTCTCCGCGGGTGATTGGTCAGCAATCGGATGCGCTTCAGGTTCAGATCGGAAAGAATCTGGGCTCCGAGTCCGATTTCGCGGTGGGTTTTGCGCTCGCTTTCGGGAAGCGATGGCAAGCGCCGTTCGCGATGGAAGGTAAGGAAAGACTGGTCGCCGATTTTTTCCGCGGTGAATCCCTTGGAGGTCTGGTGCAGGTAGATCAATGCGCCTCGGTCTTCCTCGGCGATAATCTTCAGCGAAGCTTCGAGGGTCTGGTGGCAGTCGCAGCCGGTGGCTCCGAAAACGTCGCCCAGCAGGCAATGGGCGTGCATGCGGACGAGAACCGGCTCCGACGAATCGGCGATATCGCCGCGGATGAGCGCCATGTGCGAACCGCCGCCGTCCACTTCGCTTTCGTAGGCGATCAGGCGGAATTCTCCGTGCTTGGTTTCGACCATCGCCTCGCCGACGCGATGCACGTAGCGCTCATGCTGCATGCGGTAGCGGATCAGTTCCGCCACGGTCAGCATCTTCATGTTCGTGGGTGCGGCAGAACTCGATCAGGTCGGGCACGCGAGCCATGGTGCCGTCGTCTTTCATGATTTCGCAGATGATTCCGGCGGGGACCATGCCGGCCAGGCGGGCGAGATCGACGGAGGCTTCGGTTTGGCCGGCGCGCACGAGGACTCCGCCCTTGCGAGCGCGGAGGGGAAACATGTGGCCGGGCCGCGCCAGATCCGAGGGCCGGGTGGCGGGGTCGATGGCTACTTTGATGGTGCGGGCGCGATCATGGGCCGAGATTCCGGTGGTCACGCCGTCGCGAGCGTCGATGGCTTCGCAAAAAGCGGTTCCGTACTGCGAGGTGTTCTCGCTGGTCATGGGGCCGATGCGCAGGTGGTCGAGACGCTCTTCGGTCATGGCGAGGCAGACCAGGCCGCGTCCGTGCTTGGCCATGAAGTTGATGGCTTCGGGAGTGACTTTTTCTGCGGCAAGGGTAAGGTCGCCTTCGTTCTCGCGATCTTCATCGTCAACCACGACGATCATTCGTCCGGCGCGTATATCTTCGATTGCGGTGGGAACATCGGTAAAGGGTGAATTAGGAGTCATAGAAAAGTCACACTTCGTGCCGCCCTTGAACCTCAGCGGCTAAAGCCCCATTTCTGGTACTGCAAATGATCGCAGAGGTTATCCGCTGCGCCACCCAAAACCAAATCTAGGCAGCATTCAAGTCGCGGGGCTTCGACGGTGACAGTTCGTTCTCGGCGCCGCGAAACAAGTTTTTCATCGCCCTAATCACCCAGCGGCCGACCACGATGATGACCAGCAACAAGGCCACGACGATACTGGCGGCTTCCATCGGATGCCGCGTTGCAAACCAGGTCAAAAACACTGCGAGAGTATCTTCTCCGGCGCTTAGAGCAAAATTCGACACCGGCTCCGGCGAAGGGGTAACGGCCACGCGAGCGGCAGTTTTACCACTATGGGCAGCTAAGGCGATCGCTCCGCCGGCCAAGGTGGCTAACAACTGCTTCTCGGGAGAGAGTTGCGAGGTAGCACCGAATGCGATCAGAGCGGCCACGGGAACCCGCACAAAGGTGTGCAAGGCATTCCAGATCAGGTCGAAGGCGGGA